>CAKQDJ010000012.1:0-49541 GCA_934229205.1 uncultured Streptococcus sp.
GGTTCCAAAACTAGAATGGTAGTATCAAATGCTAGGGCGTTGTTTTAGAGCTGTGTTGTTTCGAATGGTTCCAAAACCAGGTATTTATTCGAGTAGTTAAGCAATTAGTTTTAGAGCTGTGTTGTTTCGAATGGTTCCAAAACCGTTAAATAAAGATAACTTCAAAAAAAATTGTTTTAGAGCTGTGTTGTTTCGAATGGTTCCAAAACTGCGAAATACTTGAGACCAGAAACTCTCTTGTTTTAGAGCTGTGTTGTTTCGAATGGTTCCAAAACCTCGCCTAAATCAGGCTTGTAGTTCGCTCCGTTTTAGAGCTGTGTTGTTTCGAATGGTTCCAAAACCTCGCCTAAATCAGGCTTGTAGTTCGCTCCGTTTTAGAGCTGTGTTGTTTCGAATGGTTCCAAAACCTTACGCTTATCCACTAATGACATGGACGGGTTTTAGAGCTGTGTTGTTTCGAATGGTTCCAAAACAGCTGTAAGTAAAGTGGTTGAAGAGTTAGGGTTTTAGAGCTGTGTTGTTTCGAATGGTTCCAAAAAAAGCTACTCATTTTTTGAGTAGCTTTTTAACTATTCCATCCCTACACATAGCTCATTCCCTTATAGCAAAGGAAAATGGCTAGTGCGATAAAAAGTACAGTTGCTCCGATTCGCTGGCTGGTACTATACATCCTTCTCTCCCATTTGACTGGAAAGATGACTGCTAGAAAGGCCCCACCTACCGCGCCACCAATATGCCCTGCTAGGCTGATTCCTGGAATCAGGACACTTCCGATGATATTTATCACGAAAAGTGTCAGATAGGATTGCCCCAACTGCTGAATATAGGGGTTGCGAGTTGCGTAACGCAAGACGATGATCGCAGCAAATAGTCCGTAAAGAGAAGTGGAGGCCCCTGCTGCTACAACTTTCGGTGTGAAAGCAAAAACAAAGAGATTGCCCATCATTCCTGATAAGAGATAGAGAAAGAAGAACTGCTTAGAACCGAAAATCTCCTCCACTTGTTGTCCAAGAAAGTAGAGCGAAATCATATTGACAATGAAATGCTCCCATCCAATATGCACAAATATAGCCGAAAAAAGGCGCCAAATCTGCTCAGGGAACAGGCGAATGATTGGTCCATACATAGCTCCAAACTGAAGCAAGGTATCTGCTCGTTCAAAATTTAAACCTGTAAGAACCAACATCAAAAGAAATACCAATGCCGTTACTAGGAGGAAGAAACTAGTCACAGGATAGCGTTTATCAAAGATTTCCTTCATAGATTAGCACCTCCTGGACGGGAATATCATGGTCTTCCAAGTTAAACTTCTGAACCTGACAAGGATAGATTGTACTCAGGCTCTGCCCAACAAAATGTTCCAGATAGCGGTCGTAGTAGCCTCCACCATATCCAATCCGATAGCCCTCTGTTGTAAAAGCCAAGCCCGGAACATGAATTAAATCAATCTGAGACGGTTCCACCACTTCCAAGTCTCCTTGCGGTTCCAGTAAGCCAAAGGAAGTTTTTACCAACTGCTGCGGATGATAGACCACAAACTCCATTCGCCCCTTGGGATAGGTTTTGGGTATCAGAACTTTTTTGCCATCCTTCAGCGCCTGCTCAATCAATTCTTGCGTTTGAAATTCATGAGGGAAGGAGAGATAGGTTGCGATGGTCTTAGCTTCTTGGTAAAAGGGGTGACGTAAGAAACGCTCGGTTAAAGCTCGATCCATAGCCTGTTTTTGTTCCTGAGATAGAGCCTTCATTTCTTGCAAAATTTTCTTGCGTAGTTCTGCTTTCATAGACAATTCCTCTACTCTGCTTCCTTCTTTTTCAGGAAACTAGAGACCGCATCTACCCCAATGGCTAAGGCTTCTTCCTTGGGGCTCATCTGAGGATGGTGAAGGGCGTAGGGACTATCGATACCTAACCAAAACATAACCCCATCAACCTTCGAAAGGAGATAACCAAAATCTTCACCTGTCATAGCAGGCTCGATATCAATCAACTCAATCCCGTCTTTTTCTTCAAAGAATGTCATCAGTTCACGCGCCAAGGCTGGATTGTTCTCAACAGGTAGGTAGCCTCCTTGCTTGAGTTCCACTTCAACTTCCATATCAAAGGCTGCTGCAACACCTTCTGCTACTGTCTTGACTCTTTTTTGTACTAATAGGCTCATGTCCTGAGTCAAGGCGCGAATGGTTCCGTGTAAAAATGCTGTGTCTGTAATGACATTGTTGGTTGTTCCAGCTTGGAAAACACCAAAGGTCACCACTGCTCCCTCGATTGGATTGACATTGCGGCTGACAACTGACTGTACTTGAGTTACAAAGTAACTAGCAGCCACCAAGGCGTCATTGGCCTCATGCGGAAAAGCTGCGTGTCCTCCTTTTCCTTTGAAACGAATCTTCACCTCACAAGTCCCTGCAAAGAGTGTATGAGTATTGGTCGCGATCTGTCCGACCTTCAAATCTGGACGAACATGAAGGCCATAGAACTGGTCTGGTAGCCAGTCCCCAAAAGCACCATCCTCATACATGAGCATACCACCGGCTTCATTCTCCTCAGCAGGCTGAAATAGGAAGAGCAGATTATTCTTGGGTTGCTCCTCAAGTGAGCGCTCAAGACAGCCTAAGGCAATAGTCATATGAAAATCATGGCCACAAGCATGCATGCGACCTTGGTGTTGAGAAGCAAAAGGCAGGCCTGTTTGTTCGACGATAGGCAGGCCATCAATATCTGTCCGCCAACCAATGGTCCGCTCCGGCTGACTTCCCTGCAAATATACCAAAATTCCTGTTCGCCACGTACGAACTTGAACAAAGTCCTTGCCCGCAATCAATTTCTCAATCACATCCAGTAAATAAGCCTGAGTCTCGAACTCCTCCAAGCCAATCTCTGGAATCTGGTGTAAATCTCGTCTAGTCTGAATCAAATCTAACATCTATCGATCCTCCTTTTGATAGAAGAAAGAGGCTGGAAAAAGGGTTCCGCCTCTTTTTTACTTTTACAATTACAAGGTACGAAGCGCATCCTCAAGCGCTGTTTTTTGTTGGGTTTGGGCATCAATTTCTTTGATGATATGAGCTGGAACACCTGCTACTACAACGTTTTCTGGAACATCTTGGGTAACAATAGCTCCTGCTGCAACAACTGAACCACTACCGATTTGTACTCCTTCAATAACCACTGCATTGGCACCGATAAGAACATTGTCTCCGACGCGGACTGGTTCAGCACTAGCTGGCTCAATCACACCTGCCAAAACTGCCCCTGCACCAACGTGGCTATTTTTTCCAACGATAGCGCGGCCACCAAGGATGGCCCCCATATCAATCATGCTTCCTGCACCGATTTCAGCACCGATATTGATAACTGCTCCCATCATGATAACAGCATTGTCACCAATTTCAACTTGGTCACGGATAATCGCACCTGGCTCGATACGAGCGTTGATAGCACGTTTATCTAGCAAAGGAACTGCAGAGTTACGAGCATCTTGCTCGACAACATAGTCTTGATTTTCTACCAAACCTTCAAGAAGCGGAGCGATATCCTTCCAGTCTCCGAATAAAACATTTCCTAGTTTGACAACAGAGCTTGGTACAGCAGTTGCGAGTTCTCCCTCAAAGGTTACTTTGACACTGGTTTTCTTTTCAGCATTGGCGATAAATTGGATAATCTCTTGAGCATTCATTTTTGTAGCAGTCATAGGCGTCTCCTGGTTCGTTATAATGATACCTATTCTACCAAAAAAGGCTTCAAATTTGAAGCCTCAACTATCAAATAAGCATCTTTACTTGGCTTGTTTTGCTTCTTCTACAGATAAGAAAATCATCGGAACGATAATCAACACCATAGCTAAGGCCAAAAAAACATCCATGACCAATCCCAGAAAAAGAACACTTAATAGAGCTGAAGAGAGAGGCTCGCTAGCGCTCACTACAGAGACAACGAGAGGGGAAACGAGAGAGACAGCCTTCATAGACAGGAAAAAGGCAAAAGCAGTACCAAACACGGCAATCGTCAGACAGATCAGCACACTTACCAGATCCACTTGAAAACTTATCCGATAAATAGGGTAAAGGAAATTACTAAAGAGCCCTGCCAGAATCATCCCCCAACCAACAGTCGGAACGAAACCGTAGCGCCGTGCAAAGCGTTGAGGAAGGATAACATTAAACATGACCCCTACCGCACTGAGCAAACCAGTCACTAGAGCCAAGGGCGTCATGGATAACTGGGACAAGTCCCCTTTTGTGGCCATCAAAAAAACACCTAGCATGGCAATTAAAACATAGAGAATCGCTGTAATCGAAGCCTTTTTCTGGTAGACAATGCGATTGTAAAACAGAATAAAAACTGGGCTGATAAATTGCAAAATGGTCGCCGTCGTCGCATTGGAATACTCAACGCAGAGATAGAAGAAAAACTGCACAGAAAAAATACCTAGAATAGCATAGGCTAAAAAAGGTAGATAATTTTTCTTATCACGCCAGATGTCCAATAATCGAGTGCGCAACTGAAAGGCCGATAAGCCTAAAACCAAACTCCCCGCTACCAGTAAACGCATAGAAGTAATCCATCCAGAAGACACTGGATAATGAGTGAAAAAATACTCTCCTAAAATCCCACAGATCCCCCAGATTAGGCCTGAGAGTAGCGAATATAATGTTCCCTTAACAATCTTTTTCTGATAATGATTCATATTATTATTGTAACACGAAACCAACAAAGAAAAAAGTAGCAACAAGGTCAAAATTAAGATAACCCTGCTGCTACTCTATCTTAACGATTAAATAGACGTGAACGTCCTGAAGAGCCACTCTGAGTATTTCCACTCGAACTTGTTGTTCCCGAACCGCTACTTGAGCTTGGAGGAGTTACTGCAGGAATGCTTCCTAGAATATTCTTCCAAGCATTCTGATAATCTGCATCGCTTCCTCCAATAGCGAAGCGGTAGGCGGTTACTGGCGCCCCTTCTTTAGTAGCCCAGTAACTTGTTACGGTAGAACCGGAAACGTTAACTTCTTTGCCATTAATTGAAACCTTGCCCGGCTTCTCCCCTGTCGACTTGAGAACTTGTGACTTGGTCACGCTAGAATCCAGATTAAAGCGCTCATTCCCCCATATTCCAGGCTCGGCTTGCTGGATAGCATTGACCAAGTGGGCCATATAGTTGGCATTGCGGTAGTGGCCCGCCCCTTTGGCTAGTGGTCGGTTGTCATCGTGACCTAGCCAGCCACCCAAGGTCAAGCGAGGCGTAGAAAGCATAAGCCACATGTTTTCATCTTCATTGGTTGTACCAGTTTTTCCAATCCAGTCGGCGCTAGCGAGGCTTGGATTGATGGTAGCCAAGTCTGTCTGGAAACTTGAGGTAATCCGAGATGAAATGACATCCCGAAGGAGACTTTGCATGATGGTCGCTGTCGCTTTTGAGTAAACTTGGACAGGTTTATCTTTATGTTCATAAACCACTCGACCATCTGTTGACTCGATCTTCGCGATCATGTGTTTCTTATGGTAAACTCCGTTGTTGGCCAGAGTCTGATATCCGTTAGTATGCTGGGCAACTGTAACGTCAATTCCTCCGCCCATCGGTAAACTCTCAATACCATATTCTGGGATTTCGTAACCCATTTTTTCCATATAGCCTTTAACATCAACACCCTTCTCTCGAAGTGTACGATAAGTCCAGTAGGCTGGGATATTCCATGAGTAGTTAAGGGCCTCCCCTAACGTCATCATGCCCGTACCAGGACTATTGACATACATGATGGGATTGCCGTTTGAAAAGTTGGTTGGATAGTTTGATAAGATACTTGCACTTCCCATCAGACCTTGGTCAATGGCAATACTGTAAGCCAATATCGGCTTAGTAGTCGAAGCAGGAGAACGTTTTGTGTCGATAGCGTGGTTATTCTGATTTTTTTGATAATTGCGACCACCGACAAATCCAAGAATAGCTCCCGTTTGGTTGTCCATGAGGACATTCCCCACCTCAGGCTGGCCTGTCGAATCATCTAGCAGATAGCCGTAGGTTGCCACCGCATTTTGCATCGCAGCATGAACATTTTTATTGATAGTTGTCGTAATCTTATACCCACCATTTTCAATTTCCTTAGTCGCTAAATCACGATAAGCTTTCTGGATGGATTCATTCTTTTGCTCTTGTACAGAAACATTATCTCTCTGAATCAGGTAGTCATACATTCGATCAGTAGCTTCTGCCAAGGTTGCGAAGTAGAGATAGTCACGCGAAGTACCGCTGACACTACCAGATGGTAAGAAGTCTTTCTTAAAATCATAATCCTTGTACTTGTCGTAATCTTCCTGACTTAGAGCCCCTGTCCGGTACATATTATAGAGAACATCTCTAGCCCGTTTGATCCCCAGAGCCAAATCCTCCTCACTCTTCATACTACCGTCAGATTCATAAGGGGAGTAACTGATTGGGCTCTGTGGCAATCCTGCAATAAAGGCTGCTTGAGGGACCGTTAAATCCGAAGCCTTAACTCCAAAGATTCCTTCTGCAGCCTGTTGGGCACCTGCAATATTTTGGCCTTTATGATTGCGACCAAAAGGAGCAATGTTAAGGTAGGTTGTTAAAATCTCATCCTTACCCATAGCCCGCTCTAAAGCTAGAGCATCAATGATTTCTTTGGCCTTACGAGCTAGAGTGGGAGCATCCCCCACCACTTGCTGCTTGATAACCTGCTGGGTCAAAGTCGAACCACCACTGGATGACCCCAGACCGACAAAAGTTCCCAGGGTCGCACGAATAACGGCCTTAGGCACGACTCCCTTGTGCTCGTTGAAATTCTCGTCCTCTGTCGCAATGATAGCCTTCTTAAGATTGTCTGAGATAGCATCTGAAGCGACTGAAGTGCGCAACAAATCGCCCTCGATCGAGGCAATGGTACTGCCGTCAGAATAAGTGATTTCTGAGATAGAGGCAATATCCTTCACTTGCTTGACCAACTCTTCTGCTTGAGGTACCTGGGCCTTGTCAAATAGAGCGACTCCATAACCCATAGCCACCCCAGCACCAAACAGTCCACCGATAAAACCTAGGATAAAGAGAGTATTAAAAACTATTTTAAACCCACTCAAAACCTTAGCAAAATTAGATCCTGCCCTTCCAACTTTGTCAGAAGAGGTCCCCTTTTTACCGGTTTTCTTATTAGCCAGTTTTTCTGCTAGTCTTTTCTTCCATTTTGCAATTCGTTGCATTAGCTGCTGGAAAAAATGCAGCATTTTTGTTTTTAATTCATTAATTCTTTCTTTCATGAATGTCCTCGCTTTCTCTATTATACCATAAAAGGGAAACTTTCAATAAAATAGCCACTTTCTTCCCTATTCTACTAGGCTATTAATCAAGTTTGTGATACAATAGGTAGAAACAATATTTTATAAAGGAGAAAAGACACATGCACATTTTTGATGAGCTAAAAGAGCGTGGTTTGATTTTTCAAACGACTGATGAAGAAGCTTTGCGCAAAGCCCTAGAAGAAGGTCAAGTTTCTTATTATAGTGGCTACGATCCAACTGCTGACAGCCTTCACCTAGGCCACCTTGTCGCAATCTTGACCAGTCGTCGTTTGCAATTAGCAGGTCACAAACCTTATGCGCTCGTTGGCGGTGCTACAGGTCTCATCGGAGATCCGTCCTTCAAAGATGCTGAGCGTAGTCTCCAAACAAAAGACACAGTAGATGGCTGGGTCAAGTCTATCCAAGGACAACTTTCTCGTTTTCTTGACTTTGAAAATGGTGAAAACAAAGCTGTCATGGTCAATAACTACGACTGGTTTGGCAGCATCAGCTTCATCGACTTCCTCCGTGATGTCGGAAAATACTTCACTGTCAACTACATGATGAGCAAGGAGTCTGTGAAAAAACGGATTGAAACTGGAATTTCTTACACTGAGTTCGCTTACCAAATCATGCAAGGATATGACTTCTACGTCCTTAACCAAGAGCACAATGTTACCCTGCAAATCGGTGGTTCTGACCAGTGGGGAAATATGACAGCTGGTACCGAATTGCTTCGTCGTAAGGCTGATAAGACTGGTCACGTTATCACAGTGCCACTCATTACAGATGCAACTGGTAAGAAATTTGGTAAATCAGAAGGGAACGCAGTATGGCTCAACCCTGAAAAGACTTCTCCATACGAAATGTACCAATTCTGGATGAACGTCATGGATGCTGACGCCGTTCGCTTCTTGAAAATCTTTACCTTCTTGTCATTGGACGAGATTGAAGACATCCGCAAACAGTTCGAAGCAGCTCCACACGAACGCTTGGCTCAAAAAGTCTTGGCTCGTGAAGTCGTGACTCTTGTTCACGGAGAAGAAGCTTACAAAGAAGCCCTCAACATCACTGAGCAACTCTTTGCTGGAAACATCAAAAACCTTTCTGTCAAAGAACTCAAACAAGGACTCCGTGGAGTGCCAAACTACCAAGTGCAAGCAGACGAAAACCACAATATCGTGGAACTCCTCGTGTCATCTGGTGTGGTTAACTCAAAACGCCAAGCCCGTGAAGACGTTCAAAACGGAGCTATCTACGTCAACGGCGACCGTATCCAAGACCTTGACTATGTCTTGAGTGACGCAGATAAGTTAGAGAACGAACTAACTGTTATCCGCCGCGGAAAGAAGAAATACTTCGTCCTTACATATTAAAAAACAGACTGGAGGCATTTGCTATCCAGTCCTTTTTTTGCTAGACTAAAACTATGAATACAAACCTCAAACCAAAACTCCAGCGCTTTGCTTCTGCTAGTGCCTTTGCCTGCCCTATCTGCCAGGAAAATCTGACCTTGGTAGAGTCTAGCCTCAAGTGTAGCAATCGCCATTCTTTTGACTTGGCAAAATTTGGCTATGTCAACTTGGCTCCGCAAATCAAGCAATCTGCCAACTACGACAAGGAAAACTTTCAAAACCGCCAACAAATTCTTGAATCTGGTTTTTATCAGGCTATTTTAGAAGGTATCTCGGACTTACTAATAACTAATCCATCCGCAAAAACAGTCTTGGATATCGGTTGTGGCGAAGGTTTCTACTCTCGCAAGCTCCAAGAAAGTCACTCTGACAAAACCTTTTACGCCTTTGATATTTCAAAAGATTCCGTTCAAATCGCTGCCAAGAGCGAACCAAACTGGGCGGTCAACTGGTTTGTCGGCGACCTGGCTCGTCTTCCTATAAAAGACGCCAGCATGGATATCCTGCTTGATATCTTCTCGCCTGCCAACTATGGGGAATTCCGTCGCGTTTTATCCAAAGACGGTATTTTGATCAAGGTCATCCCAACTGAAAATCACCTCAAAGAAATCCGTCAAATGGTGCAGGACCAGCTGACAAAGAAGGATTATTCCAACCAAGATATCAAAGAACATTTCCAGGAACATTTCAGTATCCAATCTAGTCAGATTGCTTCCTTAACAAAACCTATCTCGGCTGAGCAACGCCAAGCCCTGCTTGCCATGACGCCCTTACTCTTTCACGTTGACCATACCAAGATTGACTGGAGCCAACTGACAGAGATTACCATTGAAGCAGAGATTCTAGTTGGGAAAGTACGGTAAACAAATCTTTCAGATAAGACAAAAACCCGCACCTCTTCTTGAGGTGTGGGTTTAAATCGCGATTTTTCAACTGTCTATCCGAAAAGTGGAAAAAATTTTAACCTCTCCATTTATTTTCGATTCGAAATGACAAATTTATCAATGAATAATAAGTGAAATGAGGCAAGTGTAATCCCCAAATAGCACCCATGATAAGAGATTTCTTGATGGGTAAGTGGAAAAAGAGTACGATTCCCCATCGAGAGTGATGACAAAACCACAAATAGTATCCAAAATAAATCAGTCCATTTATATTTTGAAAAATATTTTTTCCACATAAAAACACCTTCTTTCTTCACCACAATGCTATTATAATACAAATTATAAGCGGATACAAGAAATACGAGGCCATCAACTACGAAGAATCATGAGACTGAAATACAGTAAAAAGCAGTATTTCTAAAACTTCAACGTATCTATGATTTATCTCTTTTTAGACCTGATTGGCTAAAATCCACATCATTCAAAAAAGCGAATTTCAATTGAAATTCGCTTTTTTTACAAAGTGATTAGTATAAATTTTGTATCTTAGTTCAAGTGCCAGATATCTTCGTTGTACTGAGCGATTGTACGGTCAGATGAGAAGAATCCTGCTTTGGCAATGTTAACGATGACTTTATCCAACCATGCGTCGCGGTCTTCGTAGTCAGCAAGCATTTGCTCTTTGACTTTAATGTAGTCTTCCAAGTCAAGGAGAGTCATGAACCAGTCTTTGTTGATCAATTCGTTGTAAAGACGTTCCAAGCGTTCTTTCTTACCTACTGCAAGAACAGCATCGCTCACAATGAAGTCAACCAAAGGTTTGATAGCTTCACGAGCATAGAATTCGCTTGATTTGTAAGCTGCTTTTGCGTAAAGGTCGATAACAGTTTCTGAATCTTCACCAAAGATATAGATGTTTTCGTCGCCAACCAACTCAGCGATTTCCACGTTAGCACCGTCCATAGTACCAAGAGTCAAAGCACCGTTCAACATGAATTTCATGTTACCAGTACCTGAAGCTTCTTTAGAAGCAAGTGAGATTTGTTCTGAGATATCACATGCTGGGATAAGGAAGCTTGCTGCAGTAACGTTGTAGTTTTCAACCATAACCACTTGCAAGTGTGGAGCTACTTCTGGATCATTTGCAATCACTTCTGACAAGCAAAGGATCAAGTGAATGATGTCTTGGGCGATTGTGTAGGCAGGAGCTGCTTTACCACCAAAGAAGACTGTGATTGGACGAGCAGGGATATTACCAGCCTTGATATCAAGGTATTTGTGGATGACATACAAAGCGTTCATTTGTTGGCGTTTGTACTCGTGAAGACGTTTGATTTGGATATCAAAGATAGAGTTTGTATTGATTTCCACACCTTGGTGATCTTTCAAGTGACGAGCCAATTTACGTTTGTTGTGAGCCTTGATGCTTTCCAATTTTTCTTTGACAGCAGCCTTGTCTTCGTATGACAAGAGTTTTTCAAGCTCATCTGCTTCATGGTGCCATCCCTCTCCAATAATCTCATCCAAGTAGTGAGACAGTCTTGGATTGGCATGCATGAGCCAACGGCGGAATGTGATACCGTTTGTTTTGTTGTTGAATTTTTCTGGGTAGATGTCGTAGAAAGCTTTCAACTCAGAGTTCTTCAAGATTTCAGTGTGGAGGGCTGCTACCCCGTTAACACTGTATCCGTAGTGGATATCCATGTGAGCCATGTGTACACGGTCGTTTTCATCGATGATTTGAACAGCTGGGTCTTTGTATTCTGCTTTCACACGACGGTCCAATTCTTTGATGATTGGTACCAAGTGAGGAACCACTTCTTGCAAGAATTCAAGAGGCCATTTTTCAAGGGCTTCAGCAAGGATTGTATGGTTAGTGTAGGCAGTCATGCTACGAACGATAGAGATTGCTTCGTCAAGCTCGATACCACGCGCAGTCAAAAGACGGATCAATTCAGGGATCACCATTGATGGGTGAGTATCGTTGATTTGTACAACTGCGTAGTCCGCAAGGTCATGCAAGTTGCTTCCTTTTTCGATTGCTTCATCGATGATCAATTGCGCACCGTTTGAAACCATGAAGTATTGTTGGAAGATACGGAGCAATTCACCTTGCTTGTCGCTATCGTCTGGGTAAAGGAAGAGAGTCAAGTTGCGAGCGATATCTGTCTTGTCAAAGTTGATACCATCTTCGATGATAGAAGAATCAACTGAATCCAAGTCAAACAAACGCAAGCGGTTCTTTGTTGCTGTCTTGTAACCAGGTACATCGATATCGTAAAGGGTAGATGTCAATGTGAAATGTGCGAATGGCACTTGGTAGCTACGGCTTGAGCGTACCAACCAGTTTTGCTCAGTCAACCAAGCATTTGGAATTGTTTCTTGTTGGTTATTTTTAAGAACTTGTTGGAAAAGACCGAAGTGGTAGTTCAAACCAACACCGTCACCATTCAAACCAAGTGTAGCGATTGAGTCGATAAAGCAGGCTGCCAAACGTCCCAAACCACCGTTACCAAGTGATGGTTCCAATTCTACTTCTTCGATTTCGATCAACTCTTTACCGGCATCAGCAAGTTCTTTTTTCACATCGTCGTAAAGACCAAGGTTGATCAAGTTGTTTGACAAGAGTTTACCAATCAAGAACTCAGCTGAGATGTAGTAAACTTTCTTCTTACCAGTGTTGACTGGTTTTTGGCTGCTAGCAAGCTTGCTGTAGTTGAGAAGAGCAAGGTAAAGCTCTTCATTGCTACATTCTGCAATAGTCTTATTGTAACGCTTTTGTACAAATTCTTTTAATGGTAACATTTTTATGTCTCCTGATATTGTCTTATTTCTTTAATTCTACCAAATTTTCATTAATTCGGCGATAAATTGTAGTCAAGTCAAGCAAAGTTTCTTCAACAGCTGGTGTCAATTGATCTGCTGTCATACGCCATGACCAGTTTCCACCAAGAGTAGATGGGAAGTTCATGCGAGCTGACTCATCCAATTCTAGCAAGTCTTGCATGGTAGCGATAGCCATAAAGCTCACTGATGAAAATACTGTGCGAAGCATAGCGTGTGGCACTGTTTCGTACTCTTTACGGTTGGTGTAACGAGCCATATACTCACGAGTTGGATCATCGATCTCATTACGGTACCAACCAAGGACTGTATTGTTATCGTGTGTTCCTGTGTACATAACAGAGTTGGCAGGTGCCAAGTGCGGGCTATCGATGCTTTCGTCTTCTGGATTGAAGGCAAATTGAAGAATCTTCATTCCTGGGAAGCCTGTGCGTTCACGCAACTCAATCACTTCATCTGTCATGAAACCAAGGTCTTCTGCGATGATGTTTAGCTCACCAAGCTCTTTCTTAACGGCTGCAAAAAGCTTGTAGCCAGGACCTTTCACCCATTTACCAGGTGCTGCTGTATCGGAACCAGCAGGAATTTCCCAATAAGATTCGAAACCACGGAAGTGGTCGATACGAACGATGTCGTAGATTTTAAAGCTTTCGCGCAAGCGTTCAATCCACCATTTGTAGCCGTCTTTGTCCATAGCTTCCCAGTCATAGATTGGGTTTCCCCAAAGCTGACCAGTGGCAGAAAACTCATCTGGCGGGCAACCTGCGATGCAAGTTGCTTTACCATTGGCATCTGTCTTGAAGAGATGTGGATTTGCCCACATGTCGCTTGAATCTTCCGCAACGTAGATAGGCATGTCTCCAACAATTTCGATGTGGTTGTCATTAGCGTAGGCTTTCAATTTCAACCATTGTTGGAAGAAGAAGTATTGAGTCACACGGTGGTAAACCAACTTGTCTGCCAATTTCTCACGGTAGCTTTCAAGTGCTGAAGCTTTACGAGCACGAGCATCTGCATCTGGCCATTCTGTCCAAGCAAGATTGTCAAAATGCTCTTTAATCGCCATATATTCTGCGAAGAGTTCAAGCCAGGCTTGGTTATCTTGAGCAAATTTCTCAAAAGCTTTAACATCTCCTACTTCCAAGAAGCGTTTCACAGCTTTTTCCAAAAGCGGACGACGTGCGTAATAAATCTTCGCATAGTCGACTTCCGATGCATCACTACCAAAGTCAACACCTTTAAGATCACTAGCTTCGAGCAAACCTTGCTCCACCAAGATATCCAAATCGATAAAATGAGTGTTCCCTGCAAAGGCTGAGAATGATTGGTATGGAGAATCTCCATAGCTTGTTGTCCCAAGAGGGAGGATTTGCCAGTAACGTTGCTTGGTACGAACCAAGAAATCGACGAAATCATAGGCAGTCTGACCAAATGATCCAATCCCGTAAGCTCCTGGCAGAGAAGAGATGTGCATCAACACACCACTTTGACGTTTTTTCATAATAGCACCTCATGTGTTTGTTATAAAACGTTGCGCAATCAAGGCGCAAACGTTTGCGTTAAGTTAAGTATAGCGCATTTTAAATACAAATGCAAGCGTTTTTAAAAATTTTTTTGAATTATTTTTATCTAACTAAAACTTATTCCCACTGATATTTTACGAAATAAGCGAAAAAAATTTTAAAGATTTTCTGATTTAAGATAATTCATTCCCAATATCTGATCTATTTTCTGAAAAACCGAGCCGAATTTACGCAATCGTTTTCCTAATATATTTTCAATTCAAGAGAAAGAAAGATTTAAAGTTTTTTCCTATATAAGGGCATTGACAAATGTTTGAAACCTTAAAATTTTTTTAAAAAACTTTTTAAAAACGCTTGCAACCGTTTTCTATTTGTGCTATACTAAGCTCATAAAAGAAAACGTTTGCGTTTTCTAAATAAATTATACTGTTATTCTTTAGGAGGAATACACTATGTCATCTAAATTCATGAAGAGCGCTGCTGTGCTCGGAACTGCTACTCTCGCTAGCTTGCTCTTGGTGGCTTGCGGAAGCAAAACTGCTGACAAAGCAGCTGATACTAGCTCTTCAGAAGCGAAAGAAATCACTTTCTACGTTGAAGATCAATATAAAGCCTTTGCTGAATCAGCTGCAAAAGCTTACGAAAAAGAATCTGGCGTAAAAGTTACTATCAAAACAGGAGACCAAATGGGTGGTCTTGACAATCTTTCTCTAGACAACCAATCTGGTAAAGCTCCTGATGTTATGATGGCTCCATACGACCGTGTAGGTAGCCTTGGTACTGACGGACAACTTTCAGAAGTTACTTTGAGTGACGGTGCTAAAACAGACGACACTACTAAATCTCTTGTAACTGTTGGTGGTAAAGTCTATGGTGCTCCAGCCGTTATTGAGTCTCTCGTAATGTACTACAACAAAGACTTACTAAAAGAAGCTCCTAAAACTTTTGCTGACTTAGAAAACCTTGCAAAAGATAGCAAATATGCTTTCGCTGGTGAGGATGGCAAAACTACAGCATTCCTAGCTGACTGGACTAACTTCTACTACGCATACGGACTTCTTGCTGGTAACGGAGCTTACGTATTTGGTGATAACGGTAAAGATCCTAAAGACATCGGTCTTGCAAACGACGGAGCAATCAAAGGTATCGAATACGCTAAATCTTGGTATGAAAAATGGCCTAAAGGTATGCAAGATACTGAAGGTGCTGGTAACTTGATTCAAACTCAATTCCAAGAAGGTAAAACAGCTGCTATCATCGATGGTCCTTGGAAAGCTCAAGCATTCAAAGACGCTAAAGTAAACTACGGTGTTGCAACTATCCCAACTCTTCCAAACGGTAAAGACTACGCAGCATTCGGTGGTGGTAAAGCTTGGATCATCCCATCAAGCACTAAGAACCTTGAAGGCGCTCAAAAATTTGTAGACTTCCTAGTTTCAACTGAACAACAAAAAGCATTCTACGATGCAACAAACGAAATTCCAGCTAACACTGAGGCTCGTACTTATGCTGAAGGCAAAAACGATGAGTTGACTACAGCTGTTATCAAACAGTTCAAGAACGCTCAACCAATGCCAAACATCTCACAAATGTCAACAGTTTGGGATCCAGCGAAAACTATGCTCTTTGATGCTGTAAGTGGTAAGAAAGATGCGAAAACAGCTGCTAACGATGCTGTAACATTGATCAAGGAAACAATCCAACAAAAATTTGGTAACTAATTGATTTGTTCAAGGGGGGTGGAAGCAAAATCCCCCTTTGAATTTATAGATATGCTTCTTATCAGATGTACGTATCTTACGATTGAATCCGAGTTTAAACTCGCATCCTATGAAAGGAGTAATCATGGAAAAACAACAGCCTCGCAAAGCAGCCTTGCTGTCAATCATTCCTGGTTTAGGACAAATCTATAACAAACAAAAAGCGAAAGGATTTATTTTCCTTGGCATTACTGTTCTTTTTGTTCTGTATTTTCTAACACTTGCAAGCCCTGAATTGAGCAATTTGGTCACCCTTGGTGACAAGCCCGGTCGTGATAATTCACTTTTCATGCTAATTCGTGGTGCTTTTCACTCTATCTTTGTTGTCGTTTACTTACTCTTTTATATCTTTAATATCAAGGACGCACATACTACTGCTAAACGTATCAACAACGGTATTCCTGTAGCTCGTACCTTCAAGGATATGATTAAAGGTATTTATGAGAATGGATTCCCATACCTTTTGATCATCCCATCGTATGTAGCGATGACATTTGCGATTATCTTTCCAGTTATCGTAACCTTGATGATTGCCTTTACCAACTATGACTTCCAACACTTACCACCAAATAAATTGTTGGACTGGGTTGGTTTGACGAACTTCACAAACATCTGGAGCTTGAGTACCTTCCGTTCAGCCTTTGGTTCTGTTCTTTCTTGGACCATCATCTGGGCCTTGTCTGCTTCTACTTTGCAGATTGTCATTGGTATCTTTACAGCAATTATTGCCAACCAACCATTTATCAAAGGAAAACGTATCTTTGGTGTTATTTTCCTTCTTCCTTGGGCTGTTCCAGCCTTCATCACTATCTTGACATTCTCAAACATGTTTAATGATAGTGTTGGTGCCATCAACACCCAAGTCTTGCCTCTCTTATCTAAGGTTCTTCCTTTCTTAGATGGAGCTCTTATCCCTTGGAAAACAGATCCGACCTGGACTAAGATTGCCTTGATTATGATGCAAGGTTGGCTAGGATTCCCATACATCTACGTTTTGACCTTGGGTATCTTGCAGTCTATTCCTAACGACCTCTACGAAGCGGCTTACATTGATGGTGCCAATGCTTGGCAAAAATTCCGCAACATCACTTTCCCAATGATTTTGGCTGTTGCGGCTCCAACATTGATTAGCCAATACACCTTCAACTTTAACAACTTCTCTATCATGTACCTCTTCAACGGTGGAGGACCTGGTAGCGTTGGTGGTGGAGCCGGTTCAACTGATATCTTGATTTCATGGATTTACCGTTTGACAACTGGTACAGCCCCACAATACTCTATGGCGGCAGCTGTTACCTTGATTATCTCAATCATTGTCATCTCTATCTCTATGATCGCATTCAAGAAACTACACGCATTTGATATGGAGGACGTCTAAGATGAATAACTCAATTAAACTCAAACGTAGACTGACTCAAACCCTCACTTACCTCTACTTGATTGGCTTATCAATTGTCATTATCTATCCACTTTTGATTACCATTATGTCAGCCTTCAAGTCTGGTAATGTCGCAGCCTTTAAACTAGATACTAACATCGACTTCAATTTTGATAACTTTAAAGGACTCTTCACTGAAACCTTGTACGGCACTTGGTACCTCAATACTTTGATCATCGCTTTGATTACTATGGTGGTTCAAACGAGTATCATCGTCCTTGCTGGTTATGCCTACAGCCGTTACAATTTCTTGGCTCGTAAACAAAGTTTGGTCTTCTTCTTGATCATCCAAATGGTGCCAACTATGGCCGCTTTGACAGCCTTCTTCGTTATGGCCCTTATGTTGAACGCCCTTAACCATAGCTGGTTCCTCATCTTCCTCTATGTCGGTGGTGGTATCCCTATGAACGCTTGGCTCATGAAAGGTTACTTTGACACCGTACCAATGTCTCTTGATGAATCAGCAAAACTTGATGGTGCAGGACACTTCCGCCGCTTCTGGCAAATCGTTCTCCCTCTTGTTCGCCCAATGGTGGCGGTACAAGCCCTCTGGGCCTTCATGGGACCTTTCGGAGACTATATCCTCTCTAGTTTCTTGCTTCGTGAGAAAGAATACTTTACAGTTGCCGTTGGTCTCCAAACCTTCGTCAACAATGCGAAGAACTTGAAGATTGCCTACTTCTCAGCAGGTGCCATCCTCATCGCTCTTCCAATCTGTACACTCTTCTTCTTCTTACAAAAGAACTTTGTTTCAGGACTTACAAGTGGTGGCGACAAGGGATAATCTATCCCTGCCACCCTTTTTTCATTTTATACTCTTCAAAAATCTCTTCAAACCACGTCAGCTTTATCTCCAACATCAAAGTTGTGCTTTGAGCAACCTGCGGCTAGCTTCCTAGTTTGCTCTTTAATTTTCATTGAGTATTAGCGATTGTTACTGTAAATAATATTCTTGCAACAAGCAATTTATCTCCTAGACTTGAAATAAAGCACATTTCTCTATATAATAATACTCATATAGAAAACACTTTTAGAAAGATGCCTATGCTTCCATATCCATTCTCGTATTTCTCTAGTATCTGGGGATTCCGTAAACCCCTATCAAAACGTTTCGGTCTCAACTGGTTTCAATTGATTTTTACCAGTATTTTCTTAATTAGCTTGTCTATGGTTCCGATTGCCATTCAAAACAGCTCACAGGAGACGTATCCACTGGATACCTTTATCGATAATGTCTACACTCCACTGACAGATGAAGCCATCATGGACTTGTCAGAGAATGCGCAAATCGTTGATGGAAAGCTGAACTACTCAGGTACGAAGAATCAGCAGCCTTCTCTTTTGATTGGCCCAAGCCAAAGCAAAGAATTGCCAAAGGACTTGCAACTTCATTTTGATACGGAAGAACTCGTCATCAGTAAGGAAAGTAAGGAACTGACTCGCATTCGCTACCACGCGATTCAAACGGAGAGTTTCCAGAGTAAGGAAGATCTAACCCAGGCCATTTCTAAAGATTGGTACCAACAAAATCGGGTCTATATCAGTCTCTTTCTCGTTCTTGGTGCTAGCTTCCTCTTTGGATTGAATTTCTTCATTGTCTCTCTTGGAGCTAGTCTTCTCCTTTATATCACCAAAAAATCACGCCTCTTTTCATTTAGGACCTTTAAAGAGTGCTACCATTTTATCTTGAACTGTTTAGGATTACCCACTCTGATTACGCTTATTTTGGGACTTTTTGGCCAAAATATGACAACGCTTATCACTGTACAAAATATTCTTTTTGTTCTTTATCTGGTCACTATTTTTTACAAGACACATTTCCGTGATCCAGATTATCATAAATAGGAGATTTTTATGCCCGTGACGATTAAAGATGTGGCTAAAGCAGCAGGTGTCTCACCTTCCACTGTTACCCGCGTCATTCAAAATAAATCAACGATTAGTGATGAAACCAAAAAACGAGTTCGCAAGGCGATGAAGGAGCTCAACTACCATCCCAACCTCAATGCTCGTAGCTTGGTAAGTAGCTATACTCAGGTTATCGGCCTGGTGCTCCCTGATGACTCGGATGCCTTTTACCAAAATCCTTTCTTCCCATCTGTCCTTCGTGGTATCGCCCAAGTCGCGTCTGAGAACCACTACGCTATTCAGATTGCAACAGGAAAAGATGAGAAAGAACGTCTTAATGCGATTTCTCAGATGGTTTATGGCAAGCGTGTTGACGGTTTGATTTTCCTCTACGCTGAAGAAGAAGACCCTCTGGTCAAGCTAGTAGCCGATGAGCAGTTCCCTTTCCTCATTCTCGGAAAATCTACTTCACCCTTTATCCCTCTTGTTGATAATGACAATGTGCAAGCTGGCTTTGATGCGACAGAGTATTTCATCAAAAAAGGATGCAAACGAATTGCCTTCATCGGGGGTACAAAGCGACTCTTCGTAACGCAAGATCGTCTAACTGGCTATGAGTCCGCACTCAAACAACACCAACTTCCGATTGATACCAACTTAACCTACTTTGCAACCGAATTTCTAGAAGAAAAAGGGTATCAATTCAGTGAACTTCTGTTCAATCACGATCCACAGATTGACGCTATCATCACAACTGACAGTCTCCTTGCAGAAGGAGTTTGTGACTACATTAGTAAGCATCAGTTAACTGTTCCTGTCTTGAGTTTCGACTCTGTCAATCCTCGACTTGACCTCGTAGCTTATGTCGATATCAATAGTCTGGAACTTGGGCGCGTTTCCTTTGAAACCATTCTCCAGATCATCAACGATGCTAAAAACAATAAACAGATTTGTTACCGCCAGTTGATTGGACACAAAATTATCGAAAAATAAAGACCAGCCTTGCGGCTGGTCTTTTGAGTATTATTAATTGTCTGTTTCTACAAATCGTCCTAGGATGTGGACATTTTCGGATACAGAGACGAAGGCTGTCGGGTCAACTTGTTTCATGATGTGTTTAAAATCATTAAACTCTGCTCGTGTGATAACAGTAATCAAGACCGCTTTTCTCTCATGATTATAGGTTCCTTCTGCATCGTGGATCATGGTAGCCCCTCGGTGCAATTTTTTATGGATTTTTTCGATTACCTTGTCAGGATTGCTGGTCACAATCATGGCCTGCATCCGTTTTTGCTTGGTGAAGACCGCATCTGTCACACGACTGGAGACAAAAATGGTAATCATGGAGTAGAGGGCGTATTTCCAACCAAAGGTCAACCCAGCAATCAACATGATGGTTCCATTGACCAAGAAGGAAATACTGCCGACATTTTTCCCCGTTTTCTTGCGAATGGTCAGGCTGACAATATCTGTACCTCCACTGGAAATACTATTGCGTAAAGCAAAGCCGATTCCTAAGCCCATGACAACACCCCCAAAGAGAGCATTGATAATGGGATCCTCTGTCAGCGTCACAACGGGCACAAACTGGATAAAAAGAGAACTCATGGATACCGTGATAAAGGTAAAAACTGTAAATTTATGTCCAATCTGATACCAAGCCAAAATCATCAGTGGGATATTAATGGCATAAAAGGTTGCGGATACGGGTAGTTGGAGACCAAACCAATGCGTACTCAAACTGGAGATAATTTGCGCCAAACCTGTCGCACCACTTGAATAAACATGCCCTGGTTGGAAAAAGAAATTGACCGCAACTGCTGATAGAAAACCGTATACCAGAGAAGCAGAAATCTTCTCATCATATTTTTCCTTAGAGATGCCCTGCAAGACTCGTAACATCTTTATCTGATAAGCAAAGCGGCGCAGATAATAGCGCCACCGCTTAATTTGTTTTGCTTGTTTCATCTTCTTCTACTTGTAAGCTAAGTTCCTCTAGTTGTTTGAGAGCGACTGTTGATGGAGCTTGTGTCATTGGGTCCGTCGCCTTATTGTTCTTAGGAAAGGCAATGACTTCACGGATATTTTCTTCTCCTGCTAAGAGCATGACAAATCGGTCAAGCCCGATAGCCAAGCCACCGTGTGGTGGGAATCCATAGTCCATGGCTTCCAATAGGAAACCAAACTGGTCATTGGCTTCTTCAGCTGAGAAACCAAGAGCCTGAAACATGCGTTCTTGAAGGTCTTTTTGGTTGATACGAAGGCTACCACCACCCAGCTCGTAACCGTTCAAGACGATATCGTAAGCAATGGCGCGAACCTTAGCCAAATCACCTTCTAATTCGTGAGCTGTTTCATCCTGCGGAAGGGTAAATGGATGGTGGGCACTCATATAACGGCCTTCTTCTTCAGACCATTCAAACATTGGCCAATCAACCACCCAAAGGAAGTTGAATTTAGCGTTATCAATCAAGCCGAGCTCTTTAGCAATACGACCACGAAGGGCACCAAGGGTTGCATTCGCCACTTCAAGTGTATCCGCCACAAAAAGAACCAAATCCTTCTCTTCAAGACCAAGTGCTGCAGTCAACTCTGCTTGAATGTCCGTCAAGAACTTAGCAACTGGTCCGTTCAATTCTCCATCCACAACCTTGACCCAAGCAAGACCTTTGGCACCGTACTGCTTGGCTACTTCGGTCATCTTGTCGATGTCTTTACGTGAATAGTTGTCCGCAGCTCCTTTGACTACAATGGCTTTAACTGCAGGAGCTTCTGAAAAGACCTTGAAGTCCACATCCTTAACCACTGCTGTCAAATCCTGAAGCAACATGTCAAAACGCGTATCAGGCTTGTCAGAACCATAAAGGGCCATAGCATCGTCATACTTCATACGAGGGAATGGAAGCGTCACTTCAATTCCTTTTGTTTCCCTCATCACGCGCGCAATCAAGCCTTCTGTGATATCTTGGATTTCTTGCTCCGTAAGGAAGGAAGTTTCCAAGTCGACCTGGGTGAACTCAGGCTGACGGTCACCACGCAAGTCCTCGTCACGGAAACATTTAACGATTTGGTAATAGCGGTCAAATCCAGCATTCATCAAGAGCTGTTTTGTAATCTGCGGACTTTGAGGAAGAGCGTAGAAATGCCCTTTATTGACACGAGATGGTACCAAATAGTCACGCGCTCCTTCTGGTGTTGATTTAGAAAGAAATGGTGTTTCCACATCGATAAATTCCAACTCATCCAAGTAGTTGCGGATAGAATGAGTCACCTTAGCACGAAGTTTAAGATTTTCCAACATCTCTGGACGACGAAGGTCAAGGTAACGGTAACGCAAACGTGTATCGTCATTGGCCTCAATCCCATCTTTAATCTCAAAAGGTGTTGTTTTAGCTGTATTAAGAACAGTAAGTGCTGTCACATTCAATTCAACCGCACCAGTTGGCAACTTATCATTGGCCTGCTCACGTGCTGCAACCTGTCCCGTCACCTCGATGACAAACTCACTACGAAGGCTTTCAGCTGTTACCATAACCTCTGCAGAAACTTTTTCAGGGTTGATAACCAGCTGCATGATTCCTTCACGGTCACGAAGATCAATAAAGATCAAACCGCCAAGGTCACGACGACGGGCAACCCAGCCTTTCAAGGTCATTTCTTGTCCGATGTGTTCCTCACGAACACGACCAGCATACATACTACGTTTCATTGTTTCTCTCCTCTTTTATTCTGTTACTATTTTACCATAAAAGCGCAGGCTCTTCATGAAAATCAGCAGAAAAGTTTGATTGTCTGTAAAAATCAAAACGAAGAGCTAAAAAATCGTGACAATATCAAAAATCCGATGAAGATGCCATCGGATTTTCTTATTTTGATTCTTGACCTTCTTTGCGTTTTTCTGCGATTTCAGCCGCTTTTTTAGGCAGAACAATCGCTGTTGCATAGGCCGTCGCAAAGCGCATGATTCCTGCAATAGGTGCAAAAATCACTGCTAGATTGTTGTAGAAGAAATCGCCTTTAAAGGCATAGGCAAGCCCCCCGATAATAAAGAAGAGAACGACTGCCTGTATCACTGCTAATAAAATTACTCGTTTCATGTGACCTCCTGACTCTATTATAGCATGAGTATCATCAAAAAGCCGATTAAATTATTCAAAGCGTGTAAAGAAATGCTGTAAAGAAGGCCTTTTCGGCTCACATAAGCCAGACCCAAACTCAATCCCAGACTAGCATAGACTAAAAACTGTTGCAAACTACCTGGAAAATGAATCAGGGCAAAAAGGACACTCGATACAAGGAGAAACAGAGCTGTCTGTTTACTATTAGTCTGCTTAGGAAAGAGATAGCGCGCCAGCATCCCTCTAAAGATGAGTTCTTCCGTCAGAGGAGCAAAGACTACCACCATAAAGAAACCAAAGACAGGCTGAGCTAGTGTCAATTGTGATACAATCTGTTGATTGGCCGACGGATCATCTGGCAAAAAGAACTGGGCTGCAATAGCCACCAGCAAAACCAAGGTTGGCAACCAAATGAAACGATTAAAAGCCGTCGTCTGGATGCTAACCTTTTCTGTCTGATACCACTTGTAAACTCCATAAACATAGGCCCCTGACAGAGCGATATAAAGTGGTAAGACTCCAAAGATTGAAGCCCCTAGTCCAAGAGCTGATAACGCCATACTCTGAACCAGACCATAACCAAAGAAAAAGGATAGAACAGCTAGAATAAACCAGCCAAGATTTTTAAGTAAGTTCATAAAAGACTCCTATTTGAAATAACGTTTTGTTTTTCGCAATTGTGCAACATTGGTATACAAATGGATGACAACTGCCACGAGCAGAGCAACCAACTAACTGTACTTGTCCTAATACCATAGATAGAACTACTAAGACAATATAGATACCTGGTATAATGAGCTGATTGACCTTGAATAAGATCAAGTAAGCTTCTTCCATCTCAGCCTGTTTTTCTCCCTCATCATAAGTATCGAGGTATTCCAAAACTTCCTTTGGAGTCGCCATAACAGAAAGTTTATAGTTACGAATCTTGCTGGTGATTTTTAGGCAGTAAACACCCGACCAAATACTTACAACTATCACAAGTAAGGATGTTGCTGATATGCCGAATCTTCCTAAGTCTAAAATCATACAGAATAGCATACTAATTTGGGAAACATTCCAAGCCACTGTACCATAATCCAAGAAACGATACATAGCAAGATAGTCTTGTTCGTTTTCTTCGTCCTCTTCTTCTCTTTGATAGTTTTGATAGGCCTTATTGCTTTTTCTAATAAAATAAAAGGTTAGAGTTGCCGTAATCAGCCCTAGACCAAAAAAGATTGAGAACAAGGCAGAGATTACTTGCTCTTGATTGATACTTAAAGGATTAACTTTAAGAGCTCCGGCAAGTATTCCTAATAAAACTCCGGCAATAAAAACTTTCAGTACAAAAATGATATGTTTCTTATCCATATTTTAGCCTCTTTCTATAACAAGCCAGACAACCATTGACCAAAGGCTTTACCTGATTCATAAATAGCTGTTAAGCCTTCTGCTCCAAGTGACACCAAAATCAAACAAACAGAAAGTAAGAGAATAGCTTGATTTCTTGCTTTTTTTGCTCCATCTCCCAAGGGTTCATTCCCAAGCCAACCTGCTAGATAGGCATAGAGAGTTACTGTTATAATCCCAATCTCCGTAGAAGAGAGAAACAACAAGACTGTCACCAAACGAACGATATTGGCTTGAATGTTAAAATAATTTCCTAAACCTGCACAAACACCGGCAAGTTCTTTGTGCTCAGTATTGACTTGAAAACCTGCTAAAAACTCTCTCATGATTTTTCTCCTTTTTCACTTGCTAAATTTTTTGATTTCTTTTCAATCCAGTCAACTACTGGGATGAGAGCAAAGTAGGCCCAAATAAATTGGTCACTTTGATAGGAACTAAACCAGCCTAATTCTATCCCAATCAATAGAAATACGCTGACTAATAGAGCTATGGCAACTACATAATAGATCACTTTAGACTTGTTCATCACTCATCCTCCTCTAAGCGAAATACCGACTCGACTGGCTCATGGAATATCTGAGCAATCTTCAGGGCAATCACAATGGACGGGGTGTACTCATCCCGTTCTAGCAAACTGATGGTTTGCCTGGACACGCCAGCTAGCTTGGCCAGTTCAGTTTGATTCAAACCATCGCGAGCCCGAAGCTCTTTTAGACGATTTTTTAGCATGTCTTTACTCCTTTGTTCTTAACTTGATTTCATTGTAACACATCTTTTTATTTTTGACAAGTATATTTGTCAAAAAGTTTAAGATTTTTGTCATTTTGTAAAAGAAAACGGTCAGGAATAAGATCCTGACCAGTTTTTCTACTATTAAAAGCCTAATTTTTCAAAGATTTCTGAGAAATTTTGATTGATAGCATCAAGTGACACTTGAACTTCTTCTCGAGTTCGGTTGTTCTTAACTGTCACTTGTCCGCTTTCGACTTCGCTCTCACCTAGGGTGATAAGAGTCTTAGCAGCAAAAACATCGGCTGACTTAAACTGAGCTTTGAGTTTACGGTTGAGGTAATCACGCTCTGCTTTGAAACCTTGTTGGCGAAGGGCTTGTACTAGTTCTAGGGCTTTGACATTTGCCCCTTCACCCAAGACTGCGATATAGACATCTAGGGCATTCTCGATAGGGAGGGCCACCCCTTGTTTTTCAAGGATGAGGAGCAGACGCTCTACACCAAGTCCAAAACCAAATCCAGCAGTCTCAGGGCCACCAAAGTAGGCAACCAAGCCATCGTAGCGACCACCCGCACAGACTGTCAAGTCATTGCCCTCAATCTCTGTGATAAACTCAAAAATCGTGTGGTTGTAGTAGTCCAGACCACGCACCATATTGGTATCGATGATATAGTCTACATCCAGATTCTCCAACATCTGACGCACAGCATCAAAATGAGCTTGACTTTCTTCATCGAGGAAGTCCAAGATAGACGGCGCATTCTCTACTGCTACCTTGTCTTCTTTTTCCTTAGAGTCTAAAACACGAAGAGGATTTTCCTCCAAACGACGTTGGCTATCCTTAGATAGGGTCTCCTTGAGCGGTGTCAAATAGTCGATCAAGGCTTGACGGTAAGCCGCACGGCTCTCAGGATTCCCAAGAGTGTTAAGATGCAATTTGACACCTTGGATGCCAATTTCTTTCAAGAAATGGGCTGCCATGGCGATTGTTTCCACATCGGTAGCTGGATTGCTAGAACCAAAGCACTCAACACCAATCTGGTGGAACTGACGCAAACGACCTGCTTGTGGACGCTCATAGCGGAACATAGGGCCCATGTAGTAGAACTTACTTGGCTTTTGCACCTCTGGGGCAAAGAGTTTATTTTCCACATAGGAACGGACAACTGGCGCAGTTCCTTCTGGACGGAGGGTAATATGGCGATCACCCTTGTCATAGAAATCATACATTTCCTTGGTTACGATATCCGTTGTATCTCCGACAGAGCGACTGATAACCTCGTAATGCTCAAAAATAGGCGTGCGCACTTCTGCATAGTTATAGCGCTTGAAAATTTCACGGGCAAAGCCCTCAACATACTGCCACTTGGCAGACTCAGCAGGCAAGATATCCTGCGTTCCTTTTGGTTTTTGTAATTTCATAGGGAATCCTCTTTAAACTTAATAGTCTTATTTTACCATAAATAAAGGGATTAAAACAGTGAGAAAAAAATTAGGATTTACATATCATTTTTGAGATTCAGACTTGTCAGAAGAATAGCCAGCAAAGAAAGGACAACAAATAAAATCCAAGTCAACTGCATATTCCATACGGCTACAAGTGAAAAACAGGCTGTACCAAGAGGTACTGATAAGGTAAACAATAAACCCAAAAAATTACTGGTACGAGCTAGAACATCTGGAGCTAGATTTTTCATGAGCATGGCACTAATCTTTGGTGAAACTTTACCAGACACATACAAGGTTAAAAAGAGGAATAGCAAACCAAGCACGACTTGATTGAATAAGTTAGCCAGACCAACTAGACTGACTCCTAATGTCGCCCACATCATCAATCTAGGCAAGGACTGCTTCCCAAAATAATCATTGCCCGTAAGGCTACTGATGATGATAGCTAATAAAACACAGACTTGCTCGATAAATAGTGCCTCTGTGTAAGAAAAATTCAAGAGAGAATGACTCAAAAAGAAGATGTTATAAATGCTTCCTAAAGCGCCACCCAAAGCATTGATAAGCAAGACAGCAAAGATCATGAATCCAAAGTTTTTCTGTCCACTTTTAAGAAAAACAAGACGTAAATTTCGGTAAATTGTTAGGAACTGTTCTTTGATAGAAAGCTTCTCATTTTTTAGGATTTCACCATCAGCAGATGAAATTGATAGGCTTAATTTGCTTTTTCCTAAAAAGAGAATAGCGGCTGATACTAGGAAAAAACAGGCATTGATTTCCGCAACGAGAGAAAAATTATTGACCGATAGTCCTAAGAGCCAGACTCCGAAAGCTTGACCACCAATAGCTGAAATATAGGTGATAAACTGGGAAAAAGAATAAGCCTCCATCAGATCATTTTCAGCCACTTTTTCCTTAATAAGAGGCATGCGCAAACCACCTGCAAAATCACTGATCACATCACTGATGACATTAATCAAACACAGGCTGGAAAAGGCAAAGAGACTGGCTTGACCAAGTACCAAAGCTGCTAGGAAAAAGAGAAGAGCCTGAAACAAACCGCTATAGGTCATCCATTTGACCTTGTCCCTCGTGTAATCTGCCCGAATCCCTACAAAAACTGTAAAGAGAGTCGGAAGAATCATGACAATATTCGCCATAGCAACAGCAAAAGAGGCTTGTGGCAAGGTCGATGCATAGACGATAAATACCAGGTTAAAAATCGAAGCACCAAAAGCATTGAAGAATCGTGACAAAGTCAAGAGACGATAAGCTTGATTTCTAAACAATAGTTTCATAGGTAATCTCCCTTCTTGTTCTAATCCCTATATGAAGTATGACTATAGTATAGCACTTAGAAATTTGAGATGGAGAACTTTTGAATATATGCAACACACAAAATAAGAAAAAACGATAGAACTTTTGTAATGACCTGAGAGAGGGCAAGAGTTCTATCGCTTCAAATTTCAAATTTTTTTCTTGGTTTGCAGATATTCAACAATCGGTCGTTTTTCTATAGTATTCGGCAGATTTGTTACAGCCAAGCATCTCAAAAATATGGACAGCATCTTCCATCTTTTTCTGACCCTCCTTAACTCTACCTTGCTTGCTATCAAGGAGACCTTCCGCCCACAAATAAACAATTCGGAAATAGGTCTCGTTTTCCTTGTAGAAATGCTCTTCGATAACACGTTTAAAATAATAGGCATTGGTAAATTCTTCACACTCAATGCTGGCTAAAAAACCATTCAGTAGCATGGTGTGAAATAGGTTCCGATTTCCCTTCATTTCCATTAGAAAATCAGATTTTCGGACCATTTCTCGTACATATCTAGTAAAAAGAGGAACAGATAAGAGTGGGGAACTAACTGAGAACAAATTGAGTTCATAGATTCCCCAAATCTCGGTGGAAAACAGGTAATCATGAAGGACTTTTCCTTCCTCTGCTGTTAACTCTACCGTTTCATCCATGCTCTTCATATAAGACTTGATCATAATGGCATTTAGAATATGTTTCTGTTTATTTTGAGAATCGGCATGCTTTTGATACTCCTTACGATACAAGTCCTCGAGAGGTGCTATGTTCTTTGGATTCAAGATATCTGTGATTTCTTTTCTCAACTCAGAATCTGTATCATACTGAAAACCTCTCGCCAGAAAGAGGATTTCCTCTACACTCGCAGATATATTTTCTAGGGCAAACAGAAACTTTCCCACCGAAAGTTCACTCTGACCTGTTTCAAATCGGGACAACATGGACGGCGAAAATTGTCCCCCAGTTGCTTGTCTCAGCGAGATATTTCTTGACTCTCGTAATTGTCTAAAGACTTTTCCAATCTGCTCCATAGATTTCCCCTTGATTGAGTATTTTCTTCATTTTATCATATTTTTCAGAAAATTCATCAAAAACTTGCCAAATTGTCAGAATTATGAGAAAATAGAGGATATTTATCAGGTGGAGGGACTGTAATGAGAGACGATATCAAAATCAATGACCGCGCTTTGGCCTTACAAGACCAAATTGTCGAAAAACTAGAGAAGGTTTTTGATACAGATGTGGAATTGGATGTTTACAATCTAGGATTGATTTATGAAATCAATCTGGACGAAACGGGTCTCTGTAAGATTGTCATGACCTTCACCGATACTGCCTGTGATTGCGCCGAAAGCTTGCCTATCGAAATCGTGGCAGGTCTGAAACAGATCGAGGGTATCGAAGATGTCAAGGTTGAAGTTACCTGGTCGCCCGCTTGGAAGATTACACGAATCAGTCGCTACGGTCGTATTGCTCTTGGACTACCACCTCGTTAAGCAGGCAAATCACTTTTGAAGACGAAAATAAGCAAGCCGAAGTTGGCTTGCTTTTTGATACTCAATGAAAATCAAAGAGCAAACTAGGAAACTAGCCGCGGGCTGTACTTGAGTACGGCAAGGCGACGTTGACGTGGTTTGAATTTGATTTTCGAAGAGTATGAGTTTATTTTTTACCTGACTTGTCCATATTCCAGAAGTCTGTCACAGCTCCGCGTGAAGCGGATGATACGATGTGGGCATATTTACCAAGAACACCACGACTGTAAAGTGGTGGCAAGGTTGTTTCTGCCTTGCGTTTTTCAAGTTCTTCTTCGGATACGGCCATGGAAATTTCTTTGGTATCTTGGTCAACTGTAACGATATCCCCTGTACGAAGGTAAGCAATCGGTCCACCATCCTGAGCTTCAGGAGCGATATGTCCGACAACCAGACCATAAGTACCACCAGAGAAGCGTCCATCTGTCAAGAGGGCAACCTTGTCTCCTTGACCTTTACCAACGATCATTGATGAAAGTGACAGCATCTCAGGCATACCAGGACCACCCTTAGGCCCAACGAAACGGACAACAACTACATCGCCATCAACAATTTCATCTGTCAGAACAGCCTGAATCGCATCTTCTTCTGAGTCAAAGACCTTAGCTGGTCCAACGTGACGACGCACTTTCACACCTGATACCTTAGCAACCGCACCATCAGGGGCAAGGTTCCCGTTCAAGATGATAAGCGGACCATCTGCACGTTTTGGATTTTCAAGTGGCATGATGACTTTTTGACCTGGGGTAAGGTCTGCAAAGTCAGCTAAGTTCTCAGCAACAGTCTTACCAGTACATGTGATGCGGTCTCCATGAAGGAAACCATTTGCCAAGAGATATTTCATAACCGCAGGCACACCACCGACTTCATAGAGGTCTTGGAAGACATACTGACCAGATGGTTTCAAGTCGGCCAAGTGAGGCACACGTTCTTGGATCGTATTGAAGTCCTCAAGTGACAAGTCAACATTAGCCGCATGGGCAATGGCAAGCAAGTGAAGAGTGGCATTGGTTGACCCACCGAGAGCCATAGTTACAGTGATGGCATCTTCAAAGGCTTCACGAGTCAAGATATCTGATGGTTTGAGACCAAGTTCCAGCATCTTAACTACAGCACGTCCTGCTGCTTCGATATCTTCTTTCTTGTCAGCTGATTCAGCTGGGTGAGATGAAGATCCTGGCAAACTCATACCGAGAACTTCGATAGCAGTCGCCATGGTATTAGCTGTATACATACCACCACAGCCACCAGGGCCAGGGCAGGCATTACATTCGAGACGCTTCACGTCCTCAGCTGTCATATCACCGTGGTTCCATTTCCCGATACCCTCAAAGACAGAAACCAAATCGATGTCTTTTCCATCAAGATTTCCCGGTGCAATGGTTCCACCATAGGCGAAAATAGCTGGGATATCCATATTGGCAATGGCAATCATAGAACCAGGCATGTTCTTGTCACAGCCACCGATAGCGACGAAGGCATCCACATTGTGACCACCCATAGCCGCCTCGATGGAGTCCGCGATGATGTCACGAGATGTTAGAGAGAAACGCATACCAGGCGTTCCCATGGCAATCCCGTCCGCTACGGTAATGGTTCCAAACTGAACAGGCCAAGCACCTGCAGATTTGACACCTTCTTTCGCTAATTTCCCGAAATCATGCAAGTGAATGTTACATGGTGTATTTTCCGCCCAAGTCGAAATCACTCCCACAATCGGTGTTTCAAAGTCCTTATCTGTCATACCAGTCGCACGAAGCATAGCGCGGTTTGGTGATTTAACCATGCTGTCATAAATGCTACTGCGGTGACGTTTATCTAATTCAGTCATCTTATCCCTCCCGTTTCAGTTTTTACTATTATAGCACAATTTCCGCATGAAGAACAGAATAAAATTCTTGAATTTTCAGAAAATTCCGATTAACAACTTCTAATTTTTTCATCTTTTTTTGTCAAGTAACTTTACTTTACAAAAAAAATGTGTTATCCTAGTATGGTTGATGAAAATCAGTAGATTGAATCGAATTTAAATACCTAAAGGAGAAATCAAAATGGCAGTACCTGCACGTCGCACTTCAAAAGCGAAGAAAAACAAACGTCGTACACACTACAAAGTAACAGCTCCATCTGTAAACTTTGACGAAACTACTGGAGATTACTCACGTTCTCACCGTGTATCACTTAAAGGATACTACAAAGGACGTAAAATCGCTAAAGCTGCATCAGCTGAATAATAGAAGGGAGATACCATGCGCGTAAATATTACACTTGAACACAAAGAATCTGGTGAACGCTTGTACCTTACTTCTAAAAACAAACGTAACACTCCAGACCGTCTTCAATTGAAGAAATACTCACCAAAACTTCGCAAACACGTTGTGTTTACAGAAGTTAAATAAGCACACCTAACTCAAAACGCCTTACTGGGCGTTTTTTGCTTTATTGGTTAGCAATCTATAGCTTTTCAGGAGAGATTTATGGCATTTTATCTTTGGATGTTTCCTCTACTCTTTATCTTTCACGATATGGAAGAAATTATCGGTCTTGTCCCTTGGATTCATCTCAACGAAACCTTGCTGGCTCAAAAGGCTCCAGCTATTCTCAAGCTCCACAAAAGAATTACAACAGAAGGATTTGCCCTTGCTGTTTTTGAGGAATTTGTTCTTGTCTTATCCATCACTTTATTAGCGTATTTTACTCAATCTAGAGCGCTCGAATTAGTTTGGTTAGGGGGATTTGTAGCCTTTGCACTTCATCTCTTGCTCCATATTGGACAATCAATCCTTCTTCGCAAGTATATCCCTGCTCTGATTACTTCTATCCTCTGTTTTCCTGTCAGCGCTTATTTGATTGCATACATCATGCATTTGTGGCGAGTTTCGACTAGTGAATTTTTCCTATTTTCACTGATCGGTTCAGGCATCGTCGTCATCAATCTCCTCTTTGCTCTTTGGCTTGGGAAAAAGTATTCCACCTGGCTTGTCCATTGCCATTAACAAAAGTTCCTTGCAATTTCACTTTGCAGGGAACTTTTTTCTTATCCTCCTTCACGACTAGGAGGTATTCTATTTTTTAAGACAAAGCAAAAAGCCCACTGTTGTAGGCTTTCTGTAAGATATTTCTTAAAATTAAAGCATTTTGTTGTATCGCTTTTTTAAGTATTCAGCAAGTATCTTTATTACTTCTTAATGCTTGATAATAGGGGTGTTGAGATTTTTCACTTTTCTTTTAAATGTTTTGGAGTTTCTTCCTTACTCCACAAATCACTGAACATAAAACTCTACTTTTTAAATGAGTTCAGCAGGCAAGAAACTAGCACTATTTAAAAGTGCTATTTTTATGCCTATTTAATAGGAAACTATTTTACCAGCTCTTAACCCAATTCCACATCTTATTCATATTCAACTATTTCACCAATAAAATTATCATCAGAATCACTTTCAAAAGCAATCATATACTTAGAATCAAACGAAGGGACAGTATCGTATTCAAAACCTTTTAGCCTTATTTTCCGACAGACAATATTTCCATTAAGTCCCTTATCTAATTCTGGATCTAAGTACAGAATTAAATAGTTTCCTAGTCTATTTTGCTTAACTACTTTATTTTTTTCATGATATACCCTTTTTCATTACCTTACTTTTACTACTCTTAGGGAATTTCTTTGAGATCATTTTTGCACAGTTATCCATGTCATCAATAAAATCTTTCTTTAGTCCATCAGTAGTTTTTGGGGGACTTTTAATTTTGATTTTAAATATAAACTTTTTATCATTATTTAAAGATATTATAGATCTTTGACACAATTCGCAAGGGAATTTTGTTACTGGAAGGATTAAATCTTTCTTAATAGTGGACTGTCCTTCACTATCAATCTTTGATAATAGTTTTCGTTCACAACATGTAAACATTCTATTACAGTTTTCACCTGATTGTGTATACTGGTAATATGATATACAGTTACCATTTGGCATATGATATTTTGTATTATCCGATATTTTTACATATTCTACATTATTTTCACCCAATAACTCTTTCAAACATTCGATAAATATAGATAAATTAGATTCTTTTTTTATTTCTTTCGGTTCTATACCGTTTACAGTAATATATTTTATCTGTTCTAATTTCACTGAAGCATAACAGTTATTTTTCTTGTTATAATATTGGCATATATTATTTTTGGAAACTAAGTTTTCGAACTCTCTACCAAATATTTCTAACTTTATTTCTTTTTCTGTATACTCTTTTTTATAATCTGCTTGGATAAAAAGGATTTGTAATTTTTTTATTGAATCGTTAATTACATCAATAATATTTTTTACTAGATCATATAAGTTTTGTGTAATAGAGAAATTAGCAATAAAGTCTGAGTCCAATATTTCTTTACCAATTGAAAAATCAGAATGTCCTTCATCTATAAAAACAATCTTGTAAACATAATTTAATATGCAAAACCTTTCAAAAGGCATAAAATTATTTTTATTACTATTACTCAGTAGATAGTCTAACGCGCCCTCCAGATTATCTATATTCTCTAATTTGTTAATTTTTAACAAAACTTTTTCAGAATCCATGTTATAGTCAAGATTTTTTATATGATTTTTAAATTTCCTCAATTCGTTAAGATAAAATTTTTTTATCGACAACAAAGTAAAAAAATTATTTGATAGCTGTTCTAAAGATTTTAAAGTTGTTTCATCCACTTCTTTTTTAATACGATGTATACTTTCTACAACATAAAAATCTTTTATAACATTTATACAATTTAATCTAGGACGGTTAAACATTTTCTGCTCAATTTTTACGGTTGTTACTTTATCAAACGATTCAAATTTCCAAGGCGATTCTATTATTTTTTCTATATCCCGTAACTCTATATCTACTTTACTCATAGTAAACTCCAAATCAAAAAGACTTTTTACAACATAATTTTATCAAAATTATTACTTTTGTCTATGTCTCTTTTCCATCTTATGCATATCTACCGAATGAAGCACTAGATCACGATACTTCCAAGTTGATACCAAGTAATCTAGTAACTCCTTATCCTCTATTTTAAAATCCAATAGAAGCAATAACTTAACTGTGTATTCATTCTCTAGTATCGGTACACTATAAGTCACATTTACCCAATGTTCAAAACCTAGTTTAGTTTCTTCAATGCTTGTAAGTTCAATATTTAAAATATTCATTTTTCTTCCTCCACTTTATATTCGTAAAAGGAAAAGAAAACACTAGAAAGTTTCTAAGTTGTATAAAAAAATCCTGTGAGATTTTACTCACAGGATTATATATCAAGCAAAACAATAGTTACCTTTGAAGTCTGATTTTGATATTTTCCTATCTTCAAAATCAATTGAATCTTTTTTTATCACTTCTATATTTTCATGCGCTTGAAGTGATGAAATTGTGACGCATGCTAAGAAATACCAATGAACGACTCGCAATAATTCTATATTATCTTCAGTTCCAATAATCTCATCTAATTCTTTGTCCAACTGCTGCTTTAACGAGCCCTCGACTTTTTTAGAATTTTTTACTACCGTCAAAACATCCGACTGTGTCTCTACAAAAGACAACACGACTTTTGTTAGAGCTGGATATTTACCTTCGTATGAGGCAATCTTGTCTTTTATTATATATTTTTCCTGGAAAAGAGTATATAGAATATTATATACAATAATCTTCTTATGTTTTTTTGTATCTTGAAAATAGAAAAACAATGCAAGTAATACAACAATAACTAAAAATAAAATTGTTCCCATATTATTCTACCTCCTTTTGTTATAAAGCAATTTTTCTAAGTCATTTATTCTCTGATTTCTGTCAACGATCATTCCGTTAAGATCTTCAATTAACTTAGCTTGGTTTTTAAAGGTAATTTCGTAATCTTTCCTTCTTTCATCTTGTAATTTTACGAAAAAATGATAAAAACCTAGCGCCACTATAATACAGACGCCTAAAGGAACATTATAGACAAAAAATTCTTTTAATGACTCAAGCATGTTTGATTATTTAATCCTCTTCAAAGAAATTTTGAGACACTATAAGTCCCTATTACTATTATACCATATATATCAAGCGCTACATGTTGTGCCGAATTTGAAATTTCGTGCTACATATTGTGATACTTAGCTGATTTTTTACTAACTAATTTTATTCTATGGAACAAAATTTTGAAATTGTGAAATTAGAAAAATCATTATTATAGTTTTCTAATATTCTATCTTCTAGATGATATTTTTAATTTCAAAAAACTAAGTCTATTTGGATAAATACATAGGTTTTTACCCCCTTTTTGTCTGAAGTGCTCCGACTTGGAAAAAGTTCCCTTCACCGGTACCCTACTGGGCAGAAAGATTTTTTAAAAGGTGGGGGGAGTCAATATCCTTTCAATTCCACAAATCTTTTAGCGATTATCTTTCTACGGCTATTTATATAACGAGTAGTTTTATTTAGTTTCTCTGCCACGTCTTCCCAAGTCGCACCAGCTTCTAAATATCTCATTTTAAAAATTACTAGATCACTTTCAATTAAGTTTTCCATCAAGGTATCTACAACTAGTTTGAAGCCTTCTAAATATCTTAGTGTTTGGTCTTCTTCAATTCTAATGATTGTCGCTTCAGTAGGACTAGATACTGTCTTGCCTTTCCCACCAGTATAATCTTCAGTGCTATGTTTCTTATTATGTATCAGTTCCTGTCTTCTCAAATAAATTTTATTAGCAAGCGTTCTATATCGTCCTAACTCAATATCTATCCCGTCCAGGTCTCTGTTACTCAACTCGTACATAGGCAAGTACCTCCACTTAAATTTAAAAATTTTTTTATCTTTCAATTTATCAAATTGTAAATTCTGTCAAATTGACAAAAAGCGCTAAAAGCCTTCCAACACTCCACTTACCAGGTATCATTGTTTTAAGTTTGACAACTCTTCAATATGACAAGTTCAAGGGAAATTTCTTTAATTTATCCCCTCAGTTTCTCATATCTTACATTCTGTGAAACTCACTCCATTCTGTAAACCCCTGATATACCTTGCTTTCAAGCTATTACTTCTTTTCAGTTTATGCTTACTTTGTTATGTGAAACTTAGTAAAGCATAAAAGTAGGACTAGCGATATTTCTTTTGTTTGAACCATATATCACTAGCCTTACTTAATTTGTTCCCTATTTTTCTAAATACACTTTAATGTCCCGATATTCCTTAGAAAAATTCATCCATCCGCTAGAATCAGGGATTAAGAATGGTAGGACAGTAAGCGGACTTACTTCTGTTCGATACGGCGATAGAGAATGTCTCTGACTTATTTCTCTGACTACACCTGTATGGATTTCTTCTACATCCTTCTTCAGTTCTTGAATTTCATCATATGCGTCCAGAATTCGTCTAAGTTTCTTTCGGTATTGTTTATAGATCTTCTTAGTTTCCATCCGTTGCTTGGTTTCTTTAAAAATGTATTCAAAGATGACTGCATTAGCTTCTGAAAAATCACTATCAAATTTTTCCTGAAGGCCATTAATAGCTTTTTCCATCTTTTCCAGCTGCTCTAAAGATTCTAAGTTATTTGACAAAAAAGAATCTATGTTCTCAAATGAAACTGCTTGATTGCCTAACAGGCTTTTTCTTTTTTCGCTTAACTGTTCTCGTGCTGAATTAATCTTACTTTTTTTATTATCTAGATCATCCAGTGTTTCAAATACTTGATTAATATCCATTTCTTTCTCCTAGTTCCATTGAATAAAGTAACCACAATCTTCTTCAACTTTTTTTACATCAAATCGGGTATGTAAAATCAACCGTTTCCCAAAATAGTTATTCGCATCAGCCCAGCTAAATGTATCTTTCTTTCGATCAAACAAAGTAACAAAGTTTTCTAGATCTCCGATAAAGCCTTTTTTGTCGCCTTTGTTCCCTAATGTTGTATCATCTACAATTAAAAAGTTATCTACAAAGAATGTTTCACTTGTTCCTGTCTCTTTATCAACTTTAAGAAGATAATTTCCTGAAGTGTCTTTCATTTTTTCTAAGACACTAAACAGTGATTGACTAACAACCATAGACACATTGCGCTCTGGATTGATTAAAGAAACAATAGATTTCAAGTCGTCCATACTTGTAGCAGTCTGCACTTTCGCAGTTTGGAGAATTTTCCCAATCTCTCTATTTCGTGTTCTACGTTTTAATTTAATAATCTTCTTACCAAGAAAATCCGTTAAATTATATTGGCCATCATCTAATTGTTCCTGTGAAAAATCAAGTTTTCCACTGAATAATTTAACTAAGTAATCAACGCTGATAGTTTTCTTTTTATCTGCTTCTGTTCTCTCAACCGAATTTTCGCTAACTTCTTGTAATGAATCAGATTCAAAGTCAGTTACTTCATACTTCCCGCCACGGGTACGAGTCTCAATAACATTTACTAGATCAACCAGTTCTTTACGTTGATGTTCATCTTCGTAACTATCAAGGATTGGTTTTTCAATGAGGACATGATTATTTTCTACGTTCATCCCTCTAGTGTTATAACCTGTACTCCGGATATAAGCTTCTAGATTTTCTTTTTGTTTAACTAAGTTAGTTGTCATTTTTTGCTCCTTCATCTTTTAATATCTGATTTTTGTTTATAATTTTTTCTAAAATTCTTTGCTCTTAGCTTTTCTTTTATGACTTTACGAGCCTTTAGAATCATTTTTTCTAGATTTTGGTTTGTCTTGTTTGTTAACATATTTTTCTAGTATTTCTTGTTTCCGTTGTTCTAAGCTATCATCTTCTTTTTTACACTGAGAAAAGATTTTCTGTCTTTTCTCTGGATCCATAGAAAACTTATTGGCTACCACATACCCTAAAGAAGTATCTCCTGCCATAATACTCACCCCCTTTCTATGCAAACAAAAAGGGACATACCACTAGCATTATATGCTTATGGTATGTCCCTGAGTTGTTCTCAATAGACTTATTTTTTAGTTTCTTTTTTGACTAGATGGGTAAATTTCCCATCTGAGTAGAATAAAGTTATCTCTCCAAACCTTGGAACTTTTTCTATCTCTATTATACCACATTTTTCGTAGACAACAAAGCCTTTTTCTGTTGCAAATCGCATTTTATCATCATTCATTGAAACTCTCCCCTCACTGTATTTATAGTGTATCTCTTGTCTTTGATCGTGAAAGCTTTGAAAGTGTTCCCTTCTAAACCTTTCAAAATTCTACTTGAGTTTCTAGCATTATAAACAGTTCGCAGTTCACTGCTATCTAGATTCGTGTTGAAAATCGTAGTTTCTCGATTATTGATAATATCAAACAAGAAATCCTGTTCCCAGTCACTCTTAGGTGTTACCGTCCCATTTTTTGCTCCCAGGTCATCAATGATTAGAAAATCAACATCAACAAGCTTTTTAACTGCCTCATACTCTGTTAAGTTTGCATTTCTTCCATAAGCCCAGCCTTCTTTTATCTGCTTGATGATCTCGGTTAAGCTGACAAACAAGACACTCTTAGGTTCGTTCTTCTCTCTGAAGCTCTCATTGATTTCTTTAGCTAGTGCAAGCGATAAATGACTTTTTCCTATTCCTGTGCTACCACTGATTAAGGTATTTCCCGTCATACCTCCAAGGTACTTCTGGGCTTGCCCCTTTACAAACTCTAACATCTGGCGCTCCTCTGTCGTCTTAACAAAGAAATTATCAAACGTTGCCCCCTTCAACTCGTTAGGGATCGTACTATCACGCATTAACACATCATAAGTTTTAAAGTAAGCTTGTCTATCCTCGAACTGTTGTAATAGGTCCTGCTCTTTCTGTTTAATCTCTCCCTTCACACACTCTGGGCAAAATGCTTGTACTTTTCTTTCTGAACTCCCTAACACTGGTACAGAAATTTCCCAATAATTGACCTGGTGAATATCGCAAACTTTATCCAATATTTTTCTGTTATTAAATTCTTTAAATTGTTCCTTCATCTTTGCAACTCCTAAAATGGTAGATCTGGGAAGTTATCTTCAGACTTCCCTCTTATGGTTTTAGGCTTTTGATTCAAATAACCGTCAAACTTAGATCCGAACAGTGTTTCTGGTCTAAGATATTTAGAAAATTCAGGACTATCCTTTCATTCTGCCGTTTTAATATCTATCACCTTTTTAAAATCTTCAAGTGTATAGCCTTCTTTGAATCGTGCTAGTAAAAGCCTTTTAGTCTTATCAACAAACTTATACCGCTTATTAGCTACTTGATTCAGATAAACAATAGGAATCCAAAGTTCTTTATGTTTTGTTTTCTCTAAATCTTTTATAGCTGTTTCTTCAAGCCAAGTAGGAAAAGTGAAGTCGGGATTTCCCGACAATATATTATCTAAATATAAATTATTACTCTTACTATTAACTCTATTCTCTTTCTCTATCTCTGTTGGACATGAGTTGGAAATAGTCTTTTTATTTTAGACATTCTCCAATTTTGGTAAATCTTGACTATTTTTTCTTTGTTCTCGCTTGTATTTTGCCCAGTTCGTTTCACTTTCAACCATGGCTTTTGCTTGCGATAATGTAGCATGGCCATCATCATCAATCTGAATCAGTCCACATTTTGTAAAATATGCAACTGTCATATTTATATCATCTTCAGAAACATCGAGTTTTAAAGCTAATTCCTGTACCAAACTATCAAAATATCCCTCATAGTACAAAATACAATCATCTTCTAAACTTTCCAACATAAGACGGATATAAATCACTGTCATAGTGTAGCCACCAGGCATATTTTTAAGTCGCTTAATAAAAAGATTATCAAAAAACTTCTTATCAACTTTTAACCAAAAATATATTTTAGTCTTTGCCATCATCTACCCCCAGGAACTTCAAAATATCCGTAACTTTGTAATAAACTTTTCTAGTATCTTCTAGCGGTGGTTGGTAACGTCTTAGTCCTGCACCTTCCCACTTTTGCAAGGTTTTGTATTTTATATCTAACTCGTCCATAGCTTCTTGTGCTGATATTAAACCAGTTAGTCGTGGTTTAGGTCGTTCTCGAACTGCTAGATAGTTTTCTATGACCGTGCTTATTCTATTAGTCAAATCATGTTCGCTTTCTTTACTCAAACTAAACATACTTAGTCCCCTTTACTAACCATTCCAAGCTGAATATATCGCCCATAATCGGGGTTTAAATCCTCGCTAGGTTTTTCTATCGTCTGTGTACTCTCTCGCTCGATTTGGGCGCTTTTTTTGCGGTCTCGGCGGTTTAGATAAAGTAGTAGGCCAAGCAGTAGCAAAGTAAAAACAATAGACTGCGTATTGCTTAAATCTAGTTCATTCATGCTATGCCCTCGCTTTGTAATTCTTGATATATAACTGTTGGGCTTGATGTTCCATCTTTTGGAAAGCTTCAACTTCCTTGATAGATACTTTGTTATCTAAAAAATCAATAATAAACTGTAATAGATTTGGATTGTTAACCTTTAAATCGGCCATAAAATCATCAATTTCTACTTGAGTCATTTTCATTACATCTGGAATTTTCATCTGACTTGTACCCCAATTCTTCAAAATTCTCACAATTAAGGAGATAAACTGCAATCCCGTCCAACTCTCTATAGAGTTGTTCCATCTGGTCACGAATAACGCCTAACCCCTCTGTCATCTGTCCAGATAAGATATCAGTATCTACTCCGTTATTTTTCGCCATTATCAGCGAATTACTCAACTGTCTTACTAATTCAATTCTGGGAAGCACATCTCCAAGTCTGCCTCCTTGCTCTTAAATTTCCTTTATGTATACTGTCATATTGTTTTCCTGTGCTTTTTTTGCCTGTTTCCTATACGTAATTAGCACCACTCCAAACGCTGGGCGATTGCCCCAAGTTGGCGAACGCTTGTAGCGGTGTTTCGTGAGTAATTACCCATCTTTCAGCTAAACAAGGCCTTAGAATCACCCTGTCAGCGCTTGATTTCAAAACCTTTTCTAATTGCTTGCCTGCTCTTCGGTTTTTCGTTTGTATTTGATAAAATAGCTGTTTTCTGCTATAATCGGAGCATAGAAAAAATTTCTATATCCTTAATCTTGTCGCTTGCTCTCCTCGGCCAAAATTTGAGCAAGTGATTTTTTTATTTTCTTTTTGCATGATTACTACCTGACTTTGGTTTATAAAGCAAGTCTTTACTTTCGATAAGATCCAGAATCCAGCTGAATCCCTGCTCCACCGTTTCAAGAAATGCGCCCAGGTCTTCACTTTCTAAGTCCTCATAGTTCATACAAAGATATTCGGCTAGTTGTCTGTCTTTCTCAACTAGCTTTTTAAAATCCTTGGGATACTTGGGAATTTCTAAACCCTTGGCATTTGTAACTGTCTTAAATTCATTTTCCATTTTGTATATTCCTATGCTTTAAAAATTAATTCCTTAATTTCTGAATATCCCCTATTCAAGTTAATCATGGCTATTGCCATATCTTCCAAACGTTGGTAGTTTGTCAGTTCCGCGCTTGTTAAACTGTCAATACCGTTTTCACTTTCTCGCTCTTGCATGAGTTGGGCTTTGTTTTTCCCAGTCGCTCCCTTTAGTAGTAAGTTTGTCAGGGTGCTATAGGCATGCTTGGGGGCTTTCTCCCATGTTTGAATAGCTTCGGTTAAGCTTTTACGCTTTGGCTTTTCCAGTTCTCTTTGAAGATAGCGTTTAGAAAGTTCATCACGCATTTCAAAGAAGGCTTTGACTAGGTTTTTCTTAAACTCTTTTACGGGTTCTGTATTTCGTAAGTAAGTGATCAGCAAGGTTGCTTGTTGCTCATTCAAAATATAGTCCCGTACATTTTGCCCACTCTTTGAAGGTGAAATTTTAAATTGCACCTTTCCGAAGCTTTCAAAGTCCTCTCGGTGCTTATTCAGCAAAATCTTCAAATGTCTGTGCTTAATTTCAGCGCAGTCTGCAACGATACTGCTCAGTGTATACGGCTCTTTCTTGCCGTCCATGTAAACCAATTCCATTAGTTCGCTCCTTTCTTATTTTTGTCACTGCTTGCCACCTAAAACAGTACCAAAGTAAATCATTGAGGTAGGGAAAATTTAGGAGAGAATAAACCCCTACAAACCCTTGATACTGCCATAGGTAGCAAGCAGAATATTTCTAGATCCTGTCTTATGCCCCTTTCTAATAATCTTCAGCAAGCCACTGCATGGCTTTTTGGTAAATGCTCGGCTTCACTTCGCCACCATTTCGAATTTTTCGATAGGTAACTTGTGTAACTCCGATTTCTTCGCCTGCTTGCTTAGCAGTCAGTTTCTTGTCTGCCTGCTTTCGGCGGATTGCTTTTGCTTGCGTTGAGGTAATAAGCAATTAAGTTCCTCCTCTCTTTTTTTCGCCACTTTGTGGCGTTTTCGTATTCATAATACACTACTTAATGATACTTTGTCAAGTGTTTTTATTATTTTTTAAAAAAAATTGCCAAATTATGGCGCATAATGTTATAATTGCTAAGAGGTAATAAAGAATGAATAGATTAAAGGAATTAAGAAAAGACAAAAAACTAACTCAAGTAGAATTTTCTAAAAAAATCAAAATACCATATAGAACCATACAACGTTGGGAAAATGGGAAAAGCCAAATCAAACCAGAAAAAGCTCAATTGATAGCTGATTACTTTAATGTAAGTGTTGCTTATCTACTCGGATATAGTGATGATCCGGAAACTCCATTTAAAGAATATAGTCCTACTCCTCGTGAATTTGCTTCTTGGAGAGAGTTCGATTATATGCAACTTTCAAAAACTGACTTAGATTTTGATGTGTATCAAACATTAAGAAAAGAAGTAGATCCCCTTTTGCTGGAATTAATTCTTAATTATTCTTTTTCAGATGAAGAAGAGAGAGATTTGTTAAGAGAAATTGCAAAAAAATTTGCAAAAAGCGATGCTGTTTCTTTTTTAAAAATTGATAATAAAAAATAAAATATTTATAACAAGGAGTAACCCCCATGGGATTTTTTGACACTGTAAAACAAGAAGGAAGCTTTTCTACTGCTTCTGGAGTAAATGGACTACACTACGTTGTCCTTCAGGTAACATTGAAAGAAAAGTTTTTCGGCACTGGATCAGGAAACCTTACAGAATTAGAAGATGTTATCAATAAACAAGCTTCAAAAGGTTATCGCCTGCATACAATCACAACCGCCAATGGCGGAAGCAAAGGACTGGGTGGTGGAGACCGTATTCAAGCCACTATGGTTTTTGAGAAGATTATTTAATTAACATCCTTTATAAGCCCCATAATCGCTTTATTTTCTTATCTGGTACATTTCCTCTTAAAATCGAAAATAGAGGGATTCTCGTAGCTCCTAGCATAGTATAAACTCAAAACCTTTTCTAATTGCTTGCCTGCTGATGGAAAGGAATACTATGCAAATAAAACAAGTCACAAAAAAAAGACGGTTCAATAGTATATCGTGCTAATGTCTATCTTGGTGTTGATAAAGTCACTGGAAAAGATGTAAAGACAAGCATAACAGGGAGAACAAAAAAAGAAGTTAAGCAAAAGACAAAAGAAGCTGAAATTGCTTTTTTACAAAATGGATCTACTAGATTCCAGGCTTCAAATATTACTACCTACAAGGAATTAGCTTCCTTATGGTGGGAAAGCTACAAGCATACAGTAAAACCTAACACACAATTAAACGTTAGAAGACTGCTAGATAACCATATCCTACCTTTATTTGGCTCTTATAAGTTGGATAAACTAACTACTCCACTTATTCAAAATGTAGTCAATAAACTTGCTGACAAAACCAATAAAGGGGAAGAAGGTGCTTTTCTATACTACGATAGCTTACACGCTTTAAATAAGCGTATTTTGCAGTATGGTGTAGTTATGCAAGCTATACCGTTTAATCCTGCTCGTGAGGTAATATTACCTCGCAACATACAAAAAGCAAAGCGAGAAAAAGTAAAGCACTTTGATAATGATGAATTAAAAAGCTTTCTTAAATACTTAGATACTCTGGATCTAAGTAGGTATCGCTATTATTATGAGATTACACTTTATAAGTTTCTACTTGCTACTGGTTGTCGTATCAATGAAGCTTTAGCTTTATCATGGTCTGATATTGACTTAGATAATGCCATTGTGCATATCACAAAAACACTAAACTACAATCAAGAACTCAATAGTCCTAAATCAAAATCAAGTCTAAGGGATATAGATATAGATCAAGCTACTGTTAGTATGTTGAAACAGTATAGACTTAGACAAACCAAGGAAGCGTGGAAAATAGGTAAATCTGAAACTGTAGTCTTTTCTGACTTCATAAATGAGTACCCGAATAATCGAACTCTACAAACCAGGTTAAGAACTCACTTTAAACGTGCTGACGTACCTAACATTGGTTTTCATGGTTTCCGCCATACTCACGCTAGTCTCTTGCTTAACTCTGGAATACCTTACAAGGAACTTCAGCACCGTTTAGGACATTCCCAATTATCTATGACTATGGATATATACAGTCACCTCTCAAAAGAGAATGCAAAAAAAGCAGTTTCGTTCTATGAAACTGCACTAAAAAGTTTATAACTGAACAAATAACTGAACAAACCCAGAAATCGACGTTTTAAGACAAAGCAAAAAGCCCACTGTTGTAGGCTTTCTGTATCATATATCTTAAAATTAAAGCATCTTGTTGTAGAATTCAACGACAAGTGCTTCGTTGATTTCTGGGTTGATTTCGTCGCGTTCTGGCAAGCGAGTCAATGAACCTTCCAATTTTTCAGCGTCGAATGATACGAATGCTGGACGTCCAAGAGTAGCTTCTACTGCTTCAAGGATTGCTGGAACTTTCAATGATTTTTCACGAACTGAGATCACTTGACCTGGAGTTACGCGGTATGATGGGATATCAACGCGTTTTCCGTCAACAAGGATGTGACCGTGGTTTACGAATTGACGAGCTTGACGACGAGTAGTCGCAAGACCAAGACGGTAAACAACGTTATCCAAACGACGTTCCAAAAGAAGCATGAAGTTGAAACCTAGGATTCCGCCTTTGATTTTTGTAGCTTGTACGAACAAGTTACGGAATTGTTTTTCACCTACACCGTAAGTGAAACGAAGTTTTTGTTTTTCAGCCAATTGCAAACCGTATTCTGACAATTTAGAACGGTTGTTTGGTCCGTGTTGTCCTGGTACGTAGTTACGACGTGCCAATTCTTTACCTGTACCTGTAAGTGAAAGGCCAAGGCGACGAGCTTGTTTCCAAGATGGTCCTGTATAACGTGACATGTGTATGTCCTCCTGATATAAATAATATTTCGGTGGAAATAGTCACTTAGAAAGCCCTGATTCGTGCAGATGCCCTTCGCCTAAACAGCCAAGGTTACTTGTCATAAGACACCTGTTGACGAGCTTCATGCTTTCCTGCTGCTATTTCACACAAAGGCTATTGTACCATGAAAAGCTAGATTTGTAAAGGGATTTTACTCCTTTATTTCAAATTAAGGCTGAATGTAAATTTGCTTCCTAAGCCATATTGACTTTCTGCTGTGATTTCGCCACCAAGCTGATGAGCTAGTTCTCGTGCAATCGCAAGACCTAAGCCATGCCCACCTGTCTTCATATTGCGCGAAGTTTCCACACGATAAAGTCGTTTAAAGATCTTTTCCAAATCTTCAGGAAGGATCCCCTGACCCTCGTCTTTCACACTGATTGTCAGCTCTTGTTCTGTTAATTGGGCAAGAACCTCGATTCTGGTTCCTGGTTCTGAATATTTAAAGGCATTGTTTAACAAATTGACCAGAATGCGAGAAAGTTTGTCAGAATGGCTCTTGATTTTCGCCGACTCAGGTAACACTTGAATGTAAACATCTCGCTCCTCTTGTTCAATCTGGAGTTGAAATTCACTCATTGACTCAATCAACAATTGATCTAAAAAGACCTCTTCGACTTCTTCATCAGCAGTTTCTTGAGGTTGTGTGTTAAGAGTCAAAACATCCAATTCCTCCACTAGCTTGTTTAGACGCTCAGTTTGCCGACCAATCGTGGCTAAGTAGTGGAGCCGCTCCTCTTCCTTAATCACTCCATCTAGAATTCCCTCCACAGTAACCTGAATGGAGGTAATGGGAGTTTTAATATCGTGAGAGAGCTGCGCAATCATCATTCTCTTTTCTTGCTCACTCTCATCAAGTGATTGAAAGGTGGCTTGCAAATTGTGGGACATGTCATTAAAAGCCTGCCCCAGCTCTTGAAATTCTAATGGGCCTTTGGTTTCGATTTCTGTACTGAAATCCTTGCTTGCTATATCCTGAGCTTGTTTTTTCAAATGTTTCAGAGAAGAGAACACAGGCGACAAAAGAAAGATGCTCACTGCAGCGCCAATGAAACTAGCAATCAAGGTCATTCCAACTAGAAAGTAAACTTCACTTTTCTCGATCAACATTCGTTGGACTGCCCAGAAAACAACCAAAATCGTTAGTAAAGTCGACACTAGATACCCCACTAGAATATAGTTTTTTAATTTCATTTTCTACCTCTTGGTTTTTCCATCTTATAGCCCAAACCCCAGACAGTTTTGATAGCGGGAGCATTTGAATTTGTATACTTGGTCAACTCTTGCCTCAAAGCATGGATATGAACATTGAGTGTATTGGTATCATCCACATAGTCCTCTTGCCATACCTTCTCGTAAAGTTCCGTCTTTGAAAAGACTCTCTCGGGATTGCTGGCTAATATCCATAGAAGTTCAAAGGATTTTACTGTCAATTCCAAAGGTTGATCCCCAATGCGAACTTCATGAGTCACATGGTTGATTACCAAGTCACCAAACTCGATCTGTTCTGTCTCTCCTCCACGGCTAAGGCGACGCAAGATATTATTCACTCTTAAAACCAATTCGCGTGGGCTAAAGGGTTTGACTATAAAATCATCTGCCCCCAAACTTAATCCATAAATCTTATCCTGTTCGCTTGTCTTAGCAGTTGTAAAGAGGAAGGGTTGATCCGGAGCGATATACTGAACTTCGCTGATAAAATCATAACCGTCCATATTGGGCATCATGATATCTGTGATAATAAGGTCAATAGATTTTTTTCTGAAAAGTTCTAATCCCTCCTTACCATCATGGGCGACTAAAACATCGTATCCTGCCTGTAAAAGATAGCGGTTTTGAATATCTAAAATATCTAACTCATCATCAACCAGCAAAATTGTCTTTTTCATCTGACACTCCTTTGATAAAAACAGTGTTATACTTGCTTTAGTATAACACTATTTTCTCTAATGTTTAAGTGATTTGAATCTTAATCTTCTCGTTTGGTTGTCAAACCCAAAAGTCCAACAAGACCTGCCAAGGCTAGACCAAAGATACCAAGGCCAGCTGTAGCCGTTTTAGCTTCCCCAGTATTTGGTAGCATCGCTTTATCATCTTTTTTCATCATATTAGCCATTGGGCTAGAAGCTGGTTGATCGACTTTCATATCTGACATATGGTGATTTGTACCCATCATACCCTCAGTTGTACCTGTAGAGCCTGTTTCAGAAGGTTTCGTATTCATCTGACCTTGTTGAGATGGTGTTGACGCCATTTCTTTTCCACGAAGCTGAATCGTTACTTGACGAGTAGCTACTAGATTGCTCAAATCAGGTTTGCCATCTTTAGAACCATACACTTTGATAGTAGCTTGGTAAGTGTGAGTGCCATTGGCCCGAAGTTGGTCTAGAAGGGCTTGTCCTTCTTTGCCTGTCGTGTTGCCATTCAAATCTACTTCGTAGAAATATTGGCCTTTAGCCAAGCCTTCAAGTGGCAATAACGCTGGGTTATTCGCTGTTCCATTGTCTGACCATGGAGCTTTGTCTGAGGCTTTTAACAAGAGGCGAGTCAACATACCATCACCACCGAAAGCTTCGTATGGAATAACTTGGTTGACACCGGCCAAGAAAGGTCCAGGAACCTTAGCCTTATCAAGGTAGCTAGCTGGAACATCAATCATGTCTTTGACATTGTTAACAACAGACTTTTTAACCTGATTTGGTGTGGTCAAGCCATTCAAATTAACAGTCAAATCTTTAGTCGCTACCAGATTAGTTAAGTCAGGCTTGCCATCTTTCGCACCGTACACCTTGATGGTAGCTTTATAGCTTTGCGTACCATTTTGTTTCAAGAGGTCAAGCAACTCTTTATCAGATTTTCCTTGAGTACCTGCTAAATCCACTTCATAGAAGTAGAGGCCTTTTCCCAATTTCTCTACTGGCAATAGCGCAGGGTTTTTAGCCGAACCGTTATCTGACCATGGGGCTTTGTCTGATGCCTTCAAAATCAGGCGAGTCAACATACCATCTCCACCAAAAGCTTCGTATGGAATGACTTGGTTGACACCAGCTGTAAACGGACCTGGGAAATTGGCTTTGTCAAGGTAGCTAGCTGGAACGTCTACTGTGTCTTTGGTGTTGTCGGCCACACCTTTTTGCACTTCAGCTGGAGTGGTCAAGCCATTCAAATTAACAGTCAAATCTTTAGTCGCTACCAGATTAGTTAAGTCAGGCTTGCCATCTTTCGCACCGTACACCTTAATAGTAGCTTTATAGCTTTGTGTACCATTTTGTTTCAAGAGGTCAAGCAGCTCTTTATCTGATTTTCCTTGGGTGCCTGCCAAGTCTACTTCGTAGAAGTAAAGGCCTTTGCCCAATTTCTCTACTGGTGGGAGAGCTGGATTTTTAGCTGTTCCATTGTCTGACCATGGAGCCTTATCAGATGCTTTCAAGATAAGGCGAGTCAACATGCCGTCACCAGCGAAGAATTCATATGGAATAACTTGGTTGACACCGGCTGTAAATGGACCTGGGAAGTTGGCCTTGTCTAGATAAGTGGCTGGGACATCTACTGTATCTTTGGTATTGTCAGCCACACCTTTTTGCACTTCAGCTGGACTGGTCAAGCCATTCAAGTTGACATCCAAATCTTTAGTCGCTACCAGATTAGTTAAGTCAGGCTTGCCATCTTTCGCACCGTACACCTTGATGGTTGCCTTAT
>CAKQDJ010000013.1:0-44071 GCA_934229205.1 uncultured Streptococcus sp.
CCAGTAACTGACGAGCATAGTTCTCGATTTCATCTAAACTGTCGAGTTTCACTCCAAAGATAGCTCCAAGTTCGTGATTGTTTGGTTTAACCAATAGTGGCTGGTAGTCCAAACTATCAATCAAGGTCTGTCCTTCAAAGTCACAAACCACTTGGGCACCAGTCTTGCGTGTCAATGCAATCAAATCCTTATAGATAACATTGCCTAGGTTCTTAGCACTCGAACCCGCAAACACAACCGTATCTTCTGCTGTCAGACTTGAAAGAATGGCTTTTAACTCTTCAAGTTGTTCGGGCTCAACATTAGGACCAGTCCCATTAATTTCTGTTTCTTGGTCTGCTTTAATCTTGACATTGATACGAGTATCTTCTGCTACTTGGACAAAACGAGTTTCGATTTCCTCTTCTGCAAGGGTATCTGTGATAAATTTACCAGTAAAGCCTCCGATAAATCCAGTCGCTGTATTTGGAATATCCAAACGTTTCAAGACACGACTGACATTGATTCCTTTCCCACCAGCAAACTTATCATCACTGTCCATACGATTGACACTACCGACTTGAACTTGGTCCAAGCGAACGATATAGTCTATGGATGGATTAAGTGTGACTGTATAAATCATACTTCTATTACCTCCGTTTTCTTCTTAATAGCCTGCAAGAGCTCATGCCCTTGACTTGTGATGACAATAGCGCGTTTGAGAGGTGCTACCTTGGCAAAGCAAGTTTGACCAATCTTTGACGAATCCACCAAGACATAGGTTTGTTTGGCATTCTCTAAAATAGCACGCTTAACGGCTCCCTCCTCCATATCAGGAGTCGTATAATAACCATCGTCCACACCATTCATCCCGATAAAGGCACGGTCAAAGTGCAATTGATTAATTTGGTTAAGAGCAACACCACCGATACATGCATCTGTTGCCATCTTGACACTTCCTCCAACCATGACAGTTGGAATCTGTTTTTCAACCAACTGAACCGCATGGTGAATAGAGTTGGTCACAACTGTAACATTCTTATTGATCAATTCATGAATCAAAAAAGCAGTTGTTGTTCCAGCATCGATAAAGATGACATCTTGTTCCTTGATGAGAGAGGCTGCTTTCTGAGCCAGCAACTTCTTTTCTTGAAGGTTTTTGACAGATTTTTCTTGAATGGTTTCTTCTTCCTGCAAGGAATGGGGCAATTCTGCTCCACCATGCACGCGACGAAGCTTGTTTTCAGCCTCCAACTCATCCAAATCTCTTCGTACTGTCGATTCTGATGTTTCTAATAGACTAACCAATTTTTCTAGGGAAACTACATGATGTTGATTTAACTCCTCTAAAATCAGTTGCTTCCGCTCAGTTTTTAACACCAAATCACCTCCTGTTATCGTTTACACTATTCATTCTAACACAATCTCTATCAAAGTCAAGCATTTTTTATCATTTTCTTTCAAAATCTATCATTTTTCTTATTTCCAAAATTTTTATTGCAAGATAAGTGGCATTATGGTAGACTATTTGAGTAAGTATTGGAAGATTACTCAAGAGGCTTAAGAGGCCGTGTTGGAAACGCGGTAGGCGTATAACAGCGTGCGTGGGTTCGAATCCCATGTCTTCCGTAGAAAAGAAAAATTATTTTTTTAGATACAACAAATGTTGTATCTTTTTTTGTATCCCTTTTTAAAAAAAGAATACCAAGGAATACCAAAGGAAAAAATAAAAAACGTTGATTTAACAACGTTTTTCCAAGGTTGGTGAAAGAAGAATGGAGCCGGTGGGAGTCTCTGACACATTATTAAGTCAAGCTATATTTAATTTTATAACTCCTTTTATGACTCTTTAACCAAAAACCGTGATGATTGTCACGGGTCTTGTTTGTATCCATATTCAATTTCAGCTTTTCGTCTAATAGCTGCTGCTTTATTTAAGTCTACGCTACTGCCCAAGTATTTTGATTTTTTGTCAACGTTGATGTACGCAACATATCTCTTCTTGCGCTTGTTGTAATATACCCCTCGAACTCCAGTCGTGCTTTTTGCAGTTGGCTTATTGGTTTTTAACGATTCAGGATCACTGATTTCAGCCATTCGCTCTTTCGTACTGCGATTGTGCTTACATCCGCAACTAGAATATCGCTCTATCTGATTACTTTGTAATTCAATGTGATTTCCGCAATGTTTGCAGATACAATTCCAGTAGACGCGCTGATTTTTCGAGTACGCTCTATCAATTACCTTGAAATTTTCTGTTTCTGTATTCGTCAAATCCTTGAAGCGCTCACGCTTCTTCTCATCATTCAAGCAACCACAAGATCTAATTCTCCCGTTTTTTAAGTGGTCTCCTTGAACGAAAGTAACTCGTCCACATTCACAAAGACAATGCCAAAGAACTCTCCCCCGATCAGTTCTTTTTCCAACGTCACCAAGAACAGTCAAACGACCGAAATGCTGGTTTGTTAAATCATCTTTTACCATATCTTGCTCTCTATGCTGCTACTTCCATGCACAACTTTACAGCACGCATCGCCAATGACCATACGCTAGTCCCTGGCCAAGCTTCTTTTTCCATGTCTTCAACATTTGTCATTTTTGTGTAAGCGTCCATTTCAAACGCAACACCCAATTTCTTGCAAGCCCAATCCCACGCTTTAACTTCCTCAGATGATTCAGCGTTTTCAAATTTTTGGTTAACACGTTCAACAACTTCTTTTTCACGCCCCCAAGCTTCTTTCATGATTCCTGATTTGTCATAAGCTACTTTTTTCATCTTTGTTTCCTCTTTCTTGTTTATTTATCTTACAAGTATAGTATATAACATTTGTTATATATTGTCAATAGAAAACACAAAGAAATCTAAAGTTTTTTTGTTTTAGAAAGTACTTTCAGAGAAAATAAAAAAGCCTTGAATAGGCTTTTCTAAGGTGTTTTCTGCATTTGGTTCGCAAGTTCAGTTAATTTGTGACCAGTCTCGATTGTGAGATTCTCAATGCTTCTTTTTTTATTGATTAAAGCTGAAATTGTTGGTTGAGCAACTCCGCTCATTTTTGAAATCTGATAACCACTGACATTTTTCAATAGCCATTCGATTTGCTTTGTATCTACTTTCATGTTATACTCTTTTCTAGGCGGTTACTCTGCCGCCTTATTTATCTTACAAACCCCCTCATTTTTTGAGGGGGTATTTTTATTGTTATTTGCTAAATCTCGCTACAAAAAGTCTGTGATATAATTCGATATCATCTCTTGTAACATCAAGCAATTTTCCGTGTGATTTCTTCACATCAACATATTTAGCAAGTTCTTCAACATCACGCATATTGCTGATGTCATATCCTGCACGCAACAATCCATAAAGTGCACTGTGAATTTCTTGCAAGTTATTATCAGGAAATTCAACTATTTTTTTAGAAAGGTTAAACATTTTAGTTGATGTTCCAGCTTCGTTGCGAATCGCGTTTGTCCAGCGTTGTCCAAGAATCATGTGTCCGTTTTTCATTGTAAGTTCCTCCGTTTTTGTTTTATTTATCTTACAAGTATAGTATATAACATTTGTTATATATTGTCAACACTTTTCTTTAACTTTTTTTAATTTTTTAAAAATATTTTTCCTAAACAAAAAAATGCGCCCGATTCGGGCGCCACCTCCTAAAGAGGTTGTGTGCGGTTGAACCTTATTCTTACTAATCAAGAACTAAAATACAACTCGAGTGCATTATAACATGATTTTTAAAAAAGAGCAAACAAAAAAACCGCAAGCTATTGCCTGCGGTTACAATTCGAACAATATTTTAGAAATTTTCCTTTCTGTTTTAAAAAATTATTTAGTAGTGATCAAGCCGTCTGGCTCGATGTTGAAGCTTTCTTTTTCAGCCAAGCGACCATCCTCAAGCATGAGGTAGTATCCGCTGTTGTAAGGCACAAATGCGTTTGATACCATATCACCATTTTCTGAATTGAGGTAATACCACTTCTCGTAGTATTTAACCCATCCAGTCTGCATAGAGCCATCACGATTGAAGTAATACCATTTCCCGTTGATTTTCTTCCAGGATGTAGCCATGTATCCGTCTTTGTCAAACCAGTACCATTTGCCGTCAGTATGTTTGAGCCATTTTTCAGAATACATATATCCACGGCTGTCGAAGTAAAACCACGATTTGTTCTCTTCAATGTACTCAAATTGGTCTTTGGGATAAGAGCCATTTGCGCGAACCCACCAATAGCCTGTGTCATCACGTTGCCATCCTGTCTTGACCTCTTCAGCTGCTGCAGATGGATTAGTCAAGCGATATACATAATAGTACGGCCGCCCAGCATATAGCCAGATATCGTCATGATCGTTTACTGTAATTCCGTCGAAACGATAGTTACAGTGGATAATGTTATCACTATCCACGAAGATGCCAGTGTGCCCGCCTGCTCCGCTAGAATAGCCACGACGCCCCCAAATAAAGATATCCCCACGCTGAGCATCCCACGGAGTATTCTCAGAGATGAGCTCATATCCGTTCTTTTTGAGCCAGTCATGTTCATACTCAGTATTGACCGCCCAACCTGCTGATACGGCTCCAGCGCTCAATAGAGCGTAGTAGATTGAACTTGAGCAATCGTAAGAGTCAGGACCATTGCGGTCATCCATGCTATAAGATACTTGCCCTTTTCGAGCACGCATCCAAGCAATAGCTGTTTCAAGATTTAGTCCCATCCTTACTCTCCTTTCCACGCATCGTTCATCTGCTTGACAGCTGACTCGACAAATGTGTCAAGGTCTTTGTCAGTCATGCCGATGTTATATTTGCTAAGCTCAGCACGGATTTTAGTTCGCGCTTGCTCCAGCTTCTCTTCGCCTTTGTAGCCAGTTTGAGCAGCTACCTGCTCCACGGCGTTTACTGCATTTTTAGCCAAGATTTCTACAATCTTGATGGTTTTTTCTCCACCTTTTTGAACCAGGTAGCCCTTGACTGCCTTAACTGCTACCCCTGCCAAAATAACAAGGATGCTGATTGCTCCATTTGCGATAATTTCATTGATTTGTTGCATTTGTATTTTCCTCCGCAATTTCCAATGCCAGAAATTTTTCATACAATACCTTGATGGCTCCATTTCCACCAAGTTCGACATAACTTTCATAAAGACGAGACAGTTCCTCAATCTCATGCTGATTGGTATTGCCTCGTCTAATTGCTTTTTTTAGGTTTTCTTGCAATCGAAAACGCTGTAGTCTTTGAAGACCTTTTCCAATAACGCTCAAACCTTTGCTATTATCTTTGCCAATGTTCTCAACATTTGAGACTGTCTTTTCAATAGCGCTAATTTTGTCAGATAAGAGACTGATTTGCTTGTCAGTCTCTTTCGTGTTCTGCGTGCTTTTGAAAGAAAAATAGCTAGGAATGATTACGATTAGAATCGGACTCAATTTATCCAGAAATGCTAGTAATTCCAATCAGACCACTTCCAATCTACTGTACAGAAACTCGAGTGGTTTCAAGATCACTTCTATTCTTTTGGCCATCCCACTTCCAGATTGCAAGAAGGCCATTTTGAGATGGTCCGCCTTCAAGTTGTTTGAGAGATTCGCCTTTGTAAGTGAAAGCCTGATTTGTCTGAATCAAGACACGCTTGCCCTCGCCGTTCAATTCGAGATGTTCAGGATCTTCAATCACAAACATATCACCCGGCTGATAGGCCTTACCTTCCTCAGCAAATGGGAAGAGTTCGACCAGTTCCTTGTAGGTTGTTCCGTAGGCGATTTTTTCACCCATGATAGAATCTTGAGCCATGACACGAACCACTTTATCGATTTTATTTGCAAGCGCAGAAAGTCGATTCTGCTCGCTTTCATTCTGAGCAATCTTCTGATTAGCCTGTTCAAGCTGCGCCTGTGTTTTGACAATGGCGCTGCCTGGGTCTAGCTCGGCTTTCAGGATATCAAGCACGGCTTGAATCAATACGTCCTCTTGATCATTCGTGCGGTCTCCTGAAAGCTCACGCATGTTCGTGCTGTATCGATTGCCTTCTGAAAGACGAATTTCTACAACGGTCGCTACATTTTCGCCAAAACCTCGCGTATAAGGCTTGCTCGCTAGTTCATAATTGTTAATTGCCATTTGCCATTTTTCCTTTCACTTCTTCAAATTTAGCCTTGAGCTCTTCATCTGATTCGATGATTTGCTTCATCTGCTCAAACTCTACAGCGGTTACTGTGTAGAGGGCTTCGAGCGTAGCCGATTGAGTGGCCTCTTTGCTGATTTTCTCACTAAGCGACTTAATCGCTAGACTGCTGATTTGTTGTTCTTTTTCGTTCATCTGTTTTCTCCAATTTCTGTATTTTTTGATTAAGTTCTTGAATAGCCTTAATGAGATAAGGTACAAGTTCAAATGTGCGATATGAGTATGCGCCGTCTGGATTTTCGTAAAAAGCTTCAGGAACATATTTCTGGACATCCTGCGCCATAATACCGCAGGAGATATCCTCTATTTTTCCATCGTACTCTTTGCGATAGCTGTACGTCTTGAGTCGCTCGATAACATCGAGAGCTGAGACTTGACTGTCTTGGATATTATGCTTGTAGCGACGGTCTGAGATTTCTTTATTTAAAGGTATCCAGTCAACTGGATTCACGTTGTAGTCATAGAAATAGATATAGCCATCATGCTTATCAATCTTCTTGTAAGATGATGAGTATGTCCAGTAACCCCCATAACCGTCATTGTCATTGATATAGTAGATATTGCCTCCAACTCTCAGATCTCCGTGAATTATAGGTGTACTCCAGAAATGAGCTGTATTATGACAATGCATTTCGCCCGATTCTTTTACGAACCATGCATATTTTCCTGGACTATCCCAAGTCGTGCCCCAATTAACCCAAAGAGCTGTTTTCCCCCAACTGCCACCGCCGTTACTCATTCCTACATAAAATTGGTTCTGACCGGTCAACCAATAAGTATGAGGATCCTTATCATGTGTACCGATTTGGAATCCACCAATCTTACCTTTGTATCCCTCAAGCAATGTCGCAGATACTACTACTGACCGAAGTTTGTTGATGAAGGCCTCTTTAGCAGCAAGCGTGTCTGTGAAGATATCGCTTGAAACAAACATCCGAGCCATTGCTTGGTCCATAACCAGCTTGTCAGCTGTGATAGAGTTTGCTCGCAAAATATCCGTGTTCAGAGTCGCAAATGCACCCTCGCCGACAAACAATCGCTTAAAGTAACCTTGAATAGCTGTCAATTCGTCAAGCAAGGTCTTACCCTTCAAGCGAATCTTCTCCGCTTCAATCAAAATTTGATTGTTCGTCGCATTGATTTGAGAAACGATTGAACCTGCGCTTGTCAGATTCTGAACAGACCATGAGCCTTGAAGCAAGGTCATCTGTGTACGAATCGCTTCTAGCTTCGCATTCGCGTCTGTGACTGCATCTTCTGGAGCAGGTTGCCAGAGTCGGTCATTCGTGCCTTCGTAAAAATCTAGCTCGCTCATGAATAGACCGCCCCATTTGTTAGGGTTGTTACGGTCGTACTCAAATTGAAGATAACCTTCATCATAATTTTCAGTATTTAATTTGAATGATTTCTTGATTGCTTTTGAACCATTAAAAACAGGACCATCTACCCACAGAGGTCTACCGTCAAAGACAAGTTGTTTCTCTTCGAAATCTGATGTTACTCCTTTTTTTCTCTTACAAAAATATATCTTGAAATATTTCGAGTTGTTATCAAAACCTAAAATATTCAAAATGTAGTCTGCGTTTCGTTTTACAAGAAAGCGATTGCTTTTAACGACTGCGCCTGGTAACAAAGAAAACATACGTTTTTGCCCATTGAAATAAAAGACGTGCGCTGTGAAACCTAAACGGCCATTATCCTCAGTCCAATATTTCAGACCGTCATCAGCTCTTGAGTTTCGGAGCATATTCGGACCGCCTACGTTGGCATATTTGCCAACTTCAACCTGAAATAACTGATTAGTCAAGGCCATGCGAGCGACCTTATTCGAGATATCATTCTCATTGCTACCAATAATGCGCTCGTATAGCTGACTGGTTTCTCGAACTTGCTGAAAGTCCGTCTGATTGACTTTGCCAGCCATTTGCGATGTGATGTTTGCAAATTGACCGTCTACTGTCTGCTTGTACTGAGCGATCTTTGTAGCAATATCATTGTTCGTCTGCGTGCTTATCGCACTAAAACGGCGTTCTAGACCTCTCACATCCTCTTGATAAGCTGATTTCCCGACGTAGTCCCTTGTGACCAGCTCACGGACCGCTGTCGCTTGTCGTGCACTCTCTTCTCGGGTATAACGTTGTAAGTCTTCCTGTCGCTGACCGTCTTGGCCAACATAGCTCTCGACTGCTGACATTTTAGCAGACAATCCATCAGCTGTTTTCTTGAATTCTGTTTTTGCTAGAGTGATTTCGCTTTTAGCCCCAGAAATCAAATTGTTCGTATCGGTTTTAAGCTTGGCAAATGTCTCGGTCAGACCAGCCACATCTTGTCTGACCTCTGATTTGGTCGCAAAACCATTCATCTGGCCAGTCATGCGACTAAGGGCCTCTGTGGTCGTTCTGCGATATTCTGAAGCTTGATTGACCTCACTTGTGACAGTACGTTTCAAGGCATCCAAATCACCCGACAGAGCAGCCTGAGCGCTCGTAGCCTGCGACTTAAATGCTTCAAGTTTAACGATGGAGTCTAGACCAATCCGCTTCGCTTCCTGAGCGAGTAAGCTACTTGCACCAGAATTTCTCAACGCTTCTTCAGCCTTTCGCCTATTTTCTTGGATAGTTTTTATAATTTCTTGAGATTTTCGATTGAACTCCATATCGAATTTCTCGTGGTCGAATTCTGTTGGTTCAAGTTCCCATTCTGCACCATTCCAAAAGTACAGTTGTTTTTTGTCCCCGACGGTCAAAAATAAACGATCGCCTTTTCTCAATGATCCTTTTGGCACATCTAAGGGCTTTACATCTCCAAAGTAGTTTGTGTTTTTCCCATCTGCAGACACTAAAGCTCTTGTGGCCGTTTTTAAGGCACGTTCGCTTCCTTCTATTGAATCAGTTAGCGTACGTGATAAATGACTAATTTCACTTGTTGCGCGCTGAACCGTTCCAATATCATTGCAGACAACCTTTCGACTAATTAGTTTACCACCTACATCATATTCACTAGTAAACGATACAATACGAACTTTTTGACGAAATCCTAAGGTTTCGTTAATAGCCATAATGTAATCGCCCGGATTCGGGCGACTGATTCGATAGCCAGCTTGTGATAAGTCTTCCATATCGATTTCGACAGAAACCTTGTACGACTTATCCACATTTTCTTTCAGTCTTTCTAACAGCTTCCCTGTATCTTTGTATCGCTCATCTACAACAGGATCTGCTTCAATTCGTCCATAGATTTTGGCTAGCGGGCTTTCGTACTCAGATTCATAGCGACCTTTCGAGTGATCCTCGTCGTCTTTCCAAGCGCCGAGGCCGCGTTGGTAGGTTACAAAACTGTTGATATCTTTTTCTATTTTCAGCTCGTTCATATTAAAGTCTTTACGAACGATTGTTGATAGATCTGTTCCGATTCGTTTTAAGATTCGGACTACATGACCGCGTACAGAAAATTCAAGCCCAGCAGTCTTTATAATATCGTTGAAGAGCGAGAGTCGAGACTTATTTCCAAAATTCTCTTTTCGAATAGACCCGACCGTCGTTTCCAGATTGTACGTATAGCCACTGCCTGAAAAGATCGCTTGTAGATATGTTTCAAACGGCTTTGAGCCATTCAAAGTAGTGTAGACCATTGATTTTGACATGTCGTAGAAGAATTGGTGCACCGCATCAAATTCAACCTCAATCTGTCGTCCTGTGTCGTTAGGTTTTGCGTAAGTAATACGATAATATTCATCGTCTAAGCGAAAACGCCAGCCTCGACCTATACCGTGCAAGACTTTGTCGTTGGTATAGATTGTGCCTTTTACAGAAAGTTCACCGTTGACCGCATTAGTTACAGAGTAAGCAACTAGAGCACTATGCTCTGTACCTTTTTCATCGACAAATGTAATCAATCTATCACCTCCTTACTTGTATAGCTCTTTAAAACCTAAAATTTTGATTGTGCCCCTAAAATCCGTAGAATAGCGCACTTGCTTTTGCGGATTTGGTCGAATGACAAAATATTCATAATTTGTTCGAATATTGATGTTTAAATCTGGCAATGCCATACCTTTGTAAATTACATTTTCGACACCGGACAAGCGCAATTTGTCACCTTCGTTAATCGGTGTCGAAGCATGATTATAGATCCAGCGCCTACCGTCGATTTCCAAAAAGAAGTTTGTTTGGCTAGCACTTGCGGTCAATTCAACCATATAAGGCACCTCTAGCTGACTAAGAGCTGCTGTGCCCTTGTACAGAATGACTCCACCGGTCAAAACAATATCTCGAGGAGCAGTTTCGCCAAATGGTAGCTCAGCAGTTATCAGTTCAAAAGAAATGTTATATTTCAAACCTGCTGCCGATTTGCCAATAAAGCTATAGTCAATTTCATTTCCGATATGCACCTTATATCGATACTTCCAAGGCGTATGCGGGATTTCCAAAAGGTTCAAATCGCCCTTTTTTGCTCCTGGCAATTCAAACCCGTACAAGTCATCTTGTACTGGGTGCATTTTCGTAACGAAATAAGGTTCATCGCCATAAAGCCAGCCTGCTAATTCGTCTTGCTTTTCCATAAATGCCGAAAGGCTAGCAACTGCCAGCCTTCCAAAAACTTTAATTGTTTTTTGACGCAGAGTAATCCCGTCGTGGATATACCCGCTGCGTCCCTTGACTGTACGCCTGTCCACCTCAACAGAAGGCGTACTATCATCAATTTTAATGTTATAAATGCCTAACTGAGATAATTTAGTCTCAGCGTTAGCATGTGTAATCAGTAAATCCATTTCGTAGCCTTTCTATTCGTAGACAAAGTAATCGTCTTTGATACGGTCACGAGCTTCTCGCTCTTTAACAGACGTGTAAATCTTGTCCCCCACAATTTCGTTATGGATTTCAAATTTAGTATTTGATAATTGGGAATTCTTCACATCATCGCTTAGATTTTCTAAGCTTGTTTTCAGACCGGTATTATTCACACTAGCCGAAGTCGTGATTAAGCTATCAACGCCATAGCTTTGGTCTGTAATTGCCATTGCGTACTGTTTTGCCACGCCGTTGATTTTGCGAACCCAATCAGACATACCATTATACATCCCCTCACCTGTGAATCCACCAATAGATTTCATCACACGGGAAGGCGAATGAATATCCAATGCTGAACGCATTGTCCGTGCGATGTTAGATGCGATTGAATACGCGAGTGAGTAAAGACTACCAGCCATACCTGAAAGCCCGTTATATAAGCCCATTCCAGCATTATGCCCAACCAGGTTTAAAGTTGAGGATAGTATGCTAAAAGTTGAACCAATAGAACTAGCGGCACTGTATGAGATATCTATTGCTCTACTCATCCCAGATTCCATAGAATCAACAAGAGAGGTCATTCCCTCTTGTGCTACGCTTTTAGCCTTGTCAAATGTTTCAGTAAATGATTGTGCAATCTTACTACCTGAGTTCGAAGCAGATGAATCAATCTGATTCAATCCATCTGTGATTGCTCTTGAAATAGACTCCATAGAGCTTGCAGCCGCTGAGTCTGCGTTCTTCAAATTTTGGGTAATGTTTTCTGCGATATTCGCAGTCTTTTCTTGAGCAACACGTTCTGCTGCTGCAAGATTGTTTTCTGTTGCTGATTGAACTGCAGCGGTATTCGTTTCTGCAGCAGACTGCATCGCGTTGTAGTTTGCTTGTACATTTGCAGATGCTTGAGAAGTAGAACTTGTAGCACTTGTGTTCACACCTTGAAAAGCCGTATTTGATACGCTTTGAAGCGTAGACATAGTCGCACCAGCTGTTGCGCTTAATGTATCAAGACTGGAACCTACATTTGCCTGCATAGCTTGCGCTTGCGTGGTAGCGTTTATTTGTGCCTGAGTCATTCCCGTCTGTACATTAGTAGCCAAAACTTGAGTGTTTGTTCCAGCAGTCACGGCCATACTTTGCATCGTTGTATCAACGTTCGCCTGCATCGTTGACATTGTGCCAGCCGTGCTAACACCCATTAAATCAAACGACGTTCCAAGATTCGTTTGCATAGTCTGTGCTTGTAAGGTTGCATTCGTTGACATTTCTGTTGCTTTAGCAGAAACATGATTCGACATTTCTGTCGTTTTGGCTTTGACTGCTTCGCTTCCTTCGTCTGTCTTTCCGGTAATAAAATCCCACATACCGCCAAAGAAATCTCCTACTGCCGAAACAACTCCACTGATTGCTTCAGGAACAGCTGTTAACATCGCCTTACCAAGTTCAAAAATGATATTTGCTCCAGCTTCAAGGATTTTTGGCAAACCAGCTACTAAACCGACCACTAGTTTTGCAACTAGCTCAATGCCACCACGGATGAGTTGAGGAATTGAACTTGCTAACCCTGTGACTAATGTGCCGATGATTTGGGCAGCAGATTGAGCAATCTGTGGAAGATTATTAATGATTCCTTGAACTAGAGATACAATCAGCTGGATACCACCACTAATAATTGCAGGTAAGTTAGATACTAATCCCTGGATAAAGGAAGTGATCACTTGAACAGCGATACTTAGAATCGTTGGTAATGATTGAATAATACCGTTAATAAGATTCTGTAGGATTTGAATGCCGTTCTGAATAATACTTGGCATTTGCTGGCCAAGACCAGTCAAGAATGTAGTAACAGCCTGTTGTGCAGATTGTAGAATTTGCGGAAGGTTATTCAGTACACCTTGTACAAGGTTTGCAAGCAATTCAACACCCATACCAAGCAACTGCGGAAGTGCACTAGCAATAGACTGCACAAATGTTCCAATCACAGTCACAGCAGAGCTTATTAGAGATGTAGCATTTTGACCTACTCCTTGAACCAAACTACCAATTAAATCAACACCAGCCTGTACCAAAACAGGGAACATAGTCGAAAAAGCGCTGGCGAATTTCGCTATCAAATCCGCGCCTGATGCTATCAAAGCAGGAATTTGACTTGTTATGCCTGATACAAGATTTTGAATAATTTGAGGTCCTTTAGTCGTCACCGTATTTAGTAACTGGTCTATTTGAGTGCCAAATTGATTATTGATGATACCCAATCCAGCTACTACAAGACCAAGGATTGCAGCAGGGCCGATAGCTGCCAAAGCAACGCTCATGACAGATCCAATTCCTTGCGACATCATAGATAAGACAGGAGTCACTCTGGATATAGAATTGCTCAAAACATTAGATATATTAGCAATTTTAGATGTAAATGTTTCTATGTAACCAGCAGCCGAACCAAAATTGCCACCTATTTTTGAACCAAAAGAACCAACTTTAGTACCGAAGCTACCTATTTTTGAACCAAAAGAGCCAACTTTAGTACCGAAGCTACCTATTTCGGAACCAAAAGAACCAATTTTAGATCCAAGGCCACCTAATATACCTGTCAATTTTGTCAAGCCCTTAGTAGCAGGACCAAAAGCTAGCAATCCACCGACCAGACTTAAAATAGGTGCGGCTGATGCCATGGAACTAGTGAATTTATCTATGACACCATCAGCTAACTTTGTACCATTCAAGAAATGGTCTAAGACTGGATTGATGTTCGCCATTGCATCAGTGAAACTTTGAAGCGCTTTGGATTGCCCGAATTTATCAACCAATTTGTCTACATATTTTATAATCGTAGTAAAAAGTGGCAAGACGGATTCTCCGAGCTTAATTTGTAGAGTCTCAAACGACCCGCTTAGACCTTCAACAGCACCTTTTAAGTTGTTGAGCTTTTCGGCAGCAACCTGTGCAGCAGTAACCTTACTGATTTCTGCTTGCATTTTATTAGCACCATCTGCGCCCTCATTCATTGCGATAGTTGCAGCACGAACCGCATCAGTACCAAACAACGTTTTCAAAGCTTGTTGTTGTTGCTGTTGCGTCAACCCGCTCAAACTATCTTGTAAAACTTGTGAAATCTCTGCGAATGAGCGGATTTTACCCTCTGCAGTAAAGAATCTATTCGCACCATCTTCTGTGATGATCCCTAACCTTTTCATAGCAAGGTATTGCCCTTTAGTTTGAGGTTGTAAGTTCATCAACATTGTTTTTAGAGATGTACCTGCGTCAGAACCTTTTAGACCATTCTGAGCAAATACTGCAAGGGCGTTCGTAGTATCACGAAACGATAGACCTAAACCTGACGCAACTGGCGCAACCATAGAAAGCCCGTATTTTAATTCATGGACATCTGTTGCCGAAGCGTTCGCAGCACCCGCTAATTGGTTCGCTGCATCTACCACACTGAGATTGTCGCGTTTGAACGCGTTCAAAGCGGTTGAAGCGATTTCTGCTGCTTCTTTCAGGTCAAGTTCCCCAGCGGTTGCTAGGTTCAAGGCACCTGTCAAACCACCATCTAAAATATCTTTGGTAGATACCCCAGCTTTTGCCAATTCTTCAATGGCATCCGCTGCTTCAGTTGCAGAAAACGCTGTATCAGCACCCGCTTTAATTGCCGCATCATGAAATTGTTTCATGACGTCAGCACTAGAACCAGTAACAGCCTTAATGCTACTCATGCGCGCTTCAAAGTCTGCCGATTTGGTAATCGCACCGCCGATTGCATTCTTGATGAAGTTGAATCCTGCATATGCTGCCGAAATACCAAGAGCTGTCTTGATAAGATTGCTTGTAGCAGATGCCGCTTGATTTGTGTGATTCACAATCCCCATCAAAGCATTAGTAGCTTTACTACCCGCTTGTTGAAAGGCGTTACCGAGTCCACTTGTAATTTTTCCAGATAGGGAGCTTATTCTCCCAATAAGCTTTCCGCCTAAAGAATTACCAACTTGATTTGTAAAATTATTTATTTTTCCTAAAGCAGAATTAAAGGCATTTCCTATTGTGCTACCCAATTGTGAAAATTTATTTGAAATTGGAGATAAAGCACTTGAAATTTTAGAATTTAAACTAGTGAACGCTTGTGTTACTTTTGCCAAACCTGCTTGTATGGGTTCGGGCAATCGTTGACCAATGTTGGATGCGATACGTTGGATTTCACCAAGAGCGATATTCAGACCACCTTTGAATCCTTGGCCTATTTTTTGACCAATTGAAGCATTTGAAGTTGCGAGTTCATTCATCAATTGACCAATTTTTTGAATCATTTGATTTGAACTATTGACCGCAGCTTTTTGCGCATCATCGAACGCTTTTTTTGTATTTGATACAATTTCATTCATTGATTTTTCATAATCTTTAGTATCTGCCCCAATATAAGCGTATATAGAACCGTCAAAACTCATACATCCACCTCCTTCTGTTTCTAATTTCTATTTGCAAACATCTGACTTGCTTTTTCAAGCAATGCCACAAAATCGTTTTTGTTTTTGATTTCTTTCTTTTTGTCTGGATGGAAAATCCTTCGAACTTTGTCCTTATCTCTCTTTTTACTAAGTTTCTTCGCATCGACTTTTTTAGCATTCAATGTATATCTCAGTTCAAGAGCTAGACCTGAAAGAGCTTCACGCTCTTCGATTTGTTTGTAGTAAAGACCTTCTAAAATTGCATCAAGCTCCCACTTATTACAAGACAAAATAGTTTCTTGATCAGTAAGTCCGAGCTTAGCGCATTCTGTTAAGATACCGCGTTTTCCATCTTGCCAATAATTTCTGAAATTGCTTTGACTTGAGCTTCTGCTGTTTGATCCCCAGCTTCCGCCTGAGCTTGTGCCAATTCTTGTCCAAGTTTCATGTTTTCGATATATTTCAAAATCTTTTTCTTGAAAAAACCTGACTGCACCATTTCTTCTTCGATTTCCTGAAATAGTTCTTCCTGAGGATCATCGTTTTCCGATTTTTCAAATCGTGCTTCAATAGCTGCCAAAGCTTCATCTTCAGACACTGCTTTACCTTTTTTACTTGCACAATATTGAATCAAATCAACAATTCCTTGGTCGTCACGATTGACAATTTTGAAAAATAGCGCACCAACACCATTTCCCGCGGACTGGCCATTTGCATCTTTAGTCGCCATATCTTTGTCAATCTTGAACATTAAGCGATAGTCAAATTTGATTTCAACGATTTTTTTTGCAACATTAAATTCCATGTGTATATACTCCTTTTACAAACAAAATAAAAAGGTGACCTTTGACAGTCACCCCTTCTTAGATAGATTAGCGCTGGATGTTATCGTAGTCACCTGTTGTTTCGCCTGGGTTTTGGTAAGCGTAGATGTTGTTCAACACAGCCAATTCCTCAGCAGATAGCGGGAATTTCCCGTCTTGTAAACGGCCAACAATTCCAGCTGTGTATGAAAGCTCAACGAATTCTTCCACGCCATCATTGAACTCAACATCATCAGTGATTTTAGCATAGCCAAACTTCGCAGGATAAGCATCCTTTTTATTTGGATCTTCGCCAATTTGAGTTTTGACACTATCATCGACAATAACACGCCAAATCTTAATTGACTCACCTTTGGCTTGAGCATCTAAGACAACGTTAATTGATGGATCCATCGGCGCAAAGTATTGAGTCAAATCGATTGAGTGCTCATCGCTTGATTTTTCAAGCAAGCGACCTTGTTGTGTTTGCTCATCTTGATACTCGCCACCAAGCTTTGTGCTTCCGTCTGTACGATAAGCTGGCAAAAGCGCCCCTTCGCCTTTTTCAGCGTGAATCGATTGGATAAAGTAGAACACCTTCTTACCAACGATTGGTTTTGCAGTTGTAATTTTTACTTGTCCTTTTTCAGTCATTTAGTTTGGACCTCCTTGTTTATAATATTGTTTCGGTCGTCTTGATAACGATATGATAGACCTCACGACCGATTGAGTTATCCATCAATATAGTTGAAGTAGTTCTTGTGTTGCGCCCTAACAATCGAATAGCCTGCGATTTTACATCTTCGGCATACGCTCGATTTTTGTTACCAGGTAAGTAAATATCAATCTGAACCGTGCTATCTTCGATTATCAGCCCCGTCTGCGCTGTTTTTGATGTATCAGATGTAATTCCTCCAATCACCAAAAAAGGCTCGGCTACGGACGCTTTAGGTAGCTTAAAATGGATTGGAACGTTCAAGGGGTTCAATTTATTTCTTAAGCTGTTTAATAGGTCGGTTGTTGGAGAATTCATCGTTACCTACTTCCTAAACATTTTGTTAAGGTTATTCATCAATTTTGGATATTCCTCTCTCATCGCTGGTTCCATGAAAGGCTGTGCGGCCATTTTTCGTGTGCCCAACTCGACATATATCGAATAAAAAACAGGCGAAACGACTTTATAACCAAGCATTTTTTCTTGCATCGAGTATATGCTTTCACTCAGCCAACCTGTATCCCAAGGAGCGTACAATTTAGCCAAACGCTCGACACGTAGACTGGAACGATTCAATTCCCTATCGACAGCAATAGGGGCTTGTCGTCCTTTTCTCTGCGTCTCGCGCAGAAATTTATCCAATCCCTTCACACGATAAGTTAAGCTCATAGATAAATCACCGTGCTATTTTTGTGATGCTTCTTCCCTTGGATGCTTCGACGTCTACCTTTATAGATAACCTCTGAGAAACCAGCGTGAACTCCTTGAAGATGTAGCTTGAAGCTATCAAGGTTGTACTTCCCAAAAATCCCCATTTGTTCTGCATTTGTCAGAGAACTTTCTTGGCATGGTAAAGGGCCAATTTCATTTTGAGTTGTGTCTCCAAAAAGCTCGTCCTTAGACTCGACTTCTTTGATTAAAATAACTCTTTGGCTATAAATCATAGAATCACCTCCTAAATGAAACGCGCGACTCCTCGAGCTCGCTTTTTGGTAGCAAGAGAAATAAGGACTTGCTTATCATCTTCGGATAGATAATTGTCTTCCCAAGTGAAAGCACGTCCTTCCTCGCTATCAGCTTTAGCTCCTTCAGAGTTCAGTTTATTAAACCGTTTAACCACCACATCACGAACTATATAAGATACTTCGTTAGGAATTTCAATAATTGATGCTTCAGAGTAGCGATTGATAAAGGCAAGAATGCGCTCAGTGCTTTCTTTGATTATCAAATTCAGCAAGTCATCCTGCGCAGTATCGCTTACCCCTTTTAATAATTTGATTTCTTTCAAAATCTCATTTGTATCAATCGCTGTCATTGATTACCCTCCGGGTACTGCTGCTGGTTTTTCAATAGATGTTTCTACAACACCTTGAGGAATTTCAGCAAATAGCACGTTAGCACCAAAGAATACAGATTCGAATGTGAGATTCTTCAATGCACGGTCACGAGCAACTGCAATCAAACCAGTTTCATCTGTAAAATCCGCAAACAATCCACCGAGGTCTCCAGAAGCTACATTCAAGTTAGCAAACACAAGGTTTTCAATTGCTGTCGTATAGATTTTGCCTTCTGGCACACCGTTCATCACGATCACGTTTTGCATGCCAAGGAAGTTTTTGAGCAATGTCAAACCAAATACATTAGATGCATTCGCTCCAACGCCTGCATCGCCAAGATATTCAGCTGCATCAAGCGGATTCACAAAAGTAACGATTGGAGATCCTTCGAATTCGTTGAAAGTTGCGATTTTTGCCCACGCTTGAGCAAGCGCACCTTGCAAACCTTTACCCTTGTTCTTTGTCGGGTTAGCTTTTAGGAAAGTGAAGAATTGTTCTTTGATTCCGTTTTGGATTTCACGCATCAAACGTGTATCAGCTTCTGTGATTGCAACAGATGCTCCGTGACGTGCAATTGTTTCAGCAGAGACAGAACGACGTTTCTTGAACCATGCCACCTCGTAGGCATCGCCTTTAGTGCGAACCATTTGAGAAAGCGGAATGTCTTCCCCTTCGCCCGGATTTGTTGCATCCACATCAGCAGTCCATTTGTAAGTCTGGATTTTGAGGTCACTTGTAAGTTCCTGACGACGTGTGACGCCCAAAAGTGTCAACAAGTCGTTGATATTTTTAGAAAACTTGTTAACAAAATCAATAGACTTGATTTCGCCCAAGTTAGCCATAGTAGTTAATTTTTGTTCAGCCATGTTCTAGCCCTTTCTAAATAAATCAATATTTTCAGCAATCGCGGTCTGACGTTTGTTAGTGTCTTCAATTGCCATAATTTGTTCTTTCGTGATTCCTGTTGTGGTACCACGACGAGGCGCGCTCTGAACCAGTCGTTCGTTCACACGCTTTTCAACTTCGCTATCAAATACAGTTCGCAAAGCTGTGATTTTAGCTTTCACTTCTTCAGCAGTCGGAGCTAGCACGTGATCCAAAAATTCTTGTGGCAACCCTTCATCTGCTAAGAGCGATTGTGTCGCTAGTTTCATCTCACGTTCAGCTATATCCTGCTCGCGCTTCTCCAAATCAGCGATTCGTTTCGCTTCTTCTTCTCTAGCGCGTTCGTCCTTAGTCAGCTTAGCCAGGCGTTCGCCTTCGCTTTTAGCTTGTTCAATAGCTGTAACTTGTTCAGCTTCCCATTTTGAACGTTCAGCAGCTAATATTTTTCCGATTTCAGCGCGGGTGAATGTACGTTCGTGCTTCTCGCTACCTGCATTTGACTCTACATCTACTGTTTTATCGTTCTGAGTGTCGACAGTCTCAGTTTGATCCACAGTCGTAGTAGTTCCGTTGATTTCTTCTGACATGATTGTCCTCCAGCGATTACGTCGCCACTCGATAATCTCGTTTTACGTCCGGCGACGGAACAATGCAGCTTTTAAAGTCTTCGGCAAAGTTTGGACAATATAAAAACCGCATCGAATCTGACACGGTTTATAGCAATTTACAGTGGTTTATAGCAGTCTGTTCCTGCTAGTCAAGATTCTGGATCACCTGCTTTCATTGATTTCTTAATTCCGTCAATCATCCCACTGATAATTGAATAACCTACAACTAATAAAACGAGCAGGACGATTACGCCTGCTGTGATAGATACCAAATTCCAAATAAACATTTTATCTCCTTTCTGGACAACAAAAAAAGCGCCTAGACTATTCTAAGTGCTTAAGTAACGAATTGCATTTTTATATTTTTTAACACGCTCGTAGTCTGTATTGGTAACAGATTTCAAACGTGATAGATCTGAATTGTGTTTCAAATCTGCAAGTTTTACAACTCTTGCTAGATTATTTGATTTCACTTTTTCCAGATATTCTTGATAACTTTGACCTTCTTTCTTTGTCAAAATTTGTACCGCTGTAACAACTTCATTTGACAAACCCGACGCTAATAAATCATCAACAGTTACATCACTATCCTCAATCACATCATGCAAAAGAGCGACAGCTTTTTCTTGTTCAGTTTTGACTAGGCTGGCCACATAGAGAGGATGCTGTATGTAATCAACACCTGCTTTATCTACTTGTCCTACATGTGCTTTTTTAGCGATAGCTAAAGCAGTATCAATCATGCTACTACCATCCTGCCAATATAAGCAAATGCATCATTTTCTGAAATTTCTTCGAAATCCGTGAAGTCATTGAAAAAGATTTTATTAAACCAATCAATGCTGTCAACCCACTTTTTTTTGATATCAAAAACTTGCATTACACCATTAATTAAACGAAGCGTTTGAGGATTGTCTGTTGTTGTTTGGTAGTATTTGATATTTTCCATATCACTTCACCCTCTCTATATTTTTAGGAATCTCAAGCCTATTACTTAAATCAAGCATTTCTTTAAATAATTTCATGCGCTCTTGATCAGATGTACTCGTATCACGATACTTCTCATAAAGCTCATGTAATGGACCGTTCTTTAAATCAAAGCTTTCCTTAGTATGATACTGCATTTCAAAGTTGATACCATCTTTTTCAACGACTGTATTCACGCCTTTATACGGTCCATCTATTAGCCAAGTATTTTTTACTTTTACAACTTTATAACCCTCTGCAATAAGCTCCTGTTTCATCTTTAAATACTCTTTTGCAAAAGTATCAGAATCGAAAATAGTTGTATACCGCAAAGCGTCATTAATTTTACCTGCAGCTTTTGATAAACTTATATTTTCAGTTTGGCTATCTGTTGTAATTTTACGAGCTAATGACTCAGCTGTTTTCTTTCGAAATTCAAGACCCGCCAGTTCGTTTCTTCCAGCGATACGTTGCATATCGCTTGTAATTTTTGGCTCTAACTTTGAAATTCGATCCAAAAGTTGTTTGCTGTAGTATTCGGCTGTATCACCTCTTATACTTAAATTATACACCTCATCCGAATTATTTTCAACACTTCCGTTCAGTTCTTCTTCATCCGGTATCACACCAGACCGGCAGTTAAAATGGAAAGGCGGAGCGTTTACTCCAGCTTGCATTTCGTCAATCAGATACCGCTTGTCTTCCGCATGGATTCTTTTACAAATTTCAGTCGTACGGTTATCTAGATGAACCAAAATACGATAGTATTTCAGCCCTTCATCCTTGTATCGCTGGACTGCTGCACGATTGACAATCATCGTTCCATCTGTTCTGACGAGTGTTTCAGCTCGGCTGTTGGCCTTTTTATATTTCTGTGCCAAATCACGCGCCATTGTTCTAGGGTGATCCCCACGAACAAAACCAGTCTTCAGGACTTTTTTTAAATCCTTTACTAGATTGTCTGTATTGCCCCACAATTGCTGACTGTAGTTGTAGCCGTTAAACGGAGTTTTTACCAACTCTTTTAGTGCTGGTTCGTTGATTGTACCAGTTCGACCACTCATGGCCTTTTTATATCCCATGAGAGCCATTTTCTGCAGATAGCTTTCAAATTTATCAGCAATGAGCCCTCTCGCTATACCTGCACGAAAAAGCATATCAAGTTGTAATGACTCTAGTCTTGTAGCGCGTGCAGTTGTGTACTGCTCATTCAGCCTTTTAAGCAATTCTGGGTCTTTCTCGGCCTGCTCACGATACTTCTTAGCATTCTCCCGATAATCTGATAGGTCGGTACCCTTCAGTCGCTGTAGCGCCTCCTGATAGTTCATTGAGCCGTTCTCAGAATACTTGCTAACAAAATCATAAAAAGCCTTTTGCATTTCGTTAGCTTGCTCTTGATAGATCTTATTTAATTCAGCAAAAAAATCAATATCTTTTCTGTCTAGATAGCGAAAAATTTCATCTGAGCGATCTGACCAGTAATCAAGATGGTTTAGATTCGATTTCTTGTTCATTATCGACCACCTCATTTATTGGCTCTAGTCGTGGTTCTGGCTGTTCTAAAGCTTCTTGCTCTTTCAAACGCTTCATCTCATCTGCAGCATCTACACCCGTAACTTGATTCAACAATTCAAAAATTGTCTGATCGCTGACAATTCCATACAATGACTTAATCATCTCAACGATTTCTTTTTCGTTTTGCGGAACGTTTGGACTAAAGACTACAGAGGTCTCGTTGATGAGTTCGTAAGCTGTGTTTTCGTTGCCTTGGATTTTCCAGATATTCACTGCTAAACGCAAACGACGCATAAGTCCAGCTTCAAACAGGTCTTCTTGTTGCTCCCTGTAATTATCACTGGCCATGAGCTTGTACTTCATCGACTCGCCAGACTGCGTGCCAGCGAAGTTGTTATCGAGTGTGTCAGGCGTGAAAGTGAAACGCAAAATATCGTTGACTAAGCGCTGCTTGTATGCTTCTGCGCCTTTGCTATCATACGACTTAATCAAATAGCTAGCGTCTGGATTCGCTCCACCTGGATTTGGATTATCATCCAAGATGAGAACTTGTGCTTTCTTGTAAGCTTGCGACACATAGAGTCGACCATTTGGATTGATTCGTCCGTCTTCCAAAAAGTCATTTTCTTCCGCTCCTGTGTAAGGATTACCCTTAATCATCAAAATAGCATCGTTGCTGTTTTGCTGGAAATTAGCAAGTTCAGACTGTGACAAGTCATAAGCATCGATGTTATCCAAAACCGACTCATAAGAACCTAAACGATCCTCATTGTTACTGTACTCATTGACCGGTACTGCTTTAAAGTAATGCTCTTGCTCGTCCTTGAGAGCCATTTTATCGCTATCTGTGGACTTCCACTCATAGCTGTAGATATGATCTGCAGTATAGACTTTGATAATCGTCTTACGCTTGCTGTCTCCATAGTCAACATCGTAGTAGTTCACGGCCATGAGCGAGTTTTGCTCGTAAGTATCGTCGTAAATAACAAAAGTCTGCTCCGGACTGAGTTTATATAATTTAACCCACGCTTTACTATCACGCTCCGTGACTGTCAAAAGCTCATAAGCACGTCCATACACGCACAAATCTTTCTTGATGGAGGAATTGTGCTTCTTCTCGTTGTTTTTAGCTGAAAAATCCTTGATATGTTCAAGAATGGTTTTGTTCTCATTCTTGTATTCGACTGGATTTCCCAGCATGTAGCCCTGTTCAAAGATGGTGATGTACTTAGCGAAGTCACTAGAGATGCGATTGTCTGCTGCAGTCTCATCTGTCTTGGCAGGTCGATACTTGATATTGTTATCACCCTTGTAATAACGCTTCAGCTCTTTCAATCGTGGCTGTTGTTCTGCTTTGTGTCGATTCACATAGCGTTTTAACTGCTCAATCCAATTGTCAGAACCGTATTCGATAGCTTCAAAGTCTTCGAGCATCATCATAAAGTGCTCGTTTGATCTACTGTCAAAGCGCGTGCCTTTTAAAAATTTAACTTCCAACTTTACCTCCTGAAATAATAAGATGCATTCTTCATGCGGTCTTGTGTCGATTTGCTTTGTAAAATCCTATCTTGCAAAGCATACCTGATTGCATCGATGCAATGATTGTAGCTATCAACCGGCTCGTTGATGTATTCATTCGTCTTCTTGTCCTTCTTCCAAGTGTAGTTTTCCAGTTCTTCAATCAACTTTACGCACCTTTCATCAACTACCCAGTCGTACTGTAAGAGATACTGGATCCCTTGCATAACCGATCCAGGACCTTTCTGCACATCAATAACCCGAGGGATGCCAAGGTTTCGTAATTCCTGATTAGATTTCTTTTCAGCGCTATCTGCTCTAATTTGCTCTTTAGCATATCCAAGAACCTTGATACTCTCCGCAATCTTGTCATTTGTCAATCCTTTTCTTACAAATTCCTCGATCACATAAAGCTTTCTGTTTGCATCATCAATCCTGACATGCAACAAAGCCGACGGGTCATTGATAAAACCATAGTCAAGACCAAAATAAGCCGGCAGATGCGCCAGCTCGTCTTTATTTAATAACCTTTTTTCGTACTTCGGAAAAACCAGCTTGTCCAGAGTTGCGAACTCCCCCAAAGCATAAATCTTGTAATACGCTTCGTTTCTGTTAGCTAGTTCTTCGATATTCTCTTTTGTGATATCATCAAGGAATCGATTATCTTTGTACGAAGTATGATAAACGACTGTATTTTTTGGCTTCTTAACAAAAAAAGCGTTGTAGGTCCAGTTGACTTTCGAAACCGGGTTAAACATCAAAAAGATTTGTTTCTGCTTGTGCTTTCTGTCACGCAAGCGCAAAGTCAACTGTGTGTAATCGTCTAGCGTAAACTCAGAAGCCTCTTCCATGACCACATCAGACACCCCCTTAATTGACTTAATTTTCTCGGGGTTGTCCAATCCTTTGAAGATGAACTGGGCACCGTTTGGTAGTTCAATCCGATAAGCCGAATTGTTAACCTTGCACTTGTCAAGTAAGCTCCATGAATCTAAGCACTGTTTTACATCCTCGAAGATTGAATCGTGAACTGTAGCTCCGACTTTTCGCAAAAAAAGAATCTTGCGAGGAAATTTCCAATCCTGACAAGCCTTAAAGACGACTTTCTGAATAACTCCATGACTCTTACCGCTTGAAGCCCCACCATAGTGAACTTCTGTAAAGTTTGAGTAATCTGTCAGCTTGTCATAGATATGCTTATTGAAGACCCTGCTTGGATAGTCAATGACTATCTCGATTTTAGGCTTACTCTTCGTCAGCATCCCAATCACCTACCTTGATTTCGATAGTTCGTTGAGTGATTTCTTGTTTATCTGTCCAAAGCCTATGACGTTTTCCTAAAAGTTCAGCTGCCTTGATTCTATCTTTCGCACCGACATCGATATCCGTAATCGTTTGACCTAATTCTCCGATGCTTATTAAGGTCTGTTCTTGCGTTTCTCCTCGCATGACTGAAGTTAGGTAAGTAAGCACCTCTTCCTGTGTTGCGATTTTCTCAGATGCAAGCTGAGCCAGCCTTTCGTCTATGTAGGATTTTATTGCAGTGTTTTGTAGTAGCTTAGAAGCATTCGTATTAGCATATTTAGGGCTATACCCGGCCTTAACAGCCGCTCCCGTTGCATTCCCGCTGATGATGTACTCGTCAGCGAATCTTTGTTGTTTTAAAGTTAGTTTAGCGATTTTCCATCACCTCCATTTTTTACAAAAACAAAAAGCCACACAATGTGTGACTTAATGAAGACCTCTCACAGACTTTGCAGGAATCGAACCCACGATAACAGTTTTGGAGACTGTTGTGTTACCGCTACACTAAAAGCCTAAAATAACGACATCAAGGATTGAACCCAAAAAGACAAAGAGGAAATCACTGACTTATCCATGATGTCGTTATGAAAAATTAAAGGAGCCATCAAGTACTTGCCTTACTCGTCGACAATACCATAATATCACTTTAAAAGTTCACTTTAGTTCACTTCGTTCACAATTTTTAGATAAATTTTCAAAGGCAGACTTTCTGATTTTTTGAATAGCTCCTCTACTATATTTTAGCTTAGCTTCGACTTCATTCCATGTCATGCCATCAATATAAAACAATCGCATTACGATATTTTCTACTGGATCGTTTAGCGATTCGATTGCTTGAATCAACTCATCACGTTCTTTATATAAACCTTGAATTTCTTGATAGAGCTGTTCTGTTTTATCAATAATCAAAATATTCAATTCTTCTGATTGATTTTTATTACTCTTCGATTTTGGCATATTGTCAAACTGCTGCCCTCGCAAGATACTCGATTTCAGACTGATGATTTCTTGGTGTTTTGACTTTGCTTTGATATCGATATACTGCAAGGCCTTTAGTCGTTGTTTGATATTGATCGTCAATCTTTCACCTCCTCTTTTGGTTTGACCGTAATTTCTAAATAAAATGATTGATTCGGGATTTCTAATTCTACTGTTGTGACCTTGCCATCGGAATTAACGATAATTTCGCCGATTGCCAAAACCAAGTCTCCGATTTTGCTATTTAGTGTTAAACCCATTACTTCACCTCACGCACCATTTCAGCATTTTCATAGATATTGCCTATGACTTCAACCGCAACTCCAAAATCTTTAGCAAATAAGTCAAGATACTCAATATCTACTGTTTCAGCGAAATAATTTCTTTTTTCGTCCACTTCTACATATTCTGCATATTCTACATAAAACCCAAGTAAATTATCCCTTTTGATAACTAAATTATCAGTATATGTTGAAATCACATCCCCCTCAAAAATCTCTTTGTTATTTTTGTCAAACAATCCTGTGGATTGCATGAGGATAACATCTTCTCCATTTCGCTCATCTTCAAATTTTAACGGAACCGATGTAGAGCCATCGCTAAACTTCCCTATGATTTCCTTTCTAACAAATGAAATCATCAGTATTTCGTCAATCATTTCTTCTGCTAATACATACCACGCTCTAAATTTCGGTATCATACCAAATCCTCCTTATCTCTCTACTGCAAAATTGTACATCAACAAGTAATCATCTAAGACCTTATGGCATCTCGTTATAAAAGATTTTAAATCAATATCCGCGTTGAAAAACTGAATCAATATCAATTGACTAGCTAAATGTTTTTCAAGATGATCAATTGCCATCTGGTCTAATTCAGCATTCACTTTATCAATGTCTATTTCTTCTTTCTCAACTGGCTTGCTTGGTGCGACCCATCTAAAATCCGAATCTAATGTATCAGATTCTTGGTATTCAATCTTTTGGGTCTTGCAGTCATAAATTTCTTTTGAAATTTCAGGAGTATTCTTTTCTTTGTCAACGACTAAGAAAATCACATTGATAGATGTATCTTCAAATCCATTTTGAATCACGTTCAATTCAACAAGGTTATTCCCTACAAGCTCTCTCATTTTCTTTTCAGATTGACGGTAAGCAATACCAGGGAACATGATATAGAATCCATATCGTTTCGTGTGAGTTAGTGACTTCAACAGAAAAATATCATCAACAACACCTGATTTTTTCCAAGGATATAGTTCTTTAATAACCTGTTGGTCCTTTTCTGGTAAATCTTTCAATTTCAGAGAATAAGGCGGGTTCATTGCAATTGCATCCACTTGTATATCTGATTGATAAGTAAAGAAACTTTGATTATCTACTGTTGCGTTTGGAAAGTTTATTTTTAAAGCTTCACAACTTTCCTGCTGAATTTCTACCGCATGAAAATCGGTCATACTAATAAACTGCTCCAACTGACCAGATCCTGCAGCGCCATCAAAGACAGAAATATTCTCACCGCAATACTGCTTCACTTTTTTGGCTAAATATTCACGTAGCGGTTTGCCTGTCACGTACTCAGCAAATTTATTAGCTTTCTGACGGTTATTGTGTTCAACGAACGTCATAGCATCACCTCATTCCCAATTCTAACCTTGTCATACACGTCCTTCGTAACCACGAAAATGCCGTAATCACGAATCGTAAGCGTGTATAACTTGCCATGACGGTCTTTCTCGACTACCTTACCGAATATCTCAGCGCCTGCGTTGTCTGCCTTATAGATACCCGTCGGCTTATTTTTTCTAGTTCTGCAATCCTGTTCGACTGCCAGATGTTCAATCCAGCAGACAATAACATCCATATTGCGATAAAACGTTTCATTTTATTGCTCCTTCTTCACAATTAGTAATATAACCGTTGAATGCAGTTGATTATTACATTCGTACAGATCAAATTCTTTACTGAAACTTGATTTATTAAGATCCTGTAGTTTACAAAATTTGTGACAACTAGGGCACCAAATCCCTTGGACCTTATCCATCACTCCACCTCCTCAATCTCAATTCCTGGGCAATCGAATACCCAGCCAAAGCCAGCTTCTTCTAGTTCTTTTCGGGTGTGATAAGCAATTAGACCACTATTATTAACATTAGATCCCATTATCCATCTCTTCGTGTCAGGATGATACTTCAATCTGAAGGAATTATCTGAAACCCCTTTTATTCCCACCAAATACCGCTTCTCTTTCTCGACCTCGTAGCCGTCAAGCCATGCACGAGCGAACGTTTCTTGGTTTTCTGCATCTGTCAACCATTCGATGGACTCGTCAGATAACCCATTTGCTTCCCATACACTGGGCTGCAATGCAAAAGATAGACTTACAGCAAAACTCTTAAACGTTTTACACTTTTTGATCCATTCAGCCACCATTTTCGGAACTATGACTTTTTCACGTTCAACCATACCCTCAAGTTTACCTTGCTCGTAGCCCTCGCGCCATTTTGCATGGCTAAAATCCTGTTCAAATTCGCTCATGATAGCCTTTAACCAAACCTCTCTATCATGCAATGGCAATTCTCGCAATCGTGCTAGTACGTTCTTTACGTAGCGTGGAGCTTCATCTGCGTGACCTGCTTCTGGTTCGCCCTTGACATAAATCGCATCGTTTGGAACAATAATTTGTTCGCCGTAATCAAGTTTAACAACGTTCTCAACAAACCTGTCATCAAGCGCCTTTAAGCTAACTATCTTCCCTTTTATTAAAACATCTGTCCCGATAGGGAACAAAATCCGTGGGGCATTAATCAATTCTTGTTTATTCATCTTCTAACTCCTTTAACTTATCTTATGGCTTTCCAGGTCTCCAAATTCGTGGCCATGGCTTACAAAATACGAACCAATCAGGATTGCATCTGCCTCATCATCTTTGACGTTCAGGTCGAAGTTCTCGGACACTTTAGCAACCGCCTGCAGCTTCATTGATTTCTTGCTTCTGTCTTTATAGCTGAACTTCCAGTATTTGCGCCAGGTCGACACGTTGACAAAATACACGTTGTCAGCAACTAACCGTCCAAGAATAATTCCTGTCACAATTCCAATACTGATCATAGACTGCTGATTTGGCCCATGACTGAGTTTTTCTCGACCACAATCGATTCAAAATGACAGTCGTACTTTTGGAGCGCCCTTGATTGAATGGCTCGCAATTCGCTAGCCATGAAACGGCCACGCTCAAAGAAAGACTTGCTTTTATGTTTTAAGACACCACTCTGGACAAGGTCAGAGCCGTGAAACACGGCCCATCCTGTCGCAGTAGTTGAAATGTCCAACGATAATGTCAGAGATTTCATTGCAGTTCTCCCTTGAATTCACAAAGGTCGAAGAGATTTCGCTTGTTGTTCTCGATGAACTCGAAGAACTTCTGAAGTTCGGCCAAGTGGCGTTTTCTCCCTCTTGACTCCAAGGCTCGTATGATACTCTGTTGGCATTTTCGGTGTTACCCTGATGTCTAGCCAATAAAGAGGCTCGAACACATCACCGTTCGTATCAAGAGAAGCGTCTGCGTCCGTATTTCTGAAATGCATCTGCATATCATATTCAATTTTGTTTGTGATCGTGATGTTCTTATCTACGATTTCGAGTGTGATAGTTGTTCCTGGTATATCAATTTTATTAAGCATTTGTTTTTCTCCTTTAAAATAATTTTATTTGTGACTTATAATTTTCAAGTCTCTGTTTTGCTGAGTTGAAAATGTCTTTGTCAAGCTCGCAACCGACATACTCAAAACCCAACTCCTGACAAGCAATCAAGCTACTTGCTGAACCGACATGAGTATCAAGAATCTTATCTCCAGCTTTTGCGTAGTTTTGCAGCAACCAGAAATAAAGATTGATGGGTTTTTGGGTTGGATGAATTCTGACCTCATTCAATGCCTTATTTCCTTGCTGAATATGGCCTTCAGATATTGACTTGCCTTGCATCATACCATTCCACATATAGCGAAACAGCCGTGTACTATCATGTAAGCTGCAGTATGCTATCTCACAATCTGAAAAACTTGAATGACCATTAACTTTGTCCCAAACGATACGCCCAGAACCAAAAGAATAGTCGAAGTAGTTCACGCCCCAAATAATTTGATTTTTTGAAACTCTAAATAATTCATCAAAATAATCTTTCCCTGGAACTTCCCATTTAGTTGTTTTGCCATACAATCTATGGACTCCTATAGGACTGATTTTGTTCCCATAAAATTCTCTTTGTTCTGGGCCAGAAAAGTATGGTGGATCTACAATAGCTAAATCAAAATAGTTATCAGGATATTTTTTCATGACATCCATACAATCTTCTTTTAGAAATAATTTCAAGTTATCACCTCATTCCAATTCCTTTGCGATAGCAGCAATAACACTCACAGTTACGCTATTTCCTGCTTGCTTGTATAGTTGAGAGTTGCTATTGACCTTCTGCGCCTTATCAAACGCCCAATCAGGAAAACCTTGTAACCTCCAACACTCACGAGGTGTTAGTTTGCGAATACGATAGCCATCGGTGATTCCAAAACTTCCAGCTCGAACAGTGCTACCTCCCCCACTTGATGTTAATGTTCCAACCTCATCTTTTGTGATTTTGTTGTAAAAGTCTACAACTTCGACCAGGTTATTCTCTTGATAGCTATTGCTAGTCAAAGTAGGAGCGATATCATGTTCTCCGCCTTGATTATAACCATGACCACGTTGAATAATTTTAGGTTCTTGCCCACCATCTTGCATAGTGGATAGAGTAGGAGCTAAGCCGTCAGCTTGATAGACTTCTCCATTCATCCCGTTGCCAGATGGATTGATATTGCCAATAGATTTCACTCTCTGCGATTCACTTTCAATAATGTATGACCCGACCCCTTGACTGTTTGGGTATCTGGTTGTAAGGGTATTCGTTGACTGTTCCTGATGTTTATCAACTTGTCTGCCAGTGCTTGAGAAAGGAAAAATTCTTCTGGTACTTCTTCCTCTAAGATGTCCGATAATAAACACACGCTCCCGATTTTGGGGGACTCCAAAATTCTTGCTGTTAAGCACTTGCCATTCCACGTTGTACCCCAATTCATCCAAGGCTCCGAGGATGGTCTCAAATGTAGCTCCTCCGTCATGGTTGAGGAGTCCTTTGACGTTCTCAAGGAATAGATATTTAGGTCTGAGAATAGATGCGAACCTTGCAATTTCAAAGAAGAGACTTCCTCGTGTATCTTCAAAACCTCGTCTGTTTCCTGCAATGCTGAAAGCCTGGCACGGAAATCCTCCACAGATAATGTCCACACTTCCGAATCCTCGAATAGACTCATCTGATACTGCTGTGATGTCATGTAGTTCAATCTCTCCCTCTGTATTATGAATAGCCTTGTAACTGGCTCTTGCGAATTTGTCTATTTCACAAAATCCTATACATTCATGACCAGCGGACTCCATTCCTAAACGAAATCCACCGATACCAGCAAATAAATCTAAAAATTTCATTCTTTTATTTTCAAAAAAACGCGACTGCCTTTGTGATAATTGGCTAAATACGGGCAGTCGCTCGTCCAAGGTCACATGACCTTCATTGACGTTTTCTAGTTCGCAGTTTTACAAGAATACACGGCTTGTTTAATTTTGAGTTGTTTCCATTTTGGTAATAGTTGGTTTTGGGTTATTTTGATTTTTCAACAGCAAACATATCTTCAAATTCATCTGTCTGCTCTTTAAATTTCATCGGGCTGTCTGCTTTGAAATAAAATCCATTTTCATCCAATTCCCCTTTAACCCCTGTCGCCCAAGACAAGAAAATTGAGCCTTGGCAGTCAGGACAATTCATGAATGTAAAGCAAGATGGGACTTTCCACCGCTTCGCACATCCACAAAACGGGCATTGCAAATCAACATCTACCTTCTCGCTTGGTTTCTGCGAAATCGCTGTGCTTCCGCTAAATTTTGCAGATAACTTGTCCTTCGCTGCTTTAATATTGACAGGATCAATTTCAGCTAACTTCTCAGCATCAATTTTTAAAACGGCCCCTGCATTCTCGGGCTCTTTCTGACTTAAATCCTCAAGAATTTCGTCAGACCCTGTGATCATCTGATAGGCTTTGAATAAGGTTTGATAATCAAGTTCCTGCGCTCGTTCAAAACTCAATTTAATATCATCTTGTTCAATATAGATTTTCATTCTTTCCTCGCTTTTTCAAATTTAACAATTACTTTCAATCCAGTCACTCGCTGGATTTCTTCGTCTGAAGCATTTTCTTTCAGCAACTTCAGCGTAACATCTTCCATGCTTTGAAATGCTCCGATGTACTCATCGCAGCTTCTGCACGTTCCGCAGTAGTATGGTTCTTCGTATTGATCTAGCGTGTACCAACCGCCGAGGTGGTTTTCGTAGAGATAGATCATCAGACTCCTCCGATCAAATCATTTAGACTTACCACTGCATCTAGTTTTTTCTGGCTTCTGCAGTAGTCACAATGCCCACATTTTGTAGGTTTCTGCTTGCCTTGAATGACGTCCCATACTTCGACAATTTCAGACTTGATTTTGTCTAGTCCTTCTTCAAGCCATTCATCGTCAATTTTCAAAATTTCACGGTCTGGCACGTTTTCCTTACTTACCGCTACAATGTATGGTCTAAAATCATCCCCTGCCATTTGTTTTAAGAGTTCACGATATAGACCAAGTTGTCCGTGATAGCCAAAGTTCAAAATGTTATTGACTGCAGCAGGCACTCGCTTCTTAAGTTCTGCGCTCCATTCTTCAGAGTAGATAGACTTCATGGTCTTTAAATCTACAAAGTAGCCACGGCTAAGATTGACACTGTCTAGCTTCCCTTTGACTGGTACGCCTTCGATTTCGCCATAGACAATCATTTCTTTTTGAACGTCGTCCGACGAGTAACCGTGATACAAACGGTTGAACCCTTCATCGTATTTCAAACTCTCGATCATCTTATCGCCGACTAAGAAGTCTGATTTTAGATTCCCCTTGTTCTTGCCTGTCTTCGCTAGTAGCTTGTCGCCATTTTCGTCCATGAATTGCTGATGCGCTTCTTCGCTTTCAAAGTAACTGTGGACGTAGTTACCGAGCAGGAGAGGGGTTTCGTCCCTCTCTTCTACCCATTGACCACTATCAAGGGCAAAGGCCTTAGCTTGGCATTGCTGATACCGTTTGAAGCGTGAATTGGTCAACCAGTTTGTGTCCTGGTAGTAGTTCTCTTGTGTTAGCTCTTCCATAGCCTACTCCTTAATGTTGGTCGTGCTCCCCTCAAAGAAACTAATCTCTTCCAAAACTTCGCCTGTTTCTTCGTCAAAGTTTGGAATTTCATCTGCTGGGTATTCGTTAGGAGCTACCTTGCCAGGATTTGCCGTTTTTTTAGCCGTTTTTGGGGGTGTTTTGGTTTCTTCGGTAAATTCTCCATCTACCACGTTATCACTCTCTGTGGGCGTGCTAGGAGCTCCTAGGATACCATCTAAAGTTTCAGCAACTGGTTCTTGAGTAACGTCTTTGATTTCATTTTTGTTTTGGATTGTACTGTCTGCGTTGTCTGCCACAATCGCATCCTGCAATTCGGTAGAAAGTGGCGCATAGGTTGAAAGCATGTGCTTCAATACAGTTTTACGAGCCATAGCATCAAAATCAGACTGCCATGGGCTATACTTGCTAGAGAATGATTGACTGTACTTCTTACCGTGAGCTTGGACTCGTTCCTTGGTCCAAAAGACAGTCTTTTCAAAACCATTGGCCAATCGCATGAATGCAAAGTAACCAACGACTTTTTCGTTTTCTTTTGGAATAGCAGTCATGTCTACTTCAAGATCCTCAGTCAAAGGGTTAAACCCTTTATACTGACTTTCATAGACCTCTCCAGCATTTAAACGTGTCACTTGTCCGCTTCGCTGTGCAAGCTGAATCAATCCCTTATATCCAACTTGAAACTGCGCCTGGTTCTTGTAAGGCACGATATACGCATAACCAAGACTTGGCTCAATTGGCAAATTAAGGACTGCAGCTTTCATAGCGGCGGTCATGATGCTTTCGTTGGTAGCCTTAGCAAGTAGGTTGTTGTTTGTTACGATGCTCAGTAGACTGGCCACGAATTGCTGACCATTTCCATTTACAACTTCTGAGAATTTCTGCTTTACTGCTGGTGAGTTAAAAAATTGTTTGTGTGTTAGTTCGTTTGTCATTTTCTTCTACCTTTCGTTTTCTTAAAGTTCCAATTTTGACGCTTCAAGCGTCGATTTTCGTTTTGCAATTTCAAAATAATATCTTGTTGCCCGTTGATGATTTTTCCGAGTTCTCGGCCAAGATGAATATATTCGGCTCTCCAATTGTCGATTTCTGCGTGTAATTCTTCAATCATACTTCATCACCCACATGTCGATACTGACCACAACCGATATATACATACTCGCTCAAGTCAAGCTCTTCTCGTTCTTCGGGCGGCTGCATCATATCTCTGTCGTAGTTAAATAATCCGTCCATCAAGTTTGTCCTCGTACTTTCTCCAAAGCTTCGCAATCTCCTTCAGATACTTCTTCACATCATGTTCTTTGTACCAGTCAAGACGCTTGCGCTCGTTCACTGTCACGCACGGATAGAGCTTATTTTCAATCTCTGGGACTGTCATCATCTTGCTCCACCTCTTCAATTTTCACTTCGCCATTTAGACGTTTCATGGCTTCATCTACCGACTTGCCGTCCAGGACGTCTTTGAGCACATGGCTTACATCGTGCATTGTTTGAGCCTTTGCCTTGCTTCTTTCAGTCTCTGGCATCAAGCCTATATCTTGTAGAGCTAGAAACGCAAGGCTGAAAGCGTACATTTCTTTCTGAAGTTGTTTGATTTTTTTGATTGTTTTTAGTGCTTTAAACATATTGTTCTCCTTGTTCTTTTTCCTTGTAGATTGCTACAACTTCCTCCAAGTCTGCGATTTCTTGATTCGCTTGTTGTAATTTTGCTTGCGTCTCAATTAACGCCTGGTTTAAGTCTAATGCAACGATTCTCCAGTCAGTGTTGATTTCTTTAGATAACCAGTTTTTTAATCTTGCTAATAGATTCATTTTCCCCTCACTTTGCTAACTGACTTTGAAACCGAAGTACGTCGTTTAAGTCATATAAATACTTACCACCTTTTGCATTTTGCTGATAGCGGAATTTCCCTGCGTCTCTGAAATCTTCAATTTTCTTGCGCCCCCAACCTGTCTTTTCTTGAACATCTTTGATAGGCGCCCAGTTCGTGCCTCTTGCCACCCGTAGTTTAGCTTCAGTCATAGCTTTTACATTCAACTGGACAAGCTCTTCCAGCAATTCATTTTTGAAATCTTCTCCAAACAATTCCAAAGCCATTGGCATTTCCTCTCTTTCTGTGATATAATCATGTTGAATATTTAAGTATGCGCCTGATTGCCGTCAGGTGCTTTTTTATTTTATGTCGTATAGACGCTTCCATTTGTCGCATAATACGTCAGCTCGTTCATCTTATTTGTGAACCGTTCGTCTGTCGTAAGCAGCAATCTCTCCTTAAGCAGAGTTGATAGTCTGTAAAATTGACTTTCAAACTGATCAATAATCTGCTTACGTTCCTCAGTAGTCACTTGCTGACAAAGAGCGTCTTGAAGCTGTGTCTTTGCTGAATTTAAAGGCATTAGTCTTCATGTTTCCTTTCGTTATTCTATCTACGAGACTCTGCTCGTAAAGTTCTTTGAGGTGCTTGCCCTCAAAATTAGTTGTGATAATCGTATTCGTCCTATTTTCAAGAATTTGATACAGGACTTTTTGCATCCAGTTATTGCCTTGTCGGATTTCATTTCCAACGCTCGACTCTTTGCCGAGGTCATCCAAAATCAAGAAATCAACACTTTGCAGGAACTTCACAACTGAGCGTTGTTCCCATTTTGAGTCCTTGTATTGAAAAGCCTCTTGCATCCGAGAGAATAACTCCATGGACGGCATATAGACTACCGATTTGCGAGCTTGGAGCATTTGAAAGCTCTCGTTTAAGGTTTTAGCTATCCCGACGGCCAGATGGCTCTTGCCAACTCCAGGCGGTCCTGAGATAATCGTATTCCCTTCGTAGCGCTCTTTCACATAGTCAGCCGTGACTCGCTTAGCGAAATTAACTGCTTCAGCATCCTGCTCCGTATGGATTTCAAAATTCCCAACAGTCGCACCTTTCAAATCGCTTGGGATGATGCTCTCTTTCGCAAAGAGAGAGTAGGACCTTGTGTCTCTGATTTGAGCTTCAGCAATAGCTAACTGTTCGCTTGCGTTCTGGTCAATAGTCTCTTGAACACATTCAGGACAATAGGTCAGGGTGTTGCGAGTGCAAGGGTTGACAGACCGCCACATATAAACCCCTTCGTGTTTTGGGCATTGTTGTTTCAATGTTTCAATCTGCAAGGCTCTTTCTTGCAACTCTTTGCTCGATACTACTTGCATGCGCACCCCCTAAAATCCAAGTCGTGGATCATATCCATCATCCGACAATTTCAAGCGGCCGTTTGACTTAGTACTTGACCGAGCGGGCTTCTGTCTATTCTCTACTAACTCAGCTGTGACCAGCCCTTTCTGTTTCCAATCTCTCAAGATACTCTCAAGATACTTGAAATAAGGTTTGCCATTCCCAACGCATTCCTTGATTGCTAACTTGATAACCTCTTTCTTATGGTCTTGTAAGAAAACCTTCAAGTCCTCGATTTCAAACGGTGTCGGATATCGTCCGAACTCTGAAAATATCCAATCATGAACAATTCCCAAATCATTTTCTGCGAGTGCGTCCTCTATACTATATAGAGTATTAGCGCCAGCACCCTCTGGTTCACTAAGTCTTGATATATTAGTCTTGATATTATCAGTCTTGATTGACTGGACTTTTTCCAGTTCTTGACCTGTAATTTTTCCAGTTCCAGACTGGACTTTTTCCAGTTCTTGACCTGTAATTTTTCCAGTTCCAGAAATATATAATCTATTAGGCTTGTTTACGCCTTGTTGAACTTCCCTAAGCAATCCAATATCTTGCAAATCTCTCTTTGCTTTAATTACTGTTTTTTCATCGCAATTAAGTAAATTCATGAATTGTTTATTTGTGAAGTAGACGAATACGTCTCCATTTTCATCATGCCATTTATTCTGAATAGATAATGTCCGTCTATCAAAGATCAACATATACACGACTTTCGCTCTCAGACTCAAACACCTATATTCTTCATTCAACAACCATTGCGGAAATTGATAGAAAGCGTTGTTCTTTACTTCGTCTATTTTCAATCATTCTTTCTCCTTTCTAAAATCATCCAAGCTGACTTCCAGTGCATCAGCGATTTTGCACATGTTCGTCCATGACATTTCTTTCAATCTTCCAGCCTTGAGGTTTGAAAAATTGGATGGATGGACACCCGATTCTTTAGCCAGACGATACATTGACCAGTCTTTTGATTTTAATTGTTGTTCAATTTTGTCCCACATTTTAAATACCATATGTTGTGCATTTCAAACACATTCATCCTTTCTTATACTATATATTGACAAATAAAAATATTTGTATTATAATATATCTTGACTAGGACCTCTCACCGTTTTAGTCAAAATTTCAACAGAAAGGAGGAAAACTATATGGCGAAATTAACTAAAGAAGACGCTTCTGAAGTTTCTAAAGAAATTATCAACGATGCTATTCCAGTTATCGAAGATATGTTAGATGAAGTATTTAAAAAGTATCCAATCGACATGGAGGTTAGAAAGGCTATTCTCCATAGTGTTCTGGTTGCTCATAAACTTAGTACAGAAACTACGGTCTCTTTACTCGTTCAGCTAGTAAACTCTCAAAATAACTAGTGTTTCTTAAAAGTTTTTCAACTAATTCAGAGTCTGCCTTTACAAAGGCGGACTCTTTTTTTCCACTATACGGATATCGTTTTGGTTTCATTTTATTCCTCCTATTCAATCCCATAATCTTCAATCACCTGAAGAATAAAACTGTTCGCTCGTGGACCTTTAGTTGTTCCACTTAGAATATTTGTTACCTCCTGTCGCTTAAAGCCGTAAGCAACCGCTAGAGTTGCTTTTTTAATCCCTTTCTCTTTCAAGAAAGCATTAACTCTTTCACGACCATTTGCGATATCTGGCATATGTGTTCCTCCTTTTTACAAATTTGTAAATAAGAAACAACTAAAAATTTAACCATTTTTTATCTTTTCGCTTGACTTTTTTTAGATGTTCGTCTAAAATGAAAGCATAATAAAAACAATAATAAATCTATAAATACCGTTCGCCAAAACATTTTTATAATTTATTTCTTGGTTGTTTTTTTAGTTGTTAATTACTTACAAATACTATTTTAGTCGTTCGTCTAATTTTTGTCAAGTGTTTTAGACGAAAAAATAAAATATTTTTTTGTAATGCTTCAGAAAGGTTGATGTATCAATGTTTGAGACATTCGAAAAAATTAAAATTTTAGCTAAAAAACAAGGAATTTCTCTAAATACTTTAGAAGAAAGAGTCGGTTTAGGGAAAAATTACATTTATAGTCTTAAGAATAAAAAGACTCCTTCAGCTGAACATATCGCAAAAATCGCCGACTACTTCAACGTGTCAACAGACTACCTGCTCGGACGGACAGATAACCCTGCTATCGCCAACTCAAAAGAGCAATTCTTTTTTGAGGGCAAGGAGGTAGATGTTGAAGAACTCGCCTCTACTGCTATGCGCTTCAATGGTAAACCACTAACTGAAGAAGATAAAAAAGCAATTCAAAACATAATAGAGATTTATCTCAGAAAGCAATAATAAACAAAGGTTGGATTGTTTATGACTGAAAAAGAATTTTCTCAAAATCTAGGTATAGATATAGAGATTTTTGAAGATGGTCTATTTCCAGAGGAAGCCTTTTACATCCCAGCCCTCAAAACTATGTTTTTGAGTGATGCTATATCTGATGAAAAAAGGGTACAAGTCGCTTTACATGAGATAGGCCATAGAGACCACGCGCCAGATACTTATCGGCTTTTTAGAGAGAAGTGTGAGCTTGAAGCTAACAGAAATATGATTCATCATCTTATGAAAGCTGAGTTGGATATAGCTGAAGATGCCAATGCATTTAATTACCTGGTTTTTATGGAAAAATACAACCTAAAAACCATTGCTGATGAAACAATGGTCAAAGAAGAATATTTAGCATTGGTGAATTAGAAAAGGATAAATTGTTATGAAAGTTGGAATGAGAACACCTAATCTCAAAAAGAGAGTTTCTTCAAGAACAACTGGCGCTATAAATCGAAAAGTTAAAAGAGCCACATCTCCATATTATGGACAAAAAGGTATTGGTTGGGTTAAAGACCCAAAACGTGCAGCTTACAATAATCTTTATAACAAAATCACTTTTGGTTTTGGACCAGATGAAGGTTGTTTATTCGGCTGTGGTTGTGTTTCAATCATCGTGTTCATAGCCATGATGGTGTTCATATATAACATTATTTCAACAATATTATCTATTAACTAACCCCAACTATCCGATGGCAAACTTTGAGTGGGGAAATCCACTTGTCGGAAGATGACGACTTCCAAATTATCGGAGAATCCGTGGATATTTATAAGGTTTAAAAAGATGTGCAATCACTGAATCACATTAGAGAGGTTTTTAATATGGGAATATTTAATTTTTTATTTGGAAGTAAAAAACAAAAAGAGTCGCGACAAATTTCTGTTACCATTCCCCAATCTAAGGAGTTTGACTACTATCGGCCCGAATATTTCAGGATACTAAACTCAAGACCTAATATGCATGAAATTTATGGGAGGGGATTTGATTTCCCAAAATACAACGATAGATTTATAACTCAAGAGGGATACCCTCTTAGAGAGTTATTGCTCTTGGTTTGGTGGGGTAAAACAAAAAGTGGAAGAAAATCGACTATCTCAATCCCTCAATATTTTTTCTATGATTACAATTTAAACGCTGAAAAAATAACAAGAAAATTCAAAGATGAATCCTTACTTTATGATGATGACGGTAAAACGCTTTTGACCGAGGAAGGAAAGGTTATTGCTGACAAATACTCGTCACTATGGGAGATACACTCAGCTAAAGAATATCCAACAAATCTTGATATTGACTTTCCGACATGGGACAAAAATAAATTTGATTTAATGATGTGCCAAATGCAAATAAGATATCATAGCGAATACGCTGATTTTTGCAAAGAATTAGTTAATTATTTCAACTCCCTAAATGCACCAACAAGCGCTTTAGAAATTCACAATGAAATAAAACGCTACATAAATGAAATGAATAGTAATCTAGCAAGAGTGAATGATCTGAAAGAAAAATTGATCATCTTACAAGATAGAGTAGACGAAATATGACAAAACAAAAAAGCCCCACGCTCTCAAATTTTGGCGAGTCTGAGCGTGAGGAACTTACGTATAAGAAACAACCATTCAAAAGGTCGTTTTCTTATACCCATTTTAACAAGAAATGAGGTAAAAATCAATGGAAATTAAGTCTTACAAAAAGAGAAATGGTGAAACGGCTTATATGTTCCGTGCGTATATCGGGAAAAATAACGGATATAGTCAATACGCTACTCGCCGTGGATTTCCCACGAAAGCTAAAGCAAGGGCAGCGCTACTTCAACTTCAGGAAGATATTGAGAGCGGCGAGCAAAGTAAGAAAGAAATCACGGTTGAGGAGATTGCTAAAAAATGGCTTAAAGATTATTCTGAAACCGTACAAGACAGCACCTATATCAAGACATCTAGAAATTTCAAGAATCACATCTATCCAGTTTTCGGCAATAGAAAAATAGCTAGTATTACTCCTCTTCAAATGCAAGAGCAAGCTAATGAATGGTCTAGAAAATTAGTTTATGGTCGCAAGTTAAAAGGATTGATGAACAATGTTTTTAAATACGCAATCAGGCATGGATATATTGATACGAACCCAGTTGATAGCGTGATTACTTCGACAAGAAAAAAATCAGATAACAAGAGCGACTTCTATAGCAAAGACGAGCTTCAAAAATTCTTGAAACTTGTCTCGAAAACAAAGGATCTAGAGAAGATAACCCTATTCCGTCTCCTAGCCTTCACAGGAGCTCGAAAAGGGGAGATTTTAGCCCTTGAATGGAATGACTGGACAGATAATACTCTAGACATAAACAAGGCTATTACAAGAGGTTTTGCTGGCGAAGAAATAGGTAATACTAAAACGGTCAGCAGTAACCGACTGATTAGTCTGGACAAGAAAACAAAAAGCATTTTGAAAAAATGGAAAAAGCAAAATCCAAATACCAAATACATTTTTGAGAATGAGTTTAAAAAACCAATTCCAAGCACCTTGCCCAGAAAGTGGCTTATTAAAATTGTGGAAGGTAGCGACCTGCGTCCGATCAAAATCCACGGCTTCAGACATACACATGCCAGCCTTTGTTTCGACGCGGGTATGACTTTGAAGCAAGTCCAACATCGTCTAGGGCATTCTGATTTGAAAACGACCATGAACGTTTACACCCACATAACCAAGCAAGCAAAGGACGACATCGGAGAACGCTTTGCGAATTATATTGATTTTTAAGGAGGTTCGCCTCCTTTTTGTGACTCCTTTTATGACTCCCTTTTTCGCAAAAGAATGCCAAGGAATACCAAAGACAAAAATAAAAAACGTTGATTTGACAACGTTTTAGAAAGGTTTGCAAAAGAATGCAAAGGAATAATGGAGCCGGTGGGAGTCGAACCCACGTCCAAACATCTGCCAACATATTTGTCTACAACCATAGGTTATGTATTGTTTTAACAGTCCCTCGACACATAACTCAAGCCTAGGAACTGCGAGTCTATTAATCTCTTATCAAACCACTAGACAATGCTTGATCGTATCTCGCTAATCATAAGACCTGTCATTGAACACGAGCAATCCAAATCGGGTCACGCCTGCTGGTTTTTAGGCAGCTAGAGCGTAAGAAGTGTTATTTTTTGCAGTTATATTTAACTGAGCGTTTACGTCGCCACACGGGTTGCAAAATATGCCTCATAATGCCTGTCGAATCCGTAACGACCCCAAAAGACGATAGAACCATTATAACCTATCTTCATAAAAAATGCAAAATCAAGCCACCTCTTTAGAAAAGATACTCTTTTAAGGCTTCTGATAAGGCTTGATAACCCGCTACACTTAGATGGAGGCCATCCGTTGTATAGGCTGATTGAAGTTGTCCTTCTGTATCTGTCAAACTATCATAAATCGACACAAAATCTACTTGCATATAGGCGGAGGCTAGAGCCTCATAGGCTTGATTCCATTCCTTGATCTTTTCATTGGTACGAATATATACTGTCTGCTTGTATTCTTCTCCTTCATTGACTGGCAGAATAGAAACAAGCTTTATTTGTGACAGCGGATAATCTCGGTTAAGCGATTGAATCACACCTTCAAGATTATCCAAGGCTTCATTTATAGGAATATCTTTTCCAATATCATTTGTCCCAATTAGGAGAACAATTTGATCCACAGCATCACCATAAAGATGGGCATCTAGATTCTCTAATAACAGTTTCGTCTGGTAGCCTCGGATGCCACGATTGACAATCGTCTTTGCAGTCCCAAACAACTCTTGCAATGGGTAGTATTCTACAATCGAATCGCCGATAAAAATTACATCTGGCTCTAGAACAGAAACTTGATTCAATTCACGATACTTGGTTTGAATCTTCTCCTGCTCTTTTAGGAGCCAATTTTCTAATAACTGTACTGCCACCTTATCCCTCTTTCTCTAACCAATTTTCTAGGACCTGATAAACACCCGCTTGGCTGTTAGCTGGAGCTAGAGCAGTCGCAACGGCCTTGGCCTCATCATCTGCATTTTCCATCGCATAAGCAATACCAGCCATCTCCAACATCTCGACATCATTTTCACTGTCACCAAAAGCCATAATTTGTTCTGATGTCAAATCCCAGCGCTTGAGTAATTCTTCCAATCCCCAAGCCTTGTGAACACCAGCTTGCAGGATATCAATACAGCCATAACCGCTAGAAACAGCTCTTACACGACCATCAAAGAGGTCATTGATTTCCTGCAAAACTGAACTAGAACGTTCTTCACCAACGACCATGCTCATCTTTAGAACTCCTCCAAAGAGGTCTGAGTTTAGCTCATACACAAAATTGGTCCTTTGGTAAAGTTTTTCAATCATCTCTGGAGTCATAAATTTTTCTAGGTCTGTAAAAACAGTTCCTTCCTTGACAAAACTCCCATTCATACTAGTGACGACGAACTGATCTCGACACTCCCTCCCTTTAAAATGAAGGAGAGCCTTGTCAACCATAGCATCATCCCAGGTCTGAGCTTGAATCAGTTTATTGTTTTCAAAAATACGCGCCCCATTGGCAACTACTAGGATCACTCGTTCAGCCAAGTGTCCCAATAGTTCTCTCATACGATGAACTTCATTCCCCGTCGCAATGACAAAACGGATATTCTTTTGATCTAGCTGATCTAAAATCTTTTCCAAGCGGAGCAGATCTAGCTGACCTCTCGGGTCTAGCAAGGTTCCATCCATGTCTGTTGCAATTAATTTAATCGTCATCATATCTCCTTTAGGGTGAGCACCTACCACTTCAACCCTACATGTTCATTCATTTCTTTATAGGCCGTGTCAATTCGTTCCTTGGTCGCCTCATCCAACTTGTCACGGTGACTGCCCCCCTCGATGAAGTCCTCTAGGATATAGGTCTGATAGAGGAAGAGCGGATAGCCTTCTGGAGAATAAGTTCCTTTGGGTGTCCGATTGACCCAAGTAGGATGTGCTTTGGCTGTTTCAATCCTTGTCTTGCCATCTTTTTTCTTAATGGTCACATCCATGAGAACACCGCGCTCCGTCCACTTGGCATTTTCCTCATCTTGCATGGTTTCAATGCGCTGATTTGAGAGGAAATTCCCCATGGAATAGATGATCAGTTTTTTGTCACCATCTTTTTCAACTGTTTCAGCAGGTTCAACGACGTGAGGATGCCCTCCAAAGATAATATC
>CAKQDJ010000014.1:0-39231 GCA_934229205.1 uncultured Streptococcus sp.
TGTAGGTTTACGAGTTAAATGAATCTCTTCTTTATATTCACCTTCAGTTTCAAAGATGATGATGCGGTTATCACCTTCCTTGAGATAACTATGAGGGATATAAAGTGAGAGGGTCGGGCCGACGTTCCAGAAACGTCCTAGGTGACGCCCATTGACAAAGGCAACTCCCTTACCAAACTCAGACAAGTCTAAGTAGGTATCCTTAGGCTCTTCAACAGTAAAGTCGAAAGCGTAAAAGGCTGGTTGTCCTTCTGTCCATCCTTTTGAAAAATCAATTTTCTCAGGATTATCCAGTGGAAGTGGATATTGTTTCCAATTCAGTAAGAAATGTAGATCTTTGCAGACACCTGTACGAATTCCTTTATGTTGCGTATCTGCTAAGAACTTGTGTCCATAGTTAACACGCCCCATATTTTCGATCAGGATATCAATCTCTGAACAGCCTTCTCGGTTTCCCTGACAGTAGATGTCTTCACCAATCTCTGTCTGGTATTGAGTAGCAATCCATTGACCATCTACAAAGAGTTGAGCTCGGTCACGTCCATCGATGATACGGAGGCGTTCCTCTTCTGCATCCCAACTTGCCTCAGTGCGGTAGAGAAGGTAGCCATAGCTTTGACCAAGTTCTTCCATCGCCTTTGGATAGAGGCTTTCAGTTGGACTAGAGAGACTATCCAGGGTTTCAAACAGGGAAACTTTTTCGGCCAATGGAACTGCCTCTATCTCCATGCTTTCCTTATAGAGTGGTTCCAACTGTGGATACTCTGGGAAGTGTGTTGCCATCATCTTCTTGACTGCTAGATATTTAGCAGTTGGATTTCCTTCTTCATCGAGAAGGGCATCATAGTCGTATGATGTGACTTGTGGTAGATCCAGAGTTCCTCGAGCTGAGCAACCATTCATGAAACCAAAGTTTGTCCCACCATGGAACATGTAAAGGTTGATAGAGCCTTGCTCCAATACCTCTCGAACAGCTTCCGCCAACTCTTTTGGATCGCGTGTGATGATGGGTTCTTTCCAACGGTTGAACCAACCATCCCAGAATTCCATACACATGAGAGGCCATTTCTTGCCATGCTCATCAAAGAATTCTTGCATTTGTGAAAAGTTGTAAGGAGCCTTAGAACCGAAGTTCCCTGTCACAAAGAGATCATCTTCGATCAAGGTCCCGGCTTTCAGAGTAGCCCTCCATGGGCCATCTGAAGTAAAGAGTGGGCAATCAATCCCTCGCTCTTCCATCAATTTCCGAATTGCTCGTAGATAAGACTTATCTTCTCCATAAGAACCATATTCATTTTCGACTTGCATCATAAGAATGTTTCCACCATTATCCAACAAGCGAGGCACAAGCCTTGGCAATAATTGGTCATAATAGCGAGCAACAGCCTCGATGTAGGCCGGGTCGGACGAGCGGATTCGCATGTCCTTGGTCAAGAGCCAAGCCGGCAAGCCACCAAATTCCCATTCCGCACAGATAAATGGAGACGGGCGTACAATGGCATAGAGACCCAAATCTTGTGCTATTTGAAGAAACCTCTCCAAATTTCTGGCACCTTCAAAATCAAATTCCCCTTCAACGGGTTCATGTAAATTCCAAGCTACATAGGTCTCGACCGTATTAAAGCCAAGCGCCTTTAAGTTATAGAGAGAATGATACCAATCCTCTGCTGGAATCCTAAAATAATGAATGGCGCCAGACAAAATCTTGAACGGCTTCCCATCTAAATAGAAATCGTCCTCAATTTTAAATCTTGTCATGTTACCACCTCTGACGATTAAGTTTGCGCTTTCATTTATTATAATATTAAATATAATCAAATATTTTGCATTTGTCAATAGGTTTTAGAAAATTCTTTAAAATTTTTCTATTTTTTTACTTACTATTTACCAAAATTATCTAAAAATAGCATGAAAGCGATATTTTAATGTATGATAATTCACAAGGTTATAAAATGGAATTTTTTACATGTAACATAACATTTTTAGTCTATTATTTTAATTTTTTTTTACCTAAATACTACTATTTTGTCTGTATTTGTGGTAAAATCAAGGTTGGAGAAAGAGAATCGAGGTGAAATTTATGGCTATTCCTAAATACCAATATATTAAAGATGAATTAAAAAACAAAATCATCTCTGGTCAATTTGCAAGTGGAGATAAATTTTATACAGAAGCAGAATTGATCGCGATGTATGATGTTAGTTCAATCACTGTTGTACGTGCTTTGAATGACCTTGCAAAAGACGGCTATATTGTCCGCCAACAAGGGAAAGGGACTTTCGTTTCACGTGCCCGCAAGCACAAACTCGTTGAATTTTCAGATGTCGAAATCTTTGAAACAAAAGATGATAAAGTTACTGTCCTTTCTATCGAGCGCGGAAACAAGCTTGAATACCTAGAGAAACTTGGATTACGTGGAGATCAGTTCTACTACAAAATTGAACGTACCCGTCAAACAAATGGCGTAACTTACATCTACCACACATCCTATATTCCTGAACAATACATCAATGCCAACTATCCAAATCTTGACTATTATAGTTCTATCTATAAACGTTTCAAATTGGATTACCGCATTCACATGAACGATGAACATTTTGAGGAAATCAATGAAATCGCATTTCCAACACCAGAGCATGTTGCTTCTGTACTTGGAATCGATACGCAATTTCCAACAGTCTTCCAAACGAAGACTACAAAACTTGAGGCCACTGGCCAAGTCCTTGCCTATAGTGAAACTTATAAGCGAGCAGACTACTACAAAATTAAATTCCTCTCATGTAATCGAGGTCATTAAGAAAAAGCTTGAGCCTAGCTCAGGCTTTTTCTATATTCATTATAGCACGAGAAAGAAGTTGTGAAAACGCTATGGAGGACTCTTATTTAATTAGTAGCGTTTTTACTAAAAACAAGTTAAATATTGGCTTTCTCTTTCTCATTTCTGGAAATAATTTTCTTCTAAATCTTATGATTTCCTCTATTTATTATAGTTCTTATATAAACCCACTTGACATTTTACTCCTTAGATAATAAAATAAAATTGGTTTTATGTAAACGCTATCATATATGATAATAACAAGGAGGTTTTGTCATGAAACTAGAAAAGAAACAGCGCTTCTCCATCCGTAAATACGCGGTTGGGGCGGCTTCTGTACTTATAGGATTTGCTTTTAGCGCCCAAGTCGTATCTGCCGACGGGATTACTCCAGCTCCAACAGCTGAAGAAACTGTTCAAACTATTCAGGAGAGTCCGCGAGCAACCGAAGAACCTGTAGACTCTAAGGTTCCAGAAAAACTGGAAGAAAAGGCTGACAAGCCTGTAAAAGAGGAGGTCAAAGAAGACAAGGAGGCTCCTCGAACAGTTGCTCCAACAACAGAAGAGTCAAGCGCACCAGTTGTGACAGAAAATGCTAGTCTAACTCCTACTGCCGAGAAAGAAAGCCCTGCCCCAGCTGAAACTCCTGCTGAAAGCACTCCTTCCGAAAAGAAAAATGAAGCCGTCACACCTGCAGTAGCCACTCCTAGCACGGAACGAGCAGCTCAGGTAAATGAAAAACTGGCAAAAAGAAAAATGATCTCAATCGACGCTGGACGCAAGTACTTCTCTCCAGACCAACTCAAAGAAATCATCGACAAAGCCAAACACTACGGTTATACTGATCTTCATCTACTAGTTGGAAATGATGGCATGCGTTTCATGCTAGACGATATGACGATCAAAGCCAATGGTAAAACCTATGCAAGCAACGATGTCAAACGTGCACTCGAAAATGGAACTGATGCCTACTACAAGGATCCAAACGGCAACCATTTGACAGAGAGTCAGATGACGGACTTGATTAACTACGCTAAAAACAAAGGCATTGGTCTCATCCCAACTGTAAACAGCCCCGGTCACATGGATGCGATTTTGCATGCAATGAAAGAACTAGGCATCCAAAAACCCAACTTCAACTACTTTGGTAAGGAATCTGCTCGTACCGTTGACCTGGATAACAAAGAAGCTGTTGAGTTTACCAAAGCCCTGATCGACAAGTATGCTGCATACTTTGCTGGAAAAACTGATATTTTCAATATCGGACTAGACGAGTACGCCAATGATGCTACAGATGCCAAAGGCTGGAGCGTTCTTCAGGCCTATAAATGGTATCCAGAAGATGGATTCCCTGACAAGGGTTATGATAAATTCATCGCCTACGCAAACGACCTTGCTCGAATCGTTAAATCTCACGGTCTCAAACCAATGGCCTTCAACGATGGAATCTACTACAATAGCGATACAAGCTTTGGTACTTTTGACAAAGATATCATCGTTTCTATGTGGACTGGTGGATGGGGCGGATACGACGTCGCTTCTTCTAAACTTCTAGTTGAAAAAGGTCACCAAATTCTTAATACCAACGATGCTTGGTACTATGTTCTCGGACGAAATGCCGACGGCCAAGGCTGGTACAACCTGGACCAAGGACTCAATGGTATCAAGAACACTCCAATCACTTCTGTACCAAAATCTGATGGGGCTACTATCCCATTCATCGGGGGTATGGTAGCTGCTTGGGCGGACACCCCATCTGCACGCTATTCACCATCACGCCTCTTCAAACTCATGCGCAGCTTCGCAAATGCCAATGCTGAGTACTTCGCTGCCGACTATGAGTCTGCTGAGCAAGCTCTGAAAGAAGTCCCAACAGACCTTAAACGCTATACTGCAGAAAGTGTCGCAGCTGTAAAAGAAGCTGAAAAAGCCATTCGCTCACTCGATAGCAACCTCAGTCGCACCCAACAAGACACTATTGATCAAGCAATCGCAAAACTCCAAGAGGCTGTTAGCAATTTGACCTTCACACCAGAAGCTCAAAAAGAAGAAGACGCGAAACGCGAAGTTGAAAAACTTGCCAAGAACAAGGTAATTTCTATCGATGCTGGACGTAAGTACTTCACACTCGACCAACTCAAACGCATCGTAGACAAGGCGAGCGAACTCGGCTACTCTGATGTGCATCTTCTCCTAGGAAATGATGGACTTCGCTTCCTCCTTGATGACATGACCATCACAGCTAACGGAAAAACTTATGCAAGTGACGATGTCAAAAATGCCATCATTGAAGGAACAAAAGCTTACTACGATGATCCAAACGGAACCACTCTTAGTCAGACTGAAATCACTGAATTGATTGAGTACGCAAAATCAAAAGGTATCGGACTCATCCCAGCGATCAACAGCCCAGGTCACATGGATGCCATGCTCGTTGCTATGGAAAAATTAGGCATCGCAAACCCTCAAGCTAATTTTGATAAAGTCTCCAAAACAACCATGGACCTCGAAAACGAAGAGGCGATGAACTTTGTTAAAGCCCTCATCGGTAAGTACATGGACTTCTTTGCAGGCAAGACTAAGATCTTCAACTACGGTACAGACGAATATGCCAATGATGCTACCAACGCCCAAGGCTGGTACTACCTCAAATGGTATGGACTCTATGGCAAGTTTGCTGAGTACTCTAACACCCTTGCTGCCATGGCCAAAGAAAGAGGCCTTCAACCAATGGCCTTCAACGATGGTTTCTACTATGAAGACAAGGATGATGTTGAGTTTGACAAGGATGTCATCATCTCTTACTGGTCTAAAGGATGGTGGGGCTACAACCTTGCATCTCCTCAGTACCTTGCAAGTAAAGGCTATAAATTCCTTAATACCAACGGAGACTGGTACTACATTCTTGGTCAAAAACCAGAAGATGGTGGTGGCTTCCTCAAAAAAGCAATTGAAAACACTAAAAAAACACCATTTAACCAGCTTGCATCTACCAAATATCCTGAGGTAGACCTTCCAACAGTTGGAAGCATGCTTGCCATCTGGGCAGATAGACCAAGCGCTGAGTACAAGGAAGAAGAAATCTTTGAACTCATGACTGCCTTTGCAGACAATAACAAAGACTACTTCCGCGCTAACTACAATGCCCTCCGCGAGGAACTTGCTCAAATCCCTACAAACTTAGAAGGATATAGCAAAGAAAGCCTAGATGCCCTAAATGCAGCTAAAGAAGCTCTCAACTACAACCTTAACCGTAACAAGCAAGCCGAGTTAGACGCTCTCGTAGCCAAGCTCAAAGCAGCCCGCCTAGGCCTCAAACCAGCAGCAACCCACTCAGGAAGCCTCGATGAAAACGAACTAGCTGCCAATGTTGAAACCAAACCGGAACTCATCACAAGAGCAGAAAAGATTCCATTTGAGGTCATCAAGAAGGAAAATCCGAATCTCCCAGCCGGTCAGGAAAAGATCATTACACCAGGTGTAGAGGGCGAACGCACTCATTACATCTCTGTCCTTACTGAAAATGGGAAACAAACAGAAACTGTTCTAGATAGCCAAGTAACCAAAGAACCTGTGACACAAGTGGTTGAAATCGGTGCCCCTATTACTCACAAAGGGGATGAACACGGTCTTGCTCCAGCTGCAGAGGCAAAACCAAGACTGGACATCCAAGAGGAAGAAATTCCATTCACTACCGTGACACGTGAAAATCCTCAATTACCAAAAGGAAAAAGTCAAGTAGCCATTTCCGGAGTAAATGGTCGCCGTACCGCCTTCTACTCTGTCAGCACCACTGCTGACGGCAAAGAAGTGAAGACTCTTGTCGATAGCCTTGTAACGCAAGAAGCAGTGACACAAGTCATTGAAGTCGGAACCCTTGTTACCCATGTGGGGGATGAACACGGTCTTGCTCCAGCCGTAGAGGCAAAACCAAGACTGGATATCCAAGAGGAAGAGATTCCGTTCACTACCGTGACACGTGAAAATCCTCAATTACCAAAAGGACAAAGTCAAGTAGTCGTTGCTGGAGTAAATGGTCGCCGTACCGTCTTCTACTCTGTCAGCACTACTGCTGATGGCAAGGAAGAAAGAACCCTTGTCAATAGTGCGGTATCGCAGGAAGCGATCGCTCAAGTCGTTGAAGTCGGAACTGCCGTTGAGAAAGCCGAGCAAGCTGAAGCAACTACTATCAAAGCAGAAGAAAAACAGCTCCCTGCAACAGGAAGTCAAGACTCTGCATGCTTGGTCGCAGCAGGACTCATGGCTACGCTAGCAGCTTACGGGCTCACTAAGAAAAAAGAAGATTAAACCCCTTCGACAAGAATACAAAAAAGCGAGATTGAATCTCGCTTTTTGTTGTTATGATTAGTCACCCAGTCCGATGCGTTCAAAGATATCCTCTACTCGTTTGGTGTAGTATGCTGGGTTGAAGATTTCATCAATCTCCTCTTGAGTCAGGCGTGAGGTTACTTCTGGATCTGCTTCAAGAAGCGGTTTGAAGTCTACTTGGTTGTCCCAAGAGTAGGCTGTTTTTGGTTGCACCAAGTCATAGGCTTGCTCACGGGTCATGCCTTTTTCAATCAAGGTCAACATAGCACGTTGGCTGAAGATGATTTTTTAAATTATTAAACTCCTATCATCTTATTTTGAATAATTTTGAATCCACGAAATCAACATACCCGAAGTCATCAAGTAAGATAGCACTGAGAAAACAATAATCATTATAATTAAAAAAATTTGCGACTCCAAAAAAGATGAATTATATATAGTCCTTTTTATAAACTCAGAAACTTTTATTTTTCTTGCAAAATGAATTAACAAGTTCCTAAACATCATAGAATATGCTATAAATTGTTGTGCAACCGCAATCAATAAACCAAATATTATATATATACTGCTAATAAATCTGCTATCTGTCACAGTTGCTGACATTCCTTCAGAAATTGTTAGTAGATTAATTCCATAATAAATAGTAAGTATGGATATAGGGATTGAATAAAAAAGATAAATTAATGTAGATTTTTGAACACGGCCACTAATCGCAACAATGAATAAAATTACGATTGAGGAAATTAGAGGAACTAGACCGTACCATTTTAAAACTAGTGAAATCTCATTTATATATCTCAAAAATATAGAAATTATAAGAACAATAACAATTAACGATAAAATAATAATTCCCCAAAAATCATCATTACTCATATTTTTATTAGTTTGATCTTGCTTAGGTTTCTTTCTTATTTTAAAATCCAATCCTGGTTTATACCTAGGCGTTGGAATTATTATTGTATTTTCTGAAACTTCTAGTGAGTTCTTATTAAAAAAGTTTGATAGTTTATTACTCCATTCAGAAAACCTTGGACCTATCATCGGTAGTTTCTTCAATACTTTGTTTAAAATAAAGAATGCTCCACTTGCAATTAAGCTCTGAATTACTCCATCTGGCGTTGTTTTAATTATATTAGCAAACCAACTTAGTATATTATCTACATTCATTATCTACTCTCCTAATCCAAGACGTTCAAAGATATCATCCACTCGTTTGGTGTAATAAACTGGGTTGAAGATTTCATCGATTTCTTCTTGAGTGAGGCGAGAAGTTACCTCTGGATCCGCTTCGAGAAGCGGTTTGAAGTCTACTTGATTATCCCAAGAGTAGGCTGTTTTGGGTTGCACCAAGTCATAGGCTTGCTCACGGGTCATGCCTTTTTCAATCAAAGTCAACATAGCACGTTGGCTAAAGATAAGACCAAAAGTCGAGTTCATGTTGCGGATCATGTTTTCTGGGAAGACCGTCAAGTTCTTGACGATATTTCCAAAACGGTTGAGCATGTAGTCGATCAAAATGGTCGTATCTGGTGTGATGATGCGCTCAGCTGATGAGTGAGAAATATCACGTTCGTGCCAGAGAGCGACGTTTTCATAAGCTGTCACCATGTGACCACGGATGACACGCGCCAGACCTGTCATATTCTCAGAACCGATAGGGTTGCGCTTGTGAGGCATCGCAGATGAGCCTTTTTGCCCTTTGGCAAAGAACTCTTCCACTTCGCGTTGCTCAGATTTTTGTAGACCACGGATCTCAGTTGCCATACGTTCGATTGAAGTCGCGATGCTAGCAAGAACTGCAAAGTACTCAGCATGAAGGTCACGAGGAAGAACCTGTGTAGAGATTTCTTGGGCACGGATACCAAGCTTGTCGCAGACGTATTTTTCAACGAATGGTGGGATGTTAGCGAAGTTCCCAACCGCACCCGAAATCTTACCAGCTTCCACACCAGCAGCCGCATGCTCGAAACGCTCCATGTTGCGCTTCATTTCGCTGTACCAAGTTGCCAATTTAAGACCAAAAGTTGTCGGCTCGGCGTGCACACCGTGGGTACGCCCCATCATGATGGTGAACTTGTGCTCCTTAGCCTTATCAGCGATGATATTGGTAAAGTTTTCAAGGTCACGACGGATGATATCGTTGGCCTGCTTGTAAAGATAACCGTAGGCCGTATCCACCACGTCGGTAGAAGTCAACCCATAGTGAACCCACTTGCGCTCTTCACCAAGAGTCTCAGAAACCGCACGCGTGAAAGCAACCACATCGTGGCGAGTCTCCTGCTCAATCTCCAAAATACGGTCGATGTCAAAGTCCGCCTTCTCGCGAATCAAAGCCACATCTTCCTTAGGGATTTCTCCCAACTCAGCCCATGCCTCGTCAGCCAAGATTTCCACCTCAAGCCAAGCACGGTATTTATTTTCTTCACTCCAAATATTCGCCATCTCAGGGCGAGAGTAACGGTTGATCATGTTGTTTCTCCTATATTAAATCATTTTTTTAAATATCAAACTACAAGTTTCAATAAATTTAGCACTCCATATCTCCCACCATTTACTATCTTGATTTTTATCGCATTTTTCTTCTTCACTGATAATTTTAGACCTCAAAATTTCATTATCCATTATCCTATTTTCGTATTCTTCACCACCGTAAAAAATACAGTCTCTTAGCTCTGAATATTGGACTTCCGGAGATGATTGAATATTATTATATAAGTCTTTAGCCTTTGATTTCCCTAATTTGATTTTTGAAGTAATTATAATCGTTCCAAGAGAATAAGCTGTAAGTAAAAGAAATCTTATAACTGAAAGTTCAGAAGTTAAGGAATGAATTTCAAAAGAAATAGACATCTCCCTAAATCTTTTTATTAATTCAATAGCATCAGGATTCTCTTTAAAAAATGAGATAACCTCTGTAGATAAATTTAACTTCATTAGCGTTTCAAGTGTAATTGATTCATTTGAAATTTGTCCATTAATTTCATTTATTATATAATATTGAAAAAAATATTCAAGAAGAAGCGGAACAAGTAAAGTAGTCAACACTCCAAATAGCCATGTCATATTTGTTATTTTTCTTAAAGAATGCAATGGTAATAATATTGCAAAAACACTATATGCTATGAAAACCAAAATTATGTAAACTACAATAGATTTTATATCTGAAAATGACTTTACATAATCTAAAGTAAATAAAAGCATTGCTAAAGGAATAAGATAATAATATAATCCTGTTAAATAATTTTTAGCTGCAATAATTATGCCAGCCAATGCTATAATCATTGCTCCGATTGCTACTATAGCAATTAATCCTTTAAATGCTACTAGATTAAGTGAATTTAACACAGAAATAACTACAAGAATTACCATAAAACCTATATTTGTTAAATAATAAACTGCAGCACCTAATTCCCGCCTTTTCTTTAAATCAGTTTTATATCCTTTTTCAGTAATAAAAAAATACTTTCTTCTTCGAATTTCCTTTAACAAACCCCATTTTAATTGCACCCAGTTGACCATTTTCTTTTTCCAAAAAAATAGTAAGCCAACAAAAATACATACCGCTACTAATTTAACTAAGTAGCTAGGATGTATAAATAGCGTAATTCCAAGATATCCTAGCATGATAGATATGAGTTTTTGCAATTCTAGTTGCTTTTTCATAATTCCTCCTCAAACTCCTCTTTCCCAATCCATACAAATGAGTAGAGTTCTGGTGTATTCAAATCCGTATCAATTGGCAAATCATAGATAGCGAAATAGTTTTCAGGATATTGAGCCGTTAGCTCTTTATACTTAGCTTTCACCTTTTCATGATCACTACTATCATACAAAACTTCGATAACTGCTCCCGTCTTCTCTTTTTCGACAAATGCGTTGACGATGAGTTGAATAATAGTAATGGCAAAGGATGTCTTCCGTATTCAGTTTTAGAGGATACGGAGCCCTTATTCCTTTCTTCTTTTATTTTCTAAAAGAGGAGCGCTTTTAGCAAGAATCCAAATACTTGAACTTGCCCTCTTCTCCTTTTTTTAGTTACACTTTAAGATTTAGAAAGTTTATATTCGGTATTCTATTAGAAAAATCTGGTTGCTTTTTTCATAATCTTCAATCTAATTTTTAAATCAATTTTTCTAAGTGTTCTTTAAAAGGTCTTTGAATAATTTTCCTAGCATTAGATATATTCTCATCGGTTCTATACGTTTCTAATGCTTCATTTAACTTGCTGACAGCTAGTTTAAGTTCCATTCCTTTAGCAAGCATTAACCAAACAATATAAAATCTCATTTGCTTTGTTGATTCTTTATGTATAAGACTATAGTATTGCTCTATCTCCCTGTATGATCTATACAATGTTATCAACTCATCAAAATCTAATTGTTCATTAAATATGTCATCATAAAATCTATTAAAAAGCGCTCCCTTTTGATTTGTAACAACTTCAGGATAACCCATTTTAGAATATATAAGCTGGGCCATAACCTCCATTGTAATAGACTCCTCGGAAATCTCTACACTTCTATCAACTTTTCTAATATACATAATTCCATATTGTTTCAGATACTCTTCAATCTTAATTTGTATATTGCTTATTGATTTTAAATCTACAGGAGAAATAGCATTTTGACTATTAGTGTATTCGGCTATATTATTTGTTAACGTCTTATCATTTTCAGTTTGGAAAATTCTAACTAGAATTTCTGCATTAGATAATTTTTCTTCATCAAAATCAGCATCTTTATATTTATAAATCGTTCTTAGAGTCTGTCCGCCATTCACAATTTGAAAACCATCTAAAGAGCACTTTAACTTTTGATTTGCATTAATCTTTTGAGCAGTAATCTTATTCGCAGTCATGGTAATACCATTATTAAACATAAAAAATCGATTAGGATCGCTATCAATAGATTTCAAAATATTTTTATTAAACTTTGTACTTCCCAAATAGCCTCGAACATTATCATATAACAATCCAATGTCTAGCTCTACTTCTGATAATTTAGAATAATCTTCAATCGAATATTGTTCTTTCAACTCATCATCTTTACAAGTCAGCCTAATCAAAGTAATTAAAGGTAATTTAACCAAGTATGATTGTGAGGATGACATGGGATCATCTTTAAAAGTCATCACAGAATCAGAATCAACGATAAATGTTGCTTTTCTATCTTCTGGTTTTTCTGAAACAAATTCTATAATTTCGTCCAAACTAATTGTTACAATCTCAACATCATTACTATCAATGAATGATTTAACTTCATTAACATTTAAATTTAACTTATGATTTTCATTAGATACTAAATATAACTGCGTGTTCCAAATATCATTAGAATTATATTTGTCAATTATTGACTGAACTGTAATTCTAGTTAGTTCATCTAAACCTTCAGTATTCTGAGCATAAACTGCATTTAAAAACTTAGTACTATCACTAACTGTATTTAAAGCTTGAGACTTGTCAGGATTAAACCTCTCACGATACTTAAAATTAAAAAGCTTAATGTCATAGTTCTCTTCGTCTATATAAACAGCATCAATACCTAAATCATTGTTTGTGACACCATATAATTTACGATGAAAATCGGTATCAATAACCATCTTTTCTACATCTTCAACGTCTGTTACATCTGTAATACAAGAAAGAATGAATAAGTAAAAGCCAAGTCTTGATTTCTCCTCATCTGTAATTTCACCAACTGGTTCCTTTTTTAGTTTACCAAAATATTTTCTTGAAATCTTATTTACCAACTTAAAATCATTTAATGTTCCCATTTAAAAACTCCTCTATATGAATAAAATAATGTATATTAAGCTATCTTCCAAATAAAAGACGGTTAATTTCACTTTTTAAAAATCAATCCCCTCACCAAACTCAACCAAACTATCTGGCACATCACTAAACAAAGTCACATGTCCCATTTTGCGGTTGTGCTTCGCTTCTATTTTACCATACAGGTGGAGGTGGGCGCTTGGATTTTCTGTGACAAATATTTCAGCGGCCTCGACATGCTGGCCGAGGACATTGAGCATAACTGCAGGTGCATGTAGTTTGATAGCTGGCAATGGTGCTCCGAGAACGCCCAAGATATGGGTATCAAACTGGGAGAAGTCGCAGGCTTCGATAGAGTAGTGCCCAGAGTTGTGTGGTCGTGGAGCAATCTCGTTGACAATGATGTCGTCAGCTGTCGCAAACATTTCCACGCAAAGGGTTCCAGATAGCTTGAGCTGCTCTGCAATTCGCACTGCCATAGCTTTAGCTTTTTCTGCTAAGCTTGCTGGAATGCGAGCAGGGACAATGGTCTTAGACAGGATATTGTTGCGGTGGATATTTTCCTGAACTGGGAAAACCGTCACGTCCTTACCATTTCCTGATACGATGACAGAAATTTCAAGATCAAAGTTGACAAATTCTTCCAAAACGCAGTCTGCTGAGTCAGCTAGAGCGTAGGCTTCTTCCAAATCTTCTGCTGAGCGAATGACCTTTTGCCCATGCCCATCGTAGCCACCCGTCGCCGTCTTGAGGACATAGTTTTTCGACAGGTCCATATCTACCAAGTCTTGGCTTGAGGTCACGACCTTGTAAGGTGCCACAGTGACTTGTGGCTTGTTTGAGAGAAAGTCCTTTTCAAAGATACGATTTTGAGAAATGCGGAGCAGGTCTGTCCCTTGAGGGAGTTGTCCATCCTTGACAACCGCATCCAAACCGTCTGCATCAACATTTTCAAATTCATAAGTGAGAACATCGCAACGCTCCGCCAGCTGACGAAGGGCATCCACATCATTATAAGGAGCCACGATGATCTCCGCCACGCGAGAGGCTGGGCAATCCGCAGCAGGATCCAGCGCGATAACCTTGTGCCCCATGTAGATAGCAGAAATGGCCATCATCTGACCCAGCTGACCGCCACCGATAATTCCGATTGTTTTAGATGAGCTCATTTGTAGACTCCTCTGCGATTTTTCCTTGTTCTTCTGCAAAATCTGCTAACGCTTTTGCAATAGCCTGATCCTCTACTGAAAGAAGACGGAGGGCAAAGAGGGCTGCGTTGGTCGCCCCTGCTTCACCGATAGCCATTGTCGCTACAGGCACACCGCCCGGCATCTGTACTATAGAGTAGAGCGAGTCCAGACCACTGAGCGCGCGTGATTTGACTGGTACACCAATAACTGGAAGGGTTGTTTTGGCAGCGACCATTCCTGGCAAATGAGCTGCGCCTCCAGCACCTGCGATGATAACCTTGATGCCACGGCTACGAGCTTCTTCGGCATGTTTGAACATGAGGTCAGGTGTACGGTGGGCAGAGACAACTTTCTTTTCGTAGGTCACGCCGAAGCGGTCTAAGACTTCGGCGGCTTTTTGCATGGTTGCCCAGTCGGATTTTGAGCCCATGATGATGGAAATAATTGGTTTAGTCATAATTTTTCCTTTTCTTTCCTTTCTTTTTTCAATCACCTTAAGTTGTGAGGGACGGCAGCAGCCACCAAAGGTGTCTCATGCCTAAATTGGAAGCCCAAGGTCTTCCAATTTCCCTAAACGATTGGATTATCATCCAATCGTTCTTTCACAACGGCGGTGATTGTTCTATATTAGCTCGCTAACGCTCTCAATTCAAACGACCATTATCGTACTTGGCGACTTCATCGCTTTTTCTTATATCTTTATCGAATAGCCTTGCTTCCGATATCGGTTCGGTAGAAGAGGCCTTCCGTGTTTTGTTGGGCGAGTTCACTGTAAATAATGTTTTGTCCGTCTTCGACGGTATCTGCTGTGGTGACGAGCATATAGACACGTCCACCGTTTGATAGCAGTGCTCTGCTATTTTCCGAAAACTTAACTCCGGCATAGTAGGTGATGATGTCTCCCTCGGTTTTTGCTGGCAATTCAACACCTTTTTCATAGTCTAGCGGGTAGCCGTTTGACGCGACAACAACGCCCAGAGTCACACCCTTATCCGTCCACGTGATCTTCGGATCCTTACCATCGAGAATATCCGTGATATTTTGCGCAAAATCAGATGTCAAACGAGGCAAGATAATTTGTGTTTCTGGATCTCCAAAACGAGCGTTGAACTCGATGACCTTAGGTCCCTCTGCTGTTAAAATAAGCCCTGCGTAAAGGACACCAAGATAAGGACGACCTTCTTTAATCATCCCTTCGAGGACAGGCTTGACAATAGTATCAACCGCTGTGGCAACCACACTCTGTGGCAAGTGAGGAACTGGCGCATAGGCACCCATACCACCCGTGTTAGGCCCTTTGTCGCCATCATAGGCACGTTTGTGGTCCTGAGCTGTTGGCATGATGTAGAACTTGTCACCATTGACAAAGGCAAAAAGTGAAAATTCCTCTCCTGCAAGAAACTCCTCGATAACCACACGCGCACCTGAGTCACCAAATTTATTGTCCAAAAGCATCTCATGAGCAGCTTCGACCGCTTGCTCGACTGTCTCAGCAACGACAACACCTTTCCCAAGCGCCAACCCATCTGCCTTGACTACGATTGGAGCGCCTTTCTCCTCAATATAAGCCTTAGCTTCCTCGAAATCTGAAAATGTGCCATAGGCTGCTGTCGGAACGCTGTATTTGACCATTATTTCCTTAGCAAAATCCTTGGACCACTCAAGCTCAGCGGCAGCCTTGGTCGGACCAAAAGCCTTGAGCCCAGCTTGGTTAAAATCATCCACTATTCCGGCGGCAAGAGCATCATCCGGCCCAATGAAGGTCCAAGCGATATCGTTGACCTTTGCAAATTCAATTAACTTAGAATGTTCGGAAATAGATATATTTACCAAATCAAGTCCATCTAAGGTCATCCCGTCATTCCCAGGTGCCACAAAAACTTGCTCAACGTCTTTAGACTCCAATAACTTCTTAGCAATCGCATGTTCACGACCACCTGAACCGACAACCAACAGTTTCATCTCTTAACCTCTTTTGCGAATTATTTACTAACATTATACCACAAACGTTCGTTTTAATCTTGTTTCACTTAGCATTTTAAGCCAAAAAAGGAAAGAAACTGTTTTCTTCCCTTTTGCTTCTTAATGTCTAAAATGTCTCACTCCTGTAAAGACCATAGTCAAGCCGTATTTATCAGCCGCTTCGATTGACTCTTGGTCACGGACAGAGCCCCCTGGCTGGATGATGGCCTTGATACCTGCTTTAGCGATTTCTTCCACGTTATCCGCAAATGGGAAGAAGGCGTCGGAAGCAAGAACAGCACCATCAAGACGATCTTTAGCCTGATCAATGGCGATACGAACAGAAGCCACACGATTGGTTTGACCAGGGCCAACACCAAGTGTCATGTGGTCATTCGTCACGATAATACCGTTTGATTTGACGTACTTGATAGCTTTCCAAGCGAACTCAAGAGCAGTCGCTTCTGTCTCGGTCGGCTGGCGCTTGGTCACCACTTGCCAGTCAGCCGGGCTTTCCTTAACCACGTCTTGGTTTTGCACAAGAAGTCCACCAACCACGCCTGTGTATTCTGCCTCTACCTCACTAGCATCTTGAGCGTCAAATGGCAAGGCCAGGATCCGCAAGTTTTTCTTTTTGTTAGTCAAAATAGCTAGCGCTTCATCCGTATAGCTTGGTGCGATGATGATCTCGAGGAAAACGCCGTGCATCTTCTCAGCTGTCGCAGCATCCACCTCACGATTAAGGACGACAATTCCGCCAAAGATAGACACTGGGTCAGACTCATAAGCGTAATCCCAAGCAGTTTCGATGTCATCAGCCTGACCGATTCCACATGGATTCATATGTTTGAGGGCCACAACAGTTGGACGGTCTTTAAAATCACGAATGATACGGATAGCCGCATCAGCATCACGGATATTGTTAAAGGACAATTCCTTACCATTGAGCTGTTTCGCTGATGCAATTGAGTAATCCGTTGGCAAAGCTTTTTGATAGAAGTCCGCATCCTGTTGAGGATTTTCCCCATAACGCATTGGTTGCTTGAGGTCGTAGGTCAAAGTGAGCTTTTCAGGTTTGCTTTCTCCAACTTGAGCTGTGAAATACTCTGCAATCAAGGCATCATAAGCTGCTGTGTGACGGAAAACCTTGGCTGCCAAACGTTGACGAGTTTCATAAGTCGTTTCACCATTTGCTGCCAATTCGTCCAAAACCACTGCATAGTCAGCAGAGTCTACCACAACTGTCACGCTGGCATGGTTCTTCGCTGCTGAACGAAGCATAGATGGCCCACCGATATCGATATTTTCCACCGCATCAGCGTAAGTCACATCTGGTTTGAGAATCGTTTCCTTGAAAGGATAAAGGTTGACCACAACAAGGTCAATGAGCTCGATCTGATTGTCCTTAGCCGCCTCAAGGTGGCTATCGAGATCACGACGAGCGAGGAGCCCACCATGGATATTTGGGTGAAGGGTCTTGACACGGCCATCCATCATTTCTGGGAAGCCCGTCACATCATCAATTGCAATGGTCTCCACACCGGCATTATCAAGGGTAACCTTTGTCCCACCTGTCGAGATAATCTCCCAACCAAGTTTTTTAAGTTCTTGGGCAAATTCAACAATGCCCACTTTGTCTGAGACGCTGATTAAGGTGCGTTTAGTCATGTTATTTCCTTTCATTTACTTATCCAACAATTCTCTAATAACCTCTGGATACAACTTGTACTCCGCTTCATGAATGCTAGCTTCAAAGCTTTCGATGGTATCATCAGCTAGCCGTGGTACACGGACTTGTTTGATGACCTTGCCTGTATCCACACCCGAGTCCACCCAGTGAATGGTCACGCCACTCTCACTAACCCCAGCATCCCAAGCATCCTCAATCCCATGAGCTCCTGGAAATTCTGGCAGGTAGGCCGGATGAATGTTGATAATTCGACCTTCATAAGCTGCCAACAAGGTGGGGCCGACGATTTTCATATAACCCGCCAAACAAACCAAGTCAATCTGGTGTTCTTCCAAGAGCTCGACAAGAGCTGCTTCGTAGTCCGCCTTGTTCTCAAATTCCTTGAGTTCAAAAGCATAGGATAGAACACCGAGCTTGTCTGCACGCTCTAGCACATAGGCGTCACGATGGTCTGAAAAGACAAACTCCACTGGAAATTCTTCCGCAATCACCTGAAAATTTGAGCCATTACCAGAGGCAAAAACCGCTATTTTTTTCATTTGATGATGACACTTTCGTTTTCTTTCTTGACGATGCGACCAATTTCATAGACTGGTTCATCCAGCAATTCTTTGACACGATCTACATTTTCAGGGCTAACTGCCAACATGAGTCCTACGCCCATGTTGAAGATTTCAAACATTTCTTCGTGTTTGATCTGACCGTATTTTTCAAGGGCTTTGAAGATTGGTAAAACTGGTACCTTGCTTTCCTCAATCTCAGCAGCCAAGTCAGCTGCAAACATACGAGGGACATTTTCGATAAATCCACCACCAGTGATGTGGGCAATTCCATTGACCAATTCTTCTTTGATCAGTGGCAGAACAGCTTTAACGTAGATACGAGTTGGCTCCAAAAGAACGTCTTTAAGCTTTTTGCCTTCCAATTCTGGGAGGACTTCTTCACCTGTATAGTCCGCAAAGACACGACGGACGAGCGAGTAACCATTTGAGTGAATACCACTGGAAGCAAGTCCGAGAAGAACATCACCTTCTGCTACTTTTGATCCGTCGATGATTTGAGATTTCTCAGCCACACCGACCGCAAATCCAGCCAAGTCATAGTCGTCTTCACCATACATACCAGGCATTTCAGCCGTTTCCCCACCGATGAGGGCCGCACCTGCTTGTACACAACCCTCTGCCACTCCAGCAACGACTTGTTCCAGTTTAGCTGGTTCATTCTTCCCAGTCGCTACATAGTCGAGGAAATAGAGGGGCTCCGCACCTGCAGCGATGATATCATTGACACACATGGCTACACAGTCCTGCCCAATCGTGTCATGCTTGTCGTACTTGATAGCCAGCATGAGCTTGGTTCCGACACCGTCAGTCCCTGAGATCAAGACAGGCTCTTTTACCCCTGTCTTTGAAAGATCAAACATGCCACCAAAGCCACCAAGAGTTCCCATGACACCTGCACGCTCCGTACGAGCCACGTGCTTTTTGATCCGCTCAACAACTTCATAACCCGCTTCAACATCCACACCCGATTGGGCGTACGCATTTTTATTTGCCATTTTATTTTTCCTTTTCTTTGAGAAGATTGCGACGTATTTTTAGATAAACAATTATTTTATCTAAAAATACTAGTCAGGGCTCTAGCTTTGGTCCCATAAGACAAAGCGTCTACTGACAAATGCTTTAGCTTTTAGTCAGTAGCGAGACGTGGAGCATAAGCATTTTTATTTGTCATCTTCTCTTCCTTTCCTTTCATGGAGAGTCTTTATCCGTCTATTTGTAAAAACTGGTCTTATCCCCCAAGCTTCTACGATATTCTTCCTCATAGTCGTAGAGAGGAGTTGGGTAGTCGCCGTCAAAGTAGGCGACACAAAGACCACCGTTTGGCGCATCTGTTTCGATGCCGATAGAATCAATCAAGCCATCAATCGAAAGATAGGTCAGGCTATCCGCACCAATGATTTGGCGAGTTTCTTCAACCGTATGATTGGCAGCAATCAACTCCTGACGCGTCTGGATATCAATCCCATAGAAGCATGGATAAGCTAGCGCAGGACTTCCAATGGCAACATGAACCTCAGACGCACCTGCTTCTTTCAAAAGCTGAACGATACGGCGAGAGGTTGTCCCACGAACAATAGAATCATCAATCATCACCACACGTTTGCCTTTGACAACACCCGAAACAGCAGACAGTTTCATCCGCACCCCTTGCTCTCGCAATTCTTGAGTCGGTTGGATAAAGGTGCGTTGCGTGTATTGGTTTTTGATCAGTCCCATTTCATTTGGCAGACCAGATTCTTCTGCAAATCCCATGGCTGCGCTGAGCGAGGAATTTGGCACACCGACTACGATATCCGCTTCGTGCTTAAATTCACGCGCCAATTGAGCCCCCATGCGTTTGCGAGCTGTATGGACATTGACCCCATGAATGTTAGAGTCAGGGCGAGCAAAATAGATATACTCCATAGAACAAATCGCCAACTGGGTATCATTTGTATAGCTATCATACTGAATCCCATTGTCATCTACGATTACAATCTCTCCTGGTTTCACATCACGAATCCACTCAGCACCAATGACTTCAAAAGCACAGGTTTCAGACGAAACGACTACCGCTCCGTTTGCCATTTTCCCAATAGAAAGTGGACGGAAACCATTAGGATCAAGCGCCGCAATCAACTTGTCCTCAAATAGCAAGATATAAGCAAAGCCACCTTTGACAAGGCTGAGCGCCTCCTTGATTTTGCCCATCAAGTTCGGATTGTGACTCCGACGAATGAGGTGAGCCAAGATTTCCGAGTCCGAAGTTGAACTGAAAATAGCTCCTCTTTGTTCCAATTCTTTCTTGAGCGATTCGGCATTGGTCAAGTTTCCGTTGTGAGCAAGTCCAAACTGCATATCATGAAAGCGAAAGAGGAAGGGCTGGATATTATCTACAGAAGCTTCGCCAGCAGTCGCATAACGAACATGCCCAATCGCGCTCGCTCCAGTTAGTTTATCCAAATTAGCTGGATTTCTGAACACTTCTGATAAAAGCCCCATATCACGATGACGCTTCAATTGCCCCTGGTCATTAGAAAGGATTCCCGCCCCCTCCTGACCACGGTGCTGAAGACTATGGAGCCCAAAATAGGTCAATTTAGCAGCATCTGGATGCCCCCAGATACCGAAAACACCACATTCTTCATTAAGAGATTTTACTTCGTATGTCATTTTTTATACCTTTTATTTCCCTGTGAAATAACGCACAGCTGACGCAAACAGGTGCTGGTCTTTATTTCCTGGGATGTTTTGGAAGAGACCGTCTTCATAACGTTCTGAGTGTCCCATTTTACCGATGATTTGACCATTCTTGCTGGTAATTCCTTCGATGGCATTTACAGAACCATTCGGATTGTACTTGGAATCCATACTTGGTTTGCCGTCAAAATCAACGTATTGGCTGAAAATTTGGCCATTGTCACGGAGCTCTGCAAATTCCTCAGCTGTCACAACAAACTTCCCTTCACCGTGCGAAACAGGAATAGCGTGGATATCGCCCACTTGCACTCCAGTCAACCATGGTGAGTTGGTATTGGCAATTCGAGTTTCCACCATCTTGGCCACGTGCTGGTTGGCATCATTGTAGAAGAGGGTTGGACTCGTACTGCTTGCATCTTCAAAGTTTCCGTATGGAAGAAGACCTGATTTTACGAGAGCTTGGAATCCATTACAGATACCGATAATCAGACCACCACGAGCGATAAAGCTGTCAATAGCTACACGCACTTTATCATTGAGAAGGATGTTGACGATAAACTTAGCGGATCCATCTGGCTCGTCCGCAGCTGAGAATCCACCTGCAAAGAAGAGGATATTAGCCTTACCAATGTTGTCAACCATGGTTTCAACTGACTTGACAATGGCTTCTTCATTGAGTGTCACGAATGGCACCAAGTTAACCTCTGCACCTTCTTTCTCAAAGGCCTTGGCTGAGTCGTATTCTGAGTTTGTTCCTGGGAATACTGGGATGTAAACCACAGGTATTTCAACTCTTTCTTTGGCTTTAATCACAGCATCTGATGCCACAGCAGGTACTTCTTCCAGTTCTTTCGCTTGGGCAAATTCAGTAGGATAGACTGCTTCCAATGTTCCTTGGAAGGCACTGTCAAGTTTCTGTCCATCTAGCTTCACACCGTTGACAAGGAGTGTAAAGTCTGCTTTCGTTTGACCAATCTTCTCCACTCCAGCAATTTCTTGAGGAGAGGTGAAGACAAATCCACCTAGCTGAGCTGTCAAAGAACTTTCAAGTTCAGGCAAGGTCACCTCTGCACCGATGTGATTTCCAAAAATAGCAAGAGCCAAGCTTTCAAGGACACCACCATATTTAACAGCTGATGCAGATGTTACTTTGTGTTCAGCTTGGATGGCTTCAAAGTGAGCAAAGTTAGACTTAATCAAGTCAAAATCAATCTCTTGTGCCAAGGATTGACCTGGGATGTAGTAGATGTTTTCACCAGCAGTCTTGAACTCAGGAGAAAGCACCTTACGGCTATCTGCTGTTGTCACCCCAAAGGCAACCAAGGTTGGCGGTACAGTCAATTCTTCAAAAGTACCAGACATGGAGTCCTTACCACCGATAGATGGCAAACCAAGTTGGATTTGTGCTTCGATAGAACCTAGAAGAGCGGCTACTGGCTGACCAAAACGTTCTGCTTGTTTGTCCATACGCTCGAAGTACTCTTGGTAAGAGAATCGAGCCTTGGACCAGTTTGCACCAGTAGCAACCAAACGAGCGGTTGCTTCGATGACTGCATAGGCTGCTCCGTGGTATGGAGACCATTCTGCTATATAAGGGTTAAAGCCTTGGGCCATAACAGACGCAGTATGAGTCACACCGTGTTGAACTGGCAATTTCTGCACAGATGCCTCAGTTGGAGTGAGTTGGTAACGACCACCAAGTGGGTGATTGACCGTTGAACGACCGACCGAACAGTCAAAGATAGTCTGCAAGCCTTTTTGACTGGCATGGTTCAAATCAGACAGAACCACAAGGGTGTCTGCTTCAAGTGTGTCTGCAGATGTTTGACGTTCTTCTGGAAGCTTGACATCCTTGTCAACTACCTTGGCATCAACGACTACGCGCACACCGTTTGTATCAAGGAAACGACGTTCCAAGTCAACAATGGTTTCACCATTCCAGTGCATGACAAGATTTGGTTTTTCAGTCACTGTTGCCACAACAACCGCGTCAATATTTTCTTTATTACATTCTGCAACGAAGGAATCTACGTCTTCAGGACGCACCACAACTGCCATCCGTTCTTGTGATTCAGAAATGGCAATTTCTGTACCGTTCAATCCTTGGTATTTAAGAGGCACTTTATTAAGGTCGATTTCAAGACCGTCTGCCAATTCACCGATAGCCACACAGACACCACCAGCACCAAAGTCGTTGGATTTCTTGATCAGACGAGTGACATCTCCATTATGGAAAAGACGTTGAATCTTGCGTTCTTCGATGGCATTCCCTTTTTGAACCTCAGCTCCAGCAGTCTCTACAGACTCAACTGTTTGAACCTTAGAAGATCCTGTCGCACCACCGACACCATCACGTCCAGTCTTACCACCGAGCAAGATAATCACATCGCCAGCTTCCGGTTTTTCACGGACTACATTTTCCTTAGGAGCAGCACCAACAACGGCACCTAGCTCCATGCGTTTAGCTACAAAGCCTGGGTGGAAGTACTCACGAACGTAAGTCGTCGCCAGACCAATTTGGTTACCATACGAAGAATAACCATGAGCCGCTGTCTTCGAAATGACTTGTTGTGGCAATTTACCAGCGCGAGTTTCCGAAATCGGAGCTGTAATATCACCAGCACCTGAGATACGCATAGCTTGGTAAACGTAGGAACGGCCTGACAACGGGTCACGAATAGCCCCACCGATACAGGTAGCAGCACCACCAAATGGCTCAATCTCCGTTGGGTGATTGTGGGTTTCATTCTTGAACATGAGGAGCCATGGCTCTTTCACACCATTGACATCCACCTCAATTTCAACTGAGCAGGCATTGATTTCGTCTGACACTTCCATGTCATCCAAACGTCCATTAGCACGCTCATAACGACCGAAAATAGTCGCCATATCCATCAAGGTTTGTGGTTTTTCAGAACGGCCTAATTCCTCGCGCATAGCTAGATACTTGTCATAAGTCGCTTGCAATTGCTTTTGGAATTTAGAAGCTGAGAAATCAATCTGTTTCAACTCGGTCTCAAAAGTCGTGTGACGGCAGTGGTCAGACCAGTAAGTGTCCAAAACCTTGAGCTCCGTCTCAGTTGGCACGCGCCCGATTGACTTGAAGTAGTCTTGGATAAAGAGCAAATCGTCCACTTCCATGGCCATCCCTTGCTCTGCCTTGTAGCGGGCAAAGTCTTCTGCTGTATAGCTTTCAAAGAAAGTCAATTTTGGAATGGTCTTGTCTGACTCTGAAAATTCCTGTTTGGCAATCCCTGTCGCGATGTCCTTAAAACGAGAATCCACTGGATTGAGCAGGTAGTTCTTGACCGCTTCTAACTCAGCAGCATCAATATCTTTATTAACCAAGTAAAGTTGGGCTGTATTGACCATAACATCACTCGAACTTCCCAGCAAAAGCAAGGCTTCCTGTGAAGAAGCTGCACGCTGGTCAAACTGACCAGGCAGGCTTTCAATGGCAAAGAAAGCATAGTTAGCAAGATCTGCTTGCACAGCCGCTTCATCCAAGACATGATCCGTCACCTGCTCAGAGAAGATGTGCTTCTCTGCAGGTGCAAACAAGTCCTCTGCCAAATCAAAAACATCATAAACTTGCACAATGCGAATACTTTTTAAGGTTGAAAGCCCCAAGTTGTGCTGGAGTTCTCTTACCAAACTCTCTGACTTAACCTGAAAATCGGCCTTTTTTTCAACAAAAATACGTTTATCCATCAATTCTTATTCCTTTATTTCAGCTCTTGCAATGTCCCCAAACGAACTCATGGTTGTTATTTCAACTCCTGCAACTTTTCCCAGACAATCTCATAAACATCTGTCAATTCTCCGAGTCCTCTGCGGAGTGAAAAGGTCTGGGGGACCTTTTCAGCCTGAGTCCTTTTAGTTGAGAGACGAAGGTTTTCCGTTACAAACAGATTATTTCAAACTCTGCAATTTCTCCCAGACAACTTCGTAAACGTCTGTTAGTTCACCTAGACCTCTACGGAAAACATCCTTGTCCATGTGGTTGCCATCCGCATCCCACAAACGGCAGTTATCTGGTGAAAATTCGTCTGCCAAGATAATCTTGCCATCCTTGTCAAAACCAAATTCTAGCTTAAAATCAATCAATTTAAGACCAATTTCAACAAACCAAGCTTTCAAAAGTTCATTGATACGACGCGTTTCTTCCTTCAAGTAAGCAATCTGCTGGTCATCCGCAATTTTAAGGAATTTCACATGCTCATCATTGATAAAGGGATCATCCAAATCATCATTTTTATAGTAAAATTCGACAATCGGAGTCTCAAATGCGATGCCCTCTTCCACGCCAAAACGTTTTGAAAAGGAACCAGCCGTGTAGTTGCGGAGCACAACTTCTAGAGGAATAATCTCAACCTTTTTATTGAGTTGTTCCGTGTCCGAAATTTTCTCCACAAAGTGAGTCGCTACACCAGCCGCATTTAATTTCTCAAAAATAAAAGATGAAATCTGATTATTTAACACTCCCTTGCCCGCAATCTGCTCCTTCTTGACACCGTTGAAAGCAGTCGCCTGGTCCTTGTAAGTTGAAATAATGAGATTTTCATCCTCAGTTGTATAGATATCCTTGGCTTTTCCCGAATAGATCAGTTTTTTTGACATGTTAAAGTTCGCCTTTCGTTTTACTTGAGCACATTCTAACATAAAAGCATGAAAAATTCAAGGTTTTTACGAATAAATAACGTTTTTCCTATTTTAAGCGTAAAGAAAAACTGCAAGATAAGCTCCTCTTACAGTTTTAAAATCATTTATCCTCTGAAAAACACGAATATTACCCTCTATTTAAAAATTGATCCCAAAAATAACGGAGATAGCTTTTCTTTCCCGTAATCATCTGTAGGCGACCTTCTAAGCCATAGCGAAGTGTTGTAGCCTGCTCAGAAGTCAGATGGGTCTCCACCTCAATTTTAAAGAAATTTCCTTTTTCAGTCTTGGTAGCTGTCGCATCAATACTTGTAATCGTAGAATCTAGGAAAATTTGATTCTTCGCATCATTAGTTGTAGTATAACGAACAGAGTCCCCAATCTTGACTCTAGCAACATCTTTTGAACTGAGATAGGCTGTGAGTTTGGTTTTTCCTTCTTTTTCCAAGGATGGATAGAGCTGGGCTAGCAAGGTTCCTTCTGCGACCATGGTAGATTCACTAGTCTCAGGATTAAGGTGAAGCACCCCATCCTCACTCGCCGTAATTTTCCCCTTATCGAGGAGACCTCCCTGTACCTTCTTACCCGATTCCGCCTCCAAAATTTTCTGATCCAAAAGGGTTAATTCCTGACCAACCTTTGCCAAGTGTTGGGATTTAAGGGATTCCAATTGACTGCTTAAGCCTGACGCATAGGCTTGCTGGGTTCCGGAACCTGCATACTGGACACGGTAAGTAGCAAGACTGGATTCTAACTGAGAAAGCTGTGCTTCAACCTGTGCAACAGCCTGAGCCTTAGCTTGCGGATTTTCCTCTCTCTGAGACTTGTAGGACTGGTAGAGAGAGTAGGCCAGATTCTGACTGGTCAAGGAAGCACCTGTTTCAATAGCTGACTTAGCTATCTGGTAATCGCGAATTTTAGCCTCTGTTTGACTGATGAGGTTCCCGATTTCAGCTTGGGTTTGACTAGCTGCTGCATTCTGCGAGGAGATGTTGGCATTTTGCTGCGAAACATTGCTCCTAAGACTACTAGCTTGGCTGAGATAGTCTCGAAACATCTCCTGATAACCAAACTTATCCGCCTCTGGAAATTGATCACTCCCCTCTTTCAAACTGGATTGCAAATAACCCAACTGCTTTTTTTGATCCTTTAACATCTCCAATTGACTGGCATATGCTTCGACCTGGACAGCCTCCGCCCCTTGCTGGTACTCAACGAGTAGTTCGCCTTGCTTGACCAACTTGTTTTCTTCCAGATAGTTGGCCACAATCCGTTGATTGCTAGTTGACTGGATGTTGGCAATGATCCGACTAGGTTCGACAGTTGCTCGGGTAGACAAACTAATCTCTTTCTCTGCAAAAACTGCAAATCCTAACAGAAACACGAGCAGAAGCGACATAGGTAAAATCACCCGACTGGAAAAATTATGGTAACGGCGATGGTAAAACTCCGCACTTTCTAAAAATTCTGGTTTCATCTTCTCCTCTTTCTAGCTATTGACCAAATGGGCGTAAAAGCCATCCTGTGCAAGAAAGTCTGCATGGGTGCCTTCTTCGACAATCTTGCCCTGATCCAGGACAACAACCTTCTCTGTCCTCTCAGCAATAGTCAAGCGGTGGGCAATGAAAATCAAGGTCTTGTCCAAAGCCATAAGATTATCCACAATCCGCTTCTCTGTCAAAATATCCAAACTGCTGGTCGCCTCGTCCAATATCAAAACAGGTGCATCCGTTAAAAGAGCACGCGCCAGAGCAATTCTCTGACGTTGTCCACCTGAAATCCCTGCCCCATCCGAAGTTAATTCTGTTTGGTAATTCAGGGGCATGCGCTCAATATCCTCCCGAATCTCGGCCAATTCAACTGCTCGTAAGATATCTTCCTGTGTCGTCCCCTCCTTAGCTCCCAGGAGAAGATTCTCCAAAATCGTTCCGTTAAAGACATAGGGCTGTTGAGGCAGGTAGTTGATATACTGGCGCAAGGCTTTTTTATCAATCTGATTGAGATTGACACCACCCAGACTAATCTCTCCCTGACTAGGGTCGTAGAAATTAACCATCATCTTTGCCAAGGTGGTCTTACCCGAACCTGAAATCCCCACGAAAGCCATCTTAGACCCTTGGGGAATCGTCAAATTGATATCTGACAAGACGTCACGACCATAGCCATACTTATAGTGAACCTGCTTAAAGGTCATATCTCCCTTCATCATGCTCAAATCCTCAACTGTTTTCTTCTCCTCAAACTCCGAAGCGACCAGATAGACCTCGTTCAGACGATTATTGGCAACCTGCGCTGTTTGAAGTTTGGTTTGCAGATTGATGATATTTTCCAAAGGATTGGTAAAGTAAACAAGCAAAGTATTATAGGTAATCAATTGCCCCAAACTCATCTTCCCATCCATGACCAGAACTGCTCCCAGCCAGAGAACGACAACATTGAGCAGGAGCTGAGCAACTTTTTTCAGTGCCTTTTGCTGGCTTTCTGCCCGACTGTAGGTAAAGGATTTTTTCAGATAAGCCACAAATTCCTTGTCAATTTTTTGGTAACGCTGACTCTCACTGGTCAAGGACTTGATAGTCTCAATACCGTTGATGTCCTCAATGATAGAAGAAGACAGAGCGGCATTGGCTTCCATGGTATCACGATTCATCCTTTCAAAAGGCTTCATAAAGGCAAAGATAATCACTGTATAGATGGGAAGCGCAAGCAGACTAATGAAAAAGAGTGTCATATTTTGTGAAAACAAGACAAGCGAGATAATCAAAATCGTCGACACATCTAGGAAAATCGATAGAATGGTCGACGCCAGCGCATCGATGATACTATTGGCATCTGTAAAACGGGATACGATTTCCCCTGTCCTGCGTGTCGCGAAAAAGGACATCGGCAGGTGAAAAACATGCTTGATGTAGGACAAAATCACGTCAATTGACAAGCGTTGCCCAAGGATTAGTAGGAGATATTCCTGCGCGTAGGACAAAATCTGCTGGAGAATATAGACAATGACTAGTCCCATTGAGATAATGCCCAAGGTTGAACGCATCTGGTCTGGTACGTAACTGTCAATGATAGACTGCAGATAATAAGAACCCACGATATTGATCAGGGTCACCAAAAGTGTCGCTAGGACAATATTGGTAATTAAGCCACGCTGTTTGAGCAAGATTGGCAAGAAGGATAATAGTCCTTGTTTTTTCTCCCTGTGGGGTTTATAGTCTGGAGACGGAGCCATAAAGAGACTGACTCCTGTCCATTCTTGCGCAAATCGCTCACGAGAAATCTTGGCCAGCTTGACACCAGGATCTGGATCAGCGATATGGATTGTCTTCTTATCCTGACCTATCACCACATAGTAGTGAAGCAGTTTCCCTTCCTTAAGCACATGAGCCACAAACGGAAAGGTCAAATCGGGCAAATCAAAGAGCGTCATATCCGCCTTGATAGCCCGCGTTTCAAAACCAATCTCCTCTGCTACCTTTACAAGCCCCAAAGCAGTCGTCCCATCCATGGTCGTCTTGGCTAACTCTCGTAGATGAGCCAAGGAGTAATAACTACCGTAGTAACCAAATACCATGGCCAAGGAAGCCACGCCACAATCCATCTGATCCACCTGGGGACGATAGTGCCTTTTCCTAAATTTCATATCCATCTCCTTTTTTCTAATGATCTCTTAAAAACTTTGTAAGATTATTTTAACCAAACAAGGATAAAAACAGGAAAATATTCCTAAATAAACCATTTTTGCACCTAAAACGTACTTTAGAAAGCATAAACTATCATTTAAATGTAAAAGAGCAGAACAAAAGTTCTGCCTGTTTAAAGTAACCGTTAAAAAATGAATGCCTAGAAATAAATTATTCTGAAATGATATTTTCTTTACTTTTATAAAGTAAGATAAAGGTCATCAAAAATAATGAAATCGTAGGTATATCAAAACATTCAAACCATGTAGGTAAATTTATTTTGTTTACATCAGCCACAATTCTAATCATTAGATAAGCCATTGAACTAAACAATACAATAAACTCTGGCCAAGCTTTTTGTAGTAATTGAACGACTTTCATCTCAAACTCCGATCTGATGGTTCATCAATTCCCTATCTTACTTTCTTTTGTTTTGTACTTGTATCCTAGATAAAACAGACCAAGTAGAATTGGATAGGTTTCTGGATAAAACAAGGTGTTGATCGGATTTTTCATAATCAAATACGTTGCGATATAAATAATGATCGATACGACAAAATACCCCTCAGCAAATCCTAATAAGAATTTTTTCATGATAGACTCCTATTTACCTGAAAAGAAAGGCGGGAAAACTCCACCATTTACATGCATAAAATCCTTTTCATTCAGATTGATCTTTTATAGTTTTGATTATTTTTCGTCAAATCCTTACAAAAAATACCAAAATAGCCCGAAGCAAGTAAACCAACTACAGTCCATTGCCAATCAAAGGATACTAATGAACCTGTACGAATCACATGAAGTACAAGATTGAGAGCTATAGCCAAGAAAGGAACTATAGTAGCTAATTTGGGTAAGAGTGTATTGAGATTAAGGTTCCGATTGTTCATAGTCTAACGCCCTCTGTATCCATTATAGACTCCCAATCCAAGTGTACCTCCTGCTACAGTAGCCGCTGCTCCATAAGCTGCTACTGCTTTCCAGCCTACAAGCACTACCGTACCTATCGTTAATGTAATAACACCGCCTTGAACCTCTTCAAGTTCTTGAAAAGATAATTCTTGAAATTGTTTCATTGTTAAGCCTCCTTTCTAATCATATTAAGGTCGCAATGCTTTTCCAATAGCATATCCTGCTCCATAAAGAGCTCCTCCAATTGTAACCATAGCACCTGCTACTTTTCCTGCTAAAATAATTCCAGCTGCTGTAATAATCAATCCCCCATTCACATCCGTCAACTCTTCTTCTGTAAGAGCTGCAAAGTTCTGTTCCATTTTGTCAAAGTTTGTCATCTTTTTTCTCCTTTATTTTTATTTTTTTAGTTTATGGTCTCTAGGCTTTAAACCATTTTAAAAACCAGATTGGAAAAATAACTGAAATCATTTTTTCTCTCCCTCCTGTTCTTCTCACTTATCTATTCGAAAAGTGATTTAAAATGAACAGGTAAATTTCATTTATTTCAAATACCATTTGATAAACCATGGCAATAAGATTGGTAAATACATCGCGTAGTCTCCTTCCCTTTTTCCTTACCTATCTATTCGAAAAACAATTCGAAAATGAGCAACTCATTCATTTTTATTTTAAAAACCACTTAATGAACCACGGATAAAGACCGGTCACATACATAAACATTCCTCCTTTTATCTTTCTCATCTCTTTATTCGCAATTTCTACTAAAAATTTTTCTTTTTTCTGCAAACAAAAAAGCAACATGATTTGCATGTTGCTTTTTGCTATTCTTTACTTTTGACAACTGCTACCACATCTCCTACACTTTGCAGTTGGTCAATTTCCTCATCACTGATTTCAATTCCGAATTCATCTTCTAGTGTCAAGATGAACTCCATCAAATCCACTGAGTCCGCATCTAGGTCATCTTTCAAACTCAAGGCCTCTGTTACGACAAAGTCCTCTCCCTGTCGCTCTTGGATAATGGTTACAATACGGTCAAAAATTTCTTTTTCTGTCATCTTTTTTATTCTCCTGAAAATTCACGCGCAGTCTGGGCAACTACGTCTGTTTCTAGCATAGTACGAATCTGGCGAATCGTACTATACACAGCCTTGGCATCACTTGAGCCATGAGTCTTGACAACCGGTGCCTTAACACCAAACAAGACTGCTCCACCAACATCTGAATAGTTGAGTTGCTTTTTCAAACCTCTAAGGCTATCCTTGAGAAGAAGAGCACCTAGTTTCGCTCGAAGACCACCACCTGTGATAGCTGTCTTGAGCAAGCCCATAATTCCCATAGCTGTCCCTTCAATAGATTTGAGCACAGCGTTTCCCGTGAAACCATCTGCCACAACAACATCCGCAACGCCACTCATCAAATCACGCGCTTCCACGTTTCCGACAAAATTCAAGCTTTCATCAGCTGCTAGCAAGGCGTAGGTTTCCTTACGAAGAGGATCACCCTTGCTACTTTCTGTTCCATTATTGAGCAAACCAACACGTGGTTTCGAAATCCCACGAACATTTTTCGCATAAAAGGAACCCAAAACAGCGTATTGGTGCAGATGATGAGCTGTATTTTCTGCATTGGCTCCAAGGTCTAGCATGTCAAAGCCTTTGCCATCAATGGTCGGTAAGGTCGACATGAGCCCAGGACGATCGATATTCCTGATACGACCCACAATGAAGAATCCTGCAGCCAACAAGGCACCTGTATTCCCAGCCGAGAGGACAGCGTCTGCCTCTCCTTCTTTGACTGCCTTAGCCGCTAATACCATACTGGCATTTTTCTTCTTACGAATAGCTTTTGTAGGCTCATCATCAAAATCAATCTTCTCATCCGTATGGATAATGCTGACGCGTTCTGTCGCTGTTAGATATTGCTTGATTTTGCTTTCGTCTCCATAGAGTTGAATCTCAATATCTGAAAAGTCAGCAAGGGCTTGATTGACACCCTCAACGATGGCTTGAGGTGCGTAATCGCCCCCCATAGCATCTACTGCAATTTTTTTCATTTATCTTCCTCTTTTAGTAATTGTCCCCAGTCTGCTAGGGAATCAATAAATTTCTTTGATTTTAGGTGAATTCCAACATACTCTTCGTAGATTTGGTCTATAAACTTGCGCAAGTCTTGCTTGATTTCAGGCTTGAGCGAAATAGTCTCCAAGGTCTCAAAATCAATAGCTTGAAATTGATTGAGCAGATAAGGGATATTGGGATTCAGATGACAACGTCTCTCATCTTCATGATAATGCTCTGGGCAGAGGCAGGCTCCATATTTAAAAGAAAAGTCAAAAGCCTGACCGACCCGATGGCAAAAGACACACTCATTAAAATTGAGCCCAATTCCAAATCGGGTCAAGATTTGAATTTCAAAAATATTGGTCAAAACCTGATAATCCAATCCTGCTTCCATCAACTCCAAAGTCTTTTGCAAAAAAGCAAACAGGGGAGCATCCTGCTGATTATCCTGCAAACTAGCATCTGCAAGGGCAGCCACATAGGTTGCATAGGCCATGACAAAGAGGTCACTATTAATCTTAGGAAAGGTCATGACCTCATGATAGTCCTCGATATAGCTGAGTCCATCATCATTGATTCGCAAGAGAAACCGAGCCAATACCAAGGGCTGAATAACAGGGGCCAGTTTGGACTGACCAGCGTGTTTGACGAAAAACATGCGCTTGCCCGCTTGCTCGGTAAAAATCTTGACTAACTTGTCATCCTCACGAAAGTTACGATTGTAGAGCACCAAGCCTTGACTCGTGATAGACTGAATCATGCTTCTCTCATGTACTCCTCAAGTCGTTTCATAGCCTCTCTGATCGTTTCCATGCTGGCTGCATAAGACAGACGCACATAGCCTTCTCCATACTGACCAAAAGCAGCACCCGGAATAAAGGCAACAGCCTTCTTCTGAGCAAAATCCTTCAGAAAAGCAAAGGAGTCTTGATTGTAACCTGCTGGAATCTTAGCAAAGATATAGAAGGCTCCGTCTGGTTTGATAATCTCAAAACCAAGAGCAGTCATCTTCTCGATGATATAATCTCGACGCTGGATGTACTCCTTCTTCATAGGCTCCGCGTCGTTTTTACCAGCGGTCAAAGCCTCCACCGCAGCATGTTGAGCCATAGTGTTTGCGGCAGTTACCAAGTACTGGTGACTCTTGATTAACTGAGCTGTAAAGGCCACAGGAGCAAAGATAAAGCCTAAACGCCAACCTGTCATAGCATGAGACTTAGATAAACCATTGATAATAATAGCCTGGTCTCTCAGCATAGTTCCCAAAGATACATGGGCTTCGCCTGTATAGGTTAATTCTGAGTAAACCTCATCACAGACAACAAAAATCTCATACTTGCGTAAAACGTCTGCCAAGGCTTCCAACTGCTCCCGACTATAGGTAATTCCTGTCGGATTAGCCGGATAGTTGAGAATGACAGCCTTGAGCTTGTCGCCTTGCTCCAAAATGGCCTTTTCCAACATCTCAGGAGTCAAGACAAAACCATTTTCAGTCGTATCAATCTCGACAACCTCTGCCCCAACTAGATTGACAATTGGCTCATAACCTGGATAGGCAGGAGCTGGCAAGAGCACCTTATCTCCCTCTTCCAAAATAGCTGTCAAAGTAGCCGATAAAGCCTCTGTCGCCCCAATTGTAACCAAGATTTCATTTTCAGGATTGTAATCTAGCTGGTATTTTTCTTTTACAAAATCACTGGCTGCCTGACGTAATGTTAACAGACCACTCATCCCTGTATAGTAGGATTGGTTCTGGTCGATGGCCCGCTTAGCCGCTTCCTTAACATGATCTGGCGTTGTAAAATCAGGTTCCCCCAAGGTCAAACGCAGGACCCCAGGAATCTCCGAAATAGCCTGGTCAAACTGGCGAATCAACGAAACTTGAATCTTATCTAATTGTTTATTAAAGCGCTTAGTTAAGTCCATAGATACCTCCTACTCTCAAACCGTATCTCTATTATACTACAAAAGCCCCCCGACCGCAAAAATACATTATAGAATAGCTTTCCACTTTCTATTTTACTTTTCCCGTTTACAGGTCTATAATGGTAACAGATTATGATTGGAGGTTTTTATGTCATTTCTATCAAAAAATGGAGCAGGCATCTTGGCCTGCCTTCTCATTTCTATCATTTCTTGGTTTCTAGGAGGACTTTTCCCCGTCGTGGGTGCACCCGTTTTTGCAATCTTTATAGGAATGCTCCTACACCCCTGGCTCTCGCCCTACAAACAACTAGATGCAGGTTTGACCTTTAGTTCCAAAAAATTACTCCAGTATGCCGTCATCTTGCTTGGTTTTGGTCTCAATATCTCGCAAGTCTTTGCAGTCGGACAAACCTCACTCCCTGTCATCCTTTCCACCATTTCGATTTCCTTAATCGTCGCCTACCTCTTCCAGCGTTTCTTTGCACTAGATACAAAACTGGCTACCTTGATTGGAGTGGGGTCTTCGATCTGTGGTGGCTCTGCCATTGCGGCGACAGCGCCTGTTATCCATGCCAAAGAAAAGGAGGTTGCCCAAGCCATTTCCGTTATCTTTTTCTTCAATATCTTGGCTGCGCTTATCTTTCCAACTCTAGGAACCTGGCTTCACCTATCTAATGACGGCTTTGCCCTCTTTGCAGGAACTGCGGTCAATGATACTTCTTCTGTAACGGCCACAGCTAGTGCCTGGGACAGTCTTTATCAGACCAATACCCTCGAGTCTGCAACCATTGTTAAACTCACACGCACCTTAGCGATCATTCCCATCACTCTCTTTCTCTCCTACTGGCAAAGTCGCCAACAAGAAAATAAACAAGGCGTACAACTGAAAAAAGTTTTCCCACTTTTTATCCTTTATTTTATCCTGGCCTCTCTCTTAACGACTCTACTTACCTCTCTTGGTGTGTCCAGTAGTTTCTTTACCCCTCTCAAGCAACTCTCTAAATTCTTTATCATCATGGCCATGAGTGCTATCGGTCTCAAAACCAATCTAATTGCCATGGTTAGATCCAGTGGTAAATCTATTGTCCTCGGAGCCCTTTGCTGGATTGCCATCATCCTCACCAGTCTTGGCATGCAAGCATTGATTGATACTTTATAATACAAAAGGTAGCCCATGGCTACCTTTTTATTGCTCAAGAATTAAGCGAGTATGTTCTCTCTTGATACAGCGATTCATCACGATGTCATCGCATCCTCCAGCACGCAAGATTTCTTCCGCTTCTAGATTTTCAAGTCCTAATTGTGCCCAGAAAATCTTAGCATCAGCTTTGAGAAAATCACGCGCCACATCGGGCAAAAACTCACTACGACGGTAAACATTGACAATATCGACAGGAAAAGGAATCTCAGCTAGGCTTGCATAAGCCTTTTCTCCCAAAATTTCACCACCTGCAACCTTGGGATTAACTGGAATGATTTTATAGCCTCGAGCCTGCATTTCCTTAGTCACTCGATTGCTAGTTGTTTCTTCACGATCGGACAAGCCTACTACCGCTAACGTTTTACTGGTTGCAAGATACTGACGTACCACACCATCACTTGGATTGATAAATTCTTGGCTCATAGAAATCCTCCTTTTTTCTCAGTATAGCATATTTTGAAAAGGCTTGCAGATTTTGACTACAAAAAAATTCCTAGCAAGAGAAAAAGCTTGCCAGGAAATTCGTTTATTCAAGTGAAAGTTTAGATTTTTTTCTCGATACTAAATAATGGAGAAAGAGGACGTTTTTCGTGGATACGAATAATAGCATCACCCAGAAGATGAGCAATAGAGATTTGTTCAATCTTATCAATCAAACGATCTTCTGGCAAGTAGATGGTATCCAAAACAACCAATTTCTTAATAGCTGATTTTTGGATATTGTCCATAGCTGGCCCTGAAAGAACTGGGTGTGTACAGCTTGCATAGACCGCAACTGCGCCTGCTTCAGCAAGTGCATCCGCTGCATGACAAATTGTTCCAGCTGTATCAATCATGTCGTCAATCAAGATACAAGTCTTGCCTTCGACCTTACCGATGATGTTCATCACCTCGCTGGTATTCATCTTGTCTACACTACGGCGTTTGTCAATAATCGCAATCGGAGTTTTCAAAAACTCTGCTAGTTTACGAGCACGAGTCACACCACCATGGTCTGGGCTGACAACCACGTAGTCAGAGCCAACCATGCCACGACGTTCAAAATAGTCCGCAATCAATGGAGCACCCATCAAGTGATCTACGGGAATATCAAAGAATCCCTGAATCTGTGCAGCGTGCAAATCAATCGTCAACAAACGATCTACCCCAGCAACTTCTAGCATGTTTGCAACGAGTTTTGCAGTGATTGGCTCACGCGCGCGCGCTTTTCTATCCTGACGTGCATAGCCATAGTAAGGCATAACAACATTGACAGATTCTGCACTAGCACGCTTCAAGGCATCCACCATAATCAAAATTTCAAGTAAATTATCATTTACAGGTGAGCTCGTTGATTGTAGGATAAAGACGTGTTTTCCACGGATTGATTCTTCGATATTGACCTGAATCTCCCCATCTGAAAATTGGCGAACAGTCGATTTCCCCAACTCTATCCCAATCTCTTGCGCCACACGCTCTGCCAATTCTCTATTTGAAGAAAGGGCAAACAGCTTTAAATCAGAAAAAGACATGATTTCCTCCGGTATTTATGTATCACTTGTTTTTTACACAACATTTTCCATCTACCATTGTAGCGCTTTTTCCTTTATTTTTCAATCAAAAATAAAACAAGAGCAAACATTTATACCCTTGTTTTATGCTATTTTATATTAGCTATATTAAAACTAAAAATCCTACATTTTAACAATCGATTTTATGCTAGGATGAGATTTTTTCGAGACAAAGTTAGTATACTTCTCTCATACTTCCTGTATCCACATCATAGACAGCACCTGAAATAACCACATCATCAGGAATCAGTGGAGACTCTCGAAGCAATTGCATATCCTCTCTCACACTCTCTTCAACATTCTGGAATGGTAAAAAATCTTGATCAGATACATCAACTCCGAGCTCGTGTTTCAAATGTTCATGAAAACTTTCATTTTGAAAGGTTTGAGCTCCACAGTCTGTATGGTGAAGCACCACGATTTCTCTTGTCCCCATTTGTTGCTGGGAAATCACCAGTGAACGAATCATGTCCTCAGTTACTCGACCACCCGCATTCCGCAAGATATGAGCATCCCCAAGGGCCAAACCTAGAGCTTGCGCAACGTGCAGACGTGAGTCCATACAGGTCACGATAGCTACTCTGGTTTTGGGTTTAAGTGGCAGATTTAACTGCCCATGTAGGGCAACATAAGCCTGATTGGCTTGCATAAACTGTTCAAAATACGACACGATTCCCTCCTCAAAAATTTGATAATCAAATATTTCTCCTATCTTATCATTTTTAAGAGGATTTGTCACGGATTATGCAAAGACCTTTTTCAAAACTTCCTGAATCGTCGTCACACCAATGACTTCAATTTCCTTGGGTGGAGTAATTCCTGTCAAGGAATTCTTAGGTACATAAATCTTAGTAAAGCCTAGTTTTGCCGCTTCATTTATGCGTTGTTCGATACGATTCACGCGTCGAATCTCTCCCGTCAAGCCCAGTTCACCTACAAAACATTCCTGAGGATTGGTAGGCTTGTCTTTGTAGCTCGAAGCAATGGCAACCGCAACAGCCAAGTCAATCGCAGGTTCATCCAATTTGACACCGCCAGCAGATTTGAGATAGGCATCCTGATTTTGCAAGAGAAGCCCTGCTCGTTTTTCCAAAACAGCCATAATCAGACTCGCACGATTGAAATCAAGTCCTGTCGTCGTGCGTTTAGCATTTCCAAACATAGTCGGTGTTACCAAAGCCTGGACCTCCGCCAAAATCGGACGGGTCCCTTCCATGGTTACCACGATTGACGAGCCAGTAGCCCCATCCAAACGCTCTTCTAGGAAAACTTGACTCGGATTGAGTACCTCAACCAATCCGCCCGACTGCATCTCAAAGATGCCAATCTCATTAGTGGATCCAAAACGGTTTTTGACTGCTCTCAAGATACGGAAGGTATGGTGGCGTTCCCCTTCAAAGTAAAGCACCGTATCTACCATATGCTCCAACATACGCGGACCAGCTAAGGTTCCTTCCTTGGTCACATGCCCTACGATAAAGATAGCAATGTTATTAGTCTTGGCCAGCTGCATGAGCTCAGCTGTCACCTCTCGCACTTGAGAAACTGACCCTTGCACTCCAGAAATCTCAGGAGACATAATAGTCTGGATAGAGTCGATGATGAGAAAGTCAGGTTGGATACGCTCTACCTCAGCTCGAACACTCTGCATATTGGTCTCTGCATAGAGATAAAACTCACTATCAATATCCCCCAAGCGCTCTGCTCGTAACTTAATCTGCTGAGCAGACTCCTCCCCACTGACATAGAGAACGGTCCCCACTTGAGACAACTGGGTAGAAACTTGTAGGAGAAGGGTTGATTTCCCGATTCCTGGATCCCCACCGATGAGGACGAGACTCCCTGGTACCACTCCGCCTCCAAGTACACGGTTGAATTCCTCCATCTCCGTCTTGGTTCGATTGACGTTGATTGAAGTCACCTCAGCCAGTTTCATGGGCTTGGTTTTCTCGCCTGTCAGGGACACACGTGCATTCTTGACCTCGGCAACCTCAACCTCTTCTACAAAAGAAGACCAAGATCCACAGTTTGGACAGCGTCCTAGGTATTTTGGGGAGTTATAAGCACAATTTTGACACACAAATGTCGCTTTTTTCTTTGCGATGATAAACCTCTTTCTAAATTTCTACCTCACATTCAATCACTTGGCAAAAATTAATCTTCTCGTCTGGTACAAATTGGCGCATGAGCATTCGATGAGCGACAACTAGCACTGTCTGGTAGTCTCGGTACT
>CAKQDJ010000015.1:0-38658 GCA_934229205.1 uncultured Streptococcus sp.
AACCACCAGGTCCTAAGGCTGACAAACGACGTTTGTGAGACAACTCAGAAAGTGGGTTGTGTTGGTCCATGAACTGGGACAATTGTGAAGAACCAAAGAATTCTTTGATCGCAGCTGTCACCGGGCGGATGTTGATAATTTGTTGCGGTGTCAAAACTTCATTGTCCTGAACAGACATACGTTCACGGACATTACGTTCCATACGAGAAAGTCCAAGACGTACTTGGTTTGCAAGCAATTCACCAACTGCACGGATACGACGGTTTCCAAGGTGGTCGATATCATCCACACGTCCGATACCTTCCGCCAAGTTGAGGAAGTAGCTCATCTCTGCAAGGATATCCGCAGGAGTTACAACACGAACCTTGTCGTCAGGATTGGCATTTCCGATGATGGTTACAACACGGTCTGGGTCCGTTGGGGCAACAACCTTGAATTTTTGAAGGACAACCGGTTCAGTCAAAACAGCTGCATCGTTTGGAATATAAACAATCTTGTTCAAGTCGCCATCCAAGTGGCTCTCGATACTTTCAATCACGCTACGAGTCATAACGGTGCCAGCTTCTACCAAGATTTCACCCGTTTCAGGATCTACCAATGGCTCAGCGATGGTTTGGTTGAGCAAGCGTGTTTTGATGTTCAATTTTTTATTAATCTTGTAACGACCAACGGCTGCTAAGTCATAGCGACGTGGATCAAAGAAACGTGCCACAAGCAAGCTACGTGAGCTTTCAGCAGTTTTAGGCTCACCTGGACGAAGGCGTTCGTAAATTTCTTTCAAGGCTTCGTCTGTACGAGAGTCCATTGGATTCTTGTGGATATCTTTTTCAACAGTATTGCGAACCAATTCGCTATCACCAAAGATGTCAAAGATTTCATCATCACCTGAGAAACCAAGCGCACGAACCAAGGTCGTAAATGGAATCTTACGAGTACGGTCGATACGAGTATAAGCGATGTCTTTTGAGTCGCTTTCAAGTTCCAACCAAGCTCCACGGTTAGGGATAACAGTAGAACCGTAACCCACTTTACCGTTCTTGTCTACTTTGTCATTAAAGTAAACACCTGGTGAGCGAACCAACTGAGAAACGATAATACGTTCACCACCATTGATGATGAAAGTACCCATCTCAGTCATGATTGGGAAATCACCAAAGAAGACTTCTTGAGTCTTGATTTCGCCTGTTTCTTTATTGATCAAGCGGAAGGTTACAAAAATTGGGGCTGAGTAGCTAGCATCGTGGATACGAGCTTCTTCGAGCGTGTATTTTGGTTCCTTGATTTCATAGCCAACAAATTCCAACTCCATTGTGTCTGTGAAGTTTGAAATTGGCAATACATCTTCAAATACTTCCTTAAGTCCGTGGTCTAGGAAATCTTTGAATGAATCCGTTTGAATTTCAATCAAATTTGGTAAGTCAAGAACTTCTTTGATTCTTGAAAAACTACGACGGGTACGATGTTTCCCGTATTGAACGTCATGTCCTGCCAAGATGATTCTCCTTTGTAAATAAATTCCAAGCCTTATCAATCAGGCTTTTCTAATCGTCATATGGTTTTAAAAACCCCTATCACCGTGTCCCTTTGATGAATTTTCAGAATCTTTAAATCTTTGTTACAAGCACTCAAAAACCTGAAAAAAAGCACAAAAAGAGCAGCTAAATCTGACTTTTTCAGAAGATTTAACTGCTGTGAGCCTTGTCTGGACAATATTTCAGACAAAACCTACGACAAATGATTACTCATATTATACCTTATTTAGCCAGATTTTTCAAGGTTTTTTTACTACTTTTAAACAATCTTTTCCTATATATTATTTATTTTAAAATTTCAAGAGAATGAAGTATTATATTTTCTCTCAAAAACTAGGAAAACGCTTGCACTAATGTTTACCTCGTGCTATACTGTTAGGGAACAACTACACAAGGAGAATTGTGATGAAAAAGATCCCATCTCAAACTGAGAAAAAAATGATTTATGGTATCCGTTCCTTGAAGAACGGAACTGGTTCTGTCCTTATTGGTGCCAGCATTGTCTTGCTTTCTGCTACAATGCCAACTATTTCAGCTAATGAAAACCTTCCTCAAACTCAGGAAAATACTAGCCTAGTAACCACGGCGCCTTCCGAGACTGAAACTAGTCAAACTCAAAAGCAAGCGCCTGTTTCTGAACAAAACAATGCAAACGCTTCCCTTGATACTAAAAAGGAATCTCCAGCAACTGAAACTGCTCTAACAGCCGAAACACCTAAAAAAGAAGTTCCTGCTGTGGAAACTACTACAGCACCAGAAACACCTAAAACAGAAGACGCTAGCACAAGCCAGGCTAACAGCAAGGAAGAGAAAGTAGACGCCAGCACTTCGACGCCAAGTTCTGATCAAAAACCACAAGCAGACACTAGTTCTGAAGAACCCATCGCAGACAACCACTTCCGCATCCATGTAAAAAAACTCCCTGAAGAAAACAAAGATTCTCAAGGTCTTTGGACTTGGGACGATGTTGAAAAACCGTCTGAAAACTGGCCCAATGGAGCTAAGTCCTTCAAGGATGCCAAGCAAGATGACTACGGCTATTATCTGGATGTCAAACTCAAAAATGAGCAAGCCAAGAAAGTCAGCTTCCTTATCAACAATACCAAGGGGGATAACCTGACAGGGGACCGTTCGGTAGAGCGCCTCTCTCCAAAAATGAATGAGGCCTGGCTAGATGAAAACTACAAGGTATATAACTACCGCCCTCAACCAGCAGGAACTATTCGTGTCAACTACTACCGCACCGATGGCAACTATGACAAAAAATCTCTTTGGTATTGGGGCGATGTCAAAAACCCAAGCAGTGGAGAATGGCCTGACGGAACAGACTTCACTGCAACTGGAAAACATGGCCGATACATTGACATTCCACTCAATGAAGCTGCAAGAGAATTTGGATTTTTATTACTAGACGAAAGCAAGAAAGGCGATGATGTGAAAATCAGAAAAGAGGATTATAAATTCACTGATCTAAAAAATCACAGCCAAATCTTCCTTAAAGATGATGACGAAACCATCTACACCAACCCTTACTATGTACACGACATCCGCATGACTGGTGCCCAACACGTGGCTAAATCTCGTATCGAAAGCAGCTTTTCTACCCTAGTTGGAGCTAAGAAAGACGATATCCTCAAACACTCCAGCATCACTGATTACCAAGGGAATAAAGTAGATATCACAGACGTGGAAGTGGATGAAGCTGGTAAGAAAGTGACCTATATCGGCGACTTCTCTGACACTCAACACCCGTACACTGTCAGCTACAATTCAGACCGCTTTACCACACGTTCAAGCTGGCGCCTCAAGGATGAGTCCTACAGTTACGATGGTCCACTCGGCGCAACTCTAAAAGAAGATGGCAAGCGTGTTGACCTCACCCTCTGGTCTCCAAGTGCTGATAAGGTTTCCGTTGTTGTCTATGACAAGAAAGACCCTGAAAAGGTAGTCGGAACTGTCGCCCTTGAAAAAGGAGAAAAAGGAACCTGGAAACAAACTCTGGACACAAACTCTGGTCTCGGCATCAGTAACTATACTGGCTACTACTACCACTACCAGATCGAGCGCCAAGGTAAAACCGTTCTCGTTCTTGACCCTTATGCCAAGTCACTAGCAGCTTGGAACAGTGACCTAGCAAAAACAGATGCTGCCCATAAAGTTGCTAAAGCTGCCTTTGTGGACCCATCTAAACTAGGTCCACAAGACTTGACCTACGGTAAGATTCGCAACTTCAAATCGCGAGAAGATGCTGTCATCTATGAAGCCCATGTTCGTGACTTCACTTCGGATCCTGCCATCGCAAAAGACTTGACCAAGCCATTTGGTACCTTTGAAGCCTTTATCGAAAAACTAGACTATCTCAAAGACTTGGGTGTGACCCATATCCAACTCCTTCCTGTCTTGTCCTACTACTTTGTCAATGAATTGAAGAACCATGAACGTTTGTCTGCCTATGCTTCAAGCAACAGCAACTACAACTGGGGATATGACCCTCAAAACTACTTCTCCTTGACTGGTATGTACTCTAGCAATCCTAAGGATCCAGAAAAACGAATTGCCGAATTCAAAAATCTCATCAACGAAATCCATAAACGTGGTATGGGGGCTATCTTGGATGTGGTCTACAACCATACTGCCAATCTCGACATCTTTGAAGACTTAGAGCCAAACTACTACCACTTTATGGACGCAGACGGAACTCCTCGTACTAGCTTTGGAGGTGGCCGTTTGGGAACAACCCACTACATGTCTAAGCGTGTCTTGGTAGACTCCATCAAGTATTTAGTCGAAACCTACAAAGTGGATGGTTTCCGTTTCGATATGATGGGTGATCACGATGCGGCTTCAATCGAAGAAGCTTACAAGGCTGCACGCGCCCTCAATCCAAACCTTATCATGCTAGGTGAAGGCTGGAGAACCTATACTGGTGATGAAAATACGACTGTACAACCTGCTGACCAAGATTGGATGAAACATACCGATACTGTCGCTGTCTTTTCAGATGATATCCGTAACAACCTCAAGTCTGGTTATCCAAACGAAGGCCAACCTGCCTTTATCACAGGTGGAAAACGCGATATCAATACCATCTTTAAAAATCTGATTGCTCAACCAACTAACTTTGAAGCAGACAGTCCCGGAGATGTTATCCAGTATATCGCAGCCCATGATAACTTGACACTCTTTGACATCATTGCCCAGTCTATCAAAAAAGACCCAAGCAAGGCGGAAAACTACGCTGAGATCCATCGCCGTTTGCGACTTGGAAACCTCATGGTCTTGACTGCTCAAGGAACTCCGTTTATCCACTCTGGTCAGGAATATGGACGTACCAAACAATTCCTTGACCCAGCCTACAAGACTCCTGTTCCTGAAGATAAGGTTCCAAACAAGTCTCACTTGTTGCGCGACAAGGACGGCAAGCCATTTGTCTATCCTTACTTTATCCATGACTCTTACGACTCTAGTGATGCTGTCAACAAGTTTGATTGGACCAAGGCAACAGATGGTAAAGCTTTCCCTGAAAATGTCAAGAGCCGTAACTACATGAAAGGTTTGATTGCCCTTCGTCAATCGACAGATGCCTTCCGACTCAAGAGTCTACAAGATATCAAAGAACGCGTCCAACTCATTACTGTCCCAGGAAAAAATGGTGTTGAAAAAGAAGACGTGGTCATCGGCTACCAAATCACAGCTCCAAATGGAGATATCTACGCAGTCTTTGTCAATGCGGATGATAAGGCTCGCGAATTCAACTTGGGAACTGCCTTTGCTCACTTGAGAAAGGCTGAAGTCCTGGCAGATGAAAATCAAGCTGGACCAGTAGGAATCGCTAAACCTCAAGGTCTCGAATGGACTGAAAAAGGCTTGAAATTGAACGCTCTCACTGCCGTTGTTCTCCGCTTGTCTCAAGGTGGTGCTATCGTTGCCCCAGCTGTGGAAGAAAAACCAGAATTTGATCTTTCTAGCTTGGAAGTTGAACCAGAACAAGGCCAAGTTCAAAACCTAACAGCCAATCCTGAAACTCATGAAACTGCTGCAGAGGCTCTTTCTCAGAAAGTCCTTCCAAACACAGGAACCGAGAGCAAATCCCTCCTTGCCCTTGCTGGATTCAGCATCCTCGCCCTTCTCGGACTTGGATGGTTGATAAAAAACAAGAAAAAGAACTAATACTCAATGAAAATCAAAGAATAAACTAGAAAGCTAGCCGCAGGCTGCTCAAAGCACAGCTTTGAGGTTGTAGACAAGGCGAAGCTGACCTGGTTTAAAGAGATTTTCAAAGAATATAACCTAGCCCTCCTATAAAGAAAACACCCCATGGTCAGAAGAATCTTCTAGTCATGGGGTGTTGTTTTTTATGATACACTTATCTATCAAATCATATATTCTACACTATAGCTAGCGTCTGATAAGATACGAGCCAGAAACTGCTTGGTTCGTTCTTCTTGTGGACGGCTAAAGAAATCGTGGGGATTATTCTCCTCTACGATACGGCCTCCATCCATGAAAATAACGTGGTTAGCGACATCTCTAGCAAATCCCATCTCATGCGTGACGACTACCATGGTCACACCTTCTCCCGCCAACTGTTTCAGAACATCCAAAACATCTCCAACCAACTCAGGGTCTAGCGCTGATGTTGGTTCATCTAGCAAAATGACCTCGGGCTTGACGGCAATAGCACGCGCAATTCCTATTCGTTGTTGTTGCCCTCCAGATAGTTGTGAAGGGTAGTAGTCTTTATAGGCAAGTAAACCAACTTTTTCCAAGGCAGATTCTGCACGTTTGAGCGCTTCTTCCTTGGGAACTTTACGAGCCACTATTAGGCCTTCTAGAATATTTTCCAGAGCAGTTTTGTTTGCAAAGAGATTGTAGTGTTGGAAAACAAAGGCTGTTTTTTGGCGAATTTCTAGAATGTCTTTCTTGCTTAATTTGGCTAAGTCATAGGTTTTTCCTGCCAAGGTCAAACGGCCACTGTCAGCTTTTTCTAAGTGGTTGAGACAACGGAGAAAGGTTGTTTTCCCAGAACCTGATGGTCCTAAAATAACGACAACATCTCCTTGGTTGACCTGAAGATTGACATCCTCCAGTACCTGCCTCTCACCAAATGTTTTTGCGATATGTTCTACTTGTAACATCTTGTCCTCCTATACAAAACGCGCGCTAGATGCTTTTGCTCTCTTTTCTTTTTTCACATAGCCTTTTTCTAATACAGAAAAGCCCCACTGAATCAAACCACAGATCAAAATATACTGCAAAAAGATCACAAAATAAGACTCAAAATACTGGTAACCGTAGGACGCTTCTACACGAGCAATAGCTGTGATGTCCTTGATGGTCATAACAAAGACCAGGGAGGTCCCTTTGACGATATTGATCACCAGATTGGCCAAGTTAGGCAAGGCTGAGCGCAAGGCTTGAGGAAAAACAATCCTTAGATAGGCCTGGGTTGTAGTCAGCCCAATCGCATGCGCTGCCTCTAGTTGTCCCTTGTCCACCGTCAAGATAGCTGAACGCAAAATCTCCGATAAACTCCCGACTGTCATCAAACTATAAATGATAAAAGCATAGTAGAGAGGATCAAGCTTGAAAATATCAAAGTCACTTCCTATGCTTTTGAGAAATTGATTCAGCAAGCTTGGAAACAAACTATAAAAGAAGAGAATCAATAAAATCGGAGGAGTCGCTCGGATAAACGCCAGATAGACCAGAGAAAAACTCCTCACCCCTCGAACCTTGTAAATCTGCCCCAAGGCTAAAAATAGAGCCGGTAAAAAGCTTAAGACCATAGCCACAATCATGATAATCAAGGTGATTGGCACACCCTTCAAGGTCTCCAGAAAGGTCTTTACAATATAGTCTATATCCATTTCTTACCTCCCTTTTGTTTCCAAAGACTTCTCAAGCAAACGACTCAAACTAGAAATAACCAAGGCAATCCCCCAATAAAGAAGTGCAACTGCCGTATAGGTTTCCAGCGAGTAGTTCCCTAAATTGCGACTAATCAAGAGATTGCCTGCCCCCATAACATCAACGAAACCAATCGTATAAGCCAAGGCAGCATCCCGCATGAGATTGAGAATAGCAGTCGTTATATTGGGAAGAGCAACTTGAAAAGCTTGAGGAAAAATGATTCTCCAAAAAGTCTGACTTGGAGTCAAACCAATACTAAGCCCAGCCTCTGTCTGCCCCTTTGGAATAGCTTGATAGGCCGCCTTGAAAACCTCGGCAACAATAGCGGCAAACAAGAGAATCATCGTCAAGAGAACAAAAATAGTTTTAGACCAGTTGTTGATATCTAAACCAAGCCACCATTTCAGAAATTCTGGCAAGCCATAAAAGACTAGAAAAAGCAAGACAATCGGCGGTGTACAACGAAGGGTAAAGATATAGCCTTTGGAAATCGCTGCAAAACTCTTGTCTTCTCCTACTTGTGCCCAGGCCAAGAGACCTCCAAAAAGGGAACCAAGAAGAGTAGTAAAAAAGAGAATGGACAAGGTCATAGGAAGCGCCTGCCATAAGGTCGGCAAAAACTGAAAGACCTTGGAAAAATCATAAGAAACCATGCAAAACCCTTTCTAGTCTTGGAATTTCTGGTCTAGTCTTTGTCTACGTAACTAAAGACATCTTCTTTAAAGTATTGCTGAGATAGCTTAGCAAGCGTGCCATCTTCTTTCAACTCTTTGATTGCTTTTTCGTATTCTTTAGCAAATTTCTCACCCTTTTCATCACGGTGAATCAAGGGATAAGTTGGAATACCCTTGTATGGGAACCAGCTGAGTTTGTCCGCATATTGGTGGTAAGGGCCATCTTCTGCGGTAACTGCTTTTTCAAAGGACAGTTTGATATCAAAGAAGGCGTCATAACGTCCTTCTAAGACCCAGGCATAGGCATCTGCCACTTTAAAGGATTCAGCAGCTGTTAGCTCAATCGGTGCATCCTGATGTTTTTCATTGTAGCTGGTGATGACATTCCATTGAGCATTCTGTGGAGAGATGGGAACCAATTTCCCTTTATTCTTAGCAAAGTCATCAATGGTTTTGTATTTCTGTTCATCTTCTTTTCTGACCGTAAATCCGATGATGCTCGCTCCGACTGGTTCAGATGGAATGACAAACTTTTTAGCTCGTTCATCTGTGTACCAAGCTCCCTTGGTTCCGATGTCATACTTGCCTGATTCCAGACCAATCAAGAGATCGTCATCACTGGTACCCGTATATTCAAATTGATAGTTTGCCAACTTCTTATCAACAGCCTTCAAAACAGCTACTTCATAACCATCTGATTCCCCTTTTTCATTGACAAAGTCATAAGGGACGTAGTTTTGTGTATGGGCAACCTTCAAGGTTATGACTTCAGCAGACGAAGCCGTTTCTCCCTCCTTGGCTGGAGCGCCAGCTAAACTTCTCCCGATAATCGTTGCCCCAATTACTGCAACAACTGCTACACCACCGATAATCCATGCTTTTTTACTCATCTTTTTCTCCTTTAGTTTTCAAGCGCTTCTCTCACCCACTGGATACGTTCAACTGCGATATCACTTGGAATGGTACAATCTGCCCCAAGTACCAATCCCTGTTCCCCAGCTTCTGCAACTAGTTTCTTTGCCTCAGCCTGAATGGCGTCCTTGCTACCAGTATACAGCAAGCCCGTCTTACCATTTTCGAATCCTCCAAGAACCGTACGTCCCTTGAAAATCTCACGACCTTCCTTGAGAGTGATTCCCTCTGGCCCTACAGCCCAGTTAAAGACTTGGGCTGGATAGTCTGCAAAAAGGTGAATATCATTTCGCGCCCCCTCGTAGCCACAGATATGAAGAACAGTAACACCACCAACAGCACTAGCTGCTTCCAGAACCGTTATCTCGCTAGGTGCAATGACGGCTTGATAATCTGCTGCCGACACTCGTTGATCTTGGATACTTTGCACGCTGAGGTAGATTCCGTCAGCACCAGCCTCTTTGATGACAGCTCGGCTGAGACTAGCAATATCTTCTGCAATCACATCCAACACCTTTTTCAGAGCTTCAGGATCTTCCACCAAAAAATCTGCAATAAGGTCATCTCCGCCAGACACTTCCCCTAGTAGCCACTTGAGATAGGTCACAGGAGCAAAAATATTGTAAATCGCAACGATATCTTCTGTGAACTCTTGCTTGATTTTCTTAACCAAGGCCACCTGCTCTTTTATCCAAGCGTGATCTGGTCCGAGTGGTTGAATGGTCGCCAATTCTTGAAGTGATTTTCCTTTGGCAATCGCTGGATTTGGATAAGCAAAGTAGCCATCACTCATGAGTTTGATAAAGTCTGGCTGAACTTCTCGGATAAAGCGCTTATGCCCCTCGATATTCTTCTCGATAATGGCTGGATTTGAGAAACCGTCTAGCCATTCGTCTTCGGATGTGAAATGGTGCCAAAAACCAACTGGCACACGATCAACCTTCTCACCTTTAAATGCTTTTAAAACCCATTCTTTTTTTTCTGACATTCTTATTCTCCATTTCTTACTTTTTCAACTAATAAACTGCTTGCGATATCATTCGAACGTAGAAAGGGGAGACTGGACTTGGAAAAATCCTGAACTCCACGACATCTCTCTCCATTTTTGCAGTGCCCATTTTTTACAACGCTTATGGCAACCAAGGTCAGCAAACCGACAACTGCAATGAAGATTCCCCATCTTTTACTTTTCATAGCTCCTCCTTTTAGAGAACAGCTGCCTGCCGAATCCAGTCCAACCTCTCTAAGTCAAAGTCATCTGGAACAGTACAGTCAGCTCCCAGAAGAACGCCTTTACTACCCGCTTCAGCCAGCAACCGTCTCGTTTCATCTTGCAATTCCGCCTTGGACCCTTGATAAAGCAAGCTTTTCTTGCCATTTTCAAATCCACCTAAAACGGCCTTGCCTCGAAACAACTCCTGACCCTGTGTCAAACTAACATCCTCATGGTGGGTCGCCCAGTTGACCACTTGAGCTGGATAGTCCTTAAATATCGTCACATCATTGCTCGCACCTTCAAAACCACAGATATGGAGGATATTGGTCCCACCAACCTGATTGGCTGCCTCCAAAATCGCTATGTTGCTCGGTTCGATATAGGTTTGGTAGAGTGCTGGTGTGATGCGCTCATCTTGAATTTCCTGGGTGCTGAGATAAATCCCATCAACTCCACCTTGCTGGATGATTTTCTGAGTTAGGATAGCAATATCTCTTGCAATCACATCTAGAATCGCTCTGAATTGCTCAGGATTTTCAAGCAATAGATCAGCCACTTCCCTATCTCCTCGAGAAGTTTCTGTACGGAACCAGCGCTTGAGGTAGGAGATCGGTGAAAAGATATTGTAGAAAGAAGCAATCTCTTCGGTAAAGGTCTCTCGAATCGCTTGTACCACTTCCACCTGTTGCTGAATCCATGGGTGTTCCTCACCAATCGACTCAATAGAAGTCAGCTCCTGAATGCTTGCAATCTTAGGACTATAGACATTACTTGGATAAAGGAAAAAACCGTCGCTCATAATTTTAACAAAATCAGGACGAATCCTTTCCACATAGTTGCGATGCCCATCAACACTCTTTTGAAAGATACGTGGATTGTTTAACCCCTGCCCCTTTTCTTCGAGTGTTACAAAATGAAACCAAAATCCCACAGGAACTCTTTCTACTTCATCGCCTCGAATCGCTCTAAAGACTAGATCTCTTTTACTTGCCATACCTTTCTCCTTCCATTTGGATTGAAACCATCTTACCACTCCTTTTCCCCTTTTCCCAATATATATTGACTATCAACTCGATTGGAAATTTTTATATCTATAAAGAAAAAATCCCTGAAAAGCTTAATGTTACTAGCCTTTCAAAGATTCCCTTTATTTTCATCTATTTTCCAAAAAGAAGCTGATATAGATTTTCTATCAAGCCGATTGGAAATTTTTATATCCATCTTCATTCCCAAATTAAGTACATAATTTTATCCTAATACCAAATTACTACTGAAAAATTTATTTTCTCTCGATATTTCCTTGCACAAATCCTATGAAAACGCTACAATATTAATAGACTATTATTAGGAGGATGGGATTATGAAAATATCCAAAGTTACTATTACAATTGCTTCTACACTTGCTTCCGTCATTTTACTGACTGGCTGTGGCACAAATTCGGCAAATTCACAGACAACACAAAGTAGTACATCTGATAATCAGGTTACAATGACCTATGATCAGTTGCGTTCAAGAGAAAACACTATGTCAACCCTTTGGTATCAAAAAGCAGCTGAAACCAAGGCTCTCTATCTACAAGGTTACAATGTCGCTACTGATCGTTTGAAAGAACTACTAAAAACACAGACAGATAAACCCTACTCTATCGTTTTGGACTTGGACGAAACCGTACTAGACAACAGTCCTTATCAAGCTCAAAATGTCAAAGACGGAACAGCATTTACCCCAGAAAACTGGGATGTCTGGGTAAAAAAAGCCGCAGCCAAGGCTGTACCAGGTGCTAAAGACTTCCTCCAATTTGCAGATAAAAACGGTGTCCAAATTTACTATGTATCTGACCGCACGATAGATCAGGTAGATGATACAATCAAAAACCTAGAAAATGAAGGGATTCCTGTACAAAGCCGCGATCATCTCATGTTCTTAGAAAAAGGCGTCAAATCTAAAGAAGGTCGTAGACAAGCAGTCCAAGAAAAAACCAACTTAGTCATGCTACTAGGAGACAATCTTGTGGACTTTGCAGAGTTTTCAAAGACCTCTGAAACTGAGCGCGACCAAAAATTAGAGGAATTACAAAAAGAGTTTGGTGAGAAATTCATCATTTTCCCTAACCCAATGTACGGATCATGGGAAAGCACTGTTTACAATGGTAATAAATTGGATGCCAAAGGTCAAACTGAGGAGCGCCAAAAAAACTTACAAGGTTTTGATAAATAAAATAAGAGAGCTATATACCAGTTTACACCAACTACAAGATATCGTATTTGCGAGAATAGCGAACAAAGACGATTTCCAAGCGGAAATCGTCTTTTAATAGGACAGACTTCTCCAATTCAAAATGTACTTCATTTAGTATAGATGTAACCATAAACCATATTTTCTAAGTGGTTTATACATGACTGTTCGTCAGGGAAAGCAAATCTGCAAAATTTAGAAATTTTGATATAATAGAACTATCAAAAAGTAAAGGAACGATTGGTATGAAAGCAATCATAGCTCACAGCTCACAGCTCACAGCTCACAGCTCACAGCTCACAGCTCACAGCTCACAGCTCACAGCTCACAGCTCACGCTGATTATGTAATCAAGCGTATTTTTTGTCAAGCCCTAAAACAGACTTTCTCACATTTTTGTGAGAAGGTCTTTTCTGTTGTGTATGAAAGTGAGGGACTTGTATGAGTCAGACATTCGAAACAGCGATTCAACAAGCCCTACGAGAGGTAGTAGAAAGCTTTGATGAACAGTATGTAGCTGAGGGACTGCTAAAAAAAGATGCTATTATAGTAGATTTAGATAATTATAAACCTGAGTTGGTTGAAAAGATTTTGACAAATGCAATTCTAAATGAAGCATTTACCGAGGATATTGCTGGTGCGACAATTTTGAAAATCAATGATATCATTCAAATGCTTGAAGTTGATGAATATTGGTCAAACTCTTACACACGTTACACCAACAAAATCGGATTAGCGGTAAATAATCGCTATTTAGATGAAACAACAGATGTTGTCCTAAATTTCCCTTACAAAGATAGTATCTTAAAAGCTGGTATGACTAAAGATGATGTATCGAGGGAAGATGCTGAAGAATCCTTTTTAAATGAAATAGTTGCTCGAGAGGAGATTGATGTCCTCCTTGATGAAAAGATTTTTAAAAATGTTAAGATATATGATAAAAACGGCTCTTCTCCTGTATCAGAAATCAAGGATACGGATAACCTGATTATCAAGGGAAATAATCTATTAGCACTCCACAGTTTGAAAAAACGATTTGCAGGGAAGGTGAAATTGATTTATATCGATCCACCGTATTATTTTACTAAAAAAAAGAAAGAAGATACGTTTCCATATAATTCCAACTTTAAATTATCTACTTGGCTGACTTTTATGAAAAATCGATTGGAAATTGCCAAAGATTTATTGTCTGATGATGGAGCCATTTTTGTTCAGATAAGTGACGATGGCGTTGGAGAACTTCATGTTTTGTTAAAAGAAATTTTCAAGAAAGAGAATTTTATTAATAAGATTACCTTAAAAACAAAGTCACCTTCAGGATTTGCTAGTGTTAACCCAGGTGTATTCGAAACAGCAGAGTATATTCTTTCTTTTGCGAAAGATAAGACAAAATGGAAGTATAACACTCAGTATGTGCGTTCTGACTATGATCCAAATTATAAATTTTACATTCTCAATAAAAATGAAGACTATTCAAATTGGGAAATTGAAAACATTGGCGAATATGTTGCCAAGAAACAAGGATTTAAAAATAAAAAAGAAGCGAAACAAAATCTTGGAGGAGTAATTTTTGATAATTTAGTAGCAGATTTTGCTTTAAAAAATGCGGAGTCTATTTACCGTGAGACTTCAATTAATGACAATGCAAGTAGCGTTTTGGTTGATTTGAGAAACAAGTCTAAATACGCCACAGAAACAATTTTTTTCCAATCTAGGGAAAATAATTATGATGTTTATGTAAAAAATGGTCAAGAACTAACCTTCTATTCTAAAAAAATAAGAGAGATTGATGGAGAACGTGTTCCTAGTATCCAACTGTCAAATATTTGGATGGATACTCCTTATGAAGGAATTGCTAAAGAAGGCGGAGTCACCTTGAAGGGCGGGAAAAAACCAGAAAAATTAATTCGTAGAATTATCGAATTAGCCACAGACAGGGGGGATTTGGTTCTTGATTATCATCTTGGTTCAGGAACAACTGCAGCGGTGGCTCATAAATTAAATAGACAGTATATAGGCTTTGAACAGTTGGATTATGGGGAAAATGATAGCATTGCTAGATTGGAAAGAGTTATTCAAGGTGAGAGTAGTGGAATTTCTAAAACAGTCAACTGGTCTGGCGGTGGTTCATTCATTTATGCTGAATTAATGGACAAAAATGCAACCTTTATTGATGCTGTTCTTAACTCTAAACATTCTGATGAATTAAAGGCTATCTTTGACGACATGAAAGCCACACTTGATTTTGATTTCAGAGTGGATTTACAAGAAGTTGACCAATCTATCTGGGATGAAGATTTTGAAATGCAGAAAAAAATTCTTGTGAAGATTATTGACAAAAACCAGCTCTATCACAACTACTCTGAAATTGACGATGAAACCATTAAATTGCAATTATCCCAATCAGATTATGATTTCAATAAGAGTTTTTATGGAGAGAAATGATGGTTAGAAAAGCAAAGAAAAAAGAACTGATCTTTGAACTCTTCGATGAATTGAAACAGCTGGATATGGATATTTTGAACGAACAGCATGGTTGGGAATTACCACAGTATATTGTAGAAAATCTCAAGCATGAACCACGTTCTTATCAAAGTGAAGCTATTCGCTATTTTCATTACACTCAAGCATCAGATACTTTCAAGTTTCGAAAACCAAGACAGCTGATGTTCAATATGGCAACTGGTTCGGGAAAGACTGATTTGATGGCTGGTTTAATCCTCTATCTTTATAAAGAAAAAGGGTATCAAAATTTTCTGTTTACAGTGAATACAAATGGTGTTCTGAGTAAGACCATTGATAATCTAACGGGTGCTCAATCTACGAAGTTTCTTTTCAATTCCAACTTAGAAATTGATGGGGAACATATCTTTATCAACCAGATTTCAGGAAGATTTCCAGATTTTCCTAATAAAAATGTAATTAATATTAAGTTTGTTTCAATTCAAACATTGACAAATGACCTCTTCACACAGGCAGAAAATATCATGTCACTAAAAGATTACCAGAAGACAAAAATGGTTATTCTGGCGGATGAAGCCCATCACTATTCTGCTTCTACGAAAAAGAAAAATAAAGCAGAATTGGAAAAAGTCTCATGGGAAAAATGCCTACTTAATCTCCTTCACGCATATGCTGATAATCTCTTGCTAGAATTTACCGCAACACTTGATTTTGACGATGAGACCATTTATCAAAAATATCGAGATAAGATTATTTACCGTTATACCTTGGATTCATACATCAAAGAGCGATATTCAAAAAATGTAAGACGCATTCAGACGGGGAATTCCAATGAAGATAATATGCTTAGTACCGTTCTTCTGAGTGAATATCGTCGCAAATTTGCTCTAGAAAAATTTGGGATTGAGATAAAACCAGTCATTCTTTTCAAATCACATAAAATTGATGCTTCCTATGAAGCAAATAAGCTATTCAATGAGATGATTGATAGCCTGACTGTGGAAAGTTTAAGATCGTTCCTTATTTCGCAACTGAAAAGTGTATCAGAAGAGCAAAGCCATACCCTACAGCTAGCTTATCAGTATTATCTCAAGAAGGATGACCTTTCAACTGTTGTTCGAGAAATTAAGCGTGGTTTTTCACCAGCTAGAATTCTAAATGCAAATGATTCAGATAGTGGCTCAAAAGGGTTGCTAGAAACAGGACAGTATCAAGCCCTCAATTCGCTTGAATCGCCCAATAATCTGTACCGTGTAGTCTTTGCCGTAGCAAAATTAACAGAAGGTTGGGATGTCCTCAATCTTTACGATATCGTTCGTATTAGCAACTTGGGAAAAATGAATGATAAAAGAGATGCTAAATCAACCAATTCCGAGGCTCAGTTGATCGGACGTGGGGCGCGATACAATCCTTTCTCCTTAAATCAAAAGATTTCTTACCAAAGACGATTTGATGAATCAGATGAAACAGCAAGTCTTTTGTTGGAAACACTACACTACCATACCCTTAATGAGCCACAATACATTAAGAATTTGATGGCATCACTTGATAAGATGAATCTTGCGACTGGGACTGATGAAAAAAATCCTCCAATTGAAATCAAACTGAAACCCTCTTTCAAGAAAACCCAAATCTTTAAAACAGGTAAGCTTTACTATAATGAAACTGAGGAAATTCCTGACAGTCACTATGTAAATTTACGTGCATATGGTATTGAAATTTCTAAGCTAGCCAATGTAACCTATTTTAAATCCACCTATGAAACAGCTTACCTTTCAGCTGAAGCAATAGAGTTAAAAACGTCCCAATTGAGGGGAGTTGATATTCGTTATTTTAAAAAATCAATTAGTCGCTCTAACTTTTTCCGATTTGAAAATCTGAAAAGATATCTTCCAAATCTCAAGTCCATTGAAGATTTTTGGGGCGAAAATTGGCTAGATTTGCAAAATCTTACACTCTCTGTCACAACAGAAAAAGAAACCATTGTAGAAGATTTTTCCGCTATGGAAAAGCTGAAAATTGTTGATAACTTTTTTAACCTACTGGCTGCCCAAATAAAGGCAGGTTATCGCAAAGCAAGAGGTACGAACCGCTTTATCGGATATCCAATTACAGAATATCTCGTTGATTATCGCAAACGAATACCTAATTATGATACAGCTAAACATAGTGGCTCCTTCATCGAACAAAAAGTAGCTAATATTAGTTTTGAAAAATTTGACTTTTTTGCTTACCAATCAGCTATAATCAATAGAAATGAAGAAAATTTGGTTAATGCTATTGCCAATCATATTGATGAACTAAGAGAACAATACGGTGATGTTTTCCTCATTCGAATGGACGAAAACATGCTAAAGGGGACAGATAAAGTTGAACGATTGAAATTGCACCAATTTGAAGAGAATCCACGGGAAATCAATTTTTCAGGATTTCAACCAGACTTTATCCTACTTCTTCAAAATAAGGATTACTATCTTCAAATCTTCATTGAACCCAAAGGTGAACAATTGGCAGAAAAAGATAGATGGAAGGAGGAACTCCTTTCATACATCAACGACCATCAAGAAGATTTGATTTTCGAGGATGAAGTTGATGGAGTTATCATCAAAGGACTTAAATTCTATAATCAAGAAAATAGTAAGCAAACACTCAATCAATTAGCACAGGTAGCTCTTGAAAAACCACATTTTGGTGGAAATATTAGGCTGGACTTATTCTAAGTATCAAAAAGACGATTTCCGCTTGGATAATCGCCTTTTTTGCTATTTTATCTTGTAGTTGGTATAAGCTGGTATATATTCCCTAGAAAGTATGCTCTGTCCCTTGTACCAAAACTGTAGTTGTCGTTGATCAGTGTGTGGCTGGCATAGTCTTTCAGTTGAATGGAAGTTTTATCTGCACTATCAAAAATCGTTCTTTCTGTTCTTTTGATTCCCTCTAAGTTTGAGACTGAACCAACCTAGCACGGCAATAATACTTTATTTCTTTTCAGGATAAATAACTTAGTCATTAATACAGTGGCTCCTTACTCAAGGATGTCAAGACAGAGTAAAAAAGCCTAGATCAACTAGACTTTCTTAGCTTATTCTACTGTTACTGACTTAGCAAGGTTGCGTGGTTTGTCCACATCAAGGCCACGGTGAAGTGTTGCAAAGTAAGCGACCAATTGCGTTGGTACCACCATTGAGATTGGTGAGAGGTAAGGGTGTACGGTCGTAAGGACGATATCGTCTGTCTCTTTAGCAACATTTTCTTCTGCGATTGTAAGCACTTTGGCACCACGTGCTGCGACCTCTTGGATATTTCCACGAGTATGGTTGGCAAGGACTGGATCTGATAAGAGGGCCAAAACAGGCGTTCCTTCTTCAATCAAAGCAATGGTTCCATGCTTGAGTTCTCCTGCCGCAAAACCTTCACATTGAATGTAAGAAATCTCTTTGAGTTTGAGACTGGCTTCCATGGCAACATAGTAGTCCTGACCACGTCCGATGTAAAAGGCGTTGCGAGTGGTTTCAAGAAGCTCACGAACCTTGGCATCAATGGTTTCTTTCTCAGAAAGAGTTGATTCGATAGACTGAGCTACGATTGACAACTCATGAACCAGGTCAAAGGCTTGCGCTTTGGCATTGCCATTTGCTTCTCCGACTGCTTTTGCAAGGAAGGCAAGAGCTGCGATTTGTGCGGTATAGGCCTTGGTTGAAGCCACGGCAATTTCAGGACCCGCGTGAAGAAGCATAGTATGGTTGGCTTCACGAGAAAGAGTTGAACCTGGCACGTTTGTCACTGTCAAGCTTGGAATGCCCATTTCATTGGCCTTGACCAAAACCTGACGACTATCCGCTGTTTCACCAGACTGGCTGATAAAGATGAAGAGTGGTTTCTTGCTAAGAAGTGGCATACCATAGCCCCATTCAGATGAGATTCCAAGTTCAACTGGCGTATCCGTCAATTCTTCCAACATCTTCTTAGAAGCAAATCCTGCGTGGTAAGATGTTCCAGCTGCAAGGATGTAGATGCGGTCTGCGTCCTGAACAGCCTTGATGATAGCTGGATCAACGACTACTTGACCAGCCTCATCTGTGTAGGCTTGGATCAACTTACGCATCACCGTTGGTTGCTCATCGATTTCCTTGAGCATATAGTAAGGATAAGTCCCCTTACCGATATCAGACAAGTCAAGTTCCGCAGTGTAGCTAGCGCGCTCACGACTGTTGCCATCATAATCTTGAACTTCAACGCTATCAGCTTTCACGATAACCAACTCTTGGTCATGGATTTCCATGTATTGGTTGGTTTCACGAATCATAGCCATGGCATCTGAGCAGACCATGTTATAGCCATCTCCAAGACCAATCAAAAGTGGTGATTTGTTCTTAGCGACATAGATAACATCTGGATTTTCAGAGTCAATCAAGGCAAAGGCATAAGAACCACGGATGATGTGAAGAGCTTTTTTGAAGGCTTCAAGAACTGAAAGACCATCTTCTTCCGCAAATTTTCCAATCAAGTGCACTGCGATTTCCGTATCTGTTTGCCCCTTGAAGTGGTGACCTGCAAGGTATTCTTCCTTGATTTCAAGGTAGTTTTCAATCACCCCATTGTGCACCAAGACAAAACGTCCTGTCTCAGAGCGGTGTGGGTGAGCATTGTCTTCCGTTGGTTTTCCGTGAGTCGCCCAACGCGTATGTCCGATACCAGTTGTACCCTCAACACCAGCTGTCTTTGCAGATAATTCTGCGATACGACCGACAGCCTTGACTAAATGATTTTCAGCACCACCTAGGACAAAAATCCCCGCAGAATCATAACCACGGTATTCGAGCTTTTCAAGCCCCTGAATCAAAATATCAGTTGCATTTGTGTTTCCAACAACACCAACAATTCCACACATAGTATATACGACACAGACCAGCTGTGCTTTCTCCTTAAATTGGTATAGTCTGATTTCCCTTTTACAGAATCAGCAAAAACAGTATATACTTGTTTTTCTCACTTGTCAAGGATAAAAATTGGTATAGTTTTTCTATCTGGTATTTTATCAAGATTTCACTTAATACCTGACAAGTCAGCATCAATTACTTATAATAAGGGGAGGAGGTATTTGCCATGTGGTTTTTCTTCGCACTTTTATCAGCTGTCTTTGCAGCCTTAACGTCAATTTTAGCCAAGATTGGGATTGAGGGAGTTCCATCCAATCTAGCAACTGCTATTCGTACGGTCGTCGTCATTCTTATGGCCTGGGCCATGGTTTTCTTGACCAATAGTCAGACCGAAATTGTCAACATCAGTAGAAAAAGTTGGCTCTTTCTCATCTTATCTGGTCTAGCCACTGGCGCCTCCTGGCTCTGCTACTACAAGGCACTACAGATGGGCAATGCAACTGAGGTATCTGCTGTCGATAAGTTTAGTCTCGTCATTACCCTTGTTCTAGCCTTTTTCTTTCTACAGGATATCCTGACGTTTAAAACAATTATTGGCTGTATCCTGATTACGATCGGAACCTTGGTGATGATATTGTAATAAAAAGTGAGATGAAAACCATCTCACTCTTTTTATTCTTAAAATCCATTATGGTCGCTGAGTTCCTTGAACCAGTGGCCTGATTTTTTCAAGCGGCGTTCTTGCGTTTCCAAGTCGAGCTCAACCAGACCATAGCGGTTTTTATAACTGTTGAGCCATGACCAGCAGTCAATAAAGGTCCAAATCAAGTAGCCCTTACAGTTGGCACCGTCTTCGATAGCGCGATGTAGTTCACGCAGATGCCCTTTGACAAAGTCAATACGATAGTCGTCCTGAATCATGCCATTCTCACGGAACTTGTCTTCTCCTTCAACACCCATACCATTTTCTGTCAGCATCCACTCGATATTGCCATAGTTTTCCTTGATGTTTTGAGCGATATCATAAATCCCTTGCTCGTAGATTTCCCAACCGCGGTGAGGATTGATTTTACGGCCCGGCATGACGTAAGGCTCATAGAAATGCTCTGGCAAAAGCGGGCTATCAGGATGTTTAGCAAAGCGTGGAGCCATGACGCGCAAGGGTTGGTAATAGTTGACTCCAAGAAAGTCCACAGTATGCTCCCGAATAAGATCCAACTCTTCAGCTGTAGAATCTGGCAGCAAATCATGCTCAGACAAGATTTCTACCAACTCCTGTGGATAAGCCCCCAAGACAGACGGATCTAGGAAAGATTGGGCTTGGAAGAGGTCGGCAATGCGAGCAGCCTTGACATCTGCAGGATGCTGACTACGTGGGTAGGCTGGTGTCAAGTTAAGGACAATCCCAATCTTAGAGCCAGGCAAAATCTCATGACAGACCTTAACCGCAAGACTACTAGCCAGTTGCGTATGATAAGCAACCTTAACCGCTGCTTTGGCATCTACCTTATGAGGATAGTGGGCATCATAGAAATAGCCAAACTCTACGGGGACAATGGGCTCGTTAAAGGTAATCCATTGGTCCACCAAGTCACCGTAAGTCTCAAAACAAAAACGAGCATAGTCTTCATAAGCCTTGATAGTGGTCTTATTTTCCCAACCATCCCCATCTTCTTGGAGGACAAAAGGCAGGTCAAAGTGATAGAGATTGACTAAGAGACGAATCCCCTTGGCCTTAATAGCTTCAAAAACCTGACGGTAGAAAACCACCCCTTGCGGATTGACCTCTCCACGGCCCTGTGGGAAAATACGAGACCACTGGATAGAAGTTCGGAAGGCTGTATGCCCAGTCTCTACCAAAAGCTCAATATCCTTTTCCCAGTTTTCATAGAAAGTTGATGTTTTGTCAGGTCCAATCCCATTGTAGTAGCGATTTGGCTCTACTTTGAACCAATAATCCCAGAGATTGTCTCCCTTTCCGTCACCAGGTACACGACCTTCTGTCTGTGGTCCAGAAGTAGAGGAACCCCAGACAAAATCCTTTGGAAATTTTAACATTATTATACCTCTTAACTTGATTATGTATTTATTCACTCCAATTATACAGAAAAAACAAGGTAAAAACTAGTTACATTTTTGCCTTGTTTTTCTTCTGATTAAAGTTTTTATTTCTTGCTTAGGATTTCAAGGGTTTCGAGCAAGTTGTCTGCGTGAACTTCGATTGTGTCACCAGTTGCCTTGATCTTAACTTCCACGATACCATCAGCTGCTTTCTTCCCAACAGTGATACGGATTGGCAGACCAATCAAGTCGCTATCGCTGAATTTAACACCGACACGTTCGTTACGGTCATCTGTCAAGACTTCGTAACCAGCCTCCATTAAGTTGGCTTCTAATTTTTCTGTCAAGGCTTGCGCTTCTTCATCTTTAACATTGACAGTAATCAAATGCACATCAAATGGCGCCAATTCTTTAGGAAAGTTAACTCCCCAAGCGTAACGGTATTCACCTTTTGGCGTTTTATTGACAAAGAGGCGAGCGTGTTGCTCTATAACGGCTGAGAGGAGACGACTGACACCGATACCGTAACAACCCATGATGATTGGCACAGCACGGCCATTCTCGTCCAAAACATCTGCACCCATGCTTGCTGAGTAGCGAGTTCCGAGTTTGAAAATATGACCGATCTCAATACCACGCGCGAAGTTTAGAACACCTTGTCCGTCTGGTGAAATTTCACCCTCACGAACTTCGCGGATATCCACGTATTCTGCAGTAAAATCACGACCTGGGTTCACACCCGTCAAGTGGTAGCCATCTTCGTTAGCACCTACAACAGCATTGCGAACATCTTGCACCTTGCGGTCTGCAATGATTTTCACATTTTCTGGCAAACCAACTGGTCCAAGCGAACCAAAGCCAGCTGGGATAACATTTGCTACTTCTTCTTCGCTCGCAACATCAAAGAAATCTGCACCCAAGTGGTTTTTCAACTTGACTTCATTGAGTTGGTCATTTCCAACTAGAAGGGCTGCGATAAGTTCACCATCTGCCATGTAGAAAAGGGTTTTGATCGTTTGTTCTTCTGGCACGTTGAGGAAGGCTGCCACTTCATCGATGGATTTAACACCTGGAGTTTCTACTCGAGTCACTTCTTCTTCCGCAACGACACGGTTGCTTGGTTTGTACTCGTTTGTTGCCATTTCTAAGTTAGCTGCATAGCTAGACTCACTTGAGTAGGCAATGGTGTCTTCACCAGAAACCATCCATTTGAGCAATTCTGCCTTGATTTCTTCTTGCACTTCTGCAGGAATTTCATCAAATGAGGCAACTGACTTGTCCAAGACAACCCAGCGGTCAAGGTCTGTACGAGTAGGAGTGATGGCCATAAATTCTTGGCTATCCTTACCACCCATGGCACCACCGTCACCGATGATAGCCTTGAAATCCAAGCCACTACGAGTGAAAATACGTTCGTAGGCCGCCTTGTACTCGTCATAAGTCACATCCAAACTATCGTAATTAGCATGGAAACTATAGCCGTCTTTCATGATAAATTCACGCGTACGGAGAAGTCCGTTACGTGGACGTTTTTCATCACGGTACTTAGGCTGAATTTGGTAAAGGTTAAGTGGCAATTGCTTGTAAGATTTCACAGAGTCACGAACAATGGCTGTGAAGGTTTCTTCGTGTGTTGGACCTAGGATAAAGTCCGACTTTTCACGGTTTTTCAGTTTATAAAGGTCTTCACCATAGGTTTCATAACGACCTGATTCACGCCAAAGATCGGCACTGAGAAGGGCAGGAGCCAACATCTCCACCGCACCAATCTTATCAAACTCTTGGCGCATGATGTTCTTAGCCTTTTCAATCACACGGTTAGCAAGTGGTAGGTAAGAATAAACACCGGCAGAAACTTGACGAACATAGCCAGCACGCAACATAAGGGCATGGCTGATAACTTGAGCATCACTTGGCATTTCGCGAAGCGTTGGGATTAGCATTTTACTTTGTTTCATAATATTCCTCGATTATCTAAAAGAAGAGTCGCATAATGTCATTCCAGGTCACAGCTAGCATCAAGGCAACCATGATAACTACACCAGCCATGGTGACATAGGTTTCAATTTCTTGTTTAAGGGGTTTCCGGCGGATAGCCTCTAGGATATTGAGCACAATCTTTCCACCATCCAAAGCTGGGATAGGGATCAAGTTAAAAATCCCGATATTGATGGAAATCATAGCTAAGAAGTAAAGGACATTCTCAATTCCATTTTTAGCAGCATCGCTACTTGCCTTAAAAATAGCAACGGGACCACCGAGTTTGTTCAAATCTGGATGGAAAATCAAGTTTTTCAGAGCCGAAAGGATACGGAGCCCTGAGTCAGCAGCAGTTGTAAATCCACCAACAAACATGGATAGAAAGTCTGACTTGACTCCCGGTTGAACCCCGAGAATGTAACGCCCTTGATTTTCTTCTGGAGTAACAGTGACTTGCTTTTCGCTACCATTTTCAGAAATGGTCACATCTAAGGTCGGGGCTGTCTTATCCTTGGTATCAGCTTCCACAGCTTGGGTCAAGTCTTGCCAATTCTTAACTTCATGGGAGCCGACCTTGGTGATTTGAGCAGTCTCAGCTACTCCCACCTTAGCCAAAGCTCCCTCTGGCATGACATGAAAGAGATTGGTCTGCGTATCTCTAACACCACCCTGCAGAAAGATAAGGATCCAAAAAACAACAACACCTAGGATAAAGTTATTCATGGGACCTGCAAAGTTGGTGATGAGCTTGCCCCAGATGGAAGCATTTTGGTACTGTACATCCAGAGGAGCGATACGCACTTCGGTTCCATCTGCCTCAACAACTGTTGCATCGTGATCCACTACAAAGGTCTTTTCTTCTTCCAGGACCAAACCCTTGATAAAGAGCTTATCTTCAAAATCAAACTGGGTTACCTGCATAGGAAGAGCCGTTTGATCCAGTTTCTTCCCTGATAGATTGATCCGTTTAACCTTACCATCCTCTGCAAGTGTTAAACTGACCGGGGTTCCTGTCTTGATCTCCGTCGCATCATCACCCCAACCAGCCATACGAACATACCCTCCTAAAGGAAGGATCCGAATGGTATAAGCAGTGCCGTCCTTACCAATATGGGCAAAAATCTTGGGGCCCATACCAATAGCAAACTCACGGACTAAAATGCCTGATTTCTTGGCAAAATAAAAATGTCCAAACTCATGCACCACCACGATAATCCCAAAAACGAGGATAAAGGTTAGCAATCCAATCATTCAATCTTCCTTTCTTTAAAACAGGCCAAATAAGTGCATCATTGGAAATACAATCAGCATGCTGTCAAAGCGATCCAACACACCGCCATGTCCAGGGATAAATTTTCCAGAATCCTTGACACCAAAATGGCGTTTCATGGCACTCTCAATCAAGTCACCAAACTGACCTGCCACACTGAAGAAGGCGGCAAAAAGACTCATCCTATAAATTCCATAGGGAAGAGCAACTGTACTGTCCACTAGCATGAAGAGTACTGTTATCAGTACCGCACCTAGAATACCCCCAACAAAGCCCTCAATACTCTTATTAGGAGAAACTCTCGGGGCTAACTTATGCTTGCCAAAATTCACCCCCGTCAGATAAGCTGCACTATCTGTCGCCCAAACGATAAAGAGAGCCAGAAGAACCTTATCAAATCCAGCTATACGAGCATCTAGTAAGGCATTGAAGCCAAAACCAACATAAAAACTCACAGCAATCGGAAAGGCAGCATCTTCAATCGTATAGCTTTTACTGAAAACTGTCGTCCCTAACATAATTGTAATCAAAACACTGTAGGCAACCACATTCCCATCAACAGGCAAAAAAGTTAGGTAATTTTCTAAGGGGACTGTGAGGGCAAAGGTCGCAAAGAGGGTCAAGGCGCCCTCGATGGTCATGGTCTTTAGCCCCTTCATGTGCAGGAGTTCATGAACAGCCAGCATAGCTATCAATCCAATTCCTATCTGCAACAAGAGCCCGCCAACAAACAAGACGGGAAGGAAGATAACCAGAGCCAGTCCAGCAAATAGTGTTCTCTCTTGTAAATCCTTGGTCATATTTTCTCCTAAACTCCTCCAAATCGGCGATGACGACGATTATAGGCAAGAATTGCTTCCTGTAGAGCTTCCTCGTCAAAATCAGGCCACAAGGTATCCGTAAAATAGAGCTCACTATACGCCCCCTGCCATGGAAGGAAATTGCTCAAGCGTAATTCTCCACTGGTACGAATAATCAAATCTGGATCTCGCACATCCTTAGGCAAATGTTGGGTGAAGAGATAGTTGCCAATCAATTCCTCTGTGATATCACCTGGATTGATTTTCGCATCTAAAACATCCTGAGAAATCAGCTTAACAGCCTGTGTAATCTCTGCACGTCCACCATAGTTAAGGGCAAAATTAAGAATCAAACCCGTATTGTTCTTGGTCAATTCCTCTGCTTTTGTCAAAGCTTCAAAAGTCGGCTCAGGCAGACGGTCTGTCTCCCCAATCATCTGAATCTTAACATTATTTGCATGTAATTCAGGAACGTAGTTATCATAAAACTCGACTGGCAAGTTCATGATAAACTTGACTTCTTGATCTGGGCGCGTCCAATTTTCCGTTGAAAAGGCATAGACTGTCATTACCTTGACGCCTAGTTTATTGGCTGCCTTGGTCACCTTTTGGAGGGCTTCCATCCCCGCCTTATGACCAAAAACCCGTGGTTGCATCCGTTTTTTAGCCCAGCGACCATTCCCATCCATGATAATCCCAATGTGAGCAGGAACCTGTGTTGGAACCTCAACTTCTACAGCTTTATCTTTCTTAAAAAATCCAAACATGATCTTATTCCTATTCAAAAATCTATCGTTTTATTATACCATACTTCCCTATTTTCTTCTATTGCTAAGTTACTGCCCCTGCTTGCAGACAAACAAAAAATAAGCCGCCTGATTGGGCGACTTTATTTTATAGGGAGATTATTATGAAAAAGTTTTAGGAGTTTAAGTTAAGTTTCTCTTAACTTATGAGTCTAGTATACCGCCCCTAACTTAAATTTTTCTTAAGTTTTTTGAAAAAGTAAGATTTTTCCATTTTTCTTGCCAATTTTTCTTGGACAAGCGCTCTTGATAGAGCTTCATCCGGTCCTCATTATCTAGGAAATGAGGAGTCGGGGAAACTTGAAAATTCAAAATATCCTCTAAACCATAAGGCGCAAAGAGCTCTAAAGTTGCGTCGACATGCAAGCGGAGTCCTATAGCCGTACAACGTTCTGGATACTTACTCATAGCATCACGAGAACTGGTATAGGGCGCAGTGTGAGGACTGTGCAGATGCATATAGACCTGATTTTTCAACTCCCACTGGTACTGAGGAAAATCTTCTCTCAGTTTTTTCTCTAGGGATACTGTTTCCTCATAAGAAACATCTGGATCAAAGAAAATCACGTCCACATCTGTCTCACTATCAAAAGGCGATTTGTCTGACAAGAGATTCCAGATAAAATTTCGGACAGAACCTGCTGCCAACCACGAGTCTTTCAGACCAAGGTCTCGAATGATGGTCAGAATGGTCATCATATCTGGATTTTTTCTAAAAACCTCTAGAATATCTTGCTCATTTTTCACTGTATTCATACCCCAAATGTTCATAAGCCTTGGCTGTCGCGACCCGTCCAGAACGAGTTCGCATGATGAAACCTTTCTGGATCAGGTAAGGTTCGTACATATCTTCGACCGTCTCACGCTCCTCGGCAATATTAACAGAAAGGGTTCCCAGCCCGACTGGACCACCACCGTACATCTCAATCATGGTACGAAGGATTTTCTGGTCCACATAGTCTAATCCTTCACGGTCTACATCTAGCATGGTCAAGGCCTTATCCGTAATCACATCATCGATTAAACCATCTCCCATAATCTGGGCAAAATCGCGCACGCGCTTAAGGAGACGATTGGCGATACGAGGAGTTCCTCGACTACGCAAGGCCAGCTCAGCAGCCGCCTCGTGGGTGATTTCCATCTCAAAAATATCTGCCGTCCGCTCAACAATTTCTGTCAAGTCAGCATGGGCATAGTATTCCATATGACCTGTAATCCCAAAACGTGCCCGTAGAGGATTTGAAAGCATCCCCGCCCTTGTCGTCGCACCAATCAAAGTAAAAGGTGGCAAGTCCAAATGAACACTGCGACTGCCTTCTCCAGCCCCAATCATAATGTCAATGTAGAAGTCCTCCATGGCGCTGTAAAGCACCTCTTCCACCGACATGGGCAGGCGATGAATCTCGTCAATAAAGAGAACATCTCCCGGCTCCAAATCATTCAAAATCGCTACCAGATCACCCGCCTTTTCAATGACAGGACCAGAGGTCTGCTTGAGGTTGACTCCTAGTTCATTGGCAATGACAAAAGCCATGGTCGTTTTCCCCAAACCTGGAGGCCCAAATAAGAGTACATGGTCCAGTGCTTCATCCCGCATTTTGGCAGCTTCGATAAAGATTTGTAGCTGGTCCTTGACCTTGTCCTGCCCAATATATTCACGTAAAAACTGAGGACGGAGGGTACGTTCTACCAACTCCTCATCCCCCATGATTTCATTATCTAAAATTCTACTCATGGCTCTATTATATCAAAAATCCAGCCTACAAACAAAAAAGCCACCTGATTGGGTGACTTCTTTAGGGAGATTATTATGAAAAAGAAAAGTTTAGGATTTCATTAAATAAAGGGTACTCAATGAAAATCGAAATCAGACTAGGCAGATAGACGCAAGCATAACTATGGTTAGCTAAGTCGACTCTAACGAAGGTTGATGAGATTTTCGAAGAGTATTAGGAGGTCTTTATTTAATGATTATATAATACACAAGGAGACTTAAAATTCCCTTAATTTTTAAATCCATTACTAACAATTTTCTTGAACAGCTGTTTGACCTGCAATACGTCCAAAAGTAAAGATATCCGTAAGCGAATTTCCTCCTAGACGGTTACCTGCATGGAGTCCACCTGCGACTTCTCCGGCAGCATACAAACCAGGAATAATCTGACCTTTTTCGTTCAAAACGTGTGTTGAAGTATCAATCTTGAGTCCACCCATTGTATGGTGAACGGCCGGTTTTCTCGGTGTTGCGTAAAATGGCGCAACCTCACACTTGAGATCAAAACTACCTTTATTAAATTCAGGATCAAAACCTGCATCTACATAAGAATTGTAATTCTTAATCGTTTCCACTAGAACTTGTGGATCCATACCAATCTGAACCGCCAACTCTTCTATCGTATCTGCACGATAGAGAGTTCCTGCCTTGACTTGGGCATCGATTTTTTCTTGGCTAGTGTTGTAGGCAGTTTCCTTGATGCGGTCATCCGCAATCAAGTAGAACAAGCCACCATTATCAATCGCCGCTTGAGATAGCTTGTCTCGGCTACCGTACTCATCTACAAATCGCTTCCCTTGAGTATTTACCATGATGAAGTTAGCTGGAGGAACTTGAAGTCCTGAGAAGAGAGCTCCTGTCACTGGATCGGATACTGGCATCATTTGACTAAAGCCCATACCCACCAAATCTGCACCTACACTTTGACCTAAAAGAATACCATCCCCTGTTACAGCTGGTGTATTAGATGTGGCAATATCATCTGCAATTTCAGTCCAGTAGGTATTGTATTTTTGTAGCATCTTGGTATTGGCACCAAATCCTCCAGAAGCTAGAACAACAGCATCTGCATTGACAATGATGGTTTGACCGTTTCGACCTTCTGCTCTGACACCCTTGACAGCCCCTTCTTTTACAAGCAATTCTTTAACTGGAGAGTCAGTCAAGATTTTGCCTCCATTTTCTAGAACATATTTTTGTAAGACGGATATAAAGGCATACCCCATTGGTTGAACCGGCTTATGGCCACGACGCCAAAGGGCTCCAACTGGCATTGTCACTTCGCTACGAACAAATTCAACGCCGATGTCTTCCAACCAACGAACAGACTCTAGGGCTCGTTCGGTTAATACAGAAACCAAATCGTATTGGCCATGAATTTCATTTCCTTGTAAATCTTTTCGTTTCCCACCGATATAGGTTTGGATACGGTAAAGTAAGGTAGAGTCAAACAAATAGCTCGGGTCCTGTAAATACTGCTCAACCTCAACTTTCAAGGCTCTAAAGTCCTCTAAATATTCTGGATCAATCGTTGATTCATCTGTCGCAATCAATTCTTGAAGCGTATGAGCCTCACCTGGATGAGCTGAGAAGGTTCCTTGCCATGCTGGATCTGGTGCATTCATTGGACCACCTGCACGAACAGTATTTCCTCCAATTGCAGGAAATTTCTCAACAACAATTGGCTTCTTACCAGCTTGTAAGACTGCAGCGGCTGCAGCTAATCCAGCTCCTCCGCCTCCGACGATGACAACGTCTGCCTGATAGGTTTTATCTTCTTTATCTAGGGCAGATGGCGCTTTTGAACGCTTGCGTAAAACATCCGGATTTGCACCAGCTTGTTTGACTGCACGCGCAACTCCATCTAAAACACCATTTGAAGTAACAGAAGCTCCTGACACCGCATCAACATTTAAGGTTTGTCCCTCAATGATTTCTGCTGGAATACGGGTAAAGACGACATCTGCGATTCCTGAAGATTCTCCAGAAGAATCGATTTCAATTTTTTCAATACGGTCCTCAGAAACCGTTACATCCATCGGCAATTTACCATTATGGCCTTCAGTTGTAACATGGTAAGTCCCCGGTTCAAAGCGGACTTCTTCAGGAAGGTTTAGTTGGTTTGCAACAGATACAAAGCGAAGGAAGCGATAAAAACAACTATCTAGGAAATCAACGGTTCGCTCCTCAATTAAATTTCCATTATCATCAAATGCTCGATGAGCTCGACCAAGTAAAAACTCACTGCCTGGCATAACTGTTGCATTTACTCCAGGAGCATCAAGAATCTGACGAAGATGAAGTTGGGCACGTGAAGAACCTTGAATATCATAGGAAGCTCCGACAATCATTGTCGGCTTTCCGTCTAGTGGATGAATGTTAAAAGACAACCACTCGAGCAAGCTATTCAAACTTGATGGAATCGTATGATTGTGCTCGGGTGTCGAGATAATGACACCATCAGCTTCTGAAATAGCTTGATTAAACTTCTGAATAATAGGTGTATCTGTTTGATCATCTGTTTCATTAAACATCGGTACATCTGTTATTTCTAAAATCTCCATATCCGCTTTTGAAACAAAATGTCTTTTCATAAATTGCAAGAGGTTGCGATTATAGGATTTTTTTGCATTAGTCCCAACAATAGCTACTAATTTCATTGACTCTTCTCCTTTCATTAATTCCCTAGGCTTTTAACCATTCTTCCCAGATGAATGATTTTTTACGATCTGTATCTTCTGGTTTTACTAAAGCTTTTGTTAGTTCAACAAAGTTTTGGAACTCTGAAAAATGTTCTTCTAGTTCTGCAACCTTTTCAGGATTGTTCAAATGGCACTCATCATCTAGGACTTGTTCAGAATGGCCTAGAAAGAACTCTGTACCAGGCATGACTCTTGCTTTAAGCTCCGGCGCATCTAAAATCTGACGTAAATGTGCCTGCGCTCTAGATGTTCCTAGCAAACCGAGAGAAGCACCTACAATCATAGTCGGCTTATTAATCAAGGCACGACTGGTATAAGCAATCCACTCCAAAGCAGAGGCCAAAGGTGCTGGTATCGTGTGATCGTACTCAGGTGTTGAAATAATGACACCGTCTGCGGCAAGAATTTTTTCTGAAAAAGCTTGAACTTCAGCTGGCGCTTGCTTGTCCTCAGGCTCGTTAAATGCTGGCAATTGTTTGATTTCCAATACCTCAATGTCGGCTTTATCCGAAAAGTGCTTTTGCATAAATTTCAAGAGTTTCCGATTGGTTGAGCGATCCGAATTGGTTCCAACGATAGCAACTAGTTTCATCTTGGTACCCCTTTCATTTATTTAATCTACTTTCATTATACTACTTTAGAAAATCTTGTAAATCCTTGATAATAAAGACCGTGTTATTCTATCAGATTATCGTACTTTAGTATAAGTTCGTGAAAAAATTAACAAAATATCTTCATAAACTATTGACCGGCTTCCTTAACTATGATATATTTTTGGTGAAAAAATATACATTTAAGGAGGATGTTTTTATGAAAGAGACATTCAATCGTTGGAGGATTTTAGTCGCGTCTACAGCCATTCTTCTTTGCACAGGTGCCGTCTATTCCTTTTCTGTTTTTGCCGGACCACTTAGCAACTCAACAGGTTGGTCCATGTCTGATATTATGTTAGCATTTGCTATCAACTCTGCAATCGGCCCTATCCCCATGATTTTCGGAGGTTATTTAGTTGATAAAGGATATGTAAAATGGACCATTGCCCTCGGCGCTCTCCTATTTGCTAGCGGATTTTACTTAACCGGCTATGCCAATTCACCAGCCATGCTTTATTTGACCTATGGATTAATGGCTGGACTTGGTCAAGGTTTTGCTTATTCAGGTGCCCTCTCCAATTCACTTCGCCTCTTCCCTGATAAACGTGGCTTGGCCTCTGGAATTCTGACAGGCGGCATGGGTTTTGCTGCAGTCATTGCTTCTCCAGTCGCAAGCAGTCTCATTCAACAACAAGATGCCTTCTTTGCTTTTCGTACAATTGGGCTAGTCTATATTGTTGTTATCATCTGTGCAATTTTCTTTATTAAGGCAGCTCCAAGCGGCTACCAACCAGCAGGCTGGAAAGCTCCAGTACAAACTAAGCAAGGACCTACTAATAAAAACTGGAAACAAATGCTACAAAGTCCTCTGTTTTACATTATCATTAGCATGTTCTTTGTTGGCGCCTTTTCTGGTTTGATGATTGCCTCTCAAGCATCACCAATCGGTCAATCAATGTTTGGACTCTCTGCAGGCACTGCAGCTCTCTATGTCTCTCTTTATTCAATCGCAAACTCTAGTGGTCGTTTTATCTGGGGATCACTCTCTGATAAAATAGGCCGTTCAAAGACCTTATTGATTATTTATTCTGTCATTGTCCTAGCTTTATTCTCCCTAACTATCGTCCCTGGTCAACTCAGCTTCACCTTAGGAATTATAGGACTTGGTATCTGCTTTGGTGGTGTTATGGGGGTCTTCCCATCTATCGTCATGGAAAATTACGGTCCTGCAAATCAGGGAGTCAACTACGGTATCGTCTTCACTGGATATTCTTTAGCAGCATTTTTCGCTCCCAAAGTCGCTGTTCAAATGGCAATGGCTAATAATGGAAATTATAGTGTAGCTTTCTATGTTGCTATCGCTTTGGCCTTCATTGGACTTATGCTTACTATTTTTTATATGAAAAAGAAAGCTTAAAACTCGAAAACTTCCTAGATAAGGAAGTTTTTTTGGTATAATAAAAGTAGTAATAGAATATTGGGAGGATTTACCATGGCAGACCGTTCACGTTTCTTACGAGATAACCCATCTGACTTCCCATATGATTTTGAAAAACAAATCCTATCCAAAACATCTCCTGACACAATCTATCATTGTCATCCTGAACTAGAGATTATTTACGTTACAAAGGGTTCTGCCATCGTTCATATCAACTCAGAACGCTTTGAAAGTCGTGAAGGAGATATTTTTCTTATCCAACCGACCTCTCTCCATGCTATCTATTCTCATAAAGATCAAGAACTACTTTCTACCAGCTTTCGGATTCATCTAGATTATCTTGGTAGAAGTCAAATTAACAGCTTTAGCCAACGCTATATTCAACCCCTCCACTCTGGCCACTTTTGCCTCACTCCTCGAATATCATCAGGCGATAAGGGCTATAATCAAATTCAATCCTGCCTTCTTTCCCTCTTTTCTATCCTTGAAGAAAAAGGCATATACTACGATCTACTCATAAAGTCTAAACTATACGAATTGCTTCATCTTCTCTTTAAGTATAGATACGTCAATCGACACTATACAGATGATACCTACCAAAAATACCAAAAACTAAAAGAAGTGATTTGCTACCTTGAACAGCACTATGCAGAACCCATTCATATCGAACAACTAGCTGCAACATTTGGATATAGTAAAAATCACTTTATGAGTATTTTCAAGCAACATACTGGAGCCAGTTGTATGGACTACCTGCTCCAGTTACGTCTTGAAAAATCCTGTGAGAAACTCGTCCAAACCAACCTCAGCATTCAAGAAATTGCAAGCCAAGTCGGTTTCACCAACCTTTCAAACTTCAACCGTCAATTTAAGCAGCACTATCACTTAACACCTAGACAGTATCGAAATCAACAACTTAAAAAGAAAACATGATTCTTTCTCCTCAGTCTTTTCTAAGGAGTTTTTTCAAACAAAAAAGCCACCTGATTGGGTGGCTTCTTTAGGGAGATTATTATGAAAAAGAAAAGTTTAGGATTTCATTAAATAAAGTTAGGAGGTCTTTATTTAATGATTATATAATACAAGATGAATCTTAAAGCTATCTTAATTTTTTCTCTGATTTATCATTTTTTTAAAAATTTTTTTCGAATGGAATTTTCCTCTCCAAGCCATAAAAAAGCCACCTGATTGGGTGACTTCTTTAGGAGATTATGATGAAAAAGAAAAGTTTGGGATTTCATTAAATAAAGGGTACTCAATGAAAATCGAAACCAGACTAGGCAGATAGACGCAAGCATAACTATAGTTAGCTAAGTCGACTCTAACGAAGGTTGATGAGATTTTCGAAAAGTATTAGGAGGTCTTTATTTAATAACTATATGATACACGAGGAGACTTAAACTTTACTTAAGAAAAAATAATTTTTTTATCTTTTTCGATCCACCCAAATCATTCCTGTACAATCATAAGTAGATAAGGTTTCAAATCCTAGAGAACGATAGAATCCCAAGGTTTTTTCTGTCTGTTCGGTCACTAGTTGGACTTGATAGGCATCTTTGAAGTCACCTAAAGCCTCTTTCATCAAGTTGCTACCAATCCCTTGGCGCTGATAGCTAGGCAAAACGAGCAAATCCTGGACAAAAATCGATGAAAAACCATCTCCGACCAAACGAACCAAGCCCACCACGGAATCTCCATCATGTGCCAGATAAATCGCTAATGAGTGAGACAAGGCCTTCTCCAGCATCTGAGGTTGATGGGTATAATTTGTCCAACCGACTGCCTGATAGAGATGCAAAACATCCTCTAGCTTGACAATTTCTTGCTTTCTAATAGTTATCATCTCAATACCTCTCAGAATTCTCTTAAGCTCTTGTACTGCCGTCCATTTTTATCAAAATTTTCAGGAGCCAACCATGTTTCCAAACGAGCTTTAACTTGAGGCCAGTCCTTATCAATCATAGCGAGCCAATCCGTATCCCTCGTGCGCCCCTTATAAACAACTGCCTGGCGGAAGGTTCCTTCATAGATAAAGCCCAAACGTTCCGCAGCTCGTCTTGATGGCAGATTTAGAGCATCGCATTTCCACTCATAGCGACAATAGTTAAGCTCTTCAAAAACATAGCGAGCTAGGAGATATTGAGCCTCTGTCCCTATACGTGTTCCCCTGAGTTCTGGAGAAAAAGTGACAGCTCCCACTTCTATTACTCGGTTATTCTGGTCAATGCGCATGAGAGAAAAAGTTCCCAAAGCCTTACCAGTTGCCTTGTCTATAATCGCATAGTAAAAACGGTCCTTACGAGCCAACATCTGATTTAAGACGGTAACCAGTTCCTCCATATCTGCCACTGGCTCCTGAAAGAGGTAGGTCCACATCTCCCGAGGAGTATCGGGTCCATAAACAGCTAGCAAATCCTCTTCATGCTTTTCCACCGAAAGAGCCTCTATCCGAGCGTAGCGCCCTTCTAAGAAATCAATGGAAGGCAATTCACCTGGTGTATAACCTTTCATTGACTCACCAATTATCTGACCATATTCATTTACTGGCATAGCTTTCTCCTTGTTGCAGTTTTAAACTTTCTACTCAACCCTATTTGAATTATCCTATCTGCTAATTTCAAATTTTTTATCAATTTCATTTAACAATTTTTCTACATCTTCTTTATTTAAAACCTTTTCTCGTGCTACATAGTTTCTACAAATATTCAGAGCCGCAATTTGATCCGCCTTATCAAAAGATTCAAACATAATCCTCACTGCGTCACGAGGACCTTCTCCCATTTTTTTGTCTACTACCCTCAAAAAGGTAAGCAGTTTTCTACCTGTTTCTTGACGACACGATTCGTACAAATCAATATATTTACTGTATTTTTTCAATTCATAATCTTTAAGTTTCTCACTAGATTTTACCTGCGAATAAAAATTGACAAGTGCCTTATTCTGAATAACATAATTTATTTTTTTGATATATTTTAATCCCTCTATTAAGAGCCAAACAAAATAGATTACTAAAATGACAAACAGTGGTAGCCACATGATACCAACACTGAATTGAACACCAGAATAAGTTTCATTAAAAGAAACTATTAAATTTTTGACTCCAAAATAATGGATAATAGATAACAAATTCGTCACTATTAGCAGAGCTGCAAAAGATTTTGTAAATAAAAATTGATACACTTCAGACTGTGTCCTTATAATTTCATTTGGAGATATTCCAAAAATATTGTTTGATTTATCATTTGAAAAACTAAAGAAAGTAATAAAAACTGCAAAGAGAGTGTCTATAGTCAATATTGGTTCTAAAATATTTATATCGTTAGTTGATAGAAAGGCAATAGTATCAAAAGTATTGCTCAGTATACTAGCAAGAATTACTGAAATTAAAATTATGTGGTTGAGTATTTTAAATAAGATTGTCTTCTTAATCATAATTCCCTCTTTTTATTAATATTTTACAAAAAACGACTCTAAAATTGTGCAAAAAGCTTTATATTGTTCAATAATACTTTATTCATCTAATTCTTCTCTAAAAATATAAAGAGTTAATTTTTACACTTTAGCTCTTATTCTCTCAAAATAAAGGTATTCTATCTGATAAAATTTTTCCTTGTTTTTTACATTCTTTATATATTGACGTATCTTTGTTAATAAAATACCTGTCATTAATTTTTAATTTTTTATTATCCTTAGATTCTTCAATAGAAATAAGAATATCTTCACCATCTTTATTTATACTGATTTCACCATCATTGACTACAATGGTGTATTTTTTACTCAAGTCAACCCTATCATAAAAAGTGCCTGATAATATATAAAATATTTCTCTGGCTGTAATTTTCCCTTCAGTATCAATCTCATGCCAGTACCCATTCAAATTATATATCTGACTTCCCATCATTTTTTCATACGATGATCGTATACTATTTCCAAAAAATTTTTTAAAAGTATAATTTGCAAAAGAATATACTATTAGTAGACAAATAACTTCCAATTCCACAAATAACATTCGAATAAGGCCTGTTAGAATTTTATTTGATTGATTATCTAGTAACCCAATTGTTTTAAACTCGTTATAAAATTGCTCTGCATAATCTTGTTTAAAGAACACCGTCAAGTTATTTGATTCTTGATAAGCATACACTTCTAACTCGTCAATAACTGATAAACTTATATAGAATAATACAACCGCTAGTAAAATGACTAGAAATAAATTATGCATGCCCTTTTTATTATAATCTTTAGAATCTATATTCAATGTATACTTTGCAGTATTCTTAGATAATAGTTCTTTGATTAAAGCTACTATCGCAGTAACAATTGCCCAAATCGATATCGATAAAGTGCCAAATAGAGATAATAATGTAAGGAACATCAGATATAATAAGAAGTTAGGTATGAATTTACTCATCCAATTCCTTCTATAGCTTATATTATTATCTATTTGTTTCCGTTTATAAATCAGTATACTATGAATAATTATAAAAACAACAAACCATGTGGCTATAAAAGTAGTCATTTTCAATATTCTCCCCTTTAACCTATAATACTTTTTGATTAGCTTAAAAAGTCCCCTTAATTACTATTACTCAATAACAGGAGACTTTTTGATTCTTATTTCACAACGATATTAACGAGTTTAGTTGGCTCAAAAAGTTTGGGGAACTGTTTGAGGTTGAAAATGAGCAAATAAATTGGTTATTTCACCACAATATTCACAAGTTTGTTAGGCACCGCAATCACTTTCACGATTCCCTTACCATCGATCTCTGCTTTGACTTTTTCGTCAGCTAGAGCGATTTCTTGCAATTCTTCGCGTGACAGGTCTTTAGCGACCATGAGTTTGGCACGAACTTTACCTTTGATTTGGACGACGATTTCGATTTCGTCTTCAACCAATTTACTTTCGTCCCATGTTGGCCAAGCCACGTAAGAGATGGATTCACCTGTTGCTGCGACTGTTTGCCAGAGCTCTTCTGCCAAGTGAGGCGCAAATGGGGCGATCAATTGGATAAAGCCTTTGGCATAGTCCACATAGAGCTTGTCTTCCTTGTTAGCTGCGTTGACAAAGACCATAAGTTGGGCAATGGCTGTGTTGAATTTGAGGGACTCAATCTGCTCTGTTACAGACTTGACGATCTCATTGTAGACTTTATCAAGAGCTCCGCTATTTTCCGCAACAATTTCCTTACTTGTCATCAATCGGTAAACACGGTCAAGGAATTTACGGCTTCCTTCCAAACCTTCTTCTGACCAAGCAATTGAAGCATCAAGCGGTCCCATGAACATTTCATAAACACGAAGGGTATCGGCACCATATTGTTCCACCACATCGTCTGGGTTGACAACGTTTTTGAGCGATTTAGACATCTTGGCTGGCGCTTGCTCCAACTCTTCTCCTGTTTCCAC
>CAKQDJ010000016.1:0-34347 GCA_934229205.1 uncultured Streptococcus sp.
GGTGTAACATCCTTCGTCACTTCATCTGTTTTCACTTCTCTAGTGAAAGTCAAACTAGCTTTCTTCTCTGGAGCTGCTGGTGTATTGTCATCCTCGTAGACGTAGTTAATCGTTTGCGTTACAGTCTTGGTTTCTGTAGAAGTTGACACTTTGTGTTTCACGTGAACTACTACATTTTGATCGTGGCTACTATCAAGGTCAAACTTAGCTGGAAGATGATCTTTCGAAACTAATTCATAACCTTGAGCTAGATAAGCATCTACGATTGCATTGTACTTAGCTTCTGTACCATTTGGAAGAGGGGTATCAGAGTTCCCACTTGTTAGCTCTTTCTTATCTTCCAAAGTGGTATTAGTTGTATCATCGATGATAGTATAGGTTACTTTTTGCTTATCTGCCTTGTATTTAACAGTAACATTGATATCAGCATCAGTAGCAGTTACATTTACAGCAGTGACTTTTTCCTTATCTGGTGTGTAGCCATCCACAACTGGAGAAACTACCTCTGGGAAGGTTCCGACCGACGGAGTCCAAGCACCTTGCGTAGTCGTTTTAGTCACTTCATCTGTTTTCACTTCTCTAGAGAAAGTCAAGGTCGTTTTCTTCTCTGGAGCTGCTGGTGTATTGTCATCCTCGTAGACGTAGTTAATCGTTTGCGTTACAGTCTTGGTTTCTGTAGAAGTTGACACTTTGTGTTTCAAGCGAATGACCACGTTTTGGTCCACGCTGCTGTCGGTGTCAAATTGGGCTGGCAATTCATCCTTAGAAGCCACTTCGTAACCTTGTGCTAAGTAACCCGCGACTATGGTATCGTATTTCGTTTGTGCTGCAGCTGGAAGAGCAGCACCAGACTCGCCTGTTGTCAATTCAACTTGATTTTCTAAAGTCTGACCAGTTATCTCATCTACAACTGTGTAAGTAACTTTTTGCGTTTGGATTGTGTAATGTACATCCTTAACAATGTTTTCTTGAGTAACGGCTTCTGATGGAACCGTCTCAATGTCAACACTGTAGCCCGGAATCACTGGTGATGGCACAGCATCATAGTTTGCTTTGTCGCTTGTCCAAGCTGTGGCAGAAACTTCTATACCTGTGATCTTATCTTTTGTTACTGTACGAGTCCAAGTGGCTGTTTGCACCTTGTCTGCTGGTGTTTGTCCACCGGCACCGTGATAACGAACAGTCAAGTTTACAGACTTGCTTTCTTGGATATCAGTTGTACCATGCTTCAAGTGAACAACCACATTTTGATCGTGGCTACTGTCAAGGTCGAACTTAGCTGGAAGCTGGTCTTTCGAAACCAATTCATAGCCTTGAGCTAGATAAGCATTCACGATTAAATCATATTTTTCTCGGGCACTGTCTGGAAGAGGAGTATCAGAGCCTCCGCTGGTAAGTAATTCCTTATCTTTCAGCGTTTTTTGGGCAGTGTCGTCAATGATGGTATAGGTTACTTTTTGCTTATCTGCTTTATAGGTAACCGTTTCTTCAATATCTGCGCTATCTCCCGTAATCTGTTCAACGGCTACTACAGTTGCCTTATCTGGTGTATAACCATCAACCTTTGGAGAAACTACCTCTGGGAAGGTTCCGGTAGACGGGAACCAAGGACCCTTATAGACAATCTTATTAGTCACCAGATCCTTGTTGTTAATCCGATAGAACTTCAAAGTCTGAACCTTCGTATCCGCTGCCTCTGTGTTATCTTCATAAACATACTTGATGGTCTCTGTGACTGTCTTTGTTTCTTGAACTGCAGCTCCCTTATGACGTAGATGAACTTCAAAGGTTTGAAGAGTTTCATTATAGGTTACACCAGTTGCTGGATAACCATCTGAAACGAGTCCATAATTTCGATCAGTATACGTCTTAATGGTTTCAGCTGTTCGATAAGGATCAGTCTGCCCATAAAAACCATTCAAATCCTTCGTTTCAAGCGTTTCCCCTGTTGTGTCATCGATATAAGTTACCTTTGCACTAGCTGGATTAGCTTTGTAAACAACTGTCTTTTCGATATTGTCACTGTTAGCCGTAATATTGTCAACTGCTGGAACCTCCGCTAAATCTGGAGTGTAACCTTTGATTGTTGGTGATGTTACGGCCGCAAAACTTGTTCCATTTTCCGCTGTCCAATCACCAGTTGTAACATTTGTAACAAGGTCAGTTGTTGCTGTTCTGGTGAATTTTAAGCTGCTAGTGTGGTCTGGAGCTGCTGGTGCACCGCCCTCGTATGTATAATGGATAGTTTCCTTAACCGTCTTTTCTTCTGCTACTGACGTCTTTTTGTGTTTCAAATGAACTTCAAAGGTTTGAAGATTTTCATTATAGGTTACACCATTTGTTGGATAATTGTCTGAAACAAGTTCATAATTTTTATCGGTATACGTCTTAATGGTTTCAGCTGTTCGATAAGGATCAGTCTGCCCATAAAAACCATTCAAATCCTTCGTTTCAAGAACTTTTCCTCCGTTAGTATCATCGTCAATATACGTAACTTTGGCACTAGATTTTTTAGCTGAATAGACATAATAAAATTCTTGGTCGTTGCTAGTGAATGGAATTTGTTTAGTAGTCTTTAACTGTGTACCATACGACGCGATTGCCGTATCAGCTGTTACAAGTGTGTAGCCTGTAATTGTTTTTGGATTAGCGTTATAATCAGGGGTTGGAGTGGCAGTTCCTCCTGCTGGATAACCATATTTATAGTCCTGAGTTTCAATTTCCTTGCCGTTTGTATCGACATAGTGTATTGTAATCTTCTTCTGACCCACAGCACGCGCAACGGATGGGGTTGTTTTTGCAGAAAGCTTTTCCTCTTTTATCTTTTTTATAGTACCATCGTCATCAACGCTATAACTAAAACTCTTAGACCCTTCAGCTAGAGCATTTTCAATTGATGAATCCGCAAAAGTAATTCGTGTTGAATGCCCAGTTCCTTGAATGACACTAGCATCCTTTAAAATAGCACTAACTTTTTTATTGACTTCTTCTGTTCTGTTGATTTCCTGATATTGATCGCCCATTTGAGCATAGTCGTCAGTTGGCCAAATATCATGATAGGTAGTAGCACCATTTCCTGTCATTTTTCCTAAATTAATAGCAACTGTGTAGGTCCCATCTCCATTATCAATAACAACCGAAGAGTTTTTACCTGCTTGCTTTAATGCTTTAAGAATAGTATCATTTGTTGAATTTGCAGGTAGATTTATTAACTTATTATCTGGATCTGAATTGATGCTAATAGAAGTTGAAGTATCTCCTTTAACAAGATATTTTCCATCCTCACTAATTGCTAAAGTAGAAGTATATCTTTTAAGGTCTGGTTTGATACTAACAATTTTTGACCCATTACCTGGTTTTATACGATGGACAGAAATGATATCACCATTTGGAATTCCTGTTTGTCCAGGGTTGGTACCATCGCTTGACAATAAATTATTATAATAATTTGCATCCCCAGTTGAAGTGCCTATTTTTATTGAATTTGCTCTATCGCTACTTGCACTATTATAAACAGCAAAAGGCGCCTGTGCTTTCTCAAATGTTCTTGGTGTTGGTTTAAAAGTAAACTTATTGCCATTTATTTCTAAAATAATATTCTCATAACTTGATTTTGCTGTAAATTTCCCAATAGTCGCTGCCTTTTGAGTAACTGATACCGTCTTTTCAGTATTTTGAGGCATATCTTGGAAGCTTTGGTCTAAGGTGATTTCATAGGCAAGATTATTTGGGGCAGAATGTACAAATTTAATTGTTCCAACACCCTCGATATGCTCTGCTGTTCCAGAACCAAGATTTGCATAGTAAGCACCGTAGGCATTATTTTCCAATTTGACCGGAATACGGAGAACATCACCTTTTTTCAGCGTCCCATCTTGTGTGATTTTAAAGTCCATTTGAACCTTGTCAAAGGAAACTTCTTGAGCAGGCAAAGGTTTTGTATCACCTGAACGCATAACAGTTCCATCTTTAGTCGTAACCGTTACTGAAAAATTCGAGATTTGAGTTGGGTTTTGTTGCAAACTTCTGCGCGTACGTACCGGAGCAGTCGAACGAGGAGTAGCTGCTGTTTGCCCATCAGTAGACTTTTCAACCAGCTTAGACTCAACAGGTGCTGGATTTTCTTTTGCGACTGCCGTCGAGTTTGAAGGAGCTACGGATTTTTTGTCTGCTCCTTCCACTTCAGGGGCAGTTTTTGAAACTGACACTTTCTTTTCTGCTTGTTCAACAGTTGGTGCTGGACTAGCAGCTTTTTCTGTTTCCTTAACTTCTGTGATTGAAGCTACTTTCTCTGACTCCACCACTGCTGGTTGATCACTATTATTTTCTGATTTCACATCAGTTGTCGAGCTAGTCTCTACTAGACTGCTCGCATTGTTGTTCTCATCTGCTTGTACAGTTGGTGTGCCAAGCGTTACTCCATATATCGCTAAACTAGCAATTGCAATCGAAACAAGTCCAACATTCTTCTTTCTTAGAGAAAATTTTTCATGTCTTCCCTTGTAAATTTTAAAACTCTTCACTTTCTATATTCCTTTCTAAGTTTGACATATGATTATTTTATTAGAGATGGACTTTTACAACCTCTACGCATAGGAAACCTCTGCTCTATATTATACATTTTACTCCTTGATAATTCAACTGATGCAGTTAAAATCTACCCACCTAATTTAATAAAAATCTTGATTCATATAGCTTTTAAGCACATGTATTGCTGAATATGTTATTCTATCAAATATCCCCCACTTCCTATATTTTATCTATTTTTAAATATTATATTTAAGCAAAAACATCTTCTTTTTATACAGAAGATGTTTGTCAATATTCTACTCCTAAGTCGTATAAATCGTCGAAGCTGTCGCAATGGTGTGCCACTGGTTGGCTGTTGTGGCTGCGAAGTCCTTATCTGCGTAGAAGTCAGTAAATGGTAGGATTTCAACTTCTAGCTCGTCAATGCGGTCAAGCTGACCAGCCAGATAAGCCTCGATGCGACTTTCTGCGCGTTTGATGCGTTGCAAGAGTCCGCCCATACGGATATCGACCGTATCCAAGCCAAAGACCTTGTTTTCTTTCAGCCATTGGTGGCTAAAGAGGGCATGGAAGTGTTCGATTTGGCTTCTGAGTTCTGGTAATTCTTGTCTTGCGATTTCTTTCAGATTTTCTTTATCACCCGCTTGGTAGGCCTGACGAATTCGTCGTCCCACATCCACTTTACTACTTAAAATCTGGTTCAACTGGGCCTGAGTTTCAAAGAGATAAGAGTAGGCGCCAGCTTTTTCTTTGATTTCAGCAAGCGTCTCAGCAGCCTGAGCGAAGTGTGGCTTGTCCTGTTCAGGTGTCATGTGCTGGTCAAGAATCGGGCAAAGAACATCCTGATAAAAGACATAGCGGTTGGGATTGATACCACTGAGATTGCCTGGTAAGTCTGGCAAGAGATTAGCTAGGTCAATCTGCATAAAGTCTTCAACCGAAAGACCTGTATTGGTCTTGAAGTGAGCAGACAGACGGTCTAGGTCATTACGGTAGCTGAGTTCTGCCCAAATTTGCAAGCTTGGTAGGATAGAGAACTGGGCTGTTTCGCCACCATTGTCCCCCCAACCAGTCACAATGACTTCTTTGATCTGATTAGCACGACAGGCTTTATTGGCCTCAACAGCAATGAGACGGCTGAAATGGTTGTGAGGCGTAAAACCAATCCACTTCCAAGCACCACCTGCAAAGGCGATATCTTGACTAATCTTGTGGTGATTACGGAAATTACGATTGTACTTTTCTTCGCTGTCTTGGTAATAATCCCAGTAAACCAAGGTTACACGATCTTTAAGACGGTCTAGGTAGACACGAGTTTCCTCTGGAATCTCCACGTCACGGTCGTACTGACCATCAGCTGACATGAGCTTAAAGAACATATCACTCCACATCTGGCAGTGGAAACCATACTTGTCTGCAATATCCAGCACGCGCTCCAAGTGTTGGCACATGAGGAGACTACGGTCCACAACACCGTTTAAGATAAGGTAGCGTCCCAAACCAACCAAGTGGGCTTCGTCCATCCCGATATTGACCTTGCGTGTCTGCAGTTTAGACAGAGTGGCAAACATGCCATCAATCAAATCATAAACTTTTTCTTCGCCGATAAGGAGGATATCCTCAACATCACGGAGTTCCTGCACTTCCTTGACACCCCATTTAACGAAGGCCGACAAATGAGCCAAGGTCTGGATGCAAGGCACAAAGGTTATGTCAAACTGCTGGGCGTAGGCTTCGATTTCCTGCAACTCCTCAGCTGAGTAAGCTCCACGGAAATAACCAAAGTAAGGTTGCCCCTCAATCTGGTAGGTGTCTTCCATGTAAAGCTCAAAGGTTGAGTAGCCCATGAGAGCCAAGACCTCAATCATCTGTTTGGCAGAAGCGACATTTAGCACTGCATTTCGCGAACAGTCTGCCATGTAGGCCAAATCTTCGTAAGCAGCTTGCTCCTCAATCTCTACCTTATCACCTTCTACTAGAGCTGTTGCCAACAAGGACAAGGCACGGTAAAGTTGGTGAGGTTTGCGATAAGTCAGTTGATAGTGGCCATCCTCACCCTTGATAGAGATAGAGGCTTGGTCAGACTGAGCGACTGCTACCTCTACATCTGCTAGCGAAATATGCTTTTTAAGCAAGTCTAATGCTTGCTCTTGTTTGGGACTAAGTCCTGTAAAAATTACCATTGGTTTTCCTCCTGCAACCAGTTGACAAGGGCACCATAGAGATTGGCATCTGCATGATAGGTGCAAGCTTGGATAACTGGTGCGACCGTGTATTCTTCGTAGGTTTCGACAAAGGCTTCAACAGCTTTTTTGACGCCTTGGATAAAATCTGGATTTTGACTGATAGATCCTCCCAGACTAATGACATCTGGGTCAATAATATACTGGATATTGAGCAAGCCTTGCGCCAGATTACGGTTCATGCGCTCAATAGCTTCTTGGCAAAGGGCATTTCCAGCTGCAGCCTCTTGGTAAATCTTGCGGCCGTCCCAGTCAGTCTGACCAGATTTTTCAATTACGTATCGAACCATGTTCCCTGTAGATGCTAGTTGCGACCAGTTGTTGAGCTTTTCTGCTGGTGCAATGGTTGTCATGTAGCCAAACTCTCCTCCCAAGCCGTGGCGACCTCGGTGAAGCTTGCCATTGATAATCATGGCACCGCCGATTCCTGTCCCAATCACGACACAGGCTGCATTTTCAATCTCTGGGTGAGCCAGCAGTTCACTAAGTCCAACACAGTTGGCATCATTTTCTAGATGGATAGGGAGTTGATGATGAGCAAGGGTCTCATACCATGAAAAACCATGGATATAAGGAATGGCACTGATTCCCTCAATCACACCGGTTTCTTGATTGACCGCACCTGGAACACTCATGGCAATGCCCTTATAATCTTTCTCCGACAGACGTTGGTCTAGCCATGCCAGTAAATCCTCCAAGTTTTCTGGTGTCGGTGTACTTGTCCTATCTAGTATTTTTCCATCAGGAGTCAGACTGGCAAACTTAATCCCAGTCCCTCCGATATCAATCGTTGCAATCGTCATATTTTCACCAAAAAGGGGCGAATCAGTAGTTTATCCTTACTCATTCGCCCCTCCTTTCTATCTCATAGTATTAGTTATAGAACACTTTAAAACTGTTAAATATCTTCTTTTTTAATCAATTCTGTACGAATTTCTTGTGGCGCTAATAGTCCTGAATGAACTGGATATGGTCGCTCAAGTAAGTCAAGAATGGTTTGTTGGTGTTCAGATATGCGCACATTTTCTTGACTCATATTGTAATAACGGAGGACATATCCTTCTTCATTTTCCGCCACTTTAAAGGCTGTTGGGCAAACTTGTGGTAAGCTAAGTGCCGCATGACTCAAGAGGCTACCAGTCGCAGCAACACTCCCTTCTTGTTTAGCAACTTGAAGACTAGTGAATGGTGTTTGAAAGGCTTTAGCACGACGGAAGGCTGAGAAGCGTTCTTGTGCTTTGTGGCATTCAAGAGCATATTCAACTTCAAACTCACGCAAGCATTGAGCCTCTGGTGTTGGGAAGTACCCCCAGTCACCTAACTCACCTGAGGCACGAAGGATGGTCACGGCAATGGTATCGTCTCCAAGGATTTCATACTCGTGCAATCCTTTATTAGCCACTGTCACCCCTTTTTCATCATCATACAGACTGACAAAGGCTTGTTGGTGTTGTGGATTTTCAGGATTTTCCCAAGAAGCAGCTGGTTTGTTTGGTCGTGTCACCACCTCATAAATGCTTTCCGAATCATTGCTTGGACGCGTATTATGAGTCTTGACCAAGAGACGGATACGGTGGTCTTTGGCGGTGTTGGTAAAGCGAGTCTTGAAGCGGATTTGTGGATTATCAACAAAGACGGTCATCTCTGTTTCAAGAAGAATGCTTGTCAGTTCATCTGAACGTCCAGCTTCACGCGTCATAAACTCGATGATACCTCTTTGTTCCGCATCCAGTTTTTCGTCTGCACTTACTGGAATTGTCAATTCATGCTTGAGCAAGATCTTGGCAAAACGAGCTGTATTTTCCAAGACTTCATAGCCTTTGAGTTCTGCGTAGATAGGCTCTGTTCCTTTTGGTTGGAAATAAATGTACTCATTTCCAATGTCACCACGGTCTTCAAAGCAAACAATATCTTCATACGCTTCATGAGTTGTCTTGTCGTAGACCGTGATGTTTTCATCCACACTCACCGTTACAAATGGCGTATCAATTACCCCATTTTGGTAAATACCGTCACGGCCTTCTTGTTCTCCCTCCAGCAATTGGAAGGTTGTCCAAGAGAGAGGTGCTAGATGAACAGGCACTGTCACACGCACTTGTCGAGCGATACGAGCCTGACGGAACTTGTCTTTTGGCAAATCATACTCAAAATTAGCTCCCAAATCTTCGATTTTCGCTTCTACTGCATGCCCTTCCAAGTCTTCGACACGGTAGTTTGGCAAGGTCAAGGCTGCCATCTTCTTATAGCCTTCTGTTGGGTGCAATTCTTTGAAATCACAAGTCGCCACATCAATCACGGTGCTGACCGTATCAACCTTGTCATGCAAGCCTGTGTTAATGACCGTAAAGAGATGGTCGCTTTGAGCTTCCTGGGTTGCGATTTTACCCTTCCACTCGTTGAGAAGGTTGGTCTTAACGAAGTTTCCAACTTGGTTGACCTTGGCAAAACGTGTCTCCATCTCACGGTGAACCTCGTCCACACTACAGCCACAGATACTGTCATGTGGCGCATTTTGTAGAAGAACTTTCCAAGCATAGGTCAACTGGTCCTTGTGGTTATGTCCGCCAGTGATGACCGTCAATGGTTCCACTACTTGTTCTAGCAGGTTGCTATTTTCTTGGAAGGCTTGTTTGAGATAAATACGGGATGAAGAAGTGTTGGCAAGTGTGTACCAGCCATCTGTTTCCTGACTTGTCAACTCACCCGTAACGGTAGATAGTTGCTCCGGTAGGGCACTTTCTACTGCATGGACATAGTCATCAAAGGAACTATGCACAAAGGTTACATCTGGGAAGAGTTCATTTGCCACACGAATGGCTTCGCTCAGATTTCGCTGTACAGGTTGGTGGTCACATCCGTTCATCATCAACCATTGGTTGGTCGAAGCATAGTCACGCACGTCTGACAGTTTTTGTTTCCAGAATGTCAAGGCCTCGTTTTTATCCACTGGAATTTCATTTCCGTTACTGTACCAGTTGGCAAAGAGGATACCGAGGACACGACTTCCGTCTGCACCCTGCCAGTACATTTCTGAAAACTGGGAAGTAAACTGCTCATCTTCGAGGACTTGGTTGTCAAAGCCAATCGGCTTGACACCACGGCCAAAGGCTGCCACGTGAATACCTGATTTTTGAAGGATTTGAGGCGCTTGTCCCATGTTTCCAAAGGTATCTGGGAAATAACCAATCTGGGTTGATTTGCCCCATTTTGCGCATTCTGCTTGACCAATCAAGGTATTGCGGACGTTGGCTTCACTGGAAATCAAGTAATCATCCTGCAAGATGTAAAAGGGACCAATTTTGAGTTTTCCTTGGTCGATGTAACCTTGGACTTTGTCGCGATTTTCAGGGCGAATTTCCAAGTAGTCATCAAGGACAATCGTTTGGCCGTCCAAGTGGAAGCTCTTGAACTCAGGATCATTTTCAAAAAGATCAAAAAGATTGTCAAATAATTCCACCAACTGCATACGGTGGCTTTCAAAAGGTAAGTACCACTCACGGTCCCAGTGACTGTGTGAGATAATATGTACAACAACATTTTCCATGAGTAAAACCTCATTCTAACTTAAATTTAAAAATATATTTGTGATTCTTTACCAGAATCTGTTGAGCGATAGCTCACTAGCGAATATCCAAGTAATCCAAGACTAACTCACAGAACATCATGTTGGCCCATGAGAACCATTCGCGAGAGTAGAGCGTTGGATCATCTACGTGGAAGCTTTCATGCATGACACCTGTGCCACCATCGCAGGCAACGAGCTGATCGAGCAAGAATTTCTTCTCCGCCTTATCTCTTGTTGTCAAGCCTTGGATAGAAAGGGCGATTGGCCAGATATAGCGATAGAAGGTATGAGAACTTCCGAGACCGCTAGCGTATTCTCCTTGGTAGAAGTAGGGATTTTCAGGGCTCAGAATGGTGCGACGAGTTGCTTGGTAAACCTCATCATCAATCGCACAGTAACCAAGATAGGGAGCAGCCAGTAGACTTGGTACGTTTGGATCATCCATGATGCTAGCATTTCCTAGACCATCCACTTCAAAGGCGTAAATCTTTTCGCCCTTGCTATTGGTGGTGTAGGCATAGTTTTCGATCCCTTCTTGGATCTCTGCTTGCAGACGTTTAGCGTCTGCGATGACACTCTCGCTATCAGCTAGATTCAATTCTGCAAAGATTTCTTGGACATAACCCAAGACAACGACCGCAAACATATTGGACGGAATCAAATAGCTATACTGACAGCAGTCATCACTTGGACGGAAGGCTGACCAGGTCATACCTGTCACGGCAAAGTCAGGTCCAAAGCCATCATTTACCAGAGTATCTTCCTTGCGGTCTGTATCACGAACAAAACGATAAGGAGAGTTGTTGTGGTCTTGTTCCACCGTCCACAGATGAAGAATTTCCTTGGTCGCAGCGACAAAAGTTTCATCAAACTGACTGGTCTCGCCAGTCTCTTTCCAAAGGAGATAAGCCAGCTGCAAAGGATAGCAAAGCGAGTCCACCTCATACTTGCGTTCCCAGATCCAGCCGTTAAGATCTGTGTGGTCAGTCTCGTGGTGGCCCTTCCAGTTCTCCTCAATGTTAAAGGAATTGGCATAAGGATCCTTGAGTACCAAGGTCATCTGACGCTTGACCAAACCTGCAATGGTCTGACGTAAGAGAGGATCTCTTTTAGCCACATGAATATAGGGTCTGAGTTGGGCAGTCGAATCCCGAAGCCACATGGCAGGGATATCCCCTGTTAATACAAAGGTCGAACCATCTTCTAGAATCTCGACCGTATTGTCCAAGGTGTCGGTATAGCAACGCTCAAAGACATCCACCCACTCCGGATGGTCCTTGGCACGCTCTGCTACTTCATCCAGCCACTCTCTGACGATTTCTTTAGAATAAACCATTTTAAATTTTACCTCTTTCAAACAAGTTTCATGTTCAGTATATAGTTTTTGAGACAGAAAATACATACACAAATGATAGTCATTTTTCTACAAAATTGCTTACTTTCGAACCCCATCTCTAAAGGTCTCATTTTTCTGATATAATGTAGAAAAACAGCTAAAGGAAAGACTATGAAACTACTACTTGAGACCATCGATACCCGCTTTGGCACTGCTAGCAAGCATGCCTTCTCTCGGGGAAATACCTTGCCCTACACGGGCGTGCCTTTTGGGATGAATTACTTTGTGCCTCAGACCAGTGACCAGGAGGGGGCTTGGTTTTTCAATCCGCATCTGCCTATCTTTCAGGGGATTCGGTTGACCCACCAGCCCAGTCCTTGGATTGGAGACTACTCTTGGCTCCTCCTAACACCTGTCACAGGTCAACTAAATGGAGACAGTCTCTTTCACCGTCAGTCTTCTTATGATATCGAAAAAGCCTCTTTCCAACCTCATTATCTGAGAATTTTCTCCCTGCGCTATCAGATTGAAATCCAGCTCACACCGACTTGCTATGGTGCTTCAATTCGCCTAGAGCAAAAGCAAGGCAAAGCCCTCGCCCTCTACCTTCACGCAGCAGATGAACTGACCGTAGAGCAAGTAGATAAGAGGAATCTTGCCCTAAGACAAGACGGAAAAACAGAGACCAATAAAAGTCCTCTGATACTCTTTACTGCTCTACAAATGAATACGGATATTCTTGCTGTCAGCCAAGAAAGTGGAGACTGGCGAATTGACTTAGCAAATAGTCATGCTGAGATTCAACTAGCAACTTCTTTCATTTCGCCATCTCAAGCTCTGCTTAATCTACCCCAAACGGACTTTGATAGCTGTAAGGCAAGTGCCCAAGAAGACTGGGAAAATCTCCTCCATCGTTTTGATATCGTGGAGACAGGGGAAGCCGACCGAACCTTTTTTGATCACTGCCTCTACAGACTCTTCCTCTTCCCACAGACTTTTTATGAGGTTGATGAATCAGGGCAAGCCATCCACATGGATCTGGCTACTGGTACTGTCAAACCCGGCGTCCTCTTTAGCAACAATGGTTTCTGGGATACCTTCCGCACCACCTTTCCCCTCTTTGCCCTTATCATACCGGAGCACTATCACCGCTTTCTAGAAGGTTTCCTCAATAGCTACCGCGATACTGGTTTTCTGCCTAAATGGCTAGCCCCAGATGAACGTGGCATGATGCCAGGTACCCTGCTAGATGGCATTATCGCAGACAGCGCCTGTAAGGACATGGCCCCCGACTTGGAAAAAGAACTCCTCCAAGCCATGCTTGAAACAGCCACCAAGTCTGACCCTCTCGGCATCAATGGTCGCCATGGACTAACCCAATACCAAGAGTTAGGCTACCTCTCTACCGACCACCACGAAAGTGTCAGCCACACGCTAGACTACGCCTATAGTGATTTTTGTATCGCCAGCTGTTCCGAAAAACAAGGTAAGAATGACATCGCGGAAACTTATAGAATTTCGTCACAAAATTACCGCCATCTATTTGACACTGCGACGGGCTACATGCGTGCGCGAGATCGTCAAGGCAACTTCCGTCCTGACTTTTCTCCTTACAGTTGGGGACGAGACTACGCCGAATGCTCTGCCATTCAAGCGACTTTAGGCATCCTCCACGACATCCCAGGCTTAATCCAACTTATGGGCGGAAAAGAAGCCTTCAGCAATTATCTATTAAAAGCCTGTCAGGATGCTCCACTCTTTGAGACGACTGGCTATGGTTACGAGATTCATGAGATGAGTGAGATGGCTACTACTCCTTTTGGACAAGTCGCCATTTCCAACCAGCCTAGCTTCCACATCCCTTATCTCTTCCGTTACAGCAACTACCCAGACTACACTGCCCTTCTCATCAAAACCTTGCATCAAAAAGCCTTTCACCCAAGCTGGGAAGCCTATCCTGGCGATGAGGACAATGGCAGTCTCTCTGCTTGGTACATCTGGTCAGCTCTTGGATTCTACCCGACCTGTCCAGGCAAACCAAGCTACGATCTCGGAATCCCTCTCTTTGACCATCTGCGTGTCTATCTTGCTAAGGAAAATAAATGGCTAGATATCCATGCTGAGCAAAACTACAGCCATTTTAACTTTGTCAAAGAGTGTCGATTGGACAAGACCTCTGTATCTAGCATCCAACACCAAGACCTCTTGAAAGCTGAGCAACTGATCTTCACTCTCAGCTGGCTACCAAATCACTCATAACCAAAAGAACCTTTGCATCGCGCAAAGGTTCTTCTTTTATGAAACTTGGACCTGAAGCTGGTCAACAAGCTGCCCATCTATCGTCAGATTCAGATAAAAGTCCAAGCTTTTATCTCCTGCAAAATACAAGGTTGGGAGCGTCAATCTTTTTTCAGTCTCGCCAGCTTGAAACTCAATAACTTGAATCTCATCCTGATAAGCGACACCATGCACACCCGTCCCTGGTTGAATCGAAATCTTAGCTTCTAAAGGACTGCTAGATTCTCTGCGTTTCACTGTAAAGTGGATATTTTCTCCCTTGGTCACAGCGAGACTTTTTTCTGAAAACTCCAGTTGCTGAACAGCTTCTTTTTTTGACAAGCTAGGTGTTTTATAAAGTGAAATCTTAGTTAATACTGGCAAATCCTGTGCCTCTGTGATGGTCACACGTATCTTCTGCGCCTCAACGACTGATCCTCGTAAGAGACGTTTGTAGCCAACAGTATAACCAGATCCAAACTCCTGCCAAACACCATCCAACTCTACCTGAACATGGAAAGCAGCGATGCGTTGCCCCAGCTTCAAATCTTCTCTTAACTCAATCATATCAAAAGTTTTAGGTGCCCCTAAATCGAGCTCTAATTGGACTGGCAACTCTGCATCACTTGCCCAAGAACTAGTCTCCAGTCCATCTGTCAGATGATGACAGGCAAAGTCTGGTGATAGAGCCGGACCAGATACCTTGCTTCCTAGAGCCAAATCTTCTTTGAAGAGCTCATCACAGTAGGCCCTAAATTCATACAATCGCTGGATATTCCTTTCATCAAAGAGACCATCTTGGTTTGGAGGAATATTGAGCAAGAGAGGGGTTCCCCGCCCCACTGAGTGAAAGTAGATTTCGACCAATTCCTCAAGAGACTTGGGATCCTGATCCTCATGGTAAAACCAACCCGGCCGAAGGGATACATCCGCCTCCCCGATTGAAAATAGCGTCCCCGAGGGATCTCCGTGCTGTAGATAATCTACTTTCGCTTCTGTCCCCAACTGGTCTGGTTTGACTTTTTGCCACAAGGGATCCCCTGCATAGCCTCGTTCATTCCCAATCCAGCGGATACTAGTCCCTTCAGTTGAGAAAATCAAACAATCATCCTGCAAATCACGAATGGTTTCAAACCAGGTCTTAAACTCATAGTTGACTTTCTGGGCCCCTTCGCCTCGAGCACCATCCATCCACACCTCAGAGAACTTCCCGGCATTCCCATAGGCAGAATTTGACAAGATTTCCTTCAACTGAGCCAGATAGTAGCCATTGTATTCCGCTTCTCGGTCCACGTGATAGAGGGGACTGTGAGCATCCCAAGGAGACAAATACACTCCCATGTCCATGTCAAACTCAGTTGCGGCTTGGGAAACCTCAAGGAGCAAGTCCCCCTTTCCATCCCTCCAAGGGCTAGCCTTGACCGAATAATCTGTATAAGCTGTCGGATAGAGCACAAAACCATCGTGGTGCTTAACCACCAAAATCAGTTTTTTAAAACCTGTTTCTTTGAGTACCCGAACCCATTCACGCGCATCCAACTTGGTCGGGTTAAAACGCTTGGGATCCTCTTGCCCACTTCCCCATTCTTGGTCATAAAAGGTATTGGGGCCAAAATGGATAAAGGCAGCTAGTTCATCCTCTAAATAAGCTAGCTGGGCCTGACTTGGTAATGGTCCATGTGGTTTTATTATTGTCATCATCTCATATCTCTTTCTCTTGTTCACAAAGTTATCCACAACTTGTGGATAAGAAAACATACCTAAAAACTAGTCTTTTCAGACTCCAGCTCTTAGACTTGGAAGCTTTCACCCTAAACAGACCTTTATCAAATAGCTTTGTACCAGGGTTTCTACCAGCTCTCTAGCAAGTCACTAATATACGGAACTATTATCAGAATACTTCAACACCATGGATTAGATATCATTCTTACTCAGACTTATCCACAGACTGTGAATAAACTATTGTTTGAGACTGCTCTCTCCTTGACTATAACAAAAAGTGATAGCAGCGTCAATATGACTAAGATTCCTTCCTAAATTCCCTGAAAAGATTCTATAATTTGTACAATCGTAACTTTTGCATTCGCCAGTTAGTTAGAATCACCCAAGGTCTACTAAGTAATGAATGACAGCTTTATCACATTGCGAACAGCACAGCTGTAGTACTATACCGCCCGCAACCTACTCAGATAATCGTTTCCAGCAAAAAATCCCGCAGATTTGCGGGATCTTCTCTTGCATCAATGCGCCAACATTTCTTGGGCGATTTCTTGTCCAGATAGGTTATCTGGGTAGTAGGTTGGCCAGTTATCCATCTCTTCAAAGAGGGCTTCTTGGCTGGTACCTCCAAAGAAGATATGGAAATGTTCTGCCTTAACTGGGGCAATATTGTGATCACTAAACTGAACGTACTTGAACTGTCCAGCGTCCGCATCTGTCGCTTCAAAGAGGAAGCGCACACCACGATTGCCTTTCTTATAAGTCAAAATTTTCTTGCCGACATACTTATACGTAAATTTCTTACTTTGTCCACCTTGAACAAACTCCATGGTATTGTCCGTGATGTTGATCTTAGTCACATCTGTCTGATAGCCTTTTGTATAGTAGGCCTTGTACTCATCCTTGGTCATCTTGCCAGTCAACTTAGCCTTGTAGTCAAAGACTTGATCAAAAGTTCCATCCTCAAGGAAAGGATAGACAGACTGCCAGTTACCAGTATAGTCACTTAAGGTGCGGTCTTTGACATCTGCATCCTCAAAGTAACCATTGTGAACTGTCTTGGTGTTTTCTTCCTTTTCTGGCTCGATTTCCGGTCCTTCTTGATCTGTTGTCTGCTTCAAAGCCTTGAGGTTTTTCTCCATGATAGAGATATAGTCCTCACCAGCCTTGGTTGCTTCTTCTGTCAGGCTTTCTAGCGGATTGAGCACATCTAGTTTGACGCCCGTTTCTTTTGAGAGGGTATTGGCGAGGGCTTGTGAGGCATTTTCTTCAAAGTAGATATAAGAAATCTTGTTTTTCTTGATATACTCTGTCAATTCTGCCAAACGTGCTGCTGATGGTTCTGCATCTGGTGAGAGACCTGAGATGGATACTTGCTTGAGACCGTAGTCCAAGGCAAGGTAGTTAAAGGCAGCATGCTGGGTCACAAAACTCTTTTGTTTGGCTTGAGACAAGCCATCTGTGTAGGTCTTGTCCAAGGCTTGCAATTTTTCGATATAGGCAGCTGCATTCTTCTCAAAAGTCTCTTTTTTATCAGGATAATCTGCTGACAAGCTGTCACGGATGTGCTCTACTAGTTTAATGGCACGGACTGGTGATAACCAAACGTGGGGATCGTAGTCATGATGGTGACCTTCACCACCGTGATCATGGCCTTCCTCTTCTTCCTCACCTCCTGGTAAGAGCAACATATCACCTGTCGCCTTGATGGTTTTCACCTTTTTCTTATCCAAGGATTCTAGCAATTTAGGAACCCAAGTTTCCATATTTTCATTTTCATAGACAAAGGTATCTGCGTCTTGGATTTTAGCAACTGCCTTGGCAGACGGTTCGTATTCGTGAGGTTCTGTACCAGCACCGATTAGAAGTTCTACATTAGCGGTATCTCCTGCGACTTGCTTGGTAAATTCGTAGACAGGGTAAAAGGTTGTCACGATATTTAGCTTCCCATCTGCCTGTTTTTGATTGGAACAGGCCACTAAAAACAAGGCACATAGACTAGCTAGTAGTATGCTCAGTTTTTTCATTTCATTCTCCTATTTGATAAAACGTTTCAGTAGACTGACTAACAAAAAGACAGCTACAAAGATAATGGTAATACTAGCGCTGGCAGGTGTTTCCGCATAGTAGGAAATATAGAGACCTGCCACCATTCCCAAAAAGCCAATAGCACTGGCTAGCAACATAACGGATGTAAAGTTTTTCCCCACACGAAGGGCAATACTAGCCGGCAAGACCATAATGGTCGACACCAAAAGGGCTCCTGCTGCTGGTATCATAAGGGCAATGGCCACCCCTGTCACCATGTTAAAAAGAATAGACATGGTACGAACTGGAAGTCCATCCACAAAGGCCGTATCCTCATCAAAAGTCAGGATATACATTGGTCGCAAGAATAAGAAAGTCAAGAGTAAAACGACCGCCGCAATGGCAAAGAGGAATATCACCTGCTCCTGGCTAATAGTCACAATCGAACCAAAAAGGTACTGGTCCAAACTCATGGAGCTCGAACTTTTACCCTTACTCATCACGATAAGGGAGACTGCAAGCCCTGTAGACATGAGGATGGCAGTTCCTATTTCCATAAAGTTCTTATAGACTGTCCGGAGATACTCTAGAAAGACCGCAGCGATCAGGACGATAGCAATGGTTGAAATAGTTGGAGAAATCCCCAAAACCAGACCAAAGGCTACCCCTGATAGAGAAACGTGACTGAGTGTATCACTCATGAGACTCTGACGACGCAAGATAAGGAAGGTTCCAAGAACTGGAGAAAAGAGACTCATGGCAATGACCGCCAAGAAGGCACGCTGCATGAAGTCATAAGATAACAAACTAAGCATGTTCCACCTCCTGGTCGCTTTCGTGAACGTTGAAACAACGCCACGGAGAGTCTTGATTGCGCACCAGGTGGATATTGCGATCCGCATAGTCCCTGACCTCCTCAGGGTCATGGGTAATCATCAAAACAGCCTTGCCATGATGATGGGCACTATGGTGCATGAGTTCGTAAAATTCATTTTTGCTCCCCGCATCCATCCCTGTCGTCGGCTCATCCAGGACAAAGATATCTGGGTCAGAAGCAAACATCCTTGCAATAACTGCTCGTTGCTTTTGCCCACCAGAGAGGGAGCCAATTCGTTTATCACGGTGTTCCCACATACCAACTGAGTCTAGACTGGCCTTGATATGCTCCTCATCGTGGGCATTCAAACGACGGAACCAGCCCTTTCGCGGATAGCGACCCGACTTGACAAATTCATAAACTGTGCTTGGAAAACCAGCATTAAAACTGGCAATCTGCTGAGGAAGATAAGCTATCCTAAGCTTTTTACCATGAGTGTTTGTCTTTGAGATGGTTACCTTGCCAAGTCTCGGCTGCAAGATGCCCAGACTCGCCTTGATAAGCGTCGTCTTGGCAGCCCCATTTTCACCAGTCAGGGTGACAAACTCCCCACTATCAACACTATAGTTGATATGCTCGAGGACAGGTTCCTTGTCATAATAGAAAGACAAGTCCTCTACTGTAATATACCGCATTATTTGATTTCTCCTACTAAAGCAGTTAAAAACCGCTGGATGACTTCTTGTTCATTTGGAGTAAACTGATTTGCTACTTGTTCATAGGCTGAGAGCGTATGCTCATGATGATGGTGGTGTTCCTCTGCCACTGGTCGAGCTAGCTCTGTCAGTTGATAAAAGATCACACGCGCATCCTTGGGATCTCTAGATGTCTCTAACATGCCCTCTTTGACCAAAGACTTGATAGCCTTGGTCACTGCCGCCTGACTGACATTGAGACGACGGGCCAACTCCGAGTTGGTTAAGGATTCTTCTGACAAGAGCATGAGGATGTGTTCCTGAGTATTGGTCAAGGCCACGTCACTCGTGCAATGCCCAATCAGAATTTCATGCTGGTTCTCAGATCTCAAGATCACCTCGTTTAAAAAGTTATCGATTTCCTGTGCAAGCTGTCTCATGTGTTACTCCTTCCCTAGCTATCTTTTTCGTAAAAAAACTTAGATAGCCACCGATTCTTTACTGGTTAATTATATCATAAACCAAAAAAGAGTCAAGGAAAAAAGGCGTAAAAACGTTTCCCTAGACTCTTCTAGATGTCAAATTTAACCTATTTTAGCTTTGGTTTTCGGCTCGATAAGATACCTGCCAAACCAGCTACCATTCCCATCAAGAGCAAGAAGATAGACTGTTCACTTCCTGTGTTTGGGAGAGCTTTTTCTGAGACAACTGCCTTCTTGCTAAATTGACCTGCCACCTCATAAGTCAATGGCACATTCGTAGTCGCATCGCTAGCAGCTGCATTCGTTTGAGGCGTTTCTACTGGTAGACTAAAGTTTTTAGAATCCACAGAAATTGTCCGTGAGTTCGGATTGATCTTTTCATACTGGGTCAAATCTGCTGTTTTCAGATACTCTTCAAAGGCTGCATCCATAGAAGGACCTTCTTCTCGCGCACCACCTAACATCGTGTAGCCATCGCCACCCGCAGCTAGGAAATCATTGGTTGCAAGATAGTAGGTTTTTGCGAGGTCTAGAAGATCATAACGACCAGTTGTGCGGTTTTTGACCTGGATAGCCAAGACACGTTTCCCTGATGGTAGGTTGGTATCATAGTAAACCTTCACACCTGAAACTTGCAAGAAGCCACCACTTGGTTCTAGCAATGGTTGTCCGTTCTCATCCAAGACCTTCTTGCCATCTTTATCGACCTGCAAGATAGATCCGAGTGATTTTTCAAACATATCCAATACTTGTTGCCCAGTCACTTGGATTTGTGAGATGGTATTTCCAAATGGAAGAACGGCAATGACATTGCCTTTCGTAATCGGTTTGCCTTTTGCAATGGTTTCACGCAAACCACCGCCATTTGTCACAGCGATGTCAGTCGGATGACTAAATCCTGTCTGACCATACTGATAGAGGGAGTCCGCTACGACGTTTCCGAGGTTAGTTTCACGAACCCGAACATTTTCACGATCACCGTTTAGTTCTACAGGGCTGTTTGAGACGACTTCAACCGCATTTTCAGCATCGTATTTTTGTTTAATGTCTTTGACTAGTTTTTCAACTGTTGGATTGGCTGGTAATTTTTTAGCATCAGCAGCCGGAATCTGAGTTGGATTGCCCAAAAGCTGACGTGATTTGTAGGTGATTTTTCCTACATTATGAAGGTAGCTTCCTGTCTGGTTATAGGTAACATTGTCTCCATAAGTCGTTGATTCTACTGTATGAGAGTGACCGTCGATTACTGTTACGCGTTTCCCTTTCAAACGAGGATTTTTAGACAAGGCTTCTGCCAAAGTTGAACCACGCCATTCTACTGGGGTTGTGGTATCCACACCCAAGTGAGCCAGCACAACATAGTGTTTGTAGTCCTTACCTTCTGCACGAGCCTTAGCTTGAACTTCTTCGATGACCTTATTGACTTCAGAGATTGGATCTGTAAAAGTTACCCCTTTGACATTTTTAGGGTGAGTTTTGGTTGCTGTTTCAGGTGTTGTCACGCCGATCACAACAAACTCATCACCTTCCACAGTCTTATCTTTATCAACGATTGTAGAAGCTTCAAAAAGACGAGCACCGTTGACATAAGTATTTGAACTGAGTAATGGGAATTTCAAGATTTCCTTGTATTTTTTAACTTCATCAAGGCCAAAGTCAAACTCATGGTTTCCTACTGCCATGGCATCATACTGCATCTGATTGAGAATTTCAGCGCGTGCTTCACCCTTAGTAGAGTTGGAAATCGGTAAACCTTGGAAAGCGTCTCCCGCATCAACAACCAGAGTATTTTGATTTGATTTCGCACGTTCCTGCTCAATGACAGTCGCTAACTTGGCATCTCCAATTACTCCCTTTTCCTCTACAATACGACCATGAACATCATTGGTGTGTAAGATAACAGTGTCCTTTTCTTCGCTTTTAGTAGATTCAGCAGGAGCTGTCGGAGCTTCTGCAGGTGCAACGGTTGCTCGAGTCTCTACCTCATTTGTTGGAGTTGCTGGCGCTGCAGGGTTCGACACAGGAGCAGGAGTCTCCGACGTAGCAGGAGTCGCTACAACAGCTGAACTTTCTGCAGGAGTTGTTGCTTCTTCAGCGTAGACTTGTCCAGCTAAAAAGGCTGGGGCTAATAGAGCTGTCGATAAGACAGGTAACAAAGAACGTTTATTCATTTTGAAATCCTTTTCTTTTCTTTTTTCCTTCATATTATACGATATTTCTAGAAAATTTGAAACCTTTGACTTATTTTCATCTAAAACATTCGCTATTTAAACAAAAAAGCTTGGGTTCAAATCCCAAACTTTTAGCTCATTTTATTGGAAATCTTTGATCTTCCCATCATAGGTCGCCCAGTCCTTGCTAAAGAAGCGGTCATTCATCTTGTAGTCTGGAGCTGGTTTCGGATCCGTCAAGAAAGGATTGACAACCTTATCAAAAGCCAGCCAACCCAACCATCCTAGATGAATGGTATCCTTAACAAAATATGGATCCCCTCCATTTTTTGAAAAATCAGCAATATTGGTAAAACCCTGACTTTCTAATTGGTAACGAATTTTCTCCACTGCATGCTGGTACATCTCTTCGCTAAGGCCTGTGTATTCCATCCATTTCTTATTGACCGGTTGAATGACAAAGAGCACATTAACCTTCGATTTTGCAAATTGATTGAGTACCAACTGTAGATCATTGTACTCCGTTGACTTGAGGAAGCTGTAATTTTTTTGAGACCCCTCCCATTTTTTTAGATCTTTTTTCACCTGAGTATTATAAAAATGATTTTCCATACCCATATCATTATTGGTCGTATTTGCTTCCGCATCCTTACGAGCAATTTTCTCCAACTCATCATACGAAAACTGATCCGGAAGAGCTTTTAAATAATTTTCTACATGTTCCTTGTATTTAAGTTTTCCTCGAATAGAAAATTGTCCAAAGAGAGAGGATTGTTTTTCATTGAATCGTGCAAAGATATCAATAGTAACCCGATCAACCTCTGACAATTCCTCGCCCTTCGATAGCTTTTGAACAATTCCTTTCAATGCCACACCCGGATTCTGTTTTAATATCCTGGTCGCCGCATGTTTAGTCTCAATATCTCCAGATTGATTTTCTAAAAAGGCTGTCAACTGATCACTGTTAAAATAACTCTGAAAAGCTGAAGAATCAACGTCTGACTGCGTAAACCACTGAGGTGAAATCACAAATACCGCTTGCTTATTCTCTATTTCCGGCAAGATTTGTTGTAATCCAAAATATTGGATGAGAGAGGTTGCTCCTGCTTGACCTAAAAAGTAGGGACGATAGGGACGATTGTATTTTTCTGCTAAAACAGCAGGATGCATACTATCAAACCGAACCCATTCACTGGATCCTAGAAAAGGAATAAAACGCATATTTGGATCCGTAAGAGCCCTCACTTTCTGGCTTCTCTCTTTAAAGCTCTCTGTACTAACAGAAGCCGCCGAGTACTTCTCCTCCGTCAGATTATGGCTTGTTGTACTTGGATAAAAAAAGATGAGTAGAAGAACTAAAAATCCAGCAATGAAGATTGGCCCGAAGATCAGCCACAAGCGTTTAAGCATTCTTCAACTCCGTAATACCTTCTACGATTTTATTAGCCGTATTCCAGTCATCACGACCGAACTCCGTCACTGGAACACGAATGTCAAAACGGTTTTCAATCTCAACAATCAATTCAACCGTTCCCATGCTATCCAAGACACCAGCATCAAAAAGATCTTCATCCATCATGTCAGAAACATCTTCCATAAACAACTCATCAATAATTTCAATAACTTCTGATTTGATATCCATTTTTCATATCCTTTTATTTTTTAAACCATAAATCATTCAAAAATCCAGAAAAGATTAAGAATGAAACCATCACGACATGGAAGGTGACAACCATGCCAAGCAACTGAATCCAGCGATTCTCAGGTAAGGAACCCTTTCCAGCTTTTTTCCGTTCTTTATTGAGCGCTTTTTTCTTACGAACCCATGCATCATTGATGACTAGCCCAATCCCATGGAAAAGTCCATAGGCGATGTAGTACCAGGTCACACCATGCCAAAATCCCATAATCAGCATATTGAGAATGTAGGCTACACTTGAAGTGACATTGCGATTTTTAAAGACCTTCTTTCTGGTCAACACCATGACCATCCGCATAAAGACAAAGTCACGGAACCAGAAAGACAGACTCATGTGCCAACGATTCCAAAACTCCTTTAAATCCCTTGACAAAAAAGGCTTGTTAAAGTTGATGGGACTATGAATCCCCATCAAATTGGAGATGGCTAAGGCAAACATAGAGTAGCCCGCAAAGTCAAAGAACAAGTCTAGACCAAAAGTATACATCACCGCCAGAGCATAATGATTAAAGAAACCACCTGTCTGTAAGGCCAAATTTTTCAGCGGAGGCAGTAATATCTCTCCCAAAACATGGGCCAAGATAAACTTGTAAAGGAAGCCAAGCATGATATACTTGACAGCCTCTTCTAGCATATCCATCAGCTCATCCCGCTCAGGAATGGTCTCGTAATTTTCATTGAAGCGTTTAAAACGATCAATGGGACCACTTGAGAAAGTCGGCATAAAGAGAAGAAAACGTAAGAATTGCCAAATCGTTAAATTCTTAATGACACCGTCTCTTAACTCAACGATAACCCCAAATGCACGAAAGGTTAAGTAAGAAATCCCTAAAAATCCAAACAAAGATTGAGGTCCATGAATAGCAGGAGATACTTTCACAAAGACGATAGGCAATAGAGATAAAAAGCTAACTAGGTAAAATATCCATTTACTATCCCGTTGTTTCCTATACCTTTTGTAAAAAGATACAAGAAGTACTTGCCAGATAACATAAAGGATAAGAGCGCTTATTTGATTCGTCTTTCCACCTACCAACATGGTGACGATAAAGAAGAGACTAACGAGCACCTCGTACAAGGCAAAACGTTTCTTGAAAAAAAGACCAATAAAGATAGGTAAAGTCGCAGCAATTACGTATAAAAAGTACTGAAGATCACCATAAGGTTCCAAATGAGGTAGCTGTTTATAAAGCTCCATCATCTACTGTTTACCTCGTTAATCAAGCCCTTGATATCAATTTTACCATTAGGCGTTAGCGGCAAACTATCTCGATAGAGAAACTTAGACGGCATCATATAAGACATCATGATATCTGCTAGGTCTTCTTTGATAGCCTTGGTAATATCGATATCACGTTCAAACTGTTCACGAACGCCGTCCTTTAGGATGACATAGGCCAGTAGATTTTGTACCTTGTGGTCCTTGTTATAACGTGGGACAGCAACTGCTGACTCGATATAGCGAGACTTGTTGAGGTTTTGAGAGACATCTTCAAGTTCAATGCGATAACCATTAAACTTAATCTGGAAATCCATGCGTCCACCATAGAGAAGTAAGCCCTCATCTGTCATGGTTCCTACATCCCCTGTGTGGTAGGCTGGAAGACCTTCGAATTCAAAGAAAGCTTCTGCCGTTTTTTCAGGATTATTCATATAGCCTTTTGAAACAGCTGGCCCAGAAACGATGATTTCTCCCTGTTCACCATTTGGAACTTTCTTACCTTCCTCATCAATGATAAAGGTTGGAGAATCAGCCTTGGTATAGCCTATTGGCAGGCGTTTGAGAGTCGCCAACATCTCATTAGTGACGGCAACTGCTGACAAAGCTACTGTCGCTTCTGTTGGACCGTAGGCATTGATAATACGAGCATCAGGGAATCGCTCGCGCAGTTTTTGAGCTGTTTTGACCGTCAATTCTTCACCATCAAAGTAGAAATGCGTGATTCCTGGTATTTTCTCACTGTTAAAGTCTTCTGATAACATGGCCATATCTGCAAAGGACGGTGTTGAGGTCCAGATAGCAATAGGCAAGGAAAAAATCGTCGCAAAGAGTTTTTTGAAGTCCTGAGTAATGGCAGATGGAAGAGCGAAAAGCGTGCCACCAAGTGCCAAGGTCGGTGCCCAGTACATGACAGATAGATCAAAAGAATAAGGGGGCTGAGCCAGCATTTGCGGGCGACTTGGCGTCGCAAATTCCTTGTCTGTAATCATCCAGTTGGTAAAGCTGAGGAGATTGTCATGGGAAATCTGCACCCCCTTAGGCTTACCGGTCGTACCAGAAGTAAAGATGATGTAGTAATTATCATCTCCTTTGACTGGATGCGTCATCTCATAGCTAGCCCCTTGAGCAAAGGCTTCATGGACTTGCTCTAAATTCAGCATTGGTGTGCTAGTTTGCTCTAATGGAAAATCTGAGATAGCAATAATCAAGCTTGGATCTGCAACTTCTACAATAGCAGAAACTCGTTCCAAGGCTGAATGGCTGTCAATTGGAATGTAGGCATGACCCGACTTAGTCAGCGCTACAAAGGTAGCCAACATCTCATATTCCTGACCACCAAAAACTACGACTGGAGATTTCTCAGGCAAGTCAAGTCGATCGATAGCTGCAGCTAAACTATCTGAATCAGCCTTCAGATCGCCATAAGTATGCTCTTGACCTAAAACATTGTAGACAGGATATGTTGGCTGTGTTTGAGCAAAGTGCTCAATCGTTTCAATCATATCTTTTATCGGTTTATTAGACACAGTTCTTTTTCTCCTTTAAACTAGAACTCATTATAAATAAAGCCACCTTGTCCCTGCCCAAGGTAACTAAAAAAATAAAGCAAGCCAAGTAAGATTACAAAATATAGGGCCGTCCGGCCTAAAAATACATGTAGGTTTCGTTGTTTTTTCATAAGCTATCCATTAATATATCATTTCTATCGACTACAAATACGCACTATTAGTAACTTATCTTCCTAACATTTTACCACTTTATCAACCTTTTTTTCAACTGTTTACCATAACTTAAAAATTCGTTTTAGGTTATTTTAAGATAAATTAAAATGTTAACAGTAGATGTAGGCAAAGATTTCCATTTCTATAAATCTCCTATACCAGTCATCAGAAATTAAACAGTTTAAAGAATAACAACAAACACACGGCTCCCTCTTTGGGCATTTTTATGCTAAAATAGTAGCTATGGATAAAATTATTAAAACTATATCAGAAAGCGGAGCCTTTCGTGCTTTTGTCCTTGACAGCACAGAAACCGTCCGCACTGCCCAAGAAAAACATCAAACTCAAGCCAGTTCGACTGTTGCACTTGGTCGTGCCCTTATCGCTAGCCAAATTCTCGCAGCCAATGAAAAAGGAAATACTAAGATTACTGTAAAAGTTCTTGGAACGAGCTCTCTCGGTGCCATCATCACGGTCGCAGATACCAAGGGAAATGTCAAAGGCTACGTTCAAAATCCAGGTGTTGACATCAAAAAGACCGCAACAGGTGAAGTCCTAGTCGGACCTTTTGTTGGAAACGGTCAATTCCTCGTTATCACAGACTATGGTACTGGAAATCCTTACAACTCCATGACTCCTCTCATCTCTGGAGAAATCGGTGAAGACTTAGCCTACTACCTGACCGAAAGTCAACAAACTCCTTCAGCCGTCGGCCTCAATGTTCTTTTGGATAAAGACGACAAGGTCAAAGTCGCAGGTGGCTTCCTTCTCCAAGTATTGCCAGGGGCCAAGGAAGAAGAGATTGCTCGCTTTGAGAAACGCATCCAAGAAATGCCAGCCATTTCAACTCTTCTAGAAAGCGACGACCATATCGAAGCCCTTCTCAAGGCTATCTACGGCGACGAATCCTACAAACGTCTATCTGAAAAAGAAATCCGTTTCCAATGTGACTGCAGCAAAGACCGTTTTATGAACGCTCTTGCCAGCCTTCCAAGCTCAGACCTTGAAGAAATGAAAGAGGAAGACCACGGGGCAGAAATCACTTGTCAATTCTGCCAAACAACCTATAACTTTGATGAAAACGACCTGGAGGAACTCATTCGTGACAAATCTTAATACACCTTTTATGATTGGCAATGTTGAGATTCCCAATCGTACCGTTTTAGCACCCATGGCTGGTGTCACCAACTCAGCCTTTCGTACTATCGCAAAAGAGCTTGGAGCTGGACTCGTTGTGATGGAAATGGTTTCTGACAAAGGAATCCAATACAACAATGAAAAAACCTTGCATATGCTTCACATCGATGAAGGCGAAAATCCCGTTTCTATCCAACTCTTTGGTAGTGATGAAGACAGCCTCGCACGCGCAGCAGAATTCATCCAAGAAAACACCAAGACTGATATCGTTGATATCAACATGGGCTGCCCAGTTAACAAAATCGTGAAGAACGAGGCTGGCGCTATGTGGCTCAAGGACCCAGACAAGATTTACTCTATTATCAACAAGGTTCAATCTGTCCTTGATATCCCCCTCACCGTCAAAATGCGTACAGGCTGGTCTGATCCATCCCTAGCCGTGGAGAATGCCCTCGCAGCTGAGGCTGCTGGTGTCTCTGCCCTCGCTATGCATGGTCGTACCCGAGAACAAATGTATACTGGTCACGCTGATCTTGAGACCCTTCACAAGGTCGCTCAAGCTTTGACCAAGATTCCATTTATCGCCAACGGTGACATCCGTACGGTTCAAGACGCTAAACAACGCATCGAAGAAGTTGGTGCTGACGCAGTTATGATTGGCCGAGCAGCCATGGGAAATCCCTACCTCTTCAATCAAATCAATCATTACTTTGAAACAGGAGAAATCCTTCCTGATTTGACCTTTGAAGATAAGATGAAAATCGCCTACGAACACTTAAAACGCTTGATTAGCCTCAAAGGAGAAAAAATTGCAGTCCGTGAATTCCGCGGCCTCGCTCCTCACTACCTCCGGGGAACATCTGGCGCTGCTAAACTTCGTGGAGCCATTTCACAAGCTAGCACTCTTGCAGAGATTGAAGCCCTCTTGCAATTAGACAAAGCATAGTCTCACATCTACAACTCACAAAAACGGCAAAGCTCAAAAATGAGTCTTGCCGTTTTTATATATTTTCATCTTGTAAATCTAATTGCTTCACTCTAGCTATATAATAGGACATAATCAAAAACAAATTGAGGCTGACAATCCATATAGACCATTCATGAAGAAAATGCATCAATACAGCCAAGCTGATTGCGCCCACTATGAAACTTCCCACAACAATCCCATAATTTAAGGCCTGACGACGGTATTCTTGGATATTTCCTTCTCTTCTAGCAATGCGATACAAAGCGGTCAACATCTTTCGGTAATTTCCAGATGTCATAAAAATGACATAGGGATGATCTTCAATCAAACTACCCGTAAATGTTAGCATCATCATTCCTGTTCCAAAAGCGATGAAAGGAACTTCTAATAGAGGAAATCGTGAAAAGAAAGGTAGAATAAGAGTTCCAATAAATAAAGGGAGCAGCATCTTAACCCGCCAGTAGGCCGTTTTGCGGTATTCTTTCATGTGCAATGCAAACAGAAATCCTAGAGAAAAGAAAATAATGGAGCAGAATCGTAGCATCGTATTGATAACATTTGAGTCGTGCCAATCAGATATCAATAGGAGAATATTCCCTGTCTGTGTCGCTACCAAACTATGGTATTGAATATGGCAAAACACATCCAAAGAACCACCTACAAATCCAAGAAATACTCCCATCAATCGTGTGTTTTGAGGTAAGATTAATTTATCCGCCATGTATTATCACTCGTTTTCCTTTGATTTTTTTATTATACCACTTTCTCTTGGAGAAACTAAGTGAAAAACAGTTGACTCACTCTTTTACAGAACGATTTCTAGTAAGAGTTAAAACACCAAATTTTATTATTGAATCAAGGCAACGCTTGAAACTTTACCATCCGAACCTGTTGTAATTTGGATGATTTTTCCTCCACCGATTTTAGCATTATACTTGCCATCATCAAGGGTGTAAGAGTAGCCTCTAATAGAGTAGCTTTCTTTCTTCCCATCTGCAGTTTCTACTGTGAATTGCCCTCCTGATGAAACCGTAATAGTTTCGCCATTCGCTCCCTTCCAATTGCCCGCTGCAGCTGAGAAGTCACCATCCACCATGGTTAAAACTCCCTTGTAGCGTTTGTTGTGTTCTGCTTGCTTGTCTTGAAGTTTGCGGTCAGTTGTTGGATCATAGCCTGACTGGTTAGACTGTGCTTGAAAGCCTTGCTGAGTTGATGGAGCCTGAGATGGGGCTTGTTGACTAGGAGTTGCTTGTTCTTGTCTTGATTCAGGTGCCGGTTTCGCTTGTGACTGGTCTACCGTTGTAGAAGACTGACCAGAAGATGCCTGAGTCTTTTCAGATGAAGCTGAGCTTGAAGATTTTTGAGTCTTGCTTTCTTTGCTAGAAGAAGCCGCTTTAGAGCTTGATGATTGACTTGTCTTTGCAGAGCTACTGGTTTGAGTGGTTTCGTTTTTATTTCCACAAGCTCCCAGTAGCAAGGTAGAAACCAATACAGTCGCTGCCATCAATTTGATATAGATTTTCTTTTTCATTTTTCTACTCCTTTGTAACATTTTTGAAATATTAAGAAATCATTTTGTAATATAATTGTAACATTAGGCCTTGAATCTGTCAATTATTTAGATAAACTATTTTAAAAATTGTTCCCTCCACTATTTCAATTCGTAATCGAAACGAAAAAATAGAAAATTTTTTATATTAGAGTCCTATTTTTTGCATCGCTCTTGTGTAATTCTAAGAAAGATAGCCATTCATAAAAAATGATAGTAAATAAAGAGGTCGGAAACTTTGTCCCGGCCTCACTTTTATTTCAATCGATAGGTTTTTCTTGGTTTCTTTTTAGGTACTCGTTTGAGTCCGACTTCTTCTACATATTCGCCGTATTTTACGAGAAAGTTATTGCTGACGATGGGGCGACCGGGGTTGATGAGATTGACCAGTTCAGTCCCTTCGTAGACAGTGAACTCCTCCTCTAGCAGATAGAGGAAGGTCGGATTCCAGTCGAGACGGCCTTGAATTCGTTTGATGGATTCTTGGATAATGGCATAATGGTCAAAGGCGAAGGCTTGCTCGTCCAGCTCCACTCCCTCTAGGAAACATTTGCCTGTCTGAAAATCGACATCTACAAAAACCACATCCTTGGCATCGTCACCTGCCTGAACGAGGTCTAGGGCACGACTAGGTAGGTACACCAAGTGGGCAATGGTCACCGTCCAGCCACGTGGATCACGACCAGGAGTAGATACGGTCATCAATTGCTCGATTTTTTCCAAAGGTAGATTGAGATTGACTTCTTCTCTCATCTCGCGCTGACAGGCATGCGCAGCATCCTCTCCCTTGTCCATAAAGCCTCCAACCAGAGCCAAACAGTTTTGATAAGGGTGGGCCTTGCGACGAATTAGCAAGAGCTTGATCTTTCCTTCTACAAAGCAGTAAGCCACCATATCTACTGTCACACTTGGTTTTTCATATTGAGGGAGTTCCTGCTTGTAGTACCAGTCTAAAAACTCCTCCTGACTTGCATGAATTTCATAATATTCTTTTTCCGTCATCCCTTCTGGAATCTTTATGTCTACCATTTTAAGCCTCCTTTCGAACTGCCTTGGTCCATTGGTACCAACCCACTAGACTATTGAGTGTGTAAACCCAGTACATCCCTTGGATGTGGATATTTTCACCCCACCAAAGATAAATACTAAAGAGATTGGTTGCAATCCAGAAAATCCATTGCTCACGGTAGAGACGTGTCATCAAGAGCTGACCAACACCATTGGTCGCATCGGTAACACTATCACGGAAAGGGCGAGCACTATGGATACTTTGGTAAGCCAAGCCCATACCAATCCAGATAATGGCAGTCAAGGCCAAGTACTTGAGCCAGTCAATCACAGATAATTTCTTAGCTTCAAAGTGGGATTCTTCTGGTTTTTCTTGGTCATTGATACGATTGGACAACCAAGCATAGAGACCAATCGGCTGCATGACAAAGAAGTAAACAGTCGTCAAGACTTCGCCATAAAAAGTCGCGTTCATTGCCAAAATCAAATAGATAGCCGAGTTAATGGCTCCAAAGAGATAATTGCTTGCACGACCTTCTGCTACCAAGATAACACAGACAATCCCAGTCCAAGATGCAAACAAGCTCAGCCAGTCATGACTTTCTATATTTTGCGTGAATTCCAAGATCAAGGGAACACTTGACAAGGCGATGAGATACAACCACTGGAAAAGGCTACGGCCGACAAAGAGATCTTTCCAGAGCAGGCGCATGATCCCTGCAAAACCAATCTTGCGGGCTTCGGCATGGACATTTTTAAAGTTTTCGATAAATTGTGTGATTTTTTCAGTTAGTTTTTTCATAATTTTCTCCTAATCTGCTTGGTAAATGGCATCGATAGCCACTTTGGCTGCTTCATAATTGCCTAGATAATCCTCCGCTAGATAAACTAGAGGAATAGTAGTTAAATATCGCTCCCTCATCTGGTCTAAATGCTGGGAAAAACTGTAGCGAATATGGTCTTCCGCCATGGTCATATCTCTAAACCCGTCATTGACATAGGAACCGACAGGTTGCACGAAGAGAATCAAGTCCCATTTTTCCTTAGCCAAGATTGAAACAAAGAGATTGTCAAAGGTTTCTCCTGATAAGTCCCCTTGATCCTCAGTCTCCATGTAATAGTCATAGTAGCCCTTGGTTACTAAAGAGTTTGTGTCAGCTATCACCAGTCCTCGATTAGCATTGCTATCGATTAGTTTTGAGGTCTGGTCATACTGCCCTAAAAGGAGATAGTAGTAATCCTTTGGAGTCAATTCATCATCGCGGACATTGTTTTTGATCTGGTACTCACGCGCGTATTCCAGACTAACGGGCGCATCGTAATACCTTGCCAAATCCTTGGCCAGAGTGGTCTTCCCATTACTGGCACTTCCCATAATCAACACTTTCTTTGTAAACTGACGACGGAAGGGTTGTGCGATGTATTTCCAATATTTGCTTGGATTTTCTCGAATCATAGTCGCTGAGATACCAAACTTTCTTTCTTGCAAGACAGTGCCAAATCCACGTTTAGCTAGTTCTTGCTGGTATTCTTCTTCTCCCACAAAGAAAGTCAGTTCTTGCTGGGTTTCATCATAGGAAATCTCCGCTAACATCTGGTCCAACCACTCCTGCCAGCCCATAGAGTAACGGGGAAGGTTGGTCTCATCCAGCTTGCAGACAGAGGTCAATTCGTCATCACGAAAAGCTTCTCGGATATAGCGAAATCGTTTTTGAAGAGTTAAGCCTATCTGCTCCCCTCGGTCTCCCTCATAGCCTGAAACGACTACCCAGACCTGATCACACTGGCGCTTCGCTCTCTGGATCAGGTCGATATGCCCTTGATGGAGAGGGGCAAAGGTTCCAAATATCACTGCTGTTTTCTTTTTCATAAACGTTTTACCTTTTTATAATTTTTAATATTTTTATTTTCTGTGTTTTTATTATATACTATATTTTTATTTTGTCAATATATTTTTATTATTTTTTATAAAAAAGTGGCAAAAAAGAGAAGGCCATCTTTATACTGCCCCTCAAAAGTTGAACATAAAAACTCTAACTTTTGTGGTTCACTAGCCTTCTCTTTTTATATCTTAGTTTCATCTCTATATGAAATGACTTATCATTATTAGATACCAATTATAAGTAAAATCTTTGGGATCTTCAATGGTTAACCAATCAAATGCTAAATATCGAAAGTGGATATTTTTAAAAAACTGAATCATTATTTTCTTCTTTTCATCGCGATGAATGAAGTTCCAATCAAACCAAGGAGACCAATGATCTCAAGAACTAGATTAGACGCCACTCCTGTAGATGGCAATTTCTTCTCAGTTGCTGATGTAGGATTCCCTTTTGCCACTGTTTCATTTCCAGCAGCCAGTGATTTATGATTAACTTCTTTATTCTGGAATTTTCCAGTTTGTCTCTCTCCTATCTGTGTTTGACTATCTTGGATAGACGGTTTAGTCTGCTTAGGTGTAGTGACATTTTGATTCTTAGAAAGTGTCTTAATCGCAAACAAACTGAAGTGGTTCGTTTTAAAAACAACTTGCCCATTTTCAACTTTAGAAGGAATACGCTCAAGGTCGCCATTTTCCTTTACGTGATAGACATGAACATCTGAGCCAGTCTGCCCAAGCGCGAGCCGAACAGTTCGTTCTCCATTGACATGAGTTTCCTTGCCTCCTTTAGAAAGAGATAAGTCAAACACACGAACTGTTCCTCCTCCTGTTTTACGAGCAATTTTATCAGCCAACTCTTTCGTCGTTACTTCCTTGAGATGTAACTTATCAGCATCTGTAGGTTTATCAAATATTACTGAAACTTTCGTCTCGCCATCTGCTGCTGTAAAGATTTTATGTGTCTTTGGTAGTGCCGGTGTGTGTGGTTTCTTACCCTCTGGTTGAGGGCTTGGTTGCATACCCGGTTTTGGAGCAGATGGCTTTTTATCCTCAGTACCGGGTTGTGCCGGCGTGTGTGGTTTCTTGCCTTCTGGTTGAGGACTTGGTTGCATATCTGGTTTTGGAGCAGATGGCTTTTTATCCTCAGTACCGGGTTGTGCCGGCGTGTGTGGTTTCTTGCCTTCTGGTTGAGGACTTGGTTGCATACCTGGTTTTGGAGCAGATGGCTTCTGATTTTCAGTACCGGGTTGTGCCGGCGTGTGTGGTTTCTTGCCTTCTGGTTGAGGACTTGGTTGCATA
>CAKQDJ010000017.1:0-33568 GCA_934229205.1 uncultured Streptococcus sp.
ATAAGAAGAAATCCAGAGGTTGCAACCCAGCCTCTGTTTTTCGGTAAAAAGGGACTGAACCTGATTTGTTTGGGAATATAAAAGAAAGGAATTGAACCCGACTTAAATCGTGGTCTCGTTCCGCAATATTAACAGAAAGGAATAAGGGTGTTCGTAATTGAACTCGAGCGGAAAGCTTGGAAATTAGATAAACCTCCTAAGAAATCAGGATTTCTTGTCGGTTTCCTAAATTTCAGTCGCTTTCTGTTCGCTCTTAGTATCTTGTATGAACAATACTGAATTTTATGATCGTCTGGGGGTGTCAAAAAACGCTTCGGCAGACGAGATCAAAAAGGCTTATCGTAAGCTTTCCAAAAAATACCACCCAGATATCAACAAGGAGCCTGGTGCTGAGGAAAAATACAAGGAAGTTCAAGAAGCCTATGAGACTTTGAGTGACGACCAAAAACGTGCAGCCTACGACCAATATGGTGCTGCAGGTGCCAACGGTGGCTTTGGTGGTGCCGGTGGTTTTGGTGGCTTTGACGGAGCAGGTGGCTTCGGTGGTTTTGAGGATATTTTCTCAAGTTTCTTCGGTGGAGGCGGAGCTTCGCGCAATCCAAACGCTCCTCGTCAAGGGGATGACCTCCAGTACCGTGTGAACTTGACCTTTGAAGAAGCTATCTTCGGAACAGAAAAGGAAGTTAAATACAATCGTGAAGCTAGCTGTCGTACATGTAATGGATCTGGTGCTAAGCCAGGGACAAGTCCAGTCACTTGTGGACGCTGTCATGGCGCTGGTGTTATTAACGTCGATACGCAGACTCCGCTTGGTATGATGCGCCGCCAAGTAACCTGTGATGTCTGTCATGGTCGCGGAAAAGAAATCAAAGATCCATGTACAACTTGTCACGGAACAGGTCATGAAAAACAAGCTCATAGCGTACATGTGAAGATCCCTGCGGGTGTGGAAACAGGCCAACAAATCCGCCTAGCGGGTCAAGGTGAAGCAGGATTTAACGGTGGACCTTATGGTGACTTGTATGTGGTGGTTTCAGTAGAAGCTAGTGATAAGTTTGAACGTGAAGGAACCACTATCTTCTACAATCTGAACCTCAACTTTGTCCAAGCAGCTCTTGGTGATACTGTGGAAATTCCAACCGTGCATGGTGATGTTGAATTGGTCATTCCAGAAGGAACTCAGACTGGCAAGAAATTCCGTCTACGTGGTAAGGGAGCACCGAGCCTTCGTGGCGGTGCCGTTGGTGACCAATACGTGACTGTCAATGTCGTGACTCCGACAGGTTTGAACGACCGCCAAAAAGCTGCGCTTAAAGAATTCGCAGCTGCAGGTGACTTGAAAGTCAATCCAAAGAAAAAAGGCTTCTTTGACCACATAAAAGATGCCTTTGAAGGAGAATAAAGTAAAAAGAGCCAGCGGGCTCTTTTTTTGTATAATCTTGGGAAATTTAGTATCGAGAAATCATTCTCCAGTTAGCCTACTATTTATACTTTTGAGTGAGCAAACCAGCCGCATCCATCTCCTGGATGAGTTGCTTGATTTCTGCTTCTTTACCAGATTTCACTGTGATGGTATCAATGTGTTTGATCGCCGAATTATCCTGAATATCTACCAAGGTCAAGGCTTTTTCATAGAATGCGATTCCCTTTTTGAGACTTTCCTGATCTTTCCAATTTAGAATTGTGTAAGAAGATTTTGATTTCTTTCCTTTTTCTTGGAAATACTTCTCGCCCTCCTCCTCTAAAAATTGTATTAAACCACGATTGAACAAGTTGTCTCCTACCTTATAGTATGAAATATCCCCTGCCTGTAGGACATAGACTTCCAGTCGGTTTTTGGTGAGTTTTGGACTTTCTTTTAGGACGGGGTGACTATTGATAACCTCATCTGAGAAAGTAACATAAAAGTTTAAGCCTCCACCCTCGTATTGATAGTGTCCATCTGATTCGACTTTCTCGGGAGGGAGGTCAAGGGAGGTAAAGATTTGTTTTAAGTCGTCATTCCCTTTTTGGATGTCACTCGGTGAGGCCTTGAAAAGATTGGCCACTAGTAGAAATGCCAAGGCTGCAAGCAGGCAGAGGCAACCACAAGGAATCGCGATGACCTTCGCTAGAACTTTTAAAAACTGTTTCACTTTCATTCCCTCCCTTTTCTGTTCGAATCTAGTAACCCAAAATGGATTTAAGGAAAGTTGGAGGCATTCTTATCCTTGGTTTTCGTCTTGGAGGACCGCCATTCTGGTTTGGAAATCCTTTTCCAAGACTTTAAACTTGTAAGTGATGTCTTCTTGGTATTCCTTGATGAGTTCTTTTTGCTGGTCGATGATTTGCAGGCTGTTTTGGATAATATCCACATCATCCTTGATAGCTTGAACGCGGTCAGTGGTATTCAAGACTTCATCTGTGATGGTTTGGCGATTTTTTGTGACCAGATAACTTCCGGCTGCAGCTCCTGCAAATAGCAGTAGGTTGGATAATTTCATGGCAACTCCTTAGGCGTTTTTGATGGTTTCAGCGACTTGAGCGAGTTTGTCAAAGTCTGGTTCGTGGGCGATAAAGTCAATCTTAAGGTCATCTTCTGCACTGTAGCGAGGTACGAGGTGCACGTGTGTATGAAAGACCGTTTGACCCGCGACTTCCTCGCAGTTGGCGATGATATTCATACCAGCAGCTTTGGTAGCTTTCATAACTTTTTGAGCTACTAGTGGCACTTGGGCAAAGAGTTGGCTGGCACTTGCTGCATCCATCTCCAAAAGATTGCGATAATGTTCTTTTGGTACGACTAACGTGTGTCCAGGCGTTACTTGAGAGATATCAAGAAAGGCAAGAACCTGCTCATCCTCGTATACTTTTGAAGCAGGAATCTCCCCTGCGATGATCTTACAAAAAATGCAATCTGACATAAAATCCACCTCTACTGTATTGAATTTTGATATAATATAGCTACATTATACCAGATTCGGAGAAAATATGTTAGAAATTAAAAACCTGACAGGGGGCTATATTCATGTCCCTGTCTTGAAAGATGTGTCCTTTACAGTTGAAAGTGGGCAGTTGGTCGGTTTGATTGGTCTCAACGGTGCTGGGAAATCAACGACAATCAATGAAATTATCGGTCTTTTGACACCTTACAGTGGGGAAATCAAGATTAATGGCCTAACTCTGCGAAAAGATGCGACCAACTACCGCAAACAGATTGGCTACATCCCAGAAACGCCTAGCTTGTATGAGGAATTGACCCTCAGAGAGCATATTGAAACGGTTGCCATGGCCTATGGTATTGAGCAAAATGTGGCTTTTGAGCGAGTAGAATCTTTGTTGAAAATGTTTCGTTTGGACCAAAAATTGGACTGGTTTCCAGTTCATTTCTCCAAAGGGATGAAGCAGAAGGTCATGATTATCTGTGCTTTTGTCGTGGATCCGAGCCTCTTTATCGTGGACGAGCCTTTTCTTGGCCTCGATCCGCTGGCTATTTCTGACTTGATTCAGCTTTTGGAAGTAGAAAAGCAAAAAGGCAAGTCTATCCTCATGAGTACCCACGTGCTGGACTCGGCGGAGAAGATGTGTGACGCCTTTGTTATTCTCCACAAGGGGGAGGTGAGGGCTCAGGGGAACCTCCAGCAACTCCGCGAAGCCTTTGACATGCCTGAAGCGAGTTTGAATGATATTTACTTGGCTCTGACCAAAGAGGAGGAGTTATGAAAGACTTGTTTTTAAAGCGAAAGCAGGCTTTTCGTAAGGAGTGTGTAGGTTATCTGCGTTATGTTCTCAATGACCACTTTGTCTTGTTCCTACTAGTTCTCATCGGTTTTCTATCTTACCAGTACAGTCAACTCTTGCAAGATTTTCCTGAAAATCATTGGCCCATCCTCTTGTTTTTGGGGATTGTATCTGCCTTGCTTTTGGCTTGGGGAGGGATTGCCACTTATATGGAGGCACCTGACAAGCTCTTTCTCTTAGTAGCTGAAGAGGAGGTCAAGTCATACCTCAAAGGGCAGACGGTGCGTTCACTGGTTTTCTGGACAATTGTTCAAACTCTCTTTTTACTCTTGTTTGCTCCCTTGTTTTTAGCTATGGGCTATGGCTTGCCAGTCTTTCTTGCCTATGTGCTTTTATTGGGGACTGGGAAATACCTCCTCTTTCGCCAAAAAGCCAGTAAATTTTTTACAGAGACTGGACTGGACTGGGACTATGTCATTTCCCAAGAAAGTAAGCGCAAGCAAGTCTTGCTTCGTTTCTTTGCCCTCTTTACTCAGGTCAAGGGCGTTTCAAATAGTGTCAAACGTCGCGCTTATCTGGATTTCATCCTTAAAGCAGTTCAGAAAGTGCCGAGCAAGATTTGGCAAAACCTCTATCTCCGTTCTTACCTGCGAAATGGAGACCTCTTTGCTCTCAGTCTCCGCCTCTTGCTCCTATCCTTGCTAGCTCTAGTCTTTATCGAGCAAGCTTGGATCGCGACAGCAGTAGTAGTTTTATTTAACTATCTCCTGCTCTTTCAGTTACTCGCCCTCTATCATGCCTTTGACTACCAGTACTTGACCCAGCTCTTTCCACTAGAAAAAGGGGAGAAAGAGAAGGGACTACAGGAAGTTACCCGAGGATTGACAGGTTTTGTTTTAATGGTTCAACTGATAGTTGGTTTGATTACCCTCCAAGAAAAACTAGCCCTTCTAGCCCTGCTTGGAGCTGGACTGGTTTTACAAGTCTTGTATTTGCCTTATCAGGTAAAACGTCAGATGCAGGATTAATCTTACTTATAGGACACTAAAAAAGAAGTTGAGTTCTGTCTCAGCTTCTTTTATTTTCTACAAGATAATAGTTGGTCCGTAGAGACTTAGCTTGGTTTTGACTTGGTCAAAGTGGAAACGGTCATAGGCCCGCCAAGCGTCGCGAGTAGGAGCATCTGGATTGAGAGCGCTGAGACCCAGGAGAAGACTGGAAGTCTGGTAAAATTTTTCCAGCTCAATCAAGAATCGATTATCCACTGTCTCAGTTTTAGAGAGAAAGTCAAGGATATTGTCCAGCTGCTCCTGAAAGCGGACATCGTCAGCTGTTGCCTGTTTGCAGACTTGGTAGGCTTTGTTTAAGTCAGTAATCAAAGTATGAGCTCTTTTAATAGGGTCTGTATCTGTCATGAGAATGCCTCCTTTGTGATGGTTCTAAAGCTGTTTCAAGTGATTGTCTTTCTATAATCATAGCTTATCACTTTTAATTCTTTTTTTATCTTCAAATCTTTAATTGTCATTGAAATTTCCTGAATGGTTATTGCAGGATTTTATGATAAAATAATTGTAAGATTATCATAGCCATTTTGCGAATGATTCGACACTTTAGGAATTTTTGAGAACCGTTTAGGATTTGGTGAAAAATAGTTTCTAGATTTATGCTATCCTCTTTTTAGGAGGTTTTATCCATGAACTACATTATCATCCAAAAAGAGAAAGAAATTTTCAAATTAAACATAGAGGATATCTACTATATCCAAACGCATCCAAGCAAAGCCCATACCGTGCAGATTGTTACAGAAAACGCTAGCTTTGATCTATTTCAAAATTTAAGCAATCTTGAGAAACAATATGGAGAAACCTTGACGAGATGTCATCGAAATTGTCTGGTTAACCTTGAACGGCTAAAATCCATGGATATCCAAAGAAAGACTCTTTTTCTTGGAGAAGAAGGTCGATATGCTGTTCAGTATGCCAGACGTCGCTATAGAGATATTCGCCAAAGATGGTTGAAACAAGGAGAGTAAGAAGATGAGAATATTTGTTTTAGAAGATGATTTCTCCCAACAAGCTAGGATTGAAACGACGATTGAGAAACTCTTGAAAGAACATCATATCATTCCCAGCTCTTTTGAAGTCTTTGGCAAGCCAGACCAACTTCTGGCAGAGATGCATGAGAAGGGAGCACATCAGCTATTCTTTTTGGACATTGAGATTCGAAATGAGGAGATGAAAGGCCTAGAAGTGGCAAGAAAGATTCGGGATCGAGATCCTTATGCCCTGATCGTCTTTGTGACAACTCACTCGGAGTTTATGCCCCTGTCCTTTCGCTACCAAGTGTCTGCTTTGGACTACATTGATAAGTCCTTGTCGGCAGAGGAGTTTGAGTCTCGTATCGAGACAGCTCTTTTCTATGCCGATAGTCAAGACAGCAAAAGCCTGGCGGAAGATTGCTTTTACTTTAAATCAAAATTTGCTCAATTCCAGTATCCTTTTAAAGAGGTTTACTATCTCGAAACGTCTCCTAGAGCCCATCGTGTTATTCTCTATACCAAGACGGATAGACTGGAATTTACGGCGAGCCTAGAGGAGGTTCTCAAGCAGGAGCCTCGTCTCTTGCAGTGTCATCGTTCTTTTCTCATCAATCCTGCAAATGTGGTGCATTTGGATAAGAAAGAAAAACTGCTTTTCTTTCCCAATGGTGGAAGTTGTCTAATCGCGCGTTATAAGGTTAGGGAAGTTTCTGAGGCTATCAATAATTTGCATTGAGCTAGGAGAATTTATGAATATTGCTTGGATATTATTGTATACACTTATTACTAATGGGCTAGAAATTGTCATTTTCTTTAAGGTAGATGGAATTGATCTTACTTTCGAGAGGATTTTTAAGGCCTTTCTTCTGAAATTTCTCCTAGGGGCCATTTTTGCGACTTTTCAATTTTTAGCTGTGAGTGAATATTTGTCATATTTTATAGAACCTTTGTTTGGCATAGGGTTATCTTTCTTATTGTTAAGAGGGCTTCCTAAAAAACTCCTTTTCTTTTATGGTCTCTTTCCAATGATATTGGTGAATCTCTTTTATAGAGGTGTTTCTTATTTTGTTATTCCATTTTTGGGACAAGGGCAAGTATATGATAGTTATTCATTTATTTGGTTATGTATAATGATTTTCAATTTCTTCATTTCTCTAGTCTTTTTGAAATGGTTGGACTATGATTTTACTAGTTTGAGAAGGGAGATTCTAGATAAAGGTTTTCAAAAGTCCCTGACTAAAATTAACTGGATAATGGGAACCTACTATCTAGTTATGGAAACTCTGTCTTTCTTTGAATATGAACAAAGCATTCAATCAAAGACTGTTCGCCATCTGATCCTAGTGTTTTACATGCTCTTTTTTATGGGGGTTATCAAGAAGCTGGATACCTATTTGAAGGAAAAACTTCAGGAGAAACTGAACCAAGAACAGGCCCTGCGCTATAGAGATATGGAACGGTATAGTCGGCATATAGAGGAGCTTTATAAGGAAGTTCGGAGCTTTCGTCATGATTATGCCAACCTCTTGACCAGCTTAAGCCTAGGCATTGAAGAGGAGAATATGGAGCAGATAAAAGAGATCTACGACTCCGTCTTGAAGGATTCTAGTGAAAAATTGCAGGACAACAAATATGACCTTGGTAGATTGGTGAATATTCGGGATCGTGCCCTCAAAAGTCTCCTCGCAGGAAAATTTATAAAAGCCAGAGAAAAGGATATTGTCTTTAATGTCGAAGTTCCTGAGGAGATTCAAGTTGAGGGGATGAGTCTACTTGATTTTCTAACCATTGTGTCTATCCTTTGTGACAATGCTATTGAAGCTAGTGAAGAGGCCAGTCAACCTCATGTTTCAATCGCCCTTTTTAAAAATGGGGCACAGGAGACCTTTATCATTGAAAACTCCATCAAAGAAGAGGACATAGATGTTTCTGAAATCTTCTCTTTTGGAGTTAGTTCTAAAGGGGAGGAGAGAGGAGTTGGTCTTTATACCGTTATGAAGATAGTGGAAAGTTATCCCAATGCTAGTCTCAATACTATCTGTCAAAATCAAGTCTTTCGTCAGATACTTACTATGATGCATACAGAATGATGAAAATAAGACCGAGAGTTCTTGTATCTCGGTCTTATTTTTTTATAGTTGTATTGGCTGATGAAGTCCTTGTGTGATGTTATGAGAATATCTATTAACGCTATATAAGAAATTTTCCCACCATCCTCCACCTGTAATCTGGTTGAGTTCAGTAGTTGTTAGTTCTTGAAATGAAGTTAGGTTTTGATTCTTATCCATGTTACGATTCTCCTTTTTGATAAGATAATAAATAGTTCTAGAGTGTTATCTGAAAATTAATCAGAATGTGTTAAAATTTTATCTTTGAAATAATCAAAATATGTTTTCTTTGCAGTTACACTAGTGACGCGACCTTGTAGGCCATATTGGATGAGTTTACTATCCTCATTAGATAGTTTTGCAAGAGCGGTTAATTTAAAGAGATTGCCTTGCTCTGTTCTGGTGGGAGTTTGATCAATGCTCTGAAGTTGACCGATGATGGTAATGCCGTGATTTCCAATCTTCTCAAGTTTTAATCTTACAGTTTGTCCTTTATCTAGTAAGGGGAGATGGTCAGATGATACGTAGTAAGTGATTAGTACTTCTCTTGTATCTGTTATAATAGGGAATATTTGAGCAATTTCTGTACCAGTTGGAATTCTATTTTTACCTTCAAATTCGCTGTTCAGATGAATGATACCTTTACTTGGAGCGGTTAAGGTATTGTTTTCCAAACGCTGTGTCGCTTGATCTAGTTGTACTTTTAATTCTGTTAATTGATTCTCCACGGTTAGTTGTTGCTGAGAAGCTGTTTGTAAAAACTGAGTGCGGAGTACTTCAATTTTGGTTTCTAAACTATTATCATAAGTTGCTACACTTCCGATACCAGCTTGCTGAATTTTGAGGCTTGCGATAGATGATTCAAGATTTGCAATACTTTGATTGATTTGAGATAAAAATGGCTCCTCTTCAGTTCCCTGTGTTTGTCCTTGTGAGGCTACAAGATAACGATTCAAAATTGACTGGTGTGGATTGCTGGTTGGTAAGCGTGCCCTTTTATTTATGATAGCATCTCTCAGCTCCTGATATTCTCCAATTTGTTGTTGCACTTTTGTAATTTCTTGTTCGATGGCTGATGAACTGCTATTGGCAAGATTAGCTTGATTTGAAACCTCAGTGTTAGTCTTTGTGATACCCAGTTCAATATCATGAGCTTGTTTAGTAAAATTCATAAAGGTATTATGGTAGCCAAACTCATCCTCGCCAGAAAAAAGATCAGTCGCTTTTTCTAAGCTTTGTTTCAAAATTCCAAGTCCTTCTTTTTGCTTCTCAAGTCTTTGTAATTGAGTTTCTAAGGCAGTTTTCTGACTTTCTTCCATTGTTTCAGAGTATTTGATGAGTAAGTCTCCTTTTTCAACTACTTGATTTGCCACTAAATGATTAGCAAGGATAGGATTGTCACTTGTTGACTGAATGGATGCAATGACACTTGTAGGGGTGATTTCTCCTTGGGAAGTAACAGTAATTTCTTTTGTGGCAACAAGGGAGAAAATCAAGATGAAAGTAAACAGTAATGAAAGTGGTATGATTAATACTGTCGCATAGTTATGGTAACGTCTCTGATAAAACTCGACGCTTCTAAAAAGATTAGGATTCATAACATTCTCCTTATTTATTGAACAGATGATGGTAGAAGCCTTGCGCCTGTATTAACTCTTTATGACTCCCAACTTCAATGATTTTACCCTGGTCAAGAACAATGACACGGTTGGTTCGTTCGGCTATACTGAGACGATGGGCTACAAAAAGAATGGTTTTATCAGTTAGGGACATAAGATTATCTATAACCTTTTTCTCGGTCAAGACATCAAGACCGCTAGTAGCTTCATCTAGTATTAAAACAGGAGCTTTAGTTAGGAGAGCACGAGCGAGAGCGATTCGTTGCTTTTGTCCTCCTGATAAACCAGCTCCATCAGAGAGCTGAGTTTGATAGCCCATAGGCATTCTTTCAATGTCTTGACGGATTTCAGCTAATTCACAAGCTTTTAGAATATCTTCTTGGCTAATCATATTATTACCGCCCAATGTTAAGTTTTCCAAGATAGATCCATTAAAGATATAGGCTTGTTGGGGCAGGTAATTAATATGACGTCGCAAGATTTTTTTATCAATGTTTTTAATATCCTGATGATTGATGGAAATATGTCCTTTGTAAGGTTCAAAGAAATTGACAATCATTTTGGCTAAAGTTGTTTTACCAGAACCACTAACTCCAACTAGGCTAACCTTATCTCCTTGTTTAATCGTGAGATTAATATCCGTTAAGGTATCTCGCCCAAAACCATACTTATAAGAAAGATCATCAAATTCAATATCGCCCATCAAAAAATGTGAATGAACAGAGCTTTCTTGAACTTGAAACTCAGATTCAACTAGATAGACTTCGTTCAAGCGATTATTAGCAACCTTCGCAGATTGGAGTTTAGTTTGTAGGTTGATAATATTTTCCATAGGAGTTGTAAAGTAAGAAAGAAGTGTGTTAAAGGTAATCAGCTGACCGATAGAAATTTTACTCGACATGACTAATTGAGCGCCAAACCATAGGATAAGGATATTCAGAACTAACTTTGTTCCTTGTTTTAAATTAGTTTGTAAAATAGAATATTTACTGAGTTTAAAGGATTTTTCTAGATAATCTACAAATTCACTGTCGATATTTTGGTAGCGATTTTCTTCACTTGTGAGTGACTTGATGGTTTCAATCCCATTGATATCTTCGATAATAGCAGAACTAACCATAGAATTACTTTGCATGACATCGTGGTTCATTTTTTCAAAAGGCTTCATAAAAGAAAAGATGATGAACATGTATATAGGAACGGAAATAAGAGAAAGAAGGAAGAGATTAGGGTTTTGTGCCAGTAAGACGCTCCCTACAAGAATCAGAATGGAAACATCAAGAAAAAGAGAGAGAATGGTAGAAGCCAAGGCATCTATAATAGAGTTAGCATCTGTGAATCGTGAAATGATTTCTCCTGTACGACGTGTCGCAAAGAAAGACATAGGAAGTTCAAAAATATGGCGAATATAGGATAAAATCACATCAATACTTAATCTCTGACTCAGAACAGTTAGGAGATAATCTCTGGAGAAGCTCATGGCTTGTTGGAGGATATAGGTGATAATTAGACCAATTGAGATAATTCCTAAAGTTGATTTCATCTGATTTGGAATGTACTCATCCAAGATTCCTTGGAGATAATAAGAACCACCGATATTGATAATAGTGACTAATAAGCTTGAGAGAACAATGTAAGCAATGAGAGGTTTTTGTTTGAAAATCAGAGGGAGGAAGCTCAGTAGACCATTCTTTTTATCTTTATGGGGTTGATAGCTGGGTTTGGGAGCTAGAAAAATAGCTACTCCAGTCCATTCAGAGAAAAAGCGTTCTTTTGACATTTTGGTGATTTTTACAGAAGGATCAGGATCACCAATAATCAGATAGTCTTTCTTTGTTTGATAGACAACATAGTAATGTTGGAGTTTCCCTTCTTTGTTAACGTGAACGATAAATGGATAGGGAACATCGCTCATATCAAAGAGCGTTTTATCTGCTTGAACAGGCCTTGTTTCAAAGCCCATTTCATCAGCGGCTTTTACAATGCCAAGAGCAGTCGTCCCTTCTTTATTGGTCTTTGCAAGTTCTCTCAAGTGAGCTAGAGAAAAATCTGAACCATAGAATTTGGCAATCGAGGCTAAGGCAGCGACACCACAGTCTCTGGCATCTATTTGAGGAACAAATGTACGTTTATAAGAAGTCATTGGCAAATCCTTTCATATAAAATATGAATTTATTATACCATGATACTAAGTCCATATTTTATAAAATCTTGAATTGTCATTGAAACTTCCTGAATGGTAAAAAAGTGATTAGAAACTATCTTTCTTTAAAAATCTATAGGTGTGATTTGAAATAAAAAGCTAATTCAAGACGTTTCAATGACAATTCAAGATTTGGATGAAAAAAATTAATAAACAGCGATATACTAAACTTGTCAAGGTTGCAACGAGACAAAAATTAAAAATAAAAAAGGAGTATTTGTCATGGATACAAAAATGATGTCACAATTTGAGATTATGGATGCTGAGGAACTCGAAATAGTTAGTGGAGGAGGAGGCAATTTAGGATCTGCAATCGGTGGTTGTATTGGAGCAGTGCTATTAGCTGCTGCGGCTGGTCCGATAACTGGGGGAGCAGCAACACTTATTTGTGTAGGTTCAGGAATTATGTCCTCTTTGTAAGATTATGATTTTTAAATATAGTATTATTATTGCTATTAATTTACTATCTTATTTACTTACTTACAAAATATCACAGCTATCTAAGAATGATGGAAATAAGGTAGTTAGCAAAATTTTAATTATATTATCAATAGTTTATATAATTGTTGATGCTTTACTTGGTTGATGGAAATAAAAAAACTTAACTACAAACTATTAATTTACTAATATTTTTTAATTTCTGCAAGATAATAAATAGTATAGTAAAACTTTTTATTGCAAGGAGAGTAACGAAAATTAAGATATTTTAGATACTCAAGATTATTGAAATCTTAAACTAAAAAATAGGTACTGCTACCTTTAAGAAGATAGTATACGTACATACTTTTTTAGAAAAATCAAAAAGATACTATAAAAAAATTCTATTTGTTTATTGAATTTAAGACTTTGGTAAAAAAATGAAAATAAAAAAGGAGGTATTTATCATGAATACAAAAATGTTGTCACAGTTAGAGGTTATGGATGCTGAAATGCTTGCGAAAGTTGAAGGCGGGTATAGCTCCACTGATTGTCGAAATGCACTGATTGCAGGAGTCACTACGGGAATTATAACTGGTGGAACTGGAGCAGGTTTGGCCACTTTAGGAGTAGGTGGACTTGCTGGTGCATTTGTTGGAGCACACATTGGTGCAATTGGGGGTGGATTAACATGCCTAGGAGGTATGGTTGGTGATAAATTGGGACTAAGTTGGTAAGACTTATAGTGAAATTATGAGGATTCTATTCTGATTTATTTTAGTTTTTTAAAAAAGAGTATTTGTCATAGATACAAAAATGATGGAACAATTTGAGATTATGGATACTGATATGCTTGCGAAAGTTGAAGGAGGTTGGGGAGATATGCTTTCTGGTTTATTGGGTGGACTAGCACCGTCTCCAACTTTGGATCAATTAAATGGTAAGTGGCCTATTAGACATCCTTCGAAACCATGTAGTCCTTATGGTATAGGGGGAACTCCGAACTCATGTAATGGTATTTAAAAAGGATTGAAGCTATGAAGGCAAAATATGGGAATCAAATTGTTGATGTTTGGGAAATTGGTCAAGCAACTCCTAAACCAAGTTGGGTAGAGGAAGCTTTTCAAAAAAACTATATGGTTTGGTTGGATAATCATGTGCGCATTCTAATGGCAGGTCTCAACACTTCTCTCGCAACGAATATCAAGTTTGGTCTAGTTGGAACAGTTGGAGGAGGATTCGCTGGTTATGGAATGTATGTTCTTGGTTATCCAGGTGATTATATAGATATCACCAATCATAGAGTTGTTTCTGCTAAAACATTTCACAAAAGTTATCAAATTTTAGAAAATGATTAGATATCATTTAATTGTAATGGAGAAAGCAATGAAAAAAATATTTGCAACAAAACGCAATGTATTCTTAGTGAGGGTGTTGTTCGGACAGATACCTTTGGTTGTTTCTACCTATCTATTTCTATCTCGTCAGTTTTTAAATTTTTCCGTGGTTTTCCAATTTCTTTTAGTGGTTATTAACTTGGCTTCTATTTTGGTTACTGTTTATCTCACTAGGGAAATGAGAGTGAGAGAGTTTGAAGATGATAATTTTGTTAGCCCTAGAACTAATCAACTTATGTTCATCGGTTTGACAGGCTTTATGTCTATTATTTGTTTGTATAGAGGTATCACAGCAGCAGAATTCTATCAGCAATTAATTGCCTATATTGGCGCTGTTCTCTGCTTAATCATCATGCTTCTGCTCATTTGGGGCTTGAAGCATTATAAAAAGTAGAGGTTAATGAAGTATAAAAGGGTAAGTGTTTTCGAAATACTTACCTTTTATAATAAAGTTTTTGCAATTTAAGACGTTTCGATGATAATTCAAGATTTGGATGAAAAACTTTAACAAACAATGATATACTAAACTTGTCAAAGTTGCAACAGGACAAAAATAAAAAAGGAGTATTTTTCATGGATACAAAAATGATGGAACAATTTGAGGTTATGGATACTGATATGCTTGCGAGTAAAGTAGGAGGAAAAACAATATATTACGGTAATGGTTTATATTGTGATAACTCTAAAGGTTGCTGGGTAAACTGGCCTGAAGCTATAAATAAAATTCTTACTAATTCTATTGTTAATGGATTTTCAGGTGGGAATGCAGGTTGGAATTCGGGGGGACCTTTATAATGAGAGGTTTAAAGTGGTTTTCTGGAGGAGTTGAAAGACGCCGTGAAGCTATCATCATATTAGAAAAACTTGTTCAAAATATAAAATGTGATTCTCAACTTCTCCCTTTGAAAAATATATTGATTTCTTACGAATATGAATTAAAGAAAGGAAGTGTATCGATTCCTTATACCCTTAGTCGAATGAACATTGAAATTTCGAATGTATTAATTGAAAATGGACTACATTTATCTGAAATTCAGTCTGATCAGATAAAAAAATTAAGAGAATTATCTAATATTAGATATGGATACTAGGGTGTAGTCCAGGTGATATGTTAATTATAGTTTATGTATTTCTAATATTTTTATTGTGACTCTGGATTTGAGTGAAAAAAATTAAAACAGTGCTATACTAAACTTGTCAAGGTTGCAACAAGACAGAAAACTCAAATTAAAAGGTAAGTGTTTTTGAAATACTTACCTTTTATAATAAAGTTTTTGCAATTCAAGATGTTTTGATGACCATTCATGATTTGAGTGATCCAAGGTCAAAATGGGTGCTATACTAGCAGTGTAAAGGTTGTAGCTCAACTAAGATAAAGCACACATTTAGGAGGAAATCTTATGAAGAAAAAAATATTAATCATTTTCATCTTGTATCTGATCATGTCTATCTTTCTTTATCCGCTTAGGGAAAGTATTTGGTATCAGCTATTTTATACTATAGCCTATGTGATTGCAGTTATGATCTATTTTGCTTTAATGAAAAAGAAAGGAGCAAAGAAATGAAAACTTTTCTTGCTAAAAAACGGAACATCTTCCTTTCGTTTGGGGTTTGAAGTATTATAAAAAGTAGAGGTTAATGAAGTATAAAAGGGTAAGTGTTTTCGAAATACTTACCTTTTTTAATGAAGTTTGTACAATTCAAGACGTTTCGATGACCATTTAAGATTTAGATGAATTTGTAATCTTAAATAAGGTAAGATAAAGATAACAAATGTAAAGGAGTATTCTTATGAAGAAACAAAATATAAAATCGCTATTACTTGTGCCACTTGTATTTGCATCTATTACTACGGGTGTTGTATATGCAGAAGAGCAGACTACTTCTTCCTCTATACAGACTAATGATAGTTCTCTTGTGGCACCAGATTTGCCATCGACTAAGGAAAAGGTGGAGAATAAACCTGCCGTTGTAACTCCAGAAGAGTATGAGAAGAATGTTACGGACTTTAAAAAGGTGGATATTGAAGCCGTTCGTCAATCTTTTACAGAGGATCAATTGGAACATACTATTTATTTTGGTAGAAAAACTTGCTCTCATTGTCGTCAATTTTCTCCTGAATTGAAAGAATTTAATAACTTGATTGAAAAGAAGTTAGAGTATTATGATTTGGATGGTAAGGATTTTGATGGGGAAGCGAGAGAGTTTCTATTTAAAAAAGTCGGTATTCCAGGAACACCAACAATTTTGTATTTAAGAAATGGACGTCCGATATCTGGATGGGTTGGTGGGGGAGCGACTGCACAACAGGTTTATGATTATATGTACTCGAGAAACTCACCTAAGCAAACGGAAACAGTAGCATCTTCTGAGGAAACAGTAACTGAAAATGTGCATGATGAGAAAACCAGAAATGACAGCATGAGTACTAGTGATAAAGTTGTAAGTGAAAGCAAAGGTATGAGTGATGAAAAAAGAACCGAAATGAAAATATCCAATGATAATCCCAATTCTAATAGTGAGAATAGTGGGAAAGTGGAGAGTATAAACTCAACTTCCAAAGCTAAAACTACTCAATCTGGCGATTTAGCAATGTTAGACAATAAGAATCAATTGGAAACTCTCAAACCTATTTTTGATGCTGCTCAAGAAAATAAAACTCCTTTAACCGATGTTAAGGGAAGCCAATCTATTACTTCGAATGAAAAATTATTACCGAAAACAGGAGAGGAAGAAAGTTACCAACTGATTCGGCTAGCTGTCGTGTTTTTTATGGCTTCTATAATGATTAAAGTGAAACAAAAGATTCATAAATAAAAATAGATGGCAAACAGGTGCAATGATATTATTTGTTTGTAATAACATATGGCTAGAATTTGCCTATAGACAAGAGTGAAAGGGCAAGTATGTTTTTAATGCTTGCTTTTTAAATTTTTTAACAATTCAAGACGTTTCGATGACAATTCAAGATTTGGATGAAAAAATATAATATACAGTGATATACTAAACTTGTCAAAGTTGCAACAGGACAAAAAATTAAAATTAAGATTAAAATGGAGGTATTCGTTATGGATACAAAAATGATAGGACAATTTCATGAAATGGATATAACTATGTTATCCAGTATTGAAGGAGGCAAGAATAATTGGCAAACTAATGTCTTAGAAGGTGGTGGTGCAGCTTTTGGTGGCTGGGGCTTAGGAACAGCCATTTGTGCTGCGAGTGGTGTTGGAGCGCCATTTATGGGAGCATGTGGATACATAGGAGCTAAATTTGGTGTGGCTCTTTGGGCAGGAGTAACAGGTGCAACGGGTGGATTTTGATAAAAGGAGATTTGTATGAATACTTATTATAATGTAGATGAAACAATGTTAAGTGAGATTTATGGAGGTAATTCCGGAGGAGCGGCTGTAGTTGCTGCTTTAGGTTGTGCAGCGGGTGGAGTGAAATATGGGAAGTTTCTAGGACCATGGGGCGCTGCAATAGGAGGAATTGGAGGAGCATTGATTTGTGGATATTTAGCCTATAGTGCTACATCATAAAAATGGAAGATATATTTTATGAAAGCTATATTCTATATAATTCTCTTCGCTTTCCAAACATATCTTATTTATCTATCTATAAGTACCTCTGATAAAAAACAAAAGACTATTGAATTAACATCATTGAATTGTTTTGTCATATTATTTCTAATCTATGATAAATTATTTTTTCTCTTCATTGCCTATGTTTTTTTGATAATTTTTATATTAAACTTGTTCCGTAATTGAAAAGTTATATACGATATGAATACAAAAATGATGGAACAATTTAAGATTATGGATACTGATATGCTGGCTAGCATTGAGGGAGGAACTGATTGGGGAACAGTAGGAAAAGGAACTGTCTATGGAGCAGGTATCGGAGTTGCTATGTGTACGGTAGGAGGACTCCTTACTAGTGGTTCCGCATGGGCTATGACTGCTGGCTGTGATTGGGCTGGAGCTAAACTTAGTGGTACTTTTACTGCAATTGCTGATAATATTTGGCCATAGAAGGGAATAGAAATTATGTTTAATTACAAAATAGTAGATAATCAAGAATTAAGTAATATTTCTGGAGGTAGATTGGGAGGAGATGTAGTTGTAGGAGCCTTGTCGGGTGCATTTCAGGCAGGACAATCTTGTATTGCTGGAGACCCTCGAGCTTACTTGATTTGCGCAACAGGGGGCGCTATAGTAGGTGGCATTTTAGCTTTTGGATTGAGACCACCAAAATAGTTTTAAAAAGGAATGGGTGTTGATATGTTAAATGAAACTATGATTCAGCTTATACTCATTGCAATTTGTTGTGTGTACATTATTTTTAACACCAAGGCTGATAAAAACCCAAAGAGAGGATATCGTACGGCTTTGTACCTTTTCGTTATGGCTGGTATTATATCCTATATTATGAATTATCTGAATTGGTTAGATTTTTTCTTACTGATAACTCCGATAATGTGTCTATTTAAATTTGAAGATAAATGGAGTTAGCAACATTTGACACTTCAATAGGTTATTAACTATCCTTTGGCTCATTGTCAACTGTAGTGAGTTGAAGAAAAGCTAAGATCGAGAAAGGACGAATTTCGTCCTTTCTTTTTTGAGTACGACGGGCATGTCGTGTATTTGATGTGTAAGTCCTCCGTGTGCACCTGCTACCGATGAATTCAATAGCGATTCTCAAGCCTGACTATCGTGAGGTAGCGGGGAGAAGAAGGCATAGCGAAATCGTGGCTTAAAGAACAGGAATGTTATAGTAAGACACGTTTAGAGGATAAAGTGGCTTCACACTCTAAAGCACAAATAGGTATACTGATGGAAGAGTTAATCTATAGAGGATTACTTCAACACACCTTTTTTAAACATTCGCGATTTGGCCTTGATTTGCTCCTTCCTTCCATTTTATTTGCACTTCCTCATTTTTCAAGCCTACCTAGTTTGTTAGATATTTCCGTCTTTGCAACATTTGGAATCATCCTTGCCGGTTTGACCCGCTATACCAAGAGCATTTATCCATCTTATGCGGTGCATGTTATCAATAATATTGTCGCGACATCACCATTTTTGCTGACTTTTTTACACAGGATATTTAGCTAAAAATAGTGGAGTAAAAATAATTATCGATTCTAAGAAGAGACTGGGACAAAAGTCTAATCTTAAATATAAAAAGCGAACAAAATCAGTTATCTAACACTCAGAATTCTGTCTTGTTCGCTTTTTGTCTAATCTATCGATTTTAAAAATTTATAATATAGAATTCCTAAAATCAAAATCTTTTTGTCCCAGTCTCTTCTTATTAGTTGATTGGGAAGATTGTGCTCTTTGAGTAATTCAAGATGTTTCGATGACAATTCAAGATTTGGATGAAAAAAATTAATAAACGATGATATACTAAACTTGTCAAAGTTGTAACAAGACAAAAATTAAAAATAAAAAAGGAGTATTTGTCATGGATACAAAAATGTTGTCACAATTTGAAATTATGGATACTGAGATGCTTGATCATATAGAGGGTGGAGATGTATCTGATATTTATAGAGGGTATGCTTATCAGGGAAGTCCATTTGGTTCTTACCCTTCTATATTAAAAAATTCAGGTCCTTTTCCAGTAAGTGGGTACTGCCCGCGTGGTTATCGTGACCTTGGTTATATAGGAGCAGGTTTTCATTTATGTGGAATATAGGCTGAAATATGAGAAATGAGGAAGAATTTCTATGAAAAAGTATCAGCTTCTCTTCAAAATAAGTGCAGTCTTGTCTTACCTATTTTTCGTATTTGGTCTTTCTCAGCTGACGCTTATCGTCCAAAACTATTGGCAATTTTCTTCTCAGATAGGCAATTTATTCTGGATTCAAAATATCTTGAGTTTACTTTTTATTGGAGTCATGATTGTGGTTCTTGTTAAGACAGGCCATGGTTATCTCTTTCGCATTCCAAGAAAAAAATGGCTTTGGTATTCGATTTTGACAGTATTAGTGGTAGTGTTCCAGATCTCTTTTAACGTTCAGACAGCTAAACATGTTCAGTCAACTGCGGAAGGTTGGGCTCTATTGATTGGTTATAGTGGGACTAACTTTGCAGAGCTAGGTATTTATATAGCCCTGTTCTTTCTGGTTCCACTGATGGAAGAGTTAATCTATAGAGGATTACTGCAACACGCTTTCTTTAAGCATTCGCGATTTGGTCTTGATTTGCTTCTTCCTTCTATTTTATTTGCTCTCCCTCATTTTTCAAGCCTGCCTAGTCTGTTAGATATCTCCGTCTTTGCAACAGTTGGAATCATTTTTGCTGGTTTGACCCGCTATACCAAGAGCATTTATCCTTCCTATGCGGTGCATGTTATCAATAATATCGTAGCGACATTACCATTTTTGCTGACTTTTCTACATAGGGTCTTGGGTTGAAAAAACCAAAAGGCTTGCTTTTTAGCTATAGAGGAGGTTATCATGTATAAACACTTATTTTTCCTAGATTCAAAAACCGTAGACTGGCTGACACCTTATATTCTAGTCTTGTCTTCTGACACCATTGCCTTTAATGTTTTTGTGTTAACCTTTGTATCTGCGGCGGTCTTTTCTTCCCTGAATCCCATGCTAGCTTTTATAGTTATATTTTTGGGGGCTGGCTATGTTGTCGGATTTTGGTTACTAAAATGGTTTGTTTTGGAAAGACTAGAGCTCAAGGATGACTTGTAGGGAAGTTTGTTTGTTGAGGAGGATAGCTTTATGGCCATTTTCAATAAGTGCCACGCCTTGTTTTTGGATTTTTAGTATTTGAAATCCTTGGTGCAGCGGGTTATTCCATCAATCAAGGAGATTATTTTCAACACCAGTACACATTCATTGCTGTAAAGAGTCTCTTGCTTTTCCTTAGTTTTGGCTATGCGAAATGGTTTGATATGATTTCTTTTGGGATTTTAAGCAAGAAACAACTCTTGCTCTTTATTGGAATCTTTTTTCTCACTATGCTGGTAAATATAGGCTATCATGCTTTTTTCTCAGTTGCTTCTGGTGCCTCGGCTCAACACCTTGAGGAAACGAGTAAAGGACTTTCGCTTTCCTTTATTGTCAGTACCACAGTTTTGGCACCTATCCAGGAGGAATTTATGTTTAGAGGGATTCTTCAAGGTGCGGTTTTTGAAAATTCTTGGCTAGGGCTTGTGCTGACTTCCTCTCTCTTTTCTTTTATGCATGGACCTTATGATGTGCCTTCGTTTTTCTATTATCTACTTGGGGGCTTGTTGCTGGGCTTTGCTTATAAAAAGAGCCAAAATTTATGAGTTTCTACTCTAGTCCATATGTTTTACAACAGTTTGCCACTTTTAACTTATTTCTAAAAATCATGAAAAGGTAAGCAGAAGACGGTGCTTGCCTTCTTTAAGCTATAATGATAGCCTGAGCCAATTGAGATGCTTTTCTTTGAGAATCGGGTGTGGAGCGGTTGACGAATAGACTAAAAACTAGTAGAATAGTAAGGAAACTTTATACGGAGGAAAGAAATGGACTTGGGTGATAATGAGCTAACGCTGACCCCTATACCTGGGAAGAGCGGCAAGGCTTATATGGGAAGCTACCCTGATGGGAAGCGCGTCTTTGTAAAAATGAACACCTCTCCAATCCTACCTGGCTTAGCCAGAGAACAAATCGCTCCTCAATTACTATGGACTCGTCGTTTGCCAGATGGCAGTGATATGTGTGCCCAGGAATGGTTGACGGGCAAAATATTGACCCCTTACGACATGAATCGCAAGCAAATCATTACAATCTTGAACCGTCTCCATCGCTCGCGTCCCTTGATGAAGCAGTTGAGTCGTTTGGGATATACCATGGAAAAACCAGTTGATTTATTGCGTTCTTGGCAACAAGAAGTACCAGAAATCTTGAAGCAGAATCACTATTTGAACAGTGTGATTGCTGAACTAGGTAAGACGGTTCCAGGCTTTAGGGAAGAGCATGCAACGATTGTGCATGGAGACCTTCGCCATAGTAATTGGATCGAGACAGAGAGTGGGCTTGTTTATCTAGTGGATTGGGATTCGGTTCGCCTGACGGATCGTATGTTTGATGTGGCGCATTTGCTATGCCACTACATTCCAGATCATCAGTGGCGCCAATGGTTGAGAGACTATGGCTATAAGTACAATCAGACAGTGTTAGATAAATTGTACTGGTATGGTCAGTATTCTTATTTGAACCAGATTGCCAAATACTGTGAAAATCAAGATTTAGACAATGTAAACCGGGAGATTTATGCCTTGCGTGTCTTCCGTGACAAGTATGGAAAGAAAAGATGAGAGTTAGAAATCGTAAAGGGGCGACAGAGTTACTAGAGGCTAATCCCCAGTATGTTGTCCTCAATCCCTTGGAAGCTAAAGGGAAATGGCGAGACTTGTTTGGAAATGATCATCCGATTCATGTTGAAGTTGGAAGTGGGAAAGGGGCCTTCGTATCAGGAATGGCCAAACAAAACCCTGACATCAACTATATCGGGATTGACATCCAAAAGTCGGTGTTGAGTTATGCCTTGGATAAGGTATTAGAAGTTGGAGTTCCTAATATCAAGTTGTTGTGGGTTGATGGTTCAGATTTGACGGACTACTTTGAAGACGGTGAGACTGATCGTCTCTACCTAAACTTTTCTGATCCCTGGCCTAAAAAACGCCATGAAAAACGTCGTTTGACTTACAAGAGTTTCTTGGATACCTTCAAGCGCATCTTGCCTGAGAATGGGGAAATCCATTTCAAGACAGATAACCGTGGCTTGTTTGAGTACAGTCTAGTGAGCTTTTCTCAGTATGGGATGAAACTCAATGGTGTTTGGCTGGACTTGCATGCCAGTGATTTTGAAGGCAATGTCATGACGGAGTATGAGCAAAAATTCTCCAGCAAAGGTCAAGTGATCTACCGAGTTGAGGCAGAATTTTAAGAAATAGCTTGAAAACCAGCTGTTTGAGTGCTTATGCTTTACATAAATTGACAAACGTGCTATACTGATAGTAAGAATATGAGAAAGAGAGGCGGGGAAATATCTTCGCCTCTTGCTTATGAGGAGGTGGACGCAATCGCAACAATCGTAGAATTAGTCAGAGAAGTTGTAGAACCTGTCATCCAAGCGCCTTTCGAGCTCGTGGATATCGAGTATGGAAAGATTGGCAGTGACATGATTCTCAGTATTTTTGTAGATAAACCCGAAGGAATTACCTTGAACGACACGGCAGACCTGACAGAAATCATCAGTCCTGTTCTTGATACTATCAAGCCTGATCCCTTCCCAGAACAATATTTCCTAGAAATCACCAGTCCAGGCTTGGAACGTCCTTTGAAAACTAAGGATGCTGTCGCTGGAGCTGTTGGGAAATACATTCATGTCGGGCTCTACCAAGCCATCGATAAGCAAAAAGTCTTTGAAGGAACCTTGCTATCCTTTGAAGAGGATGAGTTGACTATGGAGTATATGGACAAAACACGTAAGAAAACTGTCCAAATTCCATACAGTTTAGTATCAAAAGCACGTTTAGCAGTAAAACTATAGAAAAGAAAGGATAGCTTTTGAGGATTCAAAAGTAAAAAGAACATGAGTAAAGAAATGCTAGAGGCCTTCCGCATTTTGGAAGAAGACAAGGGAATCAAGAAAGAAGATATCATCGACGCAGTAGTAGAATCGCTTCGTTCCGCTTATCGCAGACGCTATGGCCAATCAGACAGCGTAGCCATCGACTTCAATGAAAAAACAGGTGACTTTACTGTCTATACTGTTCGTGAAGTGGTTGATGAAGTATTTGATAGCCGTTTGGAAATCAGCCTGAAAGATGCCCTTGCCATTAATTCAGCCTATGAGCTTGGTGACAAAATCAAGTTTGAAGAAGCACCAGCTGAGTTTGGTCGTGTAGCAGCCCAATCTGCTAAACAAACCATCATGGAAAAAATGCGCAAGCAAACACGTGCCATCACTTACAATACTTATAAAGAACATGAGCAAGAAATCATGTCTGGTACAGTAGAACGATTTGACAACCGTTTCATCTATGTTAACTTAGGTAGCATCGAAGCCCAATTGTCAAAACAAGACCAAATCCCTGGAGAAGTTTTTGCTTCTCACGACCGTATCGAAGTCTATGTTTATAAGGTCGAAGACAATCCTCGTGGTGTCAACGTCTTTGTTAGCCGTAGCCATCCAGAAATGATCAAACGCTTGATGGAGCAAGAAATTCCCGAAGTCTACGATGGAACTGTCGAAATCATGAGCGTAGCCCGCGAAGCTGGTGACCGTACTAAAGTTGCCGTTCGCAGCCATAATCCAAACGTGGACGCTATCGGGACAATCGTTGGACGTGGTGGTGCTAACATCAAGAAAATCACCAGCAAGTTCCACCCAGCTCGTTACGATGCCAAGAGTGACCGCATGATTCCTGTCGAAGAAAACATCGACGTTATCGAGTGGGTAGCAGATCCAGCTGAGTTTATCTACAATGCCATCGCACCTGCAGAGGTTGACCAAGTTATCTTTGATGAAAACGACAGCAAACGTGCCTTAGTCGTTGTGCCTGATAACAAGCTTTCTCTTGCCATCGGTCGTCGTGGACAAAACGTTCGCTTGGCAGCTCACTTGACGGGTTACCGTATCGATATCAAGTCTGCAAGTGAGTTTGAAGCTATGGAAGAAGCAGGTCAAGTGGATTACGCAGTTGCGGACGAATTGACAGAAGAATAAAAGCTGCTAGAGGAGGGAAAGATGAAAACAAGAAAAATCCCTTTGCGCAAGTCTGTTGTATCTAACGAGGTGATTGATAAGCGTGATTTGCTCCGCATTGTCAAGAACAAAGAAGGAGAGATTTTTATCGATCCGACAGGCAAGGCCAATGGCCGTGGCGCTTATATCAAGCTAGACAATGCAGAAGCCCAAGAGGCAAAAAAGAAGAAAGTCTTTAACCGCAGCTTTAACATGGAAGTGGAAGAAAGCTTTTATGACGAGTTGATCGCTTATGTGGATCACAAAGTAAAAAGAAGAGAGTTAGGGCTTGAATAAGCAAAAGATAAGTAATCTCTTGGGACTTGCTCAACGAGCAGGCCGGATCATATCGGGTGAGGAATTGGTAGTCAAGGCTATTCAAGACCAGAAAGCCAAGCTAGTCTTTCTAGCATATGATGCTGGCCCTAATCTAACCAAGAAGATTCAAGATAAAAGTGACTATTATCAAGTAGAAGTTATAACCGTGTTTTCAACACTGGAATTAAGCATAGCAGTTGGAAAATCGAGAAAGGTTTTGGCTGTGACAGATGCTGGATTTACAAAGAAAATGAGGTCTCTTATGGAATAGAAGAGGAGGACATGATTTGTCTAAGAAAAGATTGTACGAAATCGCAAAAGAACTTGGAAAAGAAAGTAAAGAAGTTGTAGCGCGTGCAAAAGAGTTGGGCTTGGATGTAAAAAGCCACTCATCGAGCGTGGAAGCTGCTGCTGCTGAGCGAATCGCAGCGAGCTTTAAGCCTGCACCTGCTCCTAAGGCAGAAGCAAAACCTGTAGCACCAAAAGCGAGTGTAGAAAAGAAGGTGGAAAAGCCTGCATCAGCTAAACCAGCTGTTGCTAAGGAAGAAAGTAAACCAGCTACACCCGCAGCTCCTAAGGAAGAAAAAGTAGTGGCAGCGAGACCACAGAGTCGAAACTTCAAGGCGGAGCGTGAGGCGCGTGCCAAAGAGCAGGCAGAGCGACGCAAACAAAACAAGGGCAACAACCGTGACCAACAACAAAACGGCAACCGTCAGAAAAACGACGGCCGTAATGGTGGTAAACCTGGTCAAGGGAACCGCGACAACCGCCGTTTTAACGACCAAGGGAAAAAACCACAAGGTCAAGGGAATCGTGGCAATAATCGCCGTCAGCAACAAGACTTCCAGCCAAAACCAGCTGGACCACGTGTTGACTTTAAAGCCCGTGCAGCAGCCCTAAAAGCAGAGCAAAATGCAGAGTACGCACGCTCAAGCGAGGAGCGCTTCAAACAATCGCAAGCTGCCAAAGAAGCCTTGGCTCAAGCTAATAAACGCAAGGAGCCAGAGGAAATCTTTGAAGAAGCTGCTAAGCTAGCTGAACAAACGCAGCCAGCCGTAACAGTAGCTCCTGTAGCGAAAGAAGCGCCAGTGGATACACGTCGTAAAAAACAAGCTCGACCAGACAAAGAACGTGACGATTATGATCACGAAGAAGATGGTCCTAGAAAACAACAAAAGAATCGAAGTAGTCAAAATCAAGTGAGAAATCAAAGAAATAGTAACTGGAATAACAATAAGAAGAACAAAAAAGGCAATAATAAGAACAATCGTAATCAGACTCCAAAACCTGTTACAGAGCGTAAGTTCCATGAATTGCCAACAGAATTCGAATATACAGATGGTATGACTGTTGCAGAAATCGCAAAACGTATCAAACGTGAACCAGCTGAAATCGTTAAGAAGCTTTTCATGATGGGAATTATGGCCACACAAAACCAATCCTTGGACGGAGAAACCATTGAACTCCTCATGGTGGATTACGGTATCGAAGCCAAACAAAAGGTTGAAGTGGATAATGCCGACATCGAACGTTTCTTTGTCGAAGATGGCTATCTTAATGAAGATGAATTAGTTGAGCGTCCACCAGTTGTAACCATCATGGGACACGTTGACCATGGTAAGACAACCCTTTTGGATACCCTTCGTAATTCTCGTGTTGCGACGGGTGAAGCGGGTGGTATCACTCAGCATATCGGTGCCTACCAAATTGTGGAAAATGGCAAGAAGATTACCTTCCTTGATACACCAGGACACGCGGCCTTTACATCTATGCGTGCGCGTGGCGCCTCTGTTACCGACATTACCATCTTGGTTGTAGCGGCAGATGACGGGGTTATGCCTCAAACTATCGAAGCCATCAACCACTCAAAAGCAGCGAACGTTCCAATCATCGTAGCCATCAACAAGATTGATAAACCAGGTGCCAACCCAGAACGTGTTATCGGTGAATTGGCTGAACACGGTGTCATGTCAACTGCCTGGGGTGGAGATTCTGAGTTTGTAGAAATCTCAGCTAAATTCAACCAAAATATCGATGAACTCTTGGAAACGGTCCTACTTGTGGCTGAAATCCAAGAACTCAAAGCAGATCCAACAGTTCGTGCCATTGGTACTGTTATTGAAGCTCGTTTGGATAAAGGAAAAGGTGCAGTTGCGACTCTCCTTGTCCAACAAGGTACTTTGAACGTTCAAGATCCAATCGTTGTCGGAAATACTTTCGGACGTGTCCGTGCCATGACCAACGACCTCGGACGTCGTGTGAAGGTCGCAGGCCCATCAACACCAGTATCGATCACTGGTTTGAACGAAGCGCCAATGGCGGGTGACCACTTTGCTGTTTACGAAGATGAAAAATCTGCGCGTGCAGCAGGTGAAGAACGTGCGAAACGTGCTCTTATGAAGCAACGTCAAGTAACCCAACGTGTTAGCCTTGAAAACCTCTTTGATACGCTTAAGGCAGGTGAGCTCAAGTCTGTTAACGTCATCATCAAGGCCGACGTACAAGGTTCAGTTGAAGCCCTTTCTGCCTCGCTTCAAAAGATCGATGTAGAAGGTGTCAAAGTTACCATAGTTCACTCAGCGGTCGGTGCCATCAACGAATCTGATGTGACTCTTGCGGAAGCTTCAAATGCCTTTATCATCGGTTTCAATGTGCGCCCTACACCACAAGCGCGTCAACAAGCAGAAGAAGATGATGTAGAAATCCGTCTCCACAGCATTATCTACAAGGTTATCGAAGAGATGGAAGAAGCCATGAAAGGAATGCTTGACCCAGAATTCGAAGAAAAAGTTATCGGTGAAGCAATCATCCGTGAAACCTTCAAGGTATCTAAAGTGGGAACCATCGGTGGATTCATGGTTACGAGTGGTAAAGTTACCCGTGACTCTAAAGTTCGTGTTATTCGTGATGGTGTTGTTATCTATGATGGTGAACTTGCAAGCTTGAAACACTATAAAGATGACGTCAAAGAAGTTACAAACGGCCGTGAAGGTGGATTGATGATTGATGGCTGCAATGATATCAAGATGGATGATGTGATTGAGGCCTATGTCATGGAAGAAATCAAGAGATAAGATTTTTTGCTCCTTTCTTAGGTGGTGAGGGACGCAAGCAAACCGATGGTTTCATTGCTTATTTTTGAGCCTAGTGTCTCAAAAATCCCCTGTGATGGGACTGATAAATCAGTTCCATCACTTTCACCACAGCGAAAGAAGCGGATGAGTTCAAATTGCACTTCGTTTCAATTTGAACTGAAAAACAATAAATTTAAAAATAGCTAGGTCTGCTGGCCTAGCTTTTGGTTCAAAGTAGAGAAAGGAATATCATGGCAAATCATTTTCGTACGGATCGTGTGGGCATGGAAATCAAGCGTGAAGTCAATGAGATTTTGCAAAAGAAAGTCCGTGATCCACGTGTCCAAGGTGTGACCATCACAGATGTTCAGATGCTGGGGGATTTGTCTGTTGCCAAGGTTTACTACACCATTTTGAGTAACCTTGCTTCGGATAACCAAAAAGCTCAAATTGGGCTTGAAAAAGCAACTGGTACTATCAAACGTGAACTTGGTCGCAATTTGAAATTGTACAAAATCCCAGATTTGACCTTCGTCAAAGACGAATCCATTGAATATGGAAACAAAATTGACGAGATGCTACGCAATCTGGATAAGAATTAAGAAAGAGGGAACACTCTCTTTTTTGGTGGAGAAATGGCAATAAAAATACTGGAGAATCTTTCTAGAGTAAAAAATTGTTAAAAAGCTTTATAAAACTCAACTTGTATGATAGTATAGAAATTGGAAAGAGTGAGATGAAATGATTTCTTATCAATAACTAGCTAGTCTGGTATAGCAATCAGCTAGAAACTGCAGCTAGACGAGGGAAGGTAATATGGGATTCATTAAAATTCTGACCAAGACTTACGGGAATTACTTTTTTGTGATGCAAAGCATCAAAGTCCTGAAGAACATAAAGAAAGATGACAATGCTCTAGTAGGTTTCGGGAAAGTACTGCTTGCTGACAAGTTGATGGATGTGGCCCAGTGGCTCGCAAAACCAGAGGATAAGGAATAACTTGAAATGAAAGAAACTAGCAGGAACTCTTCTGCTAGTTTTTTAATCTCTCCCCATATGGTATAATATAAGCAGTAAAATCATTTTATACTCAATGAAAATCAAAGAGCAAACTATGAATCTAGCCGCAGGTTGCTCAAAACAGTGTTTTGAAGTTGTGGATAGAACTGACGAAGTCAGTAACCATACCTACGTTAAGGTAACGCTGATGTGGTTTGAAGAGATTTTCGAAGAGTATTAGAACATACATGGAGGTCGTCATGGATAATATCATCGATGTGTCAATTCCCGTTGCAGAAGTGGTGGACAAGCATCCAGAAGTCTTGGAAATCCTAGTAGAGCTCGGTTTTAAACCGCTTGCTAACCCTTTGATGCGCAACACAGTCGGTCGCAAGGTATCGCTCAAACAGGGTTCTAAGCTCGAAGGAACTCCTATGGATAAGATTGTCCGCACACTGGAAGCGAATGGTTACGAAGTGATTGGATTAGACTAATGGCAGATGAACGGATTCATATCCTACGGGATATTTTGTTAGAATTGCACAATGGTGCCTCCCCTGAGTCGGTTCAGGAGCGTTTTGATGCGACCTTTACAGGTGTTTCAGCTATCGAGATTTCCCTCATGGAGCACGAGCTGATGAACTCAGACTCAGGTGTCACCTTTGAAGATGTTATGGAGCTCTGTGATGTCCATGCTAATCTTTTTAAAAACGCTGTTAAGGGTGTCGAAGTAGAGGACACCGAGCATCCTGGTCACCCCGTTCGCGTCTTCAAGGATGAAAATCTGGCTCTCCGTGCTGCCTTGATTCGCATTCGGAGATTGTTAGATACCTATGAGTCTATGGAAGACGAGGAAATGCTGGCAGAGATGCGCAAGGGACTAGTCCGTCAAATGGGGCTTTTGGGGCAATTTGACCTCCACTATCAGCGTAAGGAAGAGCTCTTCTTTCCTCTCATGGAGCGCTATGGACACGATTCACCTCCAAAAGTCATGTGGGGAGTGGATGATCAGATCAGAGAACTCTTTCAAACAGCTCTAGCGACAGCCAAGTCACTGCCAGAAGTGTCGATTAGCAGTGTAAAAGAAGCTTTTGAAGCTTTTGCGACAGAGTTTGAAAGTATGATTTTCAAGGAAGAGTCTATCCTTCTCATGATTCTCCTTGAGTCTTTCACTCAGGATGATTGGATTCAGATTGCGGAGGAGAGCGACTCCTATGGTTATGCTATCATCCGTCCGACTGAGAAATGGGTGCCAGAACGTCAAAGTTTTGTTGAGGAAAAGAGTGCAGAAGAGTCCGTACAGCTAGTTACGGCAGAGGGTCAAGTTCGGCAAGTTATCGATACACCAGAAGGCCAGTTTACCATTACCTTTACCCCTAAGGAAAAAGAAGCAGTGCTGGACCGCCATAGTCAACAGGCTTTTGGCAATGGCTATCTTTCAGTTGAGCAGGCCAACCTCATCCTCAATCACCTTCCCATGGAGATCACATTTGTCAATAAAGACGATATTTTCCAGTATTACAATGACAATACACCAGCTGATGAGATGATTTTCAAACGGACACCGTCTCAAGTCGGGCGCAATGTCGAGTTATGTCATCCGCCTAAGTACCTAGAAAAGGTGAAGGCCGTTATGAAAGGTCTTCGTGAAGGGGTCAAAGACAAGTATGAAATGTGGTTCAAGTCTGAGTCGCGAGGCAAGTTTGTCCACATCACATACGCTGCAGTACACGATGAGAATGGGGAATTTCAAGGCGTGCTAGAGTATGTTCAGGATATCCAACCCTACCGTGAGATCGATACGGACTACTTCCGTGGATTAGAATAAGGAGAATCAATGAGTTACGAACAAGAATTTATGAAGGAATTTGAAGCCTGGGTTAATACCCAGATCATGATCAACGACATGGCGCACAAAGAAAGTCAAAAAGTTTACGAAGAAGACCAAGACGAGCGTGCCAAAGATGCCATGATTCGCTATGAAAGCCGCTTGGATGCTTATCAGTTTTTGCTTGGTAAGTTTGAAAATTTCAAGGCGGGCAAGGGATTTCATGATTTGCCAGAGGGCTTGTTTGGCGAGCGGAATTATTAATCGTTACAAATCAAAAAGTGCGTATGAACGCACTTTTTCTGTTTATACGTGATGTGTGTGTTTGGTAATCCATTGTTCCATTTTGATATGCAATCAGAATGAATAGATGCCCAAAGTGATGATGGTGAGCAAGAACCACTTGATCCAGTTCCCGAATAATTGAGAACCTGTTCCGTCAAAATAGAGGCGACGTCCATCGATGACAGTGCGCTTGACTTTCCAGTTTTGCATCATACAAACTGCCCAAGGCGTAGTGATTCCAATAGTAAATCCTATGATGATCATGGCTAGGATAGCATATCTAACCTAGCTCAAAAGACCACCATCAAAGTAACTTTCGTTATTCACATTGTTCTCCTTATCAGCTTTTTATGTGAATTAATATTGCAAATTACTGCATATTTTATCAAGAAGTTGAATCGTTGTCGAATTAGATTGAAAGAAAAAACGGCTAGATTTTTAAGAACAATCTCGTTTCCTTTCTTGATTTTTTGCCAAAATCTTGATAGAATATCTTTATTAAATCCTTGTCAGAGCAGGGATTTTTTATTGAAAGGATTTTATCATGTCAAAGAAACTCCAACGTAAAAAACAATTGCGAAATAGCCTTCGTCGCTCAGGTGCATTTTCAACTACAGTAACCAAGGTTGTCGAAGAGACCAAAAAAGTCGTGAAACATGCGGAAAAATCTGCTAGCCAAGCAGGAAAAGTTGTCTCTAAAAGAGTGGAACAAGCAGTAGAAGCGACCAAGGAACAAGCTCAAAAAGTAGCCAGTTCAGTAGAAGATTTCGCAGCTACTTTGGGTGGCCTCTCAGTAGATCGCGCTAAGACTTTCTATGATGAAGGTATCAAGTCGGCTTCTGACTTCAAAAACTGGACAGAAAAAGAACTCCTTGCCTTGAAAGGAATCGGCCCAGCTACGATTAAGAAATTAAAAGAACACGGAATCAGCTTCAAGTAATTTTTCTTGTCCCTTGCATTTCTGTCAAAAACTTGCTACAATAAAGCCATCAGAGGTGTTTTGAATCCCACATTTTACAGAAAGTGGCGGTGCTGAGAAGTCCACAAATGTGTCAAAACTGGTTGCTGATGATTAAAATGAAATAAAAGTGTCTTTGTATATCCTTCAAAGACAAGAGTTGCGGGCGTCTGCCCGAAATTGGGTGGTACCGCGGATAAACACATTCGTCCCTGTCATGTAGATGGCAGGGGCATTTTTTATGGAAAGTGAGGGCTGAAGATGGAGCAAGCACAATTACCAGAACGATTAGAAACCGAACGGCTAGTGTTACGAGTCCGTACAGTGGCGGATGCAGTGGATATCTTTGACTATGCCAGTAGGCCAGAAGTTTCCTACCCAGCAGGCTTTCCACCCGTCAAGACCTTGGAAGATGAGATTTATTACCTGGAGCATATCCTTCCTGAGCGCAATCAAAAGGAAAATCTCCCAGCTGGCTACGGAATTGTCGTCAAAGGGACGGATAAAATCGTTGGCTCTGTTGATTTCAACCATCGCCATGAAGATGATGTGCTGGAGATTGGCTATATCTTGCATCCAGACTATTGGGGCTTAGGATATGTGCCAGAAGCAGCACGTGCCTTGATTGACCTAGCTTTTAAAGAACTGGGTCTTCATAAGATTGAGATGACTTGCTTTGGCTACAATGTCCAAAGTCAACGAGTTGCAGAGAAACTTGGCTTCACCCTCGAAGCTCGCATCCGAGACCGAAAGGATGTTCAAGGAAACCGCTGTGACAGTCTCATATATGGCTTGCTGAGGAGTGAGTGGGAGGACGGTAATAACTGTTAGTTGAACTGTTCGATAATTTCGAACAGTTCAGTAAGAGGATTGCAGAGAGTTTTTATAGAAAGTATTATCTATTTATAAGTTCACATTTTTAACAATATAAATAAATATATAAGGAGTTCAAAATGGACGAGATATTTAAATTAATGGCTGCCTTTGGTATAGGAACATTTTTAAGTGGCTTTTTATCTTTTTTATCAAACAGTAAAAATAATTTAGTTGAATTCGAAGTAGAAAATTACCAAAATAGGAGAAAAGAGATACTTAGAATTTCAAACAATTTGTCATCTTATGAAATTAAAAAAACTCAACAAGCAATTGAAAAATTAAGAATGGTTTTATCTCCAGAAGATTCGAATTTATTGGATAAGACTCAGAAGGAGATAGATAATATAGGGAAAGAATATTATTTGAAAGATGCACATATTTGGAAGTTGATAAATAATTTTAACTATTCCTTAGATTCTAATAAATTGTTACGTAAATATTTGAGATTATTATTAGAATATGAAGAGTCTATAGTTAAAAGAAAAGTAAATTGGAATATCACATTGTTTTTCTCATTACTATGTAAAGTTATACCTATTATGCTATCAATATATCTTGCAGTAGCAATAGATACCAATCAAATAGCGGGAATTTTTTATCTAATTGGAATTATGTTCATTGCAATATCTGAAATAATGATATACATATTTAACTTAGTTGACAATCCTAGTGATAAAATGATAAAAGTACTATTTAATGTGTTCTATACACTCCCAATGATTTTTCTTATTTTTAGGGTTATTTCTTGGAACACAGAGCTATTTTTTTCATTCGGAATACAAATGATAACTGCATTAATTATTTTAATTTTAGGGGGATATTCATATGTAACAACTTTTAATAGAATAGATGGTGAAGCACAATCATATATAAATAAGATTAAACGTTTAAAGGAGAACACACATGTCTAAAGAACTTTCACCTAAATACAATCCAGCCGAGGTTGAGGCTGGTCGTTACCAAAAATGGCTTGATGC
>CAKQDJ010000018.1:0-28564 GCA_934229205.1 uncultured Streptococcus sp.
ATTCCTTTCTTGGAAAACGATGACTCCAACCGTGCCCTCATGGGTGCCAACATGCAACGTCAGGCTGTGCCATTGATTGATCCAAAAGCACCTTACGTTGGTACTGGTATGGAATACCAAGCAGCCCATGACTCTGGAGCTGCGGTTATTGCTCAGCATGATGGTAAAGTTACCTACGCAGATGCGGACAAGGTAGAAGTTCGCCGTGAAGATGGTTCCCTAGATGTTTATCACATTCAAAAATTCCGTCGTTCAAACTCAGGTACTGCCTACAACCAACGGACTCTCGTTAAAGTTGGTGATGTCGTTGAAAAAGGCGACTTTATCGCTGACGGACCTTCTATGGAAAATGGAGAAATGGCGCTTGGACAAAACCCAATCGTTGCCTACATGACTTGGGAAGGTTACAACTTCGAAGATGCCGTTATCATGAGCGAACGCTTGGTGAAAGACGATGTCTACACATCTGTCCACCTTGAAGAATACGAATCAGAAACGCGCGATACAAAGCTTGGGCCTGAAGAAATTACTCGTGAGATTCCAAACGTTGGGGAAGATGCCCTTAAAAACCTTGACGAAATGGGGATTATCCGTATCGGTGCTGAGGTTAAAGAAGGCGATATCCTTGTAGGTAAAGTAACGCCTAAAGGTGAAAAAGATCTTTCAGCTGAAGAACGCCTCTTGCACGCTATCTTCGGAGACAAGTCTCGTGAGGTGCGTGATACTTCTCTTCGTGTACCACACGGTGCCGATGGTGTCGTTCGTGATGTTAAGATCTTTACACGTGCAAATGGAGATGAGTTGCAATCAGGCGTTAACATGCTGGTTCGCGTCTACATCGCTCAAAAACGTAAGATCAAGGTCGGAGATAAGATGGCCGGACGTCACGGAAACAAAGGGGTTGTCTCTCGTATCGTTCCTGTAGAAGACATGCCTTACCTTCCAGACGGAACTCCAGTTGATATCATGTTGAACCCACTTGGGGTACCATCACGTATGAATATCGGTCAGGTTATGGAGCTTCACCTTGGTATGGCAGCACGTACTCTTGGTATCCACATCGCAACACCAGTCTTTGACGGAGCAAGTTCTGAAGACCTTTGGGACACTGTTAAAGAAGCAGGTATGGATAGCGATGCCAAGACAATCCTTTACGATGGCCGTACTGGTGAACCATTTGACAACCGTGTATCAGTTGGTGTCATGTACATGATCAAACTCCACCACATGGTTGATGATAAATTGCACGCGCGTTCAGTCGGGCCTTACTCAACCGTTACCCAACAGCCACTTGGAGGTAAAGCTCAGTTTGGTGGACAACGTTTCGGTGAGATGGAGGTTTGGGCCCTTGAAGCCTACGGTGCGTCAAATGTCCTTCAAGAAATCTTGACTTACAAGTCTGACGATATTAACGGACGTTTGAGAGCTTATGAAGCTATTACAAAAGGAAAACCAATTCCAAAACCAGGTGTTCCAGAATCATTCCGAGTTCTTGTGAAAGAATTGCAATCTCTTGGTCTTGACATGCGTGTCCTTGACGAAGATGACCAAGAAGTGGAACTTCGCGACTTGGATGAAGGAATGGACGAAGATGTCATCCACGTAGATGACCTTGAAAAAGCCCGCGAAAAAGCAGCCCAAGAGGCTAAAGCAGCCTTTGAAGCTGAAGAAGCAGAGAAAGCAACAAAAGCGGAAGCAACAGAAGAAGCTGCTGAACAAGAATAAGCAGTTCACTTAGAATAGAAAGGGAAGAAATAGTGGTTGATGTAAATCGTTTTAAAAGTATGCAAATCACCCTAGCTTCTCCAAGCAAAGTCCGTTCATGGTCTTATGGAGAAGTCAAAAAACCTGAAACAATCAATTACCGTACCTTGAAACCAGAACGTGAAGGACTCTTTGACGAAGTCATCTTTGGTCCTACAAAAGACTGGGAATGTGCTTGTGGTAAGTACAAACGCATTCGTTACAGAGGGATTGTTTGTGACCGTTGTGGGGTTGAAGTAACGCGTACAAAAGTTCGTCGTGAGCGTATGGGGCACATCGAGTTGAAAGCTCCTGTATCTCACATCTGGTATTTCAAGGGAATTCCAAGCCGTATGGGCTTGACCCTTGATATGAGTCCTCGTGCCCTCGAGGAAGTTATCTACTTTGCGGCTTATGTGGTGATTGATCCTAAGGATACACCACTTGAGCACAAGTCTATCATGACAGAGCGTGAATACCGTGAGCGCTTGCGTGAGTATGGCTATGGATCATTCGTTGCCAAGATGGGTGCCGAAGCCATCCAAGACCTTTTGAAACAAGTAGATCTCGAAAAAGAAATTGCTGAACTCAAAGAAGAGTTGAAAACAGCTACTGGACAAAAACGTGTCAAAGCTATCCGTCGTTTGGATGTTTTGGATGCCTTTTACAAGTCTGGGAACAAACCTGAATGGATGGTTCTTAACATCCTCCCAGTTATCCCACCAGATCTCCGTCCAATGTTGCAGTTGGATGGTGGCCGTTTTGCCTCATCTGACTTGAACGACCTTTACCGCCGTGTTATTAACCGTAACAACCGTTTGGCTCGTTTGCTTGAGTTGAATGCACCAGGTATCATTGTTCAAAATGAGAAGCGTATGCTTCAAGAAGCGGTTGACGCTTTGATTGACAATGGTCGTCGTGGCCGACCAATCACAGGACCAGGTAGCCGTCCGCTGAAATCATTGAGTCACATGCTTAAAGGGAAGCAAGGACGCTTCCGTCAAAACTTGCTCGGTAAACGTGTTGACTTCTCAGGACGTTCCGTTATCGCTGTTGGTCCAACTCTTAAGATGTACCAATGTGGTGTGCCACGTGAAATGGCCATCGAACTCTTTAAACCATTTGTGATGCGTGAAATTGTCGCTCGTGACATCGTGCAAAACGTTAAAGCGGCTAAACGCTTGGTGGAACGTGGAGATGAACGTATCTGGGATATTCTCGAAGAAGTGATTAAAGAACACCCAGTGCTTTTGAACCGCGCACCGACCCTTCACCGTTTGGGGATCCAAGCCTTCGAGCCTGTCTTGATCGATGGTAAGGCCCTTCGTTTGCACCCACTTGTCTGTGAAGCCTACAATGCCGACTTTGACGGGGACCAAATGGCCATCCACGTACCGCTTTCAGAAGAGGCTCAAGCAGAAGCTCGTATCCTCATGCTCGCTGCTGAGCACATCTTGAACCCGAAAGATGGTAAACCAGTTGTTACCCCATCTCAGGACATGGTTTTGGGTAACTACTACTTGACGATGGAAGAAGCTGGTCGTGAAGGTGAAGGAATGGTCTTCAAAGACCGTGACGAAGCTGTCATGGCTTACCGCAATGGCTATGTTCACCTCCACTCACGTGTAGGTATCGCTACAGACAGCCTCAATAAACCATGGACAGAAGAGCAAAAACACAAGGTCTTGCTGACAACAGTTGGTAAAATCCTCTTCAACGACATCATGCCAGAGGGTCTACCTTACTTGCAAGAACCAAATAATGCGAACTTGACAGAAGGGCTCCCAGCTAAGTACTTCTTGCCACTAGGTGGCGATATCAAGGAAGCCATTCGCAACCTTGAACTCAATCCTCCATTCAAGAAGAAAAACCTTGGAAATATCATCGCTGAGATTTTCAAACGTTTCCGTACAACAGAAACTTCTGCATTCTTGGACCGATTGAAAGACTTAGGCTACCATCATTCAACACTTGCTGGATTGACAGTGGGGATTGCTGATATCCCAGTGGTTGAAGACAAGGCTGAAATCATCGAAGAATCTCATAAGCGTGTAGAACAAATCACCAAACAATTCCGTCGTGGTTTGATCACTGATGATGAACGTTACAATGCCGTTACAGCTGAATGGCGTGCAGCTCGTGAGAAATTGGAAAAACGCTTGGTTGATAATCAAGATCCGAAGAACCCAATCGTTATGATGATGGACTCAGGAGCCCGTGGTAACATCTCGAACTTCTCACAACTTGCCGGTATGCGTGGTCTGATGGCCGCTCCGAACGGACGTATCATGGAATTGCCAATCCTTTCAAACTTCCGCGAAGGTTTGTCAGTACTCGAAATGTTCTTCTCAACTCACGGTGCCCGTAAAGGTATGACCGATACGGCCCTTAAGACAGCCGACTCAGGTTACTTGACTCGTCGTTTGGTTGACGTTGCCCAAGACGTTATCATCCGTGAGGATGACTGTGGAACTGACCGTGGTCTCTTGATCCGCTCTATCGCAGAAGGAAAAGAGATGATCGAGTCTCTCGAAGAACGTCTCAATGGTCGTTACACTAAGAAAACTGTTAAACACCCAGAAACTGGCGAAGTTATCATTGGTCCAAATGAGTTGATTACAGAAGACAAGGCGCGTGAAATTGTCAATGCTGGCGTGGAAGAAGTCACTATTCGTTCTGTATTTACATGTAACACTCGTCACGGTGTCTGCCGTCACTGTTACGGTATCAACTTGGCGACTGGTGATGCGGTTGAAGTTGGTGAAGCAGTTGGTACAATCGCTGCCCAATCTATCGGGGAACCTGGTACACAGCTTACAATGCGTACCTTCCACACGGGTGGGGTTGCCTCAAATACCGATATCACTCAGGGTCTTCCTCGTGTCCAAGAAATCTTTGAAGCCCGCAATCCAAAAGGGGAAGCGGTCATCACAGAGGTCAAGGGACAAGTTACCGCCATTGAAGAAGACGCGTCAACTCGTACGAAGAAAGTCTTTGTTAAGGGTGAAACTGGCGAAGGTGAATACGTCGTTCCATTTACAGCACGTATGCGTGTTGAAGTTGGAGACCAAGTTTCTCGTGGTGCAGCATTGACAGAGGGTTCTATCCAACCAAAACATCTCCTTGCTGTTCGTGATGTCTTGTCAGTTGAAACTTACCTTCTCGGTGAAGTCCAAAAAGTTTACCGTAGCCAAGGGGTAGAAATCGGTGATAAACACATTGAGGTTATGGTTCGTCAAATGATCCGTAAAGTCCGTGTCATGGATCCAGGTGATACAGATCTTCTCATGGGTACCCTTTTAGACATTAACGATTTTACAGATGCTAATAAAGATGTCCTTATCGCAGGTGGGGTTCCAGCGACTGGTCGCCCAGTTCTTATGGGAATTACCAAAGCCTCACTTGAAACAAACAGTTTCTTGTCAGCGGCTTCCTTCCAGGAAACAACTCGTGTCCTTACAGATGCGGCCATCCGTGGTAAGAAAGACCATCTCCTTGGACTCAAGGAAAATGTTATTATTGGTAAGATCATCCCAGCAGGTACTGGTATGGCTCGCTACCGTAATCTTGAACCACAGGCAATCAATGACGCAGAATATCTGGCTCCTGAACAAGAAAAGACAGAACTTGCTCCAGTAGATGAAACTGTGGAAATCCAATCTGAAGAAACTGTAGAATAAAAAGTAAACAAGAGAACCTTCGGGTTCTCTTTGCTTTGTTTCAGAAAATTTTCCCACTTTTTCATAAAGTGTGGTAGAATAGAAGAACTAAAATGACAAGGGGATTTATATGGAACAAACATTCTTTATCATTAAGCCAGATGGTGTGAAGAGAGGTCTAGTTGGCGAGGTTTTGAAAAGAATTGAGCGACGTGGTTTCAAACTCGAAAAATTAGAGTTACGTTCAACAGTTTCAGAAGATTTGATTGACCAACACTATCGCGACTTAGTTGGAAAAAGTTTTTATCCTCCTATCCGCCAATTTATGACCTCAGGTCCAATAATTGTGGGAATCATTTCAGGTCCCAAGGTAATTGAAAGCTGGCGTGACATGATGGGAGCTACTCGTCCAGAAGAGGCTCTTTCGGGGACAATCCGGGGAGATTTTGCTAAGGCGGCAGGAGAAAATCAAGCCATTCAAAACGTCGTACATGGATCAGATTCAGAAGAGTCAGCTAAACGAGAAATCGCCCTCTGGTTTAAGGATTAGATTAGAAGAGAACAGTTCTGTGAATGACGGAACTGTTTTTTGTACCGTTCAGCGTCCTAATGTGACATTTCGGAAGTCATTTATCATTTTCTAATCCTGTCAGAGTATAATTTCTTATACGGAGGAAGAAAAGGAAATGATGAAATCAATTCGTGTTTTATTATTATTAGCTGTCGCTCAAATTTTATTTGGAAGTTGTTTATTGTGGAAGGAATCATTTTTATCCTTAAGAGAAGGAAATGTCTATTTTTTAATTCTCATAGTGGGAGTTTCTGGCTTTTGTGCGGGGATTAATTACTTCCATACCTTGGGTCAGAAAAGTCATAGTATTTTGCATTCTGCAGAGAAAGTAAAGCTTATCCATAATCTTCTTTTAATCATCAATCTTTTAGCCAGCTGTTTCATTTTATCAGAAAGTATACAAGTTGGTACTGAGCTTCAGCAGGATCTAGTTGACCTCTTTTTGCCTTCATTCTTTTTCTTGCTGGGAGTAGATCTATGGATTTTCTTACCTTTTGATAAATATATTCGGGATATGGACAACCATCTCAACAAGAAGAGAACGGTTGTGATTTCCGTTTTAGGCACGATTATTTTCTTGAGAAATCCCGTAACGATCTCCTCCATTCTCCTTTATATCGGTCTCGGTTTTTTATGTGCGCGTTTCCTCTTTCCAAAATCCGTGCAAAGGGAAATTTCATTTTACGGACATGTGATTCGCGATGTTTTATTTGTTATTTGTATTTTTACCTTTTTCTGAGAAAGGCAAGGAGAACTATAAATTTAGCATAGTAAGTCTATAAAGAAAATTCACACAAAAGAAAACTTTTTGGTATAATAGTAACATGTACACAAAAAATGAAGAAGAGCTTCGAGCTCTCGGAGAAAGATTAGGTCATTTGCTTCAAAAAGACGATGTTCTGATCTTGACGGGAGAGTTGGGTGCGGGTAAAACAACCTTTACAAAAGGCCTTGCCAAGGGTTTGGATATCCGTCAGATGATTAAAAGTCCAACTTATACTATCGTGAGAGAGTATGAAGGGCGTCTGCCACTTTACCACTTGGATGTCTACCGTATCGAAGGAGACGCTGATTCTATTGACTTGGATGAGTTTCTCTTTGGTGGCGGTGTGACTGTTATTGAGTGGGGGCATCTTTTGGGTGAGGATTTACCAGATTCCTATTTGGAATTGGAAATTTTGAAAGAAGCAGAGGGTCGTTGTCTTCATTTTACGGCTCATGGCCCTCGGGCTGAACAACTCATCAAGGAGCTTCATGATGGAGTATGAGTTGTGCATTCGTGAGGCAGAGACTTCAGATGCTACAGCTTTGATTGCATTTTTAGATTGTGTCGGTCAAGAGACAGACCTCACTAGCCTAGATGAAAATGGTATCATGATGACAGCGTCTGAAATGGCTCTTTTTATCGAAAAACAAGCTGCATCGGAGAATCAAATTACTCTTCTCGCCTTACTGAATGATGAGATTGCAGGTATCTTAAATATCACAGCGGATCAACATTTAAGAGTTCGGCATATTGGAGATGTTTTTCTAGCAGTTCGCAAGAAATTTTGGAACCAAGGCTTGGCGACAATACTCCTAGAAGAAGGTATCGAGTGGGCTAAAGCCAGTGGTGTCTTGCGCCGTTTGCAACTTAGTGTACAAAAACGAAATGAGGCTGCTATCCACCTCTATTCAAAAATGGGATTTATCATAGAAGGCTTGCAAGAAAGAGGAGCCTATTTAGCAGAAGGGATATTTTTAGATGTTTGTCTGATGGGCAAATTGATAGATGAATAACAAGATGATTAAAAAATTAATTGGAATGGTTCTAGGTTTCCTAGCAGTAACAGTTTTAGGTGTAGCGGTTTATGGCTATACCATCTACCAACAGGGAACAGAAACCCTAAGTAAAAAGACTTACAAAAAAATCGGGGAAGAAACCAACGTTATCGAAGCGACGGAGCCACTGACTATCCTCTTGATGGGGGTAGATACGGGAAATTCGGAACGTACAGATCCGTGGGCAGGGAATAGTGATTCTATGATACTCCTGACGGTTAATCCCAAAACAAAGAAAACCACTATGATGAGTTTGGAACGGGATATTTTGACTAAGATCGAGAATGAAAATGGCCAAGTTCAGGAAGCCAAACTCAATGCGGCCTATGCTAATGGTGGTGCGGAACTTGCAATTTCTACTATTCAAAAGATGATGAATATCCACATTGACCGCTATGTAATGGTCAACATGCAAGGCCTTCAACAATTGGTGGATGCAGTTGGTGGGATCACCGTCAACAATACACTTGGTTTTCCAATTTCTATCACTGACCAAGAAGAGTTTAATAAGATTTCCATTGGTGTTGGGGAACAAAACTTGAATGGTGAGGAAGCCTTGGTGTATTCACGGATGCGTTACCAAGACCCTGAAGGAGACTACGGCCGTCAAAAGCGTCAACGTGAAGTCATTCAAAAAATCGTTGAGAAGGTTTTGAGCCTAAACAGTGTGAGCCATTATCAAGGTATCCTCAAAGCTTTGAGTGATAACATGCAGACCAATGTGGACTTATCAGCTAAGAGCATTCCACAATTGCTCGGCTATCAAGATTCTTTCAAAAATATTGAGACGCATCAATTGCGCGGGGAAGATGCTGAGCTGCAAGGAATCTCCTATCAGATTGTCACTTCAGAACATATGCTCGAGATGCAGAATCTCTTGCGTAGTTCACTGGGTAAAGAGCCAGTGACAGAATTGGAAACCAATGCGGTACTGTACGAAACAGCCTTTGGCCGGACAGCGCCTTCAACCAGTACTAGTGTTTCAAACGAAGAGGTAGAATAAAACAAAGAATCAAATCGTGGGAAATTTCCTGCGATTTTTTCAAAAAAATTCGAATAGATAAATAGGAGGAAAAATGAAAGCAGAAATTATTGCTGTCGGAACAGAAATTTTAACAGGGCAGATTGTCAATACCAATGCTCAGTTTTTATCAGAGAAACTGGCCGAAATCGGGGTAGACGTCTACTTCCAAACAGCTGTTGGAGATAATGAAGCTCGTCTTTTGTCCTTGCTTGAGATTTCGAGCCAACGTAGTAATCTTGTGATTTTGACAGGAGGCTTAGGACCAACTGAGGATGATTTGACCAAACAAACTCTGGCAAAATTTTTAGGAAAAGATCTAGTGTTTGACTCTCAAGCGCAAGAGAAATTGGATATCTTCTTTGCTCATAGACCTGACTATGCTCGGACACCGAATAATGAGCGCCAAGCCCAAATTGTAGAAGGGGCAACTCCACTGCCAAATGAGACAGGTTTAGCAGTAGGAGGAGTGTCGGAAGTGAATGGCGTGACCTACGTAGTCCTTCCAGGACCGCCAAGTGAGTTGAAACCCATGGTCTTAAATCAGCTCTTACCCAAGTTAATGACTGGTACTAAGCTCTATTCACGAGTGCTCCGTTTCTTTGGAATTGGGGAGAGTCAGTTGGTGACCATTTTGGCGGATTTGATTGACCATCAAACAGATCCGACCTTGGCGCCGTATGCCAAGACGGGAGAAGTGACCTTGCGCTTGTCCACAAAAGCAGTCAGTCAAGAAAAGGCTGATCGAGTGCTGGATATCCTAGAAAATCAAATCTTGGATCGTCAGACTTTTGAGGGAATTTCTCTGCGAGACATCTGTTATGGATATGGGGAAGAAACCAGTCTCGCAAGTGTCGTTGTAGAAGAGCTAAAGAAGAGACAGAAAAGCATTACTGCGGCAGAAAGCTTGACGGCAGGTCTTTTTCAGGCTACTTTAGCAGACTTTTCAGGTGTGTCAGCTATCTTTAATGGAGGATTTGTCACCTACAGCCTAGAGGAAAAGTCCAAGATGTTGGATATTTCCGAGCGTGAACTGAAAAAACATGGTGTCGTTTCAGAGTTTACAGCTCGAAAAATGGCAGAGCAGGCACGTCTCAAGACTCAGTCTGACTATGGAGTTAGTTTGACGGGTGTGGCAGGACCAGATAGCCTAGAGGGGCATCCAGCTGGCACAGTCTTTATAGGATTGGCACAGGAGCAAGGAACTGAGGTCATCAAAGTTAATATTGGAGGCAGAAGTCGAGCAGATGTACGTCGCATCGCAGCTATGCATGCCTTTAACCTAGTTCGCAAGGCTTTATTAAGTGACTAACTTTTGATATAATAGTAGATGGGTCTAAGGACCAGTAGAATATAGGAGAACAGAATGGCGAAAAAACCAAAAAAATTAGATGAAATTTCAAAAAAGTTTGGAGCGGATCGTGAAAAAGCCTTGAACGATGCTCTTAAATTGATTGAGAAAGACTTTGGTAAAGGCTCAATCATGCGCTTGGGTGAGCGCGCGGAGCAAAAAGTGCAAGTCATGAGTTCAGGGTCCTTGGCTCTGGACATTGCTCTTGGTTCAGGTGGTTATCCTAAGGGACGTATCATCGAAATCTACGGACCAGAATCATCTGGTAAGACAACGGTTGCCCTTCACGCTGTTGCGCAAGCGCAGAAGGAAGGTGGTATTGCAGCCTTTATCGATGCGGAACATGCCCTTGACCCAGCCTATGCTGCGGCCCTCGGTGTAAACATTGATGAGTTGCTCTTATCACAGCCAGACTCAGGTGAGCAGGGTCTTGAAATTGCAGGAAAACTGATTGACTCAGGTGCAGTTGACCTCGTCGTTATCGACTCAGTTGCGGCCCTTGTACCTCGTGCGGAAATTGATGGGGATATTGGAGATAGTCACGTTGGTTTGCAAGCTCGTATGATGAGCCAGGCCATGCGTAAACTTGGTGCTTCTATCAATAAAACTAAAACAATTGCCATCTTTATCAACCAGTTGCGTGAAAAAGTTGGGGTCATGTTTGGAAATCCAGAAACAACACCTGGTGGACGTGCTTTGAAATTCTACGCTTCAGTCCGTTTGGATGTTCGTGGAAGCACACAAATCAAGGGAACTGGTGACCAAAAAGATACCAATGTCGGTAAGGAAACCAAGATTAAGGTTGTCAAAAATAAGGTAGCTCCACCGTTTAAGGAAGCCTTTGTTGAAATCATGTACGGAGAAGGGATTTCTAAGACCGGTGAGCTCTTGAAAATTGCAAGTGATCTCGATATTATCCAAAAAGCCGGAGCGTGGTACTCTTACAAGGGTGAAAAAATTGGACAAGGATCTGAAAATGCTAAGAAATACTTGGCAGATCACCCAGAAGTTTTTGATGAGATTGACCATCAGGTTCGTGTTCAATACGGTTTGATTGAAGATGAAGAGGGAACCGTTCCTACTTCTGTCGCAGAAGATCTAGCACCTAACCAAGAAGTGACGCTTGACCTAGGCGATGGACTTGAAATCGAAATTGAAGAATAAAGATAAAACTAGGGAAAGATTTCAAAATTATAAAAACGCATAATATCAGGTATTCATAACCTTGATATTATGCGTTTTATCGTGAGAAAGTTCATTAGACTTCTCTTCCTTGAAACAACTAATGATCACTAAAGCGTCTGTATTTGATATGAAAGTCAAAATAATGTTCATCTTGTAATTTTTGGAAGATGTCGCGATAGGCCTCCTCGTCGAAATGGTCACCGCGGTAGAGAATTTCAAAACTCAAGCCATCATACTCTAGAAAAGCGTTAGCTGTTTTAAAGCCATTTTGTTGATAGAAGCTCATACGAGCTTTTCTTTGTTCCAAGTTATCGCATTCTTCATCCAATCGCTCCACTTCAAGCAACATGGTCCGCTGGTAAAAATCAGTTAGTTTGTCGATAATTTCCTTCCCGTACCCGTGACTTCTTAAGTGAGGCATGATGGCAAAAAAGCTAATATAGAAGGCCTTTTGGTTGGAGATGGAAAAAGCAAAGCCAACAAATTCTTCTTCGTTATAAAACGCAAAAAAGTGGGCGTCATCTCGGTCCTGATAGCGCAAAAACTCAGAAAGAGGGACTCGTTCCTCCTCGGGGAAAGCTTCGTTATTTAGCTTTTCAACTTTATCAAGATCTGGAAACACATCGGTTATTAATTGACTGGTCAAACTCATAAATGACCTCCTTTTCTTGATTATAGCAAATTGTCTCTCTGTAAGCAATTGATTTCAGGATTCGTTAAAGAATCTTGTCGGTCCTCTGGAAAGCTGATATAATATCTTTATGAATAAAAAACGAACAGTGGACCTGATTCATGGCTCCATTCTTCCCTCACTTTTGAGCTTCGCCCTTCCAATTCTGTTGTCCAATATCTTCCAACAACTATATAATACAGCTGACGTCTTGATTGTAGGGCGGTTCCTTGGACAAGAATCCCTAGCAGCAGTAGGAGCAACGACGGCTATCTTTGATCTGATTATCGGCTTTGCCCTCGGAGTTGGAAATGGGATGGGAGTTGTCATCGCTCGTCTTTACGGTGCTCGTAATTTTGCTAAGATTAAAGAAGCTGTTGCAGCAACTTGGATTCTGGGTGCCATCCTGAGTGCTCTTGTCATGCTGATAGGCTTCTTCGGTCTTTATCCACTCTTGCAATATTTAGAGACACCTGTAGAAATCCTTCCTCAATCCTATGAGTACATCTCCATGATTGTTACCTGTGTAGGGGTTAGTTTTGCTTACAATCTTTTTGCAGGCTTACTGCGCTCGATTGGCGATAGTCTTGCGGCTCTTGCTTTTCTTATCTTTTCAGCTATTGTTAATGTGATCTTGGATTTATATTTTATTACGCAACTGCATCTGGGAGTTCAGTCTGCGGGTCTTGCAACCATTATCTCGCAGGGTTTGTCAGCAATCCTCTGTTATTTTTATATTCGTAAGAGTGTTCCAGAGCTTCTTCCGGGTCTCAAATATTTCAAATGGAATAAGGCTCTCTATGTGGATCTCTTGGAGCAGGGACTAGCCATGGGTCTGATGGGGTCAATCGTCTCTATCGGAAGTGTCATTTTGCAATCCTCTGTCAATAGTTTTGGTGCAGTCATTATCAGTGCTCAAACGGCAGCACGGCGAATCATGGCCTTTGCCTTATTACCAATGACAGCTATTTCAGCATCGATGACGACTTTTATCTCTCAAAACTTTGGAGCGAAACGTCCCGAACGTATTGTTCAAGGTCTTCGTTTAGGGAGCTATTTGAGTATGTCTTGGGCAGCCCTTGCCTGTATTTTCCTTTTTTTTGCCAGTCCTAGCCTAGTTTCTTTCCTAGCAAGTTCGACAGACAGCTACTTGGTAGAAAACGGGACCTTGTACTTACGTATCAGTTCTGTATTTTATCCATTTTTAAGTCTTTTATTGATTTATAGAAATAGCTTGCAGGGACTAGGCCAAAAACTTTTGCCCCTCGTATCTAGCTTTATCGAGTTGTTTGGGAAAATTATTTTCGTAGCTTGGATTATTCCTTGGACAGGCTACACAGGTGTTATTCTCTGTGAACCGCTACTCTGGGTTGTGATGACTGTCCAACTTTACTTCTCCCTTTCCCGACACCCTTGGATAAAAGAAGGCAAGAAAATCGTGGCAGTCGGAGGGAAATCCTAGCTTGCTTTGCAAAAGAAAATCCATTTCCTCTAGTGAAAATCAGCTAGACTTGTGTTATAATAAGAAAGATTAAAATGTGAAAAAAGGAGATTCCTAATGGGACGTAAATGGGCCAATATCGTAGCCAAGAAAACGGCTAAAGATGGAGCTAACTCTAAAGTGTATGCAAAATTTGGTGTAGAAATCTATGTAGCAGCTAAAAAAGGGGAACCAGATCCAGAATCAAACACTGCTTTGAAATTCGTTATCGATCGTGCTAAACAAGCGCAGGTGCCAAAACACGTTATTGATAAGGCTATCGATAAGGCAAAAGGAAACACAGACGAAACCTTTACAGAAGGACGTTACGAAGGATTTGGACCAAATGGTTCTATGCTGATTGTGGATACCTTGACTTCAAACGTCAACCGTACAGCTGCGAACGTTCGTGCTGCTTTTGGTAAAAATGGCGGTAACATGGGAGCTTCAGGTTCTGTTTCTTACCTCTTTGACAACAAGGGTGTTATCGTATTTGCTGGTGATGATGCGGATGCTATCTTTGAGCTTTTGCTTGAAGCAGACATTGATGTGGATGATGTAGAAGCAGAAGAAGGAACAATCACTGTTTACACAGCTCCAACTGACCTTCACAAGGCTATCGTTGCCCTTCGTGAGTCAGGTGTCGAAGAATTCCAAGTTACTGAACTGGAAATGATTCCTCAGTCAGAAGTTGAGTTGTCAGGTGAAGATTTGGAAACCTTTGAAAAACTTTACAGCGTTCTTGAGGATGATGAGGACGTCCAAAAGATCTACACAAATGTTGATGGATTCTAATAAAAAAGCGAACAGACTTGTTAGCTGTTCGCTTTTTATATTTGAGATTAGATTCTGGTTCCAGAATCTCTTTGCTGCTTGCTTTCTCCTAGGCCTACAGCTATTTTATGAACTAGTAAGAGTTGACCATTATCCTGTTTTACAAAGGTTAGAGTAACGGTTTTGATTCTATCATCAATGCCAATATAGGTAATTTTCTTTGTGTCGTAGCCCTCAATAGTGGAATCAAACTCGGAGTCTGGCAGTCCGTGTTTTTTGATAATATCCTTGTAGTTGGTACCACCTTTTCCTTTGTTATCAAGGTCACCTTCAATTAAAGCGTCGAACTGTTCTTGTGTCCAAGTGAAGGTATCGTCTTCTTCCTCATCTTCGGGGAGTGAATCAATGGTATCATCTGTCAAGTCGTGTTCCATTGAGGAACTAGCTTCTCTATAGGAACGGTTAAACTCTCTGATAAAATCTTTGTAGACATTAGCGTACAGTATCTGGGTCGTAAAGAAAAGTACAACAGAAGCAACTGCGAGAGATGTTCCGATAATGGCCATTGTTTTCCGTTTTTTGAGATTGGCAATAAGTCCGATAATACCTAAGATCAACGCGACAATAGCGATGAAAAACGATAGATAGTTAATAAACGGGATCCAGGACCCTAAAAGTGCGATGGCTCCAAAAATGGTTGCTAAAATCCCTAAAACTTTTTGTTCTTCTAGTTTCATTTGAACGTTTTCTCCCTTCATCAAGTGAATGGATTCCTATCCACGGTAGCTAGTGCTTATTATAGAGAAAATATTCTCCAATGTCAATTCAGACTAAAATAGTTCTCTAGGAAACTTTTTTCTTGACATCTCTTCTGAAAGTGATAAAATAGTTCTCATGGAAACTTAATTAGTTCTCCTGAGAACTATATTCAATCGTGAGAAAGGAGCAATTATGGACAAGCCGATGTTGATTTTTAAACGCTTTGGGCACCAGGTTCACCTGATGGTACAGAAAGAAGCCAAGCGTTGCGGCATTGAATTTATGGGTGGACCGCAAGGGCAAGTTCTGCGTTTTTTAGATCATTGTGAGCAAAAAGAGGAACTGGTCTTGATTAAGGATATCGAGCAGGAACTCAATATTACCAAATCTGTTGCGAGTAATTTAGTCAAGCGTATGGTGCAAAATGGTTTGGTCGAGTTAGAGGCGAGCCCAAGCGATAAGCGGGCAAAATTTGTTCGCCTGACGGATAAATCGCGTTCGCAGATGCAAAAAGTTAAGGCTTTTTTTGATCGGATTGATCAGAGTCTGCTAGACGGGGTTTCAAAGTCAGACTTGGCAATTTTTGAAAAGGTTCTTGGTCAGTTGCAAGAAAATGTTGAGAAGATAGGAGGAGAGAATGAAGAAACTCGCTAAACGTATTACAGGAAAAGAGTGGGGGATGATTGTCCTTACGATTCTTTTCACTTGTTTCTCGGTCTATCTCGAGTTAGAGGTACCGACCTACATTTCACAAATTACAGAGTTACTTGGAACGTCTGGAACGCAGTTGGATGCACTCTGGTCACCAGCTGCGAAGATGATTGGTTTGTCTTTATTGGCTTTCTTTTCATCTGTTATGGTTGGTTTCTTTGCCGCTCGCGTTGCAGCATCCTATACAACCCATCTACGCACTGATGTATTTCATCAGGTTTTGGATTTTTCGCAGACAGAGATCAAACGTTTTTCAATCCCAAGTCTTTTGACTCGGACGACCAATGATATCACTCAGATTCAGATGCTCTTTACTATGGGCTTACAGGTGGTCACACGTGGACCTATCATGGCTATTTGGGCCATTGGAAAAATCCTTGGGAAGTCGGAATACTGGCTCTGGGCAGTCGTTGTGGCTGTTATTGTGAATGTCTTGATGACCACTATTCTCATGACTCTGGCCTTTCCAAAACAATCTGTCATCCAAAAATTGACAGATAAACTCAATAGCATCACTCGTGAAAGCTTGACTGGGATTCGAGTTGTTCGTGCATACAATGCGGAAGATTACCAAGATGAAAAATTTGAAGCAGCCAACGATGAGGTGACACGTCTCAATCTCTTTGTCAATCGATTGATGGCGATTATGAACCCGATCATGATGGCCATTTCAAGTGGACTAAGTTTAGCCATTTACTGGATTGGTGCCTATATCATCAACGACGCAAGTTTGACAGAACGTCTGCCGCTTTTTAGTGATATGGTGGTCTTTATGTCCTATGCTATGCAGGTCGTGATGGGCTTCCTTCTCATGGGGGCACTCTTTATCGTTCTTCCTCGTACCATAGTTTCGGCAGGACGTATCAATCAAGTATTGGATCTGCATCCTTCTATTGAAAATCCTAGTCATGCACAGACGGCGGATCCTTCAATTCAAGGACAAGTAGAATTCCGTGATGTGACTTTCCGCTACTCTAAAAATTCTGAAGCAGTCGTGGAACATGTCAGCTTCAAGGCAAAAGCAGGACAAACCATTGCCTTTATCGGGTCAACTGGTTCTGGTAAATCGACGCTTGTGAATCTCTTGCCTCGTTTTTACGATGTTTCAGATGGAGAAATCCTAGTGGACGAAGTCAATGTTCAAGACTATGACTTGGAAGATTTGCGCAATAAGGTCGGCTATATTCCGCAAAAAGCAGTCCTCTTCTCAGGAAATGTCAAGGGGAACTTAGACTTTGGTAAGAGCAAAGAAACTCCTCTAAGCGAAGCTGCTATGTGGCAAGCCTTGGAATTGGCCCAGTCTAAAACCTTTATCGAGGACAAGGAAGCAGGTCTTGCATCAGAAGTAGCCCAAGGCGGAAGCAACTTCTCAGGAGGTCAAAGACAGCGTTTGGCCATTGCGCGTGCCTTGGCTCGTAAACCAGAGATTCTCATTTTTGATGACTCCTTCTCAGCCTTGGACTACAAGACGGATCGTATCTTACGCCAAGAGCTAGCTGAGAAAACACAATCCATGACCAAGCTCATCGTAGCGCAGCGGATTTCTACTATTATGGATGCTGACCTGATCTTAGTCTTGGATCAAGGAAAAGTCGTGGGACAAGGCACCCATAAGGAACTTCTAGCTACCAACGAAGTCTACCAAGAAATTGCCTACTCACAACTATCGAAGGAGGAATTGGAACATGGAAAATAAGAAAATGTCTTTTTGGAAATATTATAAACCTTTTCTAGCAGGTCTCCAACTTCCCCTACTAGTAGCGGTTGTAGCAGCTGTATGTTCAAGCATCATCACTGTTTATGGACCAACCAAGATAAAGGAAATTACCAACTTGATTTCAGATGGTTTGATGACAGGAATTGATTTAGAGGCTGTTTCAAGTATTGCTAGCTTTTTAGTGATTCTCTATGTACTTGGTGCTATCCTTAATTATACACAGGCCTATATCTTTTCAACGAGTATTCAACATTTTTCAAAACGCTTGCGGACGGCAATCGCTGAAAAGATCAATCGTTTGCCCCTTGGCTATTTTGATCGTCATTCGCAAGGGGACACTCTATCTCGTGTAACCAATGATGTGGATACGGCGGCGCAATCTCTCAACCAAAGTCTCGGAACAGTTATCTCAGCCAGCTTCTTGTTGATTGCTGTTTTGGTGACCATGTTTAGTATGAACTGGATTTTAGCTCTGGTAACGGTTGTTTCTACGTTTGTTGGTTTTGCGGCGGTTTCAGTAATTATGGCCAAGTCACAGGGTTATTTTAAAGCCCAACAAAATAATCTAGCAGCCGTCAATGGTTATGTGGAAGAGATGTACTCTGGCCACAATGTAGTGACCAGCTACAACGCAGTGGACACCTCCAAAGCGAGATTTGCAGGTTTAAACCAAGACTTGCATGATAGTATCTGGAAATCTCAGTTTATCTCTGGTATCATGATGCCAGCCATGTTCTTTGTTGGGAATTTTAGCTATGTTTTGGTCATCATCGTTGGGGCCGCGCTTGCTCTAGAAGGGCATATCACTATAGGGATTATTGTAGCCTTTATGGTTTACGTACGGACCTTCTCCCAACCCCTGTCACAGATTGCCCAAGGGATTACGAGCTTACAACAAGCGAGTGCAGCCATGGGACGTGTCTTTGAATTTCTAGGTGAAGCTGAGATGCAGGATGAATCCCATAAGGAAAGACAATTGACTGGCATGAGAGGAGAAGTGGTCTTTGATCGCGTATCCTTTGGTTATACACCAGAACGCACCATCATCCATGACTTTTCTGCGACAGCTCATGCAGGCCAGAAGGTCGCTATCGTTGGGCCTACTGGAGCTGGTAAGACAACCATTGTCAATCTTTTGATGAAGTTCTATGAGATTGATAAGGGAAGTATCCGTATCGATGGTGTCGATACCAAGGATATGAAGCGCTCAGAAGTACACGATGCCTTTTCAATGGTCTTGCAAGATACTTGGCTCTTTGAAGGAACGATTCGAGAAAATCTCATCTACAATCAAACGGGCATCAGTGATGAACGAATGATGGAAGCAAGCAAGGCTGTGGGAATCCACCACTTTATCATGACTTTGCCAGATGGCTACGATACTGTTTTGGATGACACCGTGACCTTGTCTGTTGGACAAAAACAGCTCTTGACCATTGCTCGTGCCCTTCTCAAGAATGCACCGCTCTTGATTTTGGATGAAGCGACATCCTCAGTCGACACACGTACAGAGGAATTGATCCAAAAAGCCATGGACCGTTTGATGGAAGGCAGAACTTCCTTTGTCATCGCCCACCGCTTGTCAACGATTCGTAATGCAGATTTGATTCTTGTCATGAAAGATGGAAATATCATCGAGCAAGGCAATCACGAGGAGCTGATGGCGCAAGGTGGCTTCTATGCGGATCTCTACAATAGTCAATTTACAGAAGACGAAGCAGAAGAATAAATCTAAAGAAGGCTTGACGGCCTTCTTTTTCTGCACTATACTAGAAGACAAACGTCTCACCTGTAGACGAAAACAAGGTAATGAATGAGAAGTATAAATGAAAAATTATCAAGAATGGTATCAAAATATCAGCTCCAGACTCACCAGCCATCCCACTCTTTTATTTCTGTTACGCAGTTTCAATCGTTTGATGACAGTCGCCATGCCTCTGGTCTACCTGGCCTTGCTAGTCACCACTTACCTGCAACTAGGACTTGGTCAGCAAGTTGGGGTTTATTTGCTTGTCCCTGCCTCAGGTTTTGTGATTTTGTCTCTTTTTCGTAAGAAAATCAACCACCCGCGACCTTATGAAACTTGGGATATCTGTCCCCTTCTTGATAAGGATAGTTCGGGACAGTCTATGCCTAGTCGTCATGTCTTTTCGGCAACTATCATCTCCATGGCCTGTCTGCATATTAGTCTACCTGTTGGCTTAGCATGCTTGATTTTTTCAGCTTTGCTGGGACTGGTGAGGGTTTTAGGGGGTGTTCATTATACCAAGGATGTCTTGGTTGGCTATGCTTGTGGTCTGGTGTGGGGATCCCTTTTCTTCCTATTCTGACATGTAAGTTAAGCTAGTCCTACAACCACTTACTGCTTCAAATTGACCACTTGCTTTTATGCCCTTGTATTCCTAACTTAGCTTTGATATAGTAGAGTCAGAAAGGAGATGTGATGAAGTTACGAATTGAGATTGACGGCAATTTAGAGGAGACTGAAATTGTCATCAAGACCCCTGCTTTGACAGATGAAATTGCAGATTTGCAACGGCTCTTGCAAGAGTCAAAGGCTCCGAGGTTGACTTTTTACAAGGGGACAGGTGAATATTATCTAGACCTATCAGAAATTCTCTTCTTTGAAACAGAAGGGAGCAAGATCTACGCTCATACCCAGAAGGAAGCCTATGAAGTACGTCTCAAACTTTATGAGTTGGAGTCCATCTTGCCTCGCTATTTTAGTCGAGTGTCCAAGTCAACGATCGCAAACATCCGTCAGATTTACTCAGTGGACAAGTCCTTTTCAGGAACGGGCACCATTTCCTTTTATCAGACGCACAAGGAGGTTCATGTCTCACGACATTACCAATCCCTCCTAAAAGAAAATCTAAGAAACATGAGGTAAAAAACATGAAAAAGAAAGCATTTGGTATTGTTTTATTGGTTTTAGCAGCTTGGATCTTGCTGCAAGGGAATTTTGGCATTCCTTCTTTGGATGGTAAGATATGGCCTTTGATTGGTATCGCCTTTTTTGCTTACCAATCAGTTGAAGCTTTGCTTCGTCGTCATCTAACATCAGCAGTTTTTACCGCTCTAGTAGCCTTAATGATTGCGAATCATTTTTATAACATTTTTCCTATTCCAAACCAGTCTTTGTTTTGGGCTAGTATCTTAGCAGTGCTAGGAGTTGGCTATCTCACTCACTCAAGTAAGTTTTGGTATGGCAAAAAATGGTGGTACAACGGTGAACGAACAGTCGTCACGGATAAGGAAGTCGCTTTTGGTAGTGGAACCTTCTATAAACAAGATCAAGATCTTGTAGACGACCAGGTGGAAGTTGCTTTTGGAGATGCTAAAATCTACTATGACAATGCAGAGATGCTAGGTGATTTTGCAACTTTAAATATTGAAGTGGCCTTCGGGAATGCAACTGTCTATGTTCCGCAACACTGGCGTGTCGATTTGAAAGTAGAAACCTCCTTTGGTGCAGCTAAGGCAGACGCTCCTGTGGCGCCAACAAACAAAACCTTGATTATTCGTGGGGAAGTTGCTTTTGGTAAACTTGGAGTTGTTTACGTTAAATAAAAAAAGTCTCCGAATTTCCTTGCCAAAATAGAGAAAGTGTGATAACATAGTACGGTATGTGGTGCTAGCACATCCGCTATATTAGATCTAATAGGAGGAAAACACAATGGCTAAAGTATGTTACTTTACAGGTCGTAAGACTGTATCAGGAAACAACCGTTCACACGCGATGAACCAAACAAAACGTGCCGTAAAACCAAACCTTCAAAAAGTTACTGTTCTTATCGATGGTAAACCTAAAAAAGTTTGGGCTTCAGCTCGTGCTTTGAAATCAGGTAAAGTTGAACGCGTTTAATAAAGATGAAAAGACCACTTAGGTCTTTTTCTTTTGCTCCATGGATAAAATCATTTGAAAAATAGAGTAAATATCCGCCGATACAGCATTCTGCTTTTACACTTGGGCTGAAATATGATAAAATAGAGTATCAACTAGTTGAGGTAAAAAAAATGACTGTAAAAATTAATACAAAAGATGGTCAAATCGAACTGACAGATGAAGTGATTGCAACCGTAGTAGGTGGTGCCGCAACTGAGATTTTTGGAGTGGTCGGTATGGCTAGTAAAAATGCCCTCAAAGACAATTTCCAAGCCCTCCTTGGTAAGGAAAATTATTCTAAGGGTGTTGTCGTGAAGGCAGCCGAGGATGGTAGCATCGCGGTTGATGTTTATACCGTGTTGAGCTACGGAGTAAAGATAAGCGAAGTGTCAAAAAACATTCAAGAGCGTGTTCGTTTTAGTCTAGAAAATCAACTAGGAATTACTGCTCAGACTGTGAATGTCTACATTCAAAATATCAAAGTTGTAGGAGAATAATCGTGTCAAAAATTACTACCAGTTTATTCCAAGAGATGGTGCAAGCTGCATCAACTCGTTTGAATAAGCAAGCAGAATATGTCAATTCATTAAACGTCTTTCCAGTTCCAGATGGAGATACTGGGACAAACATGGGAATGACCATTGAAAATGGTGCGAAAGAAGTAGCAGACAAGCCTGCTTCTACAGTTGGAGAAGTAGCGAGCATTCTTGCCAAAGGGCTCTTGATGGGTGCGCGTGGGAACTCAGGGGTTATCACTTCTCAGCTCTTCCGTGGCTTCTCTCAGGCTATCAAGGGAAAAGATGAATTAACAGGTCAAGACTTGGCTCTTGCCTTCCAATCTGGTGTCGAAGTAGCTTATAAAGCGGTTATGAAACCAGTTGAAGGAACCATTTTGACTGTTTCTCGTGGTGCTGCCATTGGTGCCAAGAAAAAAGCGGAGCAAACAGATGATGCTGTTGAGGTCATGCGTGCAGCCTTGGAAGGCGCGAAAGCAGCTTTGGCTAAGACACCAGAAATGCTTCCAGTCCTTAAGGAAGTTGGTGTGGTAGACTCAGGTGGTCAAGGTTTGGTCTTCATCTACGAAGGCTTCCTTTCAGCTCTTACTGGTGAATACAGTGCTTCTGAAGACTTTGTAGCGACTCCTGCCAACATGAGTGAAATGATCAATGCAGAGCACCACAAGTCTGTAGCAGGGCATGTGGCAACTGAGGATATTACCTTCGGTTACTGTACGGAGATCATGGTAGCCCTCAAACAAGGTCCAACTTATTCTAAGGACTTTGACTACGATGAATTCCGTAACTACTTGAATGACTTAGGTGACTCTCTACTTGTTGTCAATGATGATGAAATCGTCAAAGTTCACGTCCATACAGAAGATCCAGGTCTTGTCATGCAAGAAGGTCTTAAATATGGTAGCTTGATCAAGGTCAAAGTGGACAACATGCGTAATCAACACGAGGCGCAAGTTGAAAAAGAAGCAACTCAAGGAAACAAGCCTGCTGAAACAAAAGAGTATGCCCTTATCGCAGTAGTAGCTGGTCAAGGTTTAGCAGATATCTTCCGTGCCCAAGGTGTGGATTATGTCATCGAAGGTGGGCAGACGATGAACCCTTCAACAGAAGACTTTATCAAGGCTGTTGAACAGGTCAATGCTCGCAACATCATCTTCTTGCCAAACAACAAAAATATCTTTATGGCAGCTCAGTCTGCGGCTGAAGTGCTTGAACAACCTGCTGTTGTTGTAGAAGTACGTACAATTCCTCAAGGGTTGACCAGTCTTCTTGCCTTTGATCCAAGCAAATCAATCGAAGAAAACAAAGAACGTATGACTGCAGCCCTTGGTGATGTCGTAAGTGGTAGTGTAACAACAGCCGTTCGTGATACAACTATCGATGGATTAGCAATTCATGAAAATGACAATCTTGGTATGGTTGATGGGAAAATCCTCGTGTCAAACCCTGACATGCATCAAACCTTGACAGAAACATTGAAACATATGTTGAACGAAGATAGTGAAATCGTAACCTTCTATATTGGTGAAGATGGAAGTGAAGAATTGGCTAACCAAATCGCCCAAGAAATCACAGAAGAATTCGAAGATGTAGAAGTAGAAATCCACCAAGGACAACAACCCGTATATCCATATCTTTTCAGTGTAGAATAAAAATTTAATCGATTAAAAAGAAAGTTGATTTTGCAGCTTTCTTTTTTTATGACATTTGTCATATTTCCTAGTGACAGAAGCATCTAGCTCCGCTAACTTCAAAAGACTATAATTGAAGTATGAAATGGAGAAAGAAGAAATGAAAAATAAAATGATTGTCGCAGTGAGTTTAGTAGCAGCAGGAGTTATGACCTATCTCATGTTTTCAGGATTGGACGAGGGTTTCTACCATTTTCCTTGGGAGCTCTTTGCTGGCTTTGGAATGATGTCTTGGCTTGTCAGAGAAGGTTTGAAATTAGTCAGAGAAGTGAAAAAGGAGTTTGAGGAATGAAAAAAACAATCACCTATCTTTTTATCGGCCTGTCACTCTTGGCATGGTTAGTGGAAATGTTTACAGGTTGGTTTGACCAAACCTTGCTTCGCCAATTCATTCGTGGTGCTTGGGGGATTGGATTTATGATTTTTGTCGTTTTCCCTATGGGAATGGAGTGGTTGAAAGGAGAATCTCATGACTGCGATTAAAGTTGAGAAATTGAGTAAGAAAATAAAAGACAAGGAGATCTTGCGGAACATCTCCTTTGAAATCAACGATGGTGAATGTGTCGCCTTGATAGGACCTAATGGAGCAGGAAAGACAACTTTGATTGATTGCCTCTTGGGTGACAAGTTCGTGAGCTCAGGTCAGGTAACCATTCAAGGATTTGCGCCAATCGATCCTCGATTAAAGCAGCTTGTTTCTGTCTTGCCTCAAGAAAATGCAGTTGTCCAAAGCTTGAAAGTGAAAGAACTTCTATCATTTTTCAAGTCACTTTATCCTAACAGTCTTTCAGACAAAGAAATTGATGATTTGCTAAGGTTTTCGGACAAGCAGAAAAATCAGCTAGCGGGCAAGCTATCTGGTGGGCAAAAACGTTTGTTCTCTTTCGTATTGGCTTTAATTGGTCGTCCCAAAATTCTATTCTTAGATGAACCAACTGCTGCCATGGATACCTCAACACGTCAGCATTTTTGGGAGATTATTGATCAGTTAAAGAAAAATGGTGTGACCATTGTCTATTCTTCTCACTATATCGAAGAGGTAGAACATACGGCTGACCGCATCTTGGTCCTCCACAAGGGTGAATTGATTCGTGACACGACGCCTTATGCCATGCGTGGTGAAGAACAAGAAAAACACTTTACGGTGCCTCTAACCTATCAGGATTTTATCAGCACTTTGAACCCGGTTCAAGAGATTGAAATCAAGCAAAATGCTCTTTCCTTCACCACCAAAGAAGCCAGCCAGGTATGGAAAGCCTTGCAAGAACAGGGCTGCACGATCGAAGAAATTGAAGTTCGCAATCGAACTCTCTTAGACAGCATCTTCGAAACGACTCAAGACTAAAGGAGATTGACGATGAAAAATATGACAAGTCTCATGAAAGTGGAAATCATTCTGATGAAACGGCAGGCAGTTTACTACTTGCTATCCATCGGACTACCAAGTGTGTTTTACCTTATTTTTTCAGGTATGATGTCAGGGTCAGATGTTCCAGAAATTGTTCTTCAAGCCTATCTTTTTGCCATGACGCTCTTTAGTATCATGTCAAGCGCCTTTTTCAGTATCCCTAGCACACTCGAATCTGACAAGACAAACAACTGGCAAAAATTGATTCAACATTCTCCTGTATCTATGGTAGAATATTATGTATCAAAACTGTTCAGTGCTTTGCTGACTTTCTTGTTATCAATTATAGTTGTTTTTTCAGTTGGTCATTTTGTCCGTGGAGTTACGTTACCTTGGCTTGACTGGTTGGTGATTGGTGTTATTTTACTGGTCGGAAGTGTGGTCTTTATCAGCATGGGGGTCTTGGTGAGCTTGCTTCCCAGTGCTCAATTGATGACGGTTATTGGAAATATTGCCTATATTGCTTTAGCTGTCCTAGGTGGACTATGGTTTCCTTTGAGTTCCTTCCCAGAATGGCTCCAATCTATTGGAAAACTGACTCCAACCTATCAACTGATGCAGGTTGTCTCTACTTATTTGGAGCACCACGAATTTAATATTCTTGCTACCTTGGTTGTACTAGGTTATACAGTTTTCTTTGGTGTCTTGGTTATTCAACTGAAAAAACGGATCGAGGTAAAATAAATCTATGTTGGAAAAATTAAAAAACACTCATTATATGTTTCATATTTCAACAGTGTTTATCATCTTTCCTATAGCGGGTGTCATCATTGGAGAGTACCCGCTTTTAACCTTGTTATGGACTCTACTATTTGTCCTGGCTTTCTATTCGGTTTTAGTCAGTCAGAATCGCACCGTGCAGTGGCTAGCTTGGTGGATCATGCTTGCTTACATTTTTTACAGTTCCGTTTGGCTGAATGGGAGCTTCGCTTGGTTTATCTTTTATTTATCAAACCTCCTCATTTACCAACTGGATGAGATCTCTTTTCACTCTTGGCGTTTTGTCAGCTTTATTGTCTTACAACCGCTGATTTTGACAGGGATTTATATGGTTGATCAAGTTGGTCCCTGGCAACTGCTCTTTTTCTTGGTGACTTTTGTCTTTTCTGATGCCTTGACTCTCGGTCTTTATCGAATTCGGATGGCAGAAGAGCTAAAAGAAGAAAAGATGAAACAAAATGCCAAGCTCAATCTTTTTTTGGCTGAAAATGAACGCAGTCGTATCGGCCAGGATCTTCATGATAGTCTAGGCCATACTTTTGCCATGCTGAGTGTGAAGACGGACCTTGCCCTCCAGCTTCTTCAAATGGAGGCCTATCCTCAAGTGGAAAAAGAATTAAAAGAAATTCATCAGATCAGTAAAGAATCCATGAACGAAGTTCGTACAATTATCGAAAATCTTAAAACCAGAACCCTAGCTTCCGAAATTGCGACTGTCAAAAAAATGCTGGAAATTGCAGGAATTGAAACGGAAATCAATCACCAATTAGATACTGCTAGCTTAACTCAGGATTTGGAGTCAACGGCTTCCATGATTTTGCTTGAGTTAGTGACCAATATCATCAAACACGCTAAAGCGTCTAAAGCTTTTTTAAAAGTAGAACGAACAGAGAAAGAACTCGTTTTAACAGTGAGAGATGATGGCTGTGGCTTTCCTTCTCTAAAGGGGGATGAACTCCATACAGTCCGAGATCGTGTCCTTCCATTTTCGGGAGAGGTAAAGGTGATCAGTCAGAAGTGTCCAACAGAAGTGCAAGTACGACTACCTTATAAGGAGAGGAACTAAGATGAAACTACTTGTTGCAGAAGATCAAAGTATGTTGCGAGATGCTATGTGCCAGTTGCTTACCTTTCAACCAGATGTAGATTCTGTCCTACAAGCCAAGGATGGCCAAGAGGCAATCCAACTCCTAGAAAAAGAGTCTGTGGATATCGCCATTCTTGACGTAGAAATGCCTGTTAAGACAGGCCTCGAAGTCTTGGAGTGGATACGAGCAGAAAAGGCGGAAACAAAGGTGGTTGTGGTGACGACTTTCAAGCGCCCCGGCTATTTTGAACGTGCGGTCAAGGCTGGAGTGGATGCTTATGTCTTAAAAGAAAGAAGCATTGCAGATCTCATGCAAACCTTGCACACTGTTCTCGAAGGACGTAAGGAATATTCACCTGAATTGATGGAAGTGGTGATGACACATCCCAATCCGTTAACAGAGCAAGAAATCGCTGTTTTAAAGGGAATCGCTCAGGGCTTGTCTAACCAAGAAATCGCAGACCAACTCTATCTATCAAATGGAACCGTCCGAAACTATGTCACCAATATTCTTTCGAAACTAGAAGCTAGTAATCGAACAGATGCAGCCAACATCGCAAAAGAATCTGGTTGGCTTTGATAAGAAGGGTTAAAAAATTCTGAAACGATAGCTTGAATCGAAGGAAATCCATACTAGAATGTAGGAGACAGATTGCCTCCTTTTTTTGTTTAGAAAAGCGGTGAAAGCTAGTGTAAAAGAGTTAAAAGATCAGAATAAAAATGAAAAATATCTTGACAATGAAGGAAAAATTGTGTTATAATAATAGACGGTACTTTTTACTTTTGGTCTCTCAAAAGTGTACAGGGACGTGCTGACAAATGTTGCAAAAGTACACACAGATGGTAGCTGTCACCAAGTGTATCATCACCAAAAATAAAAAAACACAGGAGAATGTAGATGCCTACAATTAACCAATTGGTTCGCAAACCGCGTAAATCAAAAGTAGAAAAATCTAAATCACCAGCTTTGAACGTTGGTTACAACAGTCATAAAAAAGTTCAAACAAACGTTTCTTCACCACAAAAACGTGGTGTTGCAACTCGTGTTGGGACAATGACACCTAAAAAACCTAACTCAGCCCTTCGTAAATTTGCTCGTGTACGTTTGAGCAACCTTATCGAAGTTACTGCCTACATCCCAGGTATCGGACACAACTTGCAAGAGCACAGCGTGGTGCTTCTTCGTGGTGGACGTGTAAAAGACCTTCCAGGGGTACGTTACCATATCGTCCGTGGTGCACTTGATACTGCAGGTGTTAACGATCGTAAACAAGGCCGTTCTAAATACGGTACTAAACGTCCAAAAGCATAAGGAAAGGGGATAAAGAGAAATGAGTCGTAAAAATAGAGCTCCAAAACGTGACGTATTGCCAGATCCGCTTTACAATTCACAACTAGTTACTCGTCTTATCAACCGCGTTATGCTTGATGGTAAACGTGGTACAGCTGCTTCAATCGTTTACGGTGCTTTTGAGCAAATCAAAGAAGCTACTGGCAACGATGCACTTGAAGTATTTGAAACAGCTATGGAAAACATCATGCCTGTACTTGAAGTACGTGCACGTCGTGTTGGTGGATCTAACTACCAAGTCCCAGTTGAAGTTCGTCCAGAACGTCGTACAACACTTGGACTTCGTTGGTTGGTAACCATCGCTCGCCTTCGTGGTGAACACACAATGCAAGACCGTCTTGCAAAAGAAATCTTGGATGCTGCGAACAACACTGGTGCAGCTGTTAAGAAACGTGAAGACACTCACCGTATGGCTGAAGCTAACCGTGCCTTCGCACACTTCCG
>CAKQDJ010000019.1:0-21723 GCA_934229205.1 uncultured Streptococcus sp.
ATGAGTGATTTGAAAGCGATTCAGGCTCGTAGTCTGGAAATGGCTGAATATTTCGTCGCATTTTGTAAAGAACATGATTTGTTATGCTACCTCTGTGGTGGAGGAGCTATTGGCGCCCTTCGTAATAAGGGTTTCATTCCTTGGGATGATGACTTAGACTTTTTCATGCCACGTAAGGATTATGAAAAATTAGCAGAACTGTGGCCACGTTATGCAGATGAGCGTTATTTCTTGTCAAAGAGTCACAAGGATTTTGTAGACCGTAACCTTTTTATTACCATTCGTGACAAGGAAACCACATGTATCAAACCTTACCAGCAGGATTTGGATTTGCCCCACGGTTTGGCCTTGGATGTTTTGCCTTTAGATTATTATCCGAAAAATCCAGCTGAGCGTAAGAAACAGGTTCGTTGGGCCTTGATTTATTCACTCTTTTGCGCCCAAACTATCCCAGAAAAGCATGGTGCAGTCATGAAATGGGGAAGTCGCATCTTACTCGGTTTAACTCCAAAATCTCTACGCTATCGCATTTGGAAAAAAGCTGAAAAAGAAATGACCAAGTATAGTCTGGCTGAGAGCGATGGAATCACAGAATTATGCTCAGGTCCTGGCTACATGCGAAACAAATACCCAATCGCATCTTTTGAAGACAATCTTTTCTTGCCATTTGAAGGAACAGAGATGCCCATTCCAGTCGGTTATGATGCCTATCTCAGAACTGCTTTTGGGGACTATATGACACCACCACCAGCGGACAAGCAAGTACCGCATCATGATGCCATTATAGCAGACATGGACAAGAGCTACACAGAATATAAGGGAGAATACGGTGTATAAGAAAAAAATTCTGTTTTTCATGTGGTCCTTTTCTCTTGGAGGCGGAGCAGAGAAGATTCTATCTACCATTGTTTCAAATCTGGATCCAGAGAAGTATGATATTGATATTCTTGAAATGGAACACTTTGATAAGGGGTATGAAACGGTTCCCAACAATGTTCATATTTTAAAGGCTTTTCAGGATTATCGTCAACCAAGATGGTTACGAGCTCTTTTGTGGAGAATAAGAATCTATTTTCCAAGGCTGACTCGTCGCTTGCTTGTAAAAGATGATTATGATGTTGAAGTTTCTTTTACGATTATGAATCCACCACTCTTATTTTCAGAGCGGAAAGAAGTCAAGAAGATATCTTGGATTCATGGAAGTATTGAGGAATTCCTAAAGGATAGTTCAAAACGTGAATCACATAGACGTCAGTTGGATACTGCGGATGCTATAGTAGGAATTTCCAAAAAGACCAGTAATTCTATCAAAGAAGTGTATCCAGACTATGCTTCGAAATTACAAACGGTATACAATGGTTACGATTTTAAGAGTATTCTAGAAAAATCTCAAGAGAAGATAGATATCGAGATTGCGCCTCAAAGTATCTGTACCATTGGACGTATTGAGGAAAATAAGGGATCTGACCGTGTAGTGGAAGTGATACGACTATTGCACCAAGAAGGAAAACACTACCATCTCTACTTTATAGGTGCTGGTGACATGGAAGAGGAACTGAAAAAACGAGTCAAGGAGTATCATCTTGAAGACTATATTCATTTTCTTGGTTATCAAAAAAATCCTTACCAGTATTTATCTCAGATGAAAGTTCTTCTGTCTATGTCTAAGCAAGAAGGTTTTCCAGGAGTGTATGTGGAAGCCTTGAGTCTTGGAGTCCCTTTTGTCTCTACTGATGTCGGAGGGGCTGAGGAATTATCTCAAGAAGGCCAATTCGGACAAATTATTGAGAACAATCAAGAGGCAGCTCAGGCAATTACGAACTATATGACTTCTGCTTCAAACTTTGATGTTAATGAAGCTAGCCAATTCATTCAACAATTTACAATTGCCAAACAAATCGAACAAGTAGAAAAACTATTAGAGGAGTAGCATGGAAACTGCATTAATTAGTGTGATTGTGCCAGTCTATAATGTGGCGCAATACCTAGAAAAATCGATAGCTTCCATTCAGAAGCAGACCTATCAAAATCTGGAAATCATTCTTGTTGACGATGGGGCAACGGATGAAAGTGGTCGCTTATGTGATTTAATCGCTGAACAAGATGATAGGGTGTTAGTGCTTCATAAAAATAACGAAGGCCTGTCACAAGCGCGAAATGATGGAATGAAGCAGGCTCATGGGGACTATCTGATTTTTATTGACTCGGATGATTATATCCATCCAGATATGATTCAGAGTTTATATGAGCAATTAATTCAAGAAGATGCAGATGTTTCGAGCTGTGGCGTCATGAATGTCTATGCAAATGATGAAAGCCCACAGTCAGCCAATCAGGATGATTATTTTGTCTGTGATTCTCAAACATTTCTGAGGGAATACCTCATAGGTGAAAAAATACCTGGAACGATCTGCAATAAGCTGATCAAGAGAGAGATTGCAACTGCCCTATCCTTTCCAAAGGGATTGATTTACGAAGATGCTTATTATCATTTTGATTTGATCAAGTTGGCCAAGAAGTATGTGGTTAATACGAAACCCTATTATTACTATTTTCATAGGGGAGACAGTATTACTACGAAACCTTATGCAGAAAAGGATTTAGCCTATATTGATATCTATCAAAAATTTTATAATGAAGTTGTGAAAAACTATCCTGACTTGAAGGAGGTCGCTTTCTTCAGATTGGCCTATGCCCACTTCTTTATTCTGGATAAGATGCTTTTGAGAGAGAATTACAGAGAAATTAAAGAATATCCAGCGATTTATCGTTTTTTGAAGAAGCACGCTTTTTCTATTTTTAAAAATCCTATTTTTAGAACGGGGAGACGAATTAGTGCTTTAGCTCTATTTTTAAACATACGATTGTATCGAATATTGTTACTAAAAAATATTGAACAGTCAAGAAAAATTAATTAGAAAGGGAGGAGAGAAATGATTGATGGCAAACGAATATTGCTTTGTGCGACCATTCTAAGCTATTTCTTAACAATTTTGAGTGGTATCACTTATTTGTTTACAAATGAAAATGTCGTACTGTTAACGACTTTACTATTGTTGCTGATTAGTAGCCTTCTATTTTGCTGGAATAATATAAAATATTATTTAATTCACTTTATTTTTTATATTACAATTTTTATATTTTTGGTATCCAGACCCACGATAGATTACTTTAGAGATGGTGCCTTAGACACTTACCAACCTATTGCTTACCGTTTTTCTTTTTTGGTGGTAATTGTCTCAATATTGGGACTGACAATAGGAGGATTCATTGCTAATTATTACATTAACAGAAAGAAAGTTCACGATGTAGAAGTTAGACAAGAATCTACTGTAAACTTTATAAAAAACTTACGTTTTGTATCACTGGGTGTATTTTTGATTACCTATCCATTTTATTTTTTAAGACTACTTGAACGTTTGCTTTATCGTTTACAGACTTCTTATTACAACTATTATGCAAATTTTGAGAGTCAACTTCCATATTTTACCTATATCTTATCGACATTTACGGTTTATGCGATGTGTGTGTACTTGGCAACTAAACCAAAAAAATTACACGCGACAGCAGTGCTAGTGTCCTTTATTATCGCAAATACTATTCATTTAGCAATAGGAACACGTAATCCTTTCATTTTAAGTATTCTATTTGCTTTTGTATATTATTTTATGCGTGAGCAGACTGAAAAGGGAAAATGGATTGGCTTTAAAGAGAAATTGGCCATTTTTGTTGGATCACCTATTCTTATGTTAGCAATGGGAATTCTTAATTATGTGCGAGATAATGTGCAAGTTTCTCATACAGGATTTTGGGATATTCTTCTTGATTTTATTTATAAACAGGGAACCAGTTTTGGAGTATTGGCGAGAGGATTTTTATACAATAGTAGTCTCCCTTATAGGGATTTTCGAAATTTCACCTTTGGTCCTATAATTGACTATTTTGCAAGGGGAAGTTTGGGAATCATTTTTGGAGCGAAACCATTTGAACATACAACAAATAGTATTGAATTAGCCATTGATAGTAATAGCTACGCTAATAACCTATCTTATCTTGTCCTAAACAAGGAATACTTAAGAGGTCATGGTATTGGTAGTAGTTACATCATGGAGTTGTATACCGATTATGGTATGATGGGAGTTTTTCTACTAAGTCTCCTACTTGGCTTATTATTTATAGCAATGTTGCAAGTTGCTTATCGCTCGAAAACCATCTTATTCGCTTTATCCCTATTAATCTTGAATAATATCTTCTTTATGCCAAGAAGTAGCTTTTCGGAAAGTTTCTTCAACCTGTTTACAATGCAATTCTGGGGAATTATTCTTGTTATGCTATTTGTCGCTAAAATGATTACTAAAAAAATCAATATCTAATACAAAAAAGGAGTTAACTCATGTTTGAACACTATTCAGTAGAGGATCTATTTGCAAATCTCTATAAAAAACGGAAAATGAATCTGCTAGTTTTGATTGTTTTATTTGCACTTATCGCTGTGCCATTTACGCTTACAGCGGTCAAAAACAAAAATACGGTGAAAGATACATCTAGCTATTCAACTTATATTACTTATAAAATTACGCCTCCAGAGGATTCTTCAAAAGTAATTTTGAACCACCAAGCTGGAAGATACAGTGATTTTTATGCTAAATTGATTGACGGTAATCTAAATGGAGCCTTTCTTTTTAATGATGTTGATTCAGATAAAATGAAAAAAATTGCTAGTGATTTGGATACGACAGAGTCAGCCTTAAAAAATTCGACCAGTGACTACTGGACTAAAAAATTAACGGTAAATCCATTAATTGATGACGCAGGTGTAAGTATCAAAATTTTAACACCTAGCAAAGAGGTAAATGATTTTCTTGAGACTAAGTTTGATTCATTAATTGATAAATTTAAGAGTACCTATGCAAATGTTAAAATTGAGAAGTTAGAAACAGTCAATTCAAAAGAATTAAATCCTAGTGGTGAAATTACAGTTGGTTTCAATCTTAAAAATCTAGTTTTACGCCTAGCAGTTATAGGAGTTCTATGTGTTGTTCTCCTTATTATGGGGAATGTTCTTGTCTACATTTTTAATCCGACAATTAATCGTGCAGGCGACTTTTTGGCCTATCAACTAGATTTTGTTTCAAATATCACTACCAATGATAACCTATCACAACTTTTGAGTTATAGATGTGAAGGTCAACCATTAGCGGTTGTCAGTTCAGATAGTCGTATCTTAAAGAAATTACAAGAAAATTACAAATTAAATATAGAGGGTATTCATTTTGTAGATTTGCAAAATGTAAAAGATCTTTTAGCAACGGACAATGTTCTATTCGTTGAGGAATATGGTGTTACTCGTTATAAAAAATTTGAAGAAAGCTTGCAGATGGTTAGAAATCTAAATCGTTCAGTTTTAGGAGTCATATCTTTTAATCTATAAAGTATCTTCATAAAAAGTGAAGAGGTTCAATACTTAAAGAGGACGTGATAGTCCTCTTTTTTATGCCTACGATAAGGTCGAAAGGAAGTCTAATGATATTAGGGTTATCAACCTATCTTTGAACGAAGAAGAAACTTATAATAAGCGAAATAGAAATGCGTTGTTGAAACTAGTTTTCTCAATCAAAAAGGCCTTTTTAACTAACTTTATGATATAATAAACAACGAGGTAAATTGAATGAAAAGTATAAAATTAAATGCTCTGGCTTTTATGGGGATTCGTGTTTTAAATATTATTTTCCCTATTTTAACAGGTACATATGTTGCTCGTGTTTTGGATCGAACAGATTATGGTTATTTTAACTCTGTTGATACCATCCTATCTTTCTTCTTGCCCTTTGCAACTTATGGGGTTTATAACTACGGTCTTCGTGCCATTAGCAATGTGAAAGATAATAAAAAAGAGCTAAATAAAGTTTTCTCCAGCCTTTTTTATTTGTGTGTTGCTTGTACTATTATTACAACACTTGTGTATGTTTTCTCCTATTCATTATTCTTTACAGCTAATCCTATTATTAAAAAGATCTACTTAGTAATGGGAGTGCAACTCGTTGCTCAGATTTTTTCAATTGAGTGGGTTAATGAGGCGCTTGAAAATTATAGCTTTTTATTTTATAAAACAGCTTTCATACGTGTTCTCATGTTGGTATCAATATTTTTATTTGTAAAAAACGAACACGATATTGTTGTTTATACTCTGGTAATGAGTCTATCAACCCTAATTAACTATCTCATTAGTTATTTCTGGATTAAACGAGATATAAAATTTGTAAAAGTTTCACTAAGTGAATTCAAACCGCTCTTCCTTCCACTGACAGCCATGCTTATTTTTGCAAATGCAAATATGTTATTTACATTTCTTGACCGTCTATTTCTTGTGAAAACGGGGATTGATGTGAATGTCAGCTACTATACCATTGCACAACGAATTGTAACGGTTATTGCGGGGGTTGTTACAGGTGCAATTGGAGTTAGTGTTCCTCGTTTAAGTTATTATCTTGGAAAAGGAAAGAAAGAGGAGTATGTCAATTTAGTCAATCGAGGAAGCCGTATTTTTAATTTCTTTATCATTCCTCTTAGTATAGGCTTAATGATTTTGGGACCCCAAGCTATCTTAGTATATGGTAGTGAAAAATATATAGGTGGTGGTATTTTAACTTCCCTCTTTGCTGTCCGTACAATTATTCTTGCTCTAGATACTATTCTAGGATCACAAATTCTCTTTACAAATGGATATGAGAGAAGAATTACTCTTTATACTGTTTTTGCGGGTATTTTGAACCTTATTTTAGATAGTTTACTCTATTTTTATGATATCTATACACCAGAGTATTATCTGATTACAACTATGCTATCTGAAACATTCCTTTTGATTCTTTATATTCTCTTTATCAATAAGCGTAAACTCATCAACTTACGGCACATTCTAAAGTATACTTTACGGTATTCTCTCTTCTCATCGACATTTATTCTAATTTACTTCCTAGTCAATTTTATATATCCGGTACAAATGGTTATCAACTTGCCGCTCTTTATTAATATGTTTATCATCATGGCGTTATCTGCACTCAGTTATATTGGCTTACTAGTATGGACAAAAGATAGTATTTTCTATGAATTTTTAGGACACTTTATTTCGCTAAAAAAACGCGTTATAAAATAATAGGAGGAATATATGAGAAAATTAAGCATTGAAGAAGCTAAAAAGCTTGAACTTGATATTTTAGACTTTATAGATTCCTTTTGTAAGGAGCACGGCATCAACTATTGTATTAACTATGGGACCTTGATTGGTGCTATTCGACACAAGGGATTTATTCCTTGGGATGATGATATAGACCTTTCTATGACTCGTGAAAACTATGAAAAGTTTATTCAGTTATTTAGTGAGAAGCAATCAAGATATAAACTTCTCTCGTTAGAAACGGATGACCAATATTTTAATAACTTTATCAAAATTGTAGATCCTACAACAAAAATAATTGATACGAGAAATACAAAAACTTATGATTCGGGTGTATTCATTGATATTTTTCCGATGGATACATTTAATGATACTAAGGTAGTTGATATCTGCTATAAGTTGGAGAGTTTTAAACTATTATCCTTCAGTAAGCACAAGAATATTGTTTATGGAGATAGTAAGTTAAAAGATTTGATTCGTACCTTATTCTGGCTTCTTCTTCGCCCTGTTTCTCCACGATTCTTCGCTAATCAAATCGAAAAGCAAATTCAAAAATATAGGGTTGAGAATGGGAAATACATAGCTTTCATTCCATCAAAAGCTAAGGAAAAGGAAATTTTTCCAAGAGATATGTTTGATGAACTGATTGAAACGCCTTTTGAACATCTTGTTCTTCCAGCGCCTAAACATTTTGATGCTGTTTTAAAACAGTTTTATGATGATTATATGACGGTGCCACCCAAAGAAAAACAGATTTATATCCATGAATTTGAAGCCTATAAATTGGAGGATTAAATGCGGTATTTAGAAAAAAATGAGATTAAAACTATTCAACTGGGCATTTTGGACTATATTGACGAAATTTGTAAAAAAAATAATATTTCTTACTTCCTCAGCTATGGAACAATGTTGGGAGCTGTTCGTCATAAAGGAATGATTCCTTGGGATGATGATATTGATATTTCTCTGTATAGAGAGGACTATGAACGTTTATTGAAAGCTATTGAAGAGGACCAGCATCCCATTTATCAAGTTCTTTCCTATAATACTTCATCTTGGTATTTCCATAATTTTGCAGCTATTTTAGATACATCAACTGTCATTGAGGATAATGTAAAGTATAAGCGTCATGATACCAGTTTGTTTATTGATGTCTTTCCAATAGATCAATTTTCAGATTTGAGCATCGTTGATAAGAGCTATAAATATGTTGCCTTGCGTCAGCTTGCCTATATCAAAAAAGAACGTGCGATTCATGGAGATAGCAAATTAAAGGATTTTCTTCGATTGTGTACGTGGTATCCTCTCAGACTTGTTAATCCGAGATACTTCTTTAAGAAAATCAATCAATTAGTAAAAAATAGTGTGACAGAAAATCCTACTTATGAAGGAGCTGTTGGAGTTGGAAAAGAAAAAATGAAAGAAGTCTTTCCAGCAGGGACCTTTAAAGAACTGATTTTAACGGAATTTGAAGGGAGAATGTTGCCAGTTCCTAAAAATTATGATGCCTTTTTAACACAGATGTACGGTGATTATATGACTCCTCCATCAAAAGAAATGCAGGAGTGGTATAGCCATAGTATAAAAGCCTATCGTAAGATAGAGAAGTAGCTCAGTTTCATAGGAGAGCGAATCTTCTGAGTGTTTATTGGGAAAATCAGGATCGTACTATTCATATACAAAGCAGGACATGAAAATAGGTTTAAATGATGGTTTATAGAAATGATAAAGGAAAGTGTGATATACAATGAAGAATATAAAAATAAGAAAGTTAATATCATTTAGTTTTCTCATATGTACTTTAATTATGGCTGCCAAATTATCATCAGTCGATGCGGATACCATTTCCGCAGGGGATGGTAATCGAATCCACTTTATTAATTTAAAATCTAAGTCAGGGAGTGATGCTATTCTCTTAGAAAGCAAAGGGCACTTTGCTTTAATTGACATGGGTGAGGATTATGATTTTCCAGATGGAAGCAATCCACGTTATCCAGATAGGTGGGGAATTACCATGGACAATGATCAGGTTTTAGAGGATCGATTGTTCCGTCATCTGAAACAGGTTGGTGTTGAAAAACTAGATTTTATCTTGGGTACTCATGTCCACAGTGATCATATTGGTTCTGCAGATGAAGTACTAAAACATTATCCTGTTGATAAATTTTATCTGAAAAGATACTCAGATGAACGCATTACAACACAGTGGAGGTTGTGGGATAATCTCTATAACTATGATAATGCGGTTAAAACAGCTCTTGAACGTGGTGTAAATCTTATACAAGATATCTCTGATAACGACAGCCACTTTACCATGGGTGATATGGATATTCAGCTTTATAACTACAAAAATGAGTATGACAGTGAAGGAAAGCTTAAAAAGGTTTTCGATGATAATTCAAACTCAATAGTTGCTGTTGTTACTGTAGCTGGAAAGAGAATCTATCTAGGTGGAGATTTGGATAATGCCGAAGGAGCAGAAGATAAGCTAGGCCCGGTTATCGGTAAGGTTGATATGATGAAATGGAACCATCATTATGATGCGACAATTTCAAATACAGTTAACTTTATTAATAATTTATCACCAAGTATTGTTGTTCAGACAAGTGGATCAGATATTAATCGTGAATCCACTAGAGCTCTACTTCGAGAAAAGAATATAAAAATAGTAAAAGCTTATAGTCATACCAAAGATGCGACGGTTTTTGATATAGATAAAGAAGGATTTACTAACGTTTCGGAAGTTTTTCCCGATATACCGACAGTTAGAGAAAAATGGTATAAAGAAGACGGTTACTGGAAATATCGCTTGTTCGATGGTGAAATGACGATTGGTTGGCGAAAAATAGACGGTGTTTATTATTTCTTTAATGGACAAGGGCAAATGCAAGCTGGCAAATGGTTGCATTTGAAAGATTCTAGAGAAAAAATTGATGGAAACTGGTATTACCTAAACAACAACGGTGACATGCGAGAAACTGGTTGGTTCAACCAAGATGGTAATTGGTACTATATTACATCAACGGGAGCAAGAAGCTATAATGAACTCTTAGAAATTGCGGGGCAGAAATACCTATTTGATAAAGATGGTAAGATGCTAACAGGATATCAGGTCTTTAATGGCAAGAAGATGTTCTTTAGCGAAAGTGGTGCACTCCAAACAGCAGGTAAGCCTTCAACTTGGCAAAAGATTGATTCAGATTGGTATTTCTATGATGAGGATGGGCTAAAGACTGTCGGTAAAAAGAATATCAATGGAAGCACGTACTACTTTAATCAAGAAGGTGTCATGCAAACTGGCTGGACCTTTGTTGATGGTCACTGGAATTATTTTGCAAGTTCTGGAGCTATGAAAACTGGCTGGGTCAAGGATCAGGAAACATGGTATTATCTGGATAAAGATGGCATCATGTTAACTGGAAGCCAAGATATCAATGGTGTTCGTTACTATTTGAATGTTAGTGGTGCCATGCAAACAGGCTGGGCCTTTGTTGATGGTCACTGGAACTATTTTGCAAGTTCTGGAGCTATGAAAACTGGTTGGGTCAAGGATCAGGAAACATGGTATTATTTGGATAAAGATGGCATCATGTTAACTGGAAGCCAAGATATCAATGGTGTCCGTTACTATTTGAATGCCAGTGGTGCCATGCAAACAGGCTGGGCCTTTGTTGATGGTCACTGGAACTATTTCGCAAGTTCTGGAGTTATAAAAACTGGTTGGTTGAAAGATAATGAATCATGGTATTATTTGGATCCAGAAACAGGTATCATGGCTGTAGGCTCTAAAGAAATTGACGGTAAGAACTATTTCTTCAGCTCTGCAGGTACTATGCAAGTTGGATGGCAGTGGTCAAATGATTCTTGGCATTATTACGCTACGTCTGGCGCAGTCCAAACTGGTTGGTTGAAAGATGGTGATGCTTGGTACTATCTTGAAGGAAAAGAAGGCATTATGCTGGTCGGCCTTCATCAAGTAGATGGTAAGCAATATTACTTTAGCAGATCTGGAGCCATGCAAACTGGCTGGAAATGGTCTGATAATCATTACCGTTACTTTGAATCAAACGGTGCCATGAAAACTGGTTGGATAAAAGACAAAGGCGTTTGGTATTATCTAAATCCTGAAGATGGTATCATGTTGGTTGGTCTTCATAAAGTAAATGGTGATCATTATTACTTTGATGAATCAGGAGCTATGCAAACGGGTTGGAAACAGCTTGATGGTAATTGGTACTATTTCCAAGCTGATGGTTCTTTATTGAAGAACGCAACAACACCTGATGGTTACAAAGTAAACGAAGAAGGAATTTGGAAAATAAGTCAAACGACTGTAGCAGTGGAGCAAGATAAGAAAGAGCAAATAACTGAAACTTCTACTTCAACTGAGAATTCATCTCATGTTGATGATAGTTCATCTCATCATTTAATTGGGGAATAAATGTGATGTGTAAACACCTTAGAGTCAGGTAGGACTAAACCGGATTTTAGGGTGTTTTTTGAGTTTTATATTGACGCTGATATTATAAAGTTAACTCTAAATATACAATATTCTCGCTTCATTCTTTTGATAAAATCGTAAAAATCTAGTATAATAGATAGACTGAAAGTATGAGGTTACTAGATATGAAGATGAAACAAATTAGTGATACAACACTGAAAATCACGATGACTTTAGATGATTTGATGGATCGGGGAATGGAGATTGCAGACTTTCTCGTTCCTCAGGAAAAAACAGAAGAGTTTTTCTATGCTATTTTAGATGAACTGGAAATGCCAGACAATTTCTTGGATAGTGGCATGCTGAGTTTCCGTGTGACGCCAAAACCAGATAAGGTCGATGTCTTTGTGACCAAGTCTAAGATTGACCAAAATCTAGATTTTGAAGATTTGGCGGATCTACCAGACATGGAAGAATTAGCCCAAATGTCGCCGGATGAATTTCTCAGAACCTTGGAAAAGAGCATTGCAGACAAGACCAAGGACGATATTGAGGCTATCCAATCTTTAGAGCAGGTCGAAGCAAAGGAAGAAGAGCAAGAGCAAACAGAAAAGGAAACTGAAAGTAAGAAAGAACCTTATATCTACTATATCCTGCGTTTCGCAAATCTTGCTGACCTAGTTGCTTTTGCAAAGACGGTTAACTACCAGATGGAAACATCTGAACTCTATAAGATGAATGGACACTACTATTTGACAATCTTAGTTGATGTGGAAAACCATCCTAGTCCATATCCAGCCTGGCTCTTGGCTCGTATGCGTGAATTTGCAGACGACAGTGATATCAGTCGTTCAGTCTTGCAAGAGTATGGGCAAATCTTGATCAATCACGATGCGGTTCTCGGTCTTCAAAAAATTCATTCATAGTTTTTAGAAATCAATTTTCATTTATCAGGAAAGACGAATCATGGGATTCGTTTTTTCTTTACCAGACTGAAATAGTGATTTACTATATTAGGAATTTTCGCAAAATTCTGTTATAATGGCTATATCAGAAAATTTCTAGGAGACAAACATGACAGTTAAAATTGCTTTACTTGGATTTGGTACCGTTGCAAGTGGTGTGCCATTCCTCCTAAAGGAAAATGGAGAAAAAATCGTTCAGTCAGCTCATTCGGAGATTGAAGTGGCCAAGGTATTGGTCAAGGATGAAGATGAAAAGAACCGCTTGCTTGCAGCAGGAAATGACTTTAACTTTGTAACCAATGTAGAGGATATTTTATCAGATCAAGACATTACGATTGTAGTGGAACTGATGGGGCGTATTGAGCCTGCTAAGACCTTCATCACTCGTGCCTTAGAAGCTGGGAAACACGTTGTTACTGCTAACAAAGACCTTTTGGCTGTCCATGGCGCAGAATTGCTAGAAATCGCTAAAGAGCACAATGTGGCACTCTACTACGAAGCAGCAGTAGCTGGTGGGATTCCAATTCTCCGCACTCTAGCAAATTCATTGGCTTCTGATAAAATCACGCGCGTTCTTGGTGTCGTAAACGGAACTTCCAACTTTATGATGACCAAGATGGTGGAAGAAGGCTGGTCTTATGATGATGCTTTGGCTGAAGCACAAAGATTAGGTTTTGCAGAAAGTGATCCTACAAATGACGTGGATGGGATTGATGCAGCCTACAAGATGGTGATTTTGAGCCAATTTGCCTTTGGGATGAAGGTTACCTTTGACGATGTAGCCCACAAGGGAATCCGCAATATTACACCAGAAGACGTAGCTGTTGCCCAAAACCTCGGCTATGTAGTGAAATTGGTAGGTTCTATCGAGGAAACTCCTTCAGGTATTGCTGCGGAAGTAACTCCAACCTTCCTTCCTAAAGCACATCCACTTGCCAGTGTGAATGGGGTAATGAACGCTGTTTTTGTAGAATCTATTGGTATCGGTGAGTCTATGTACTACGGACCAGGTGCTGGTCAAAAACCAACTGCAACAAGTGTTGTAGCGGACATTGTCCGTATCGTTCGTCGCTTAAATGATGGTACCATTGGTAAAGACTTCAACGAATATAGCCGTGAACTTGTCTTGGCTAAGCCTGAGGATGTCAAAGCAAACTACTACTTCTCAATCTTGGCTCCAGACTCAAAAGGTCAGGTCTTGAAACTTGCTGAAATCTTTAATGCTCAAGATATTTCCTTCAAGCAAATCCTTCAAGACGGAAAAGAGGGAGACAAGGCACGTGTGGTCATCATTACACATAAGATTAATAAAGCACAACTTGAGAATGTTTCAGCAGAGTTGGCCAAAGCTTCAGAATTTGACCTCTTGAATACCTTCAAGGTGTTAGGAGAATAAGATGAAGATTATTGTACCTGCAACCAGTGCCAATATCGGGCCAGGTTTTGATTCGGTTGGTGTAGCTGTAACTAAGTATCTTCAAATTGAGGTCTGTGAAGAACGAGATGAGTGGTTGATTGAACACCAGATTGGCAAATGGATTCCACATGACGAGCGTAATCTCTTGCTCAAGATTGCCTTGCAAATTGCGCCTGACTTGCAACCGAGACGTTTGAAAATGACCAGCGATGTTCCCTTGGCGCGTGGTTTGGGTTCTTCTAGCTCGGTTATCGTTGCTGGGATTGAACTGGCTAACCAGCTGGGCAAGCTCAACTTATCTAACCACGACAAATTGCAGTTGGCTACCAAGATTGAAGGACATCCTGACAATGTAGCTCCAGCAATTTACGGCAATCTCGTTATTGCAAGTTCCGTTGAAGGGCAAGTCTCTGCTATCGTAGCAGACTTCCCAGAATGTGATTTCCTAGCCTACATTCCCAACTATGAATTGCGTACCCGAGATAGCCGCGGTGTCTTGCCTAAGAAATTATCCTACAAGGAAGCTGTTGCGGCAAGTTCGATTGCCAATGTTGCTGTTGCAGCCTTGTTGGCAGGAGATATGGTAACAGCTGGACAAGCAATCGAGGGGGACCTCTTCCACGAGCGTTATCGTCAAAGTCTGGTCCGTGAATTTGCGACGATTAAGCAAGTAGCCAAAGAGAATGGTGCCTATGCAACCTATCTTTCTGGTGCCGGGCCAACAGTTATGGTCTTGGCCTCTCATGACAAGATGCCGGCGATTAAGGCGGAATTGCAAAAGCAGTCTTTCAAAGGCAAACTTCATGACTTGAAGGTTGATACCCAAGGTGTTCGTGTCCAAGAAAAATAAAGAATAGAAGATAGGATGGGGAAAGTCTCGACTAGGGGGCTTCCTATCCTTTTTTTGAAAAGAAGTCTAGTCAAAGAACTTGATAAAGGAGAAACAAAGATGGCAGAAATTTATCTAGCAGGTGGTTGTTTTTGGGGTTTAGAGGAATATTTTTCCCGAATTTCGGGAGTGCTAGCTACCAGTGTCGGCTACGCTAATGGCCAAGTTGAAACGACCAATTACCAGCTACTTAAGGAAACAGACCATGCAGAAACGGTTCAAGTGATTTACGATGAGAAAGCAGTGTCACTTCGAGAAATTTTGCTCTATTATTTCCGAGTCATCGATCCCTTATCTATCAACCAGCAAGGGAATGACCGTGGTCGCCAATATCGAACTGGGATCTATTATCAAGATGAAGCAGACTTGCCAGCTATCTACACAGTGGTGCAGGAGCAGGAACGCATGCTTGGTCGAAAGATTGCAGTAGAAGTGGAGAAACTTCGCCACTATATTCTGGCTGAAGACTACCACCAAGACTATCTTAAGAAGAATCCTTCAGGTTACTGTCATATCGATGTGACAGATGCTGAGAAGCCATTGATTGACGCCTCAAATTATGAAAAGCCTAGTCAAGAAGTGTTAAGGGAAAGTTTGTCAGCAGAGTCTTACCGTGTCACCCAAGAAGCTGCAACAGAGGCTCCATTTAGCAATGCTTATGACCAGACCTTTGAAGAAGGGATTTATGTAGACATCACGACGGGTGAGCCACTCTTTTTTGCTAAGGATAAGTTTGCTTCAGGTTGTGGTTGGCCAAGTTTTAGTCGTCCGATTTCCAAGGAATTGATTCACTACTTCAAGGACTTGAGCCATGGGATGGAGCGAATCGAGGTTCGTTCTCGGTCAGGAAATGCTCACTTGGGTCATGTTTTCACAGATGGTCCTCAGGAATTAGGTGGCCTGCGTTACTGTATTAATTCTGCATCCTTGCGCTTTGTGGCCAAGGATGAGATGGAAGAAGCAGGGTACGGCTATTTATTGCCTTACTTAAACAAATAAAACAGAGAGGGTGGGCGCTTCCCATCTTCTTCATTTCCAGAATAAGAATAGAAGGGATCTATGAAACACATACTATCTTACTTCAAACCCTATATCAAAGAATCCATTTTAGCTCCCTTATTCAAGTTACTTGAAGCTGTTTTTGAGCTCTTGGTTCCCATGGTGATTGCTGGGATTGTTGACCAATCTTTACCTCAGGCAGATCAAGGGCACCTCTGGATGCAGATTGGCCTGCTCCTTATCTTTGCAGTGATTGGCGTTTTAGTAGCCTTGATTGCTCAATTCTATTCAGCCAAGGCAGCGGTAGGTTTTGCCAAGGAATTGACAAACGACCTCTATCGTCATATTCTTTCTTTATCTAAGGACAGCAGAGACCGTTTGACAACTTCTAGCTTGGTGACCCGCTTGACTTCTGATACCTACCAGATACAGACTGGTATCAATCAATTCCTGCGCCTCTTTTTGCGAGCGCCTATTATCGTTTTTGGTGCAATCTTTATGGCCTATCGCATCTCAGCTGAGCTGACTTTTTGGTTTTTGGTCATGGTTGTTATTTTGACGATTGTCATTGTCGGGCTCTCTCGACTGGTCACTCCTCTCTACAGCAGTCTCAGAAAGAAAACGGATCAGCTGGTTCAGGAAACACGTCAGCAATTGCAAGGGATGCGGGTTATTCGTGCCTTTGGGCAAGAAAAACGAGAGTTACAGATTTTTCAAACCCTTAACCAAGTCTATGCTAGATTACAAGAAAAGACAGGTTTCTGGTCTAGTTTATTAACACCTCTGACCTATCTGATTGTTAATGGAACTCTCCTCGTCGTCATCTGGCAGGGATATATTTCTATACAAGGAGGTTTACTCAGCCAAGGTGCTCTTATTGCCCTTATCAACTACCTCTTGCAGATCTTGGTGGAATTGGTCAAACTAGCCATGCTGATCAATTCCCTCAACCAGTCCTACATCTCAGCTAAGCGAATTGAGGAAGTCTTTGCCGAAGCTCCAGAAAATATCCATTCAGAGTTAGAACAAAAGCAAGCTTCCAGTAATCAGGTTTTACAAGTTCAAGAATTAACCTTTACCTATCCTGATGCGGCTCAGCCTTCTCTGAGAAACATTTCCTTTGATATGACTCAAGGACAAATCCTTGGTATCATTGGGGGAACGGGCTCTGGAAAATCAAGCTTGGTGCAAGTCTTACTTGGACTTTATCCAGTAGACAAGGGGAGCATTGACCTTTATCGAGATGGATGTAGTCCTCGTAATCTTGAGCAGTGGCGGTCTTGGATTGCCTATGTACCTCAAAAAGTCGAGCTCTTTAAAGGAACTATTCGTTCCAACTTGACTTTGGGTTTCAATCAAGAACTATCTGACCAGCAACTCTGGCAGGCCTTGGAGATTGCGCAAGCTAAGGATTTTGTCAGTGAAAAGGAAGGACTTTTGGATGCCCTAGTTGAGGCAGGAGGTCGAAATTTCTCAGGTGGACAAAAACAAAGGCTGTCTATCGCACGAGCAGTCTTGCGACAAGCACCATTTCTCATCCTAGATGATGCGACCTCGGCACTGGACACCATTACCGAATCCAATCTCTTGAAAGCTATTCGAGAAAATTTGCCAAATACAAGTTTAATCTTGATTTCTCAACGGACTTCGACACTTCGGATGGCAGACCAGATTCTCCTCTTGGAAAAAGGTGAGCTACTAGCTATTGGCAAGCACGAGGAATTGATGAAGACTAGCCAAGTCTATCGCGAAATCAATGCATCCCAACATGGAAAGGAGGACTAATATGAGACGACAAACTGCAAACCAGACGCTCAAACGTTTGGCAAAAGATTTATCAAGCCATCCTTTCCTCCTTTTCCTAGCCTTTCTAGGAACCATTGTCCAAGTTGGCTTATCAATTTACCTACCTATTCTGATTGGTCAGGTCATCGACCAGGTCCTAGTGGCTGGTTCTTCACCAGTTTTTTGGCAAATTTTTCTCCAGATGATCTTGGTGGTCATAGGAAATACACTGGTGCAATGGATCAATCCCCTTCTCTATAATCGTCTAATCTTCTCTTATACCAGAGACTTGCGAGAGCGAATCATTCATAAGCTCCATCGTTTACCGATTGCTTTTGTGGATCGACAGGGCAGTGGAGAGATGGTTAGTCGTGTGACCACAGACATAGAACAGCTGGCAGCCGGCTTAACCATGATTTTCAATCAATTTTTCATTGGTGTTTTGATGATTTTGGTTAGTATTCTAGCCATGCTCCAAATTCACCTTCTCATGACCCTCTTGGTCTTGCTGTTGACACCACTGTCCATGGTAATTTCACGCTTTATTGCCAAACGCTCCTATCATCTCTTCCAGAAGCAAACAGAGACGAGGGGGATTCAGACTCAGTTGATTGAAGAATCGCTTAGCCAGCAGACTATTATCCAGTCCTTTAATGCTCAGACAGAGTTTATCCAAAGACTGCATGGGGCTAATGCCAACTATGCAGGCTATTCACAGTCAGCTATCTTTTATTCTTCAACGGTCAATCCTTCAACTCGCTTTGTCAATGCGCTCATCTATGCTCTTCTTGCTGGAGTGGGAGCTTATCGCATCATGATGGGATCCACCTTGACTATTGGGCGTTTAGTGACTTTTTTGAATTACGTCCAACAGTACACCAAGCCTTTTAATGATATTTCTTCTGTTTTAGCCGAGTTGCAAAGTGCTCTCGCTTGCGCAGAACGCGTCTATGCTGTCTTAGAAAGTCATGAGGTTGCTGAAACAGGTAAGGAAGTCTTGACCAGTGATCAAGTGAAGGGGGCTATTTCCTTTAAACATGTTTCTTTTGGATACAATCCTGAAAGGACCTTGATTAAGGACTTATCCATCGATATCCCAGCTGGTAGCAAGGTAGCCATCGTTGGTCCGACAGGTGCTGGTAAGTCAACTCTCATCAATCTCCTCATGCGTTTTTACCCTATTAACTCAGGAGATATCTTGCTGGATGGTCGTTCCATTTACGATTATACCCGAGCATCATTGAGACAGCAGTTTGGGATGGTGCTTCAAGAAACCTGGCTCAAGCAAGGAACTATTCATGACAATATTGCCTTTGGAAGTCCTGAAGCCAGTCGGGAGCAGGTGATTGCTGCTGCCAAAGCAGCCAATGCAGATTTTTTCATCCAACAGTTGCCGCGGGGCTATGATACTAAACTGGAAAATGCGGGTGAATCTCTATCTGTAGGTCAAGCCCAGCTCTTGACCATTGCCCGAGTTTTTCTGGCTATTCCAAAGATTCTTATCTTAGACGAAGCGACTTCCTCCATCGATACACGGACAGAAGTGCTAGTTCAGGATGCCTTTGCTAAACTCATGAAGGGGCGCACAAGCTTTATCATTGCCCACCGCTTGTCAACCATTCAGGATGCGGATTTGATTCTTGTCTTGGTAGATGGTGATATTGTTGAGCATGGTAACCATCATGACCTCATGGCTAGAAAGGGCAAGTATTACCAGATGCAAAAAGCTGCAGCTTTTAGCTCTGAATAATCCTTTCTATTTTGAAATCTTATGGACAAAAAAAAGTTGCCTTTGGGTGACTTTTTTGTTACAATGGCTAGAAAAAATCAGGGTCTTAGAAGGAGAAAACAATGAAAGTCTATCAGCATGTAAATACCGTGACTTGTGACCAAGATTTCCATGTTTATTTGGATGGTATCTTAGCCGTTAAGGACTCTCAAATCGTCTATGTCGGCCAAGAGGAGCCAGAGATTTTAGAGCAAGCTGAGCAGATGATAGACTATCAGGGAGCCTGGATCATGCCTGGATTGGTCAATTGCCACACCCATTCTGCTATGACAGGTTTGCGAGGAATTCAGGATGACAGTAATCTCCACGAATGGCTCAATGACTATATCTGGCCAGCAGAAGCAGGATTTACTCCCGATATGACTACCAAGGCAGTCAAAGAAGCTCTGACGGAGATGCTCCAGTCAGGGACAACAAGCTTCAATGATATGTATAATCCCAATGGAGTGGATATTGAGCAAATTTATCAGGCAGTCAAGGCGTCTAAGATGCGTTGTTATTTCTCACCGACCCTCTTTTCTTCAGAGGCAGAGACAACTGCTGAAACTATAAGCAGAACACGAGCCATCATAGAGGAAATCTTAGGATATGAAAATCCAAATTTCAAGGTTATGGTAGCCCCACATTCTCCCTACAGCTGTAGTAAAGATTTGCTGGATGAGAGCTTAGATATGGCAAAAGAGCTGAATATTCCTATCCATATCCATGTGGCGGAGACCAAGGAGGAATCAGGAATTATCCTCAAACGCTATGGCAAACGTCCCCTTGCCTTTCTAGAAGAACTAGGTTACTTAGATCATCCGTCTGTCTTTGCTCATGGGGTCGAACTAAACGATCGAGAAGTTGAACGCTTGGCAACTTCTCATGTGGCTATCGCCCATAATCCTATTAGTAACCTCAAACTGGCCTCAGGAATCGCTCCGATCATCCAACTGCAAAAAGCAGGAGTAGCAGTCGGAATTGCGACTGACTCGGTTGCTTCCAATAACAATCTAGATATGTTTGAGGAAGGACGGTCTGCAGCCCTTCTTCAAAAGATGAAAAGTGGAGATGCCAGCCAATTCCCTATCGAAACAGCCCTCAAAGCTCTTACGATAGAAGGTGCTAAGGTTCTAGGAATGGAAAAGCAGATAGGAAGCCTAGAAGTTGGCAAGCAAGCAGATTTTCTGGTCATTCAACCACAAGGAAAAATCCATCTTCAGCCTCAGGAAAATATGCTCTCTCACCTGGTTTATGCAGTCAAATCCAGTGATGTTGATGATGTTTATATCGCTGGAGAACAGGTGGTTAAGCAAGGCAAAGTTTTGACAGTAGAGATTTAAAAAAATTTAAAAAAATTTAAAAAAAGTTTGCAAAAATCTTGCATTCTTTTTTTGTCTATGCTATACTTATAAACGGTTTGAAAAAACTGCCTAAGACAGTAGGGGAGCTCGACTCATAAAGATCCTACCGAGGACAAAACGTATCATGTAAAAAGAAGCGTATTGTACTTTCGTGTCTAGGTTTGGGCGCGTTTTTCTTTTGGAAAAATTCCCCAAGCAAAATAATTACGGAGGTGAACACACTAATGAGTGAAGCAATTATTGCTAAAAAAGCGGAACTAGTTGACGTAGTAGCTGAAAAAATGAAAGCTGCTGCATCTATCGTCGTTGTAGACGCTCGTGGTTTGACAGTTGAGCAAGATACAGTTCTTCGTCGTGAGCTTCGTGGAAGCGAAGTTGAGTATAAAGTTATTAAAAACTCAATCTTGCGTCGTGCAGCTGAAAAAGCTGGTCTTGAAGATCTTGCATCTGTATTTGTTGGACCATCTGCAGTAGCATTTTCTAACGAAGATGTTATCGCACCAGCGAAAATCTTGAACGATTTTGCTAAGAATGCAGAAGCACTTGAAATCAAAGGTGGTGCTATCGAAGGCGCTGTCGCATCTAAAGAAGAGATTCTTGCACTTGCAACTCTTCCAAACCGCGAAGGACTTCTTTCTATGCTCCTTTCTGTACTTCAAGCGCCAGTTCGCAACGTTGCACTTGCTGTCAAAGCAGTTGCAGACAACAAAGAAGACGCAGCTTAATCTTAAGCTACGCAGCGTAGCCTAGCTACGAAAAAATAATTAAAATTAAAAAAACTTATTTGGAGGAAATAACAATGGCATTGAACATTGAAAACATTATTGCTGAAATTAAAGAAGCTTCAATCCTTGAATTGAACGACCTTGTAAAAGCTATCGAAGAAGAATTTGGTGTAACTGCAGCTGCTCCTGTAGCTGT
>CAKQDJ010000020.1:0-21062 GCA_934229205.1 uncultured Streptococcus sp.
CCGATCCCTTCTTCTTTGACAATCTTGAAGAGACCAATCTCAGAAGTGTTGCCAACGTGGGTACCACCACAAAGCTCAACAGAGTAGTCACCGATGGTCACAACACGAACTTCCTTACCGTATTTCTCACCAAAGAGGGCCATAGCTCCCATTTCTTTAGCAGTGTCAATATCTGTCTCAACAGTTTCTACTGCAATTGCTTCCCAGATTTTCTCATTAACTTGTTGTTCAATGGCGCGCAATTCTTCAGGAGTTACTGCTTGGAAGTGTGTGAAGTCAAAGCGAAGGAATTCGACTTCGTTAAGGGATCCTGCTTGTGTCGCATGGTTTCCAAGGATATTGTGAAGGGCAGCGTGGAGCAAGTGAGTCGCTGTGTGGTTTTTCATGACACGAAGGCGACGGTCTGTATCGATTGCCAAAGTATATTCTGCATTCAAAGCCAGCGGTGCAAGAACTTCAACTGTATGAAGTGGCTGGCCATTTGGTGCTTTTTGAACATCTGTCACAGTAGCCACGACATTTCCAGCAGCGTCCAAGACTTGACCGTGGTCAGCTACTTGTCCACCCATTTCAGCATAGAATGGAGTCTCTGCAAAGATAAGAGAGACAGTTCCTTCTGAAACAGCTTCTACTTCTGCATTGTCCGCTACGATAGCGACCAATTTAGAAGACAATTGAGATGCTTCATAGTTAAAAACACTTTCAACTGTAATGTTTTGAAGGGTTTCATTTTGCATTCCCATTGAACCACCCTTGACAGCTGACGCACGCGCACGTTCTTGCTGCTCTTTCATGGCTGCTTCAAAGCCTTCACGGTCTACCGTCATGCCAGCTTCTTCAGCGATTTCTTCTGTCAATTCCACTGGGAATCCATATGTGTCGTAGAGTTTGAAGACATCTTGTCCAGCAATGACAGATTGACCTTTTTCTTTCAAGTCAGCTACAATAGTTTCTGCAAAATGTTGGCCTGAGTGAAGGGTACGAGCAAATGACTCTTCTTCGCTCTTGATGATTTTTTCGATAAAGTCACGTTTTTCAAGTACTTCTGGGTAGTAGCTTTCCATAATTTTTCCAACAGTTGGAACGAGTTTGTAAAGGAAAGGCTCGTTGATACCCAATTTTTGACCGTGCATAGAAGCACGACGAAGAAGACGACGAAGAACATAACCACGGCCTTCATTTCCTGGAAGGGCACCATCACCGATGGCAAATGAAAGAGAACGGATGTGGTCAGCGATGACCTTAAAGCTCATATTATCGCCATCTTGGTCATAGACCTTACCAGACAATTTCTCAACTTCACGAATGATTGGCATGAAGAGGTCAGTTTCAAAGTTTGTCTTAGCCCCTTGGATAACTGCCACCAAACGCTCCAAACCAGCGCCCGTATCAATGTTCTTGTGTGGCAATTCCTTGTACTCGCTACGAGGAAGAGCAGGATCCGCGTTAAATTGTGACAAAACGATGTTCCAGATTTCGATGTAACGGTCATTTTCGATATCTTCTGCTAGAAGGCGAATACCGATATTTTCTGGATCAAAGGCTTCCCCACGGTCAAAGAAGATTTCTGTATCTGGTCCAGAAGGTCCTGCACCGATTTCCCAGAAGTTATCTTCGATTGGGATCAAGTGACTTGGATCCACGCCCACTTCAATCCAGCGGTTGTAAGAATCTTTATCATCTGGATAGTAGGTCATATATAGTTTGTCTTTAGGAAAATCAAACCATTCTGGGCTTGTCAAGAGTTCATAAGCCCAGGTGATAGCTTCATCACGGAAGTAATCTCCAATAGAGAAGTTCCCCAACATTTCAAACATGGTATGGTGACGAGCAGTCTTCCCTACGTTTTCGATGTCATTAGTACGGATGGCTTTTTGCGCATTGGTGATACGTGGATTTTCAGGGATGATGGTCCCGTCAAAGTATTTCTTAAGGGTAGCAACCCCTGAGTTGATCCACAAAAGTGTTGGGTCGTTTACAGGAACCAAGCTAACTGATGGTTCTACAGAGTGGCCTTTGCTTGCCCAGAAGTCAAGCCACATTTGGCGAACTTGGGCACTAGATAGTTGTTTCATAATATCTCCTTATTTACTTGTTTAGTTTGATTGGCTTTCCAGCATTTCCACATAGTCAATCGCGACACAGAGGGAAATGACCAGATCTGCATAAGAGTCTTCGAGAACAGTTACGGTATAAGTTGAGGTTAAATGGAAAATCTCTTTCCTAATCTCGGCGACAAGTTGATCTCGATCATCTAGCAATTTGAAATTCAAATCCCAGATATTGCCCTCGATACGGAGCCCCAAATCATCAAACTCATACTTATCTCGAAAGAAGGTCAGCTTCTTACGAATGACGAAATTTGAACCGTTTCGTAACTGGATATTAAAGCGAGGAAGCAAGGTGAAAAATTCTTTACTAATCTCACTGACTTGCTCACCATAGGCGTCATAGACGGTAAAGGTCTTAGGAATTTGGAAGAAAGATCCCTCCACCTGATAGTTTACCACTCCTCTATCATCCTTGATATCAAAGCGTTCGCCTCCAAGACGAAACTTTTGTTTCACGAGAAATGTCTTCATAAACACCTCCAAAAATCAAAAGACAAGCTCACATCACGAAGGGCGAAAAACCGCGGTACCACCTTCATTCAATGAACTTGTCATTCTCATAATCTTATGCAATTGTCTGATTGAGTAGCATGACTTCCTACCTTAGATGGCTCGCAGCACCGCCATTTCTCTGGGATAAGACAACTGAAAATCAATTCTCAACTCTAGTATTATATCGTTTTTGAAGGAGTTCGTCAAGGTTAATGCCCAACTCATTTCTTTAGAAGTTTCCCAAATATTATATAGGCGATAAGCCACAAGAAACTTCCAACCAATAAGAATTGACCTAAAACAATGAGATAATCCAAAATTGAGACCAACTTATACCATCCACTAAATAGAAGACAGGGAAGAACAGTAAAAAGCATAATGATAAAATGTATGACAGATTGTTTAAATAGCGACCATTTTTCAATTTCATAAATTACCGAGGCTGATGCTATCGAGGTAGCAATAATACCAACCAAAAATGTACTTTTAACCTGAAAAATATCAATCCCTTGAAGTCTTATAAAAATTGCTAAACTGGTCATAATGACAAAAGGAATAATTCCTCTAAAAATAGCTTTTTTAATCATAACTACTACCTCAATCATAAGCTAAAATGCCTTTAACTCTATCGAAATTATAGCATAATTAAGTATATTTTTCTACTAATTCATGATCTATTTTAATAAATAACCTAGCCATAGAATGGTTAATTTTCTATGGCTAGGTTTTATTTTTTTGTCTGATTGAAATTATTTCCGATAGTAGATAATCTCCTACTTCCGGTACATTTTAAACTGGAGGAAGAGGTCGCTGTATTTGCCTGTCCATTTATGGTCAAATTTTTCATAAACTTCTAGGTGTTTCATGGTGTCAGCGTCTGGATAGAAGGATTTGTCTTCCTTGGTCTCCTCTGGGAGCAGTTCCTTAGCCGTGTTATTTGGTGTTGCATAGCCGACATATTCTGCATTTTTAAGAGCATTTTCGGGTTTTAGCATAAAGTTGATAAAGGCATAGGCGGCATCTTGGTTTTTCACGGTTTTTGGAATGACCATGTTATCAAACCATAAGTTGCTGGCTTCTGTCGGAACGACATACTTGAGGTTAGGATTTTTCTCCAGCATCTGGCTGGCTTCCCCAGAGAAGGTCACACCGATAGCAGCATTGTTCTGGATCATGTACCCCTTCATCTCGTCAGCCACAATGGCCTTGATATTTGGAGTCAGTTTGTAGAGCTTGTCTACTGTCTCTTCCAACTGCTGTGAATCCTTTGAGTTAAGACTGTAACCAAGCGAGTTAAGCCCGAGTCCCAGCACCTCACGCGCTCCATCAAAGAGCATGATGGAATCCTTGTACTCTGGCTTCCAGAGATCGTCCCAATGTTCAGGCGCCTTATCTACCATGGTTTCATTGTAGACAATTCCCAAGGTTCCCCAGAAGTATGGGATGGAGAATTTATTGCCCGGGTCAAAAGACTGGTTGAGAAACTCTGGTCCGATATTTTCGATTCCTTCAATTTTTGAATAATCAAGCGGAACTAAGAGGTCTTCGTCCTTCATCTTGTTGATCATGTATTCACTTGGGATGGCAATGTCGTAGGTCGTTCCACCCTGCTTGATCTTGGTATACATGGCCTCGTTGGAGTCAAAGGTCTCGTACTGGACTTGGATACCTGTTTCTTCTGTGAATTGCTCCAAGAGTTCGGGATCGATATAATCCCCCCAGTTGTAGATAACCAGTTTCTGACTATCTCGGCTGTTGATTTTACTATCTAGATGAGTCGCAATCCCCCACAAGACAAGGATAATTGCTACAATTCCTGCTAAAAATGAATAGAGTTTTTTCATGCTTGCTCCTCCTTCTCACGTGAGATAAAGTAATAACCTACAACTAGGATAATACTAAAGAGAAAGACAAGGGCAGACAGGGCATTGATTTCTAGCGAAATTCCCTTACGAGCACGAGAGTAAATCTCGACTGACAGGGTTGAAAAGCCATTTCCCGTTACAAAGAAGGTCACGGCAAAGTCATCTAGCGAATAGGTGAAGGCCATGAAATAACCTGCAATGATAGACGGAGTCAGGTAAGGAAGCATGATTTCCTTAAACATCTGAAACTGACTGGCGCCAAGGTCATAAGCCGCATGAATCATGTCATCATTCATCTCCTTGAGACGAGGCAAGACCATCAAGACCACGATAGGGATGGAAAAGGCCACATGACTAGATAGAACCGTCAAAAATCCAAGTGAAAACTTAAGTTGTGTAAAGAGAATCAAGAAGCTAGCACCAATCATAACGTCGGGTGCAACCATGAGGATATTATTGAGTGATAAAAAGGCTTCTTGGTATTTCTTACGAGACTGATAGATATAAATGGCACCGAAAGTCCCGATAATAGTCGCTATCAAGGCTGATAGAAAGGCCAAGAAAAAGGTTTGGGTGAGGATCAACATAAGGCGACCATCACCAAACATGGTTTTAAAATGGCTCAAGCTAAAACCAGTAAAGCTGTTCATATCATCGCCAGCGTTAAAGGCATAGCCAATCAAGTAAAAAATTGGCAAATAAAGGATGATAAAGACAAAGGCCAGGTAGAGATTGGCAAATTTTTTCATCGTTCTCTCCTTTCCTTGGTCACCCACATGGTGATGAACATGGTCAGGACGAGGATCACACCGATAGTAGAACCCATACCGTAGTTGTCATTGGTCAGAAAGTTCTGCTCAATAGCCGTTCCCAAAGTAATAACGCGGTTCCCACCAATCAAACGTGTCAGCATGAAGAGACTCAAACTTGGGATAAAGACGGACTGAACCCCACTTCTCACACCATTCATCGACAGAGGGAAGATGACATGGCGGAAGGTTTCCCACTTGGTCGCACCGAGGTCGTAGCTGGCATTGATGAGATTGTTATCCATATCATCCAAGACATTGAAAATCGGCAAAATCATAAAGGGAAGCTCGATGTAGCTTGCGACAAAGATAAAGGAGAAATCAGTAAAGAGCAATTGCTGCGAACCGATTCCGATGAATTCTAAGAATTGGTTGATGGATCCATCTTGACCAAAAATTCCTATAAAGGCATAGGCCTTAAGGAGCAGATTGATCCAGGTTGGTAGGATAATCAGCATGAGCCAGAGTTGACGGTGCTTGAGACGAGTCAAAAAGAGGGCTGTTGGGTAGCTGATGAGAAGCGTCACCATAGTCACAATCCCTGCATAGAGCACAGAGTTGAAGCTCATTTTAAGGTAGGTCAAGTTTTGTGACGCAAAGTAAGATTTATAGTTTTCTAAACTAAACTGCCCTTCAATGTTGAAAAAGGATTGACCGAAAATCAAGACTAAGGGTGCGAGAACAAAGAGGGCAATCCAAAGCATATAGGGCACTACAAAGAGTTTAGAGGTTGTTTTCTTCATCTCTTTCCTCCTCGATCGCGTTAATCAGACCTGCTTCTTGCTCTTCGATTTCTACGTACTCCTCGATACGAGCATCGAATTCTTCTTCGGTTTCGTTGAGACGCATGATGTGGATATCTTCTGGTTCAAAGTCCAGACCGATTTCCTCACCCACAATGGCCTTACGAGTCGAGTGGATCATCCATTCATTTTCGAGCTCGTCATAGGCAATAATCTCGTAATGAACCCCACGGAAAAGTTGGGTATCAACCTTAACTTGGAGCTTGCCTTCTTCAGGAAGAGTGATACGCAAGTCCTCTGGACGAATAACGACTTCGACAGGCTCGTTTGGCTTCATCCCACCATCGACCGCTTCAAAGCGTTTGCCGTTAAACTCGACCAAGTAGTCCTCAATCATAGTTCCTGGCAAGATGTTGGACTCACCGATAAAGGTAGCAACAAAATGGTTGATTGGCTCATCATAGATATCTACAGGTGTTCCTGATTGGACAATCTCGCCATCATTCATAACGAAAATCCAGTCACTCATAGCCAAGGCTTCCTCCTGATCGTGAGTGACAAAGACAAAGGTAATCCCCAATCGTTGTTGCAGTTCACGCAGTTCGTACTGCATGTCTGTCCGCAATTTCAAGTCCAGCGCTGACAAGGGCTCATCCAACAAAACCACACGAGGTTGGTTGATGATGGCACGGGCGATAGCCACACGCTGACGTTGTCCTCCAGAAAGTTTACGGATGGAACGTTTTTCATAACCTTCCAACTGAACCATCTTGAGGACTTCCGCAACACGTTGTTCAATTTCTTTCTTGTCAATCTTACGCAAGCGGAGTGGAAAGGCAACATTTTCAAACACATTCATATGTGGAAACAAGGCATAGGATTGGAAGACCGTATGGACATCACGTTTATTGGTTGGGATGTCGTTGATCCGTACCCCATCCAGCAAAATATCCCCTGTCGTCGCATCCAGTAAACCTGCAATGATGTTTAAAATGGTTGATTTTCCTGAACCAGATGCGCCTAGTAGGGTATAGAACTTTCCCTCTTCCAACTCAAAGTTAATGTCTTTGAGAACCTTGGTGTTGCTGTCTTCAAAAACTTTAGAAACGTTTTTGAATTCGATAATTGGTTTTTTCAATTGTCATAAATTCCTTCTTTTTCATAAATTAACAGATCCTGGCTCTGTCAGGCCGCTACTACCTCGTGTAGGAGATTGAACTGCCTACATACATCTTCACTAACGATAGGCTTTCACCCCCTTACAATGGTTATAGCAGCAACTTTTCTGCCCAAACCTTATTCTTTCTCACCCAAAATACGGACTTCCCTCTCAAGGGTAACACCTGAGTGTTCCTTTACCTTTTCAATAACAGATTGGATCAAGTCCTCGTAGTCTTTAGCCGTACCGTCAGCAACATTGATCATGAAACCAGCGTGCTTTTCAGATACTTCAACACCACCGATACGATAGCCTTTCAAACCAGCCTCTGAAATCAACTGACCTGCAAAATGACCAACAGGACGCTTAAAGACCGAACCACAAGATGGGTATTCTAGAGGTTGTTTGAGTTCACGTAGGTGCGTTAAGCGGTCCATTTCTTGCTTGATAACCTGATGATTTCCTGGAGCTAGGGCAAATTTAGCTGACAAAACAACAGCTCCAGAATCTTGAACAGCCGAATGACGGTAACCAAAAGCCAATTCCTTGGAAGATAAGGTCTCAATCTCCCCTTCCTTGGTCAAAATTTGACAAGACTGCAAGATATGGGCAATCTCTCCTCCATAGGCACCCGCATTCATAAAGACTGCTCCACCGACGCTCCCTGGAATGCCACAGGCAAACTCGAAACCAGTCAAACTATGACGAAGGGCAATACGTGTCGTTTCAATCAAGTTGGCCCCAGCTTCCGCTTCAATGGTATAACCATCAACTGAAACGTTATTGAGCTTGTCACACAAGATGACAAATCCACGAATTCCACCGTCACGAACGATAATATTGCTGGCATTTCCTAGCACCATCCAAGGAATATTCTCTTGATTGGCAAATTGAACGACACGCGCCATCTCATAGCGATTGCGTGGCAAAACCAGATAATCCGCTCGTCCCCCTACCTTAGTGTAGGTATAGAGCTTCAAGGGTTCCTTAAAACGAATATCAATTCCTTCTAATTGTTCTTGTATTTTAGTTACTAATGTCATATCTCTCATCCTTTTGTAAAGTCATTTCATTATACCATTTTTAAAGGCTTTTGACGAACCGAAAAATGGAAGTATCAAAGCATTGCATAAAAAAAGAGGTGAACCTCTTTTTATGATGATTTTTTCCAAAATGTAGATTTTGTAAGCCAGACAAAGGCAAGTACTTCTACAAGAAGAATGCCCTCCACTAGAAGTGGATTTGCAATCCAGCCCACTTGAGATAGAGCTGGAGCTAAGTCGAACAAGGCATGTAATCCATAGGCAGCAACGAGATAAATCCATTTCTTTTGACGGACACTTTGATAGACCCAGACAGTAAGGCTAATTTGGAGAACCAGAGCAAGGACACGCTCAACTCCTAGTAGATAGATCTGCCATGCTGATAGAGACTGAACTGTTTCTAATGTACTCTTTGTAAGAAGATTCGCCGCATCAGTATTTGATGACTGTACTAGTGAAAAGAGGATCAAAAGGCTAATCAAACTTCCCATTCCGAGGTAGAGCATCTCTAAGCCTCCATGTCCTAAGCCATAAGCCCAAGCATCTCTATCTTCCAACTTTCTCTTTTTCTCCAACCATTTAAAAAAGATAAAACGAGCCGTTTCCTCAAAGAGGGCAGCCATGGCGATTCCATAAAGGACATATAAGAAAGGTTGCTCCTGCATGAGCGGAATGGTTCCATCTTTTTGCGGATGGAGTACCAGAAGGTGAACCATCTTCTCTAACACTTGAGAAGAAACGAAAAATGCGATTGCCCCCAAGCCCATCACTGCAAGAGAGATTTTAAACCGTTTTTTGGCATACCAAATTCCACCTACTAGAATGAGAACTAAAGCGATCATGGTGAGGATAATATGTACTGTCATCTTTTTCTCCTATTCTGACTTATCAATATCTTTCTTCATCTCGTCAACGTTAAATTTGGCAAATAAATACTGGCGATCTTGGACTGGAAAACGTTGGTCCAACTGGTCGACTGCTCCAACCTCGATCATTCCTTCTTTGATAACAAAGTCCATCACATGCCCACCAAAGGTCAAATCATCAGAGATAAAATGCAAATGATAGCCTGCAACACTCACTCCATGGAACATCTCCGGTGTCCAAAATCCAACAATGGTTCCCGATACATTTTCACGGCTATATTCAGGTTGGTGAGTCGCAACATCAGCAAACTTGGTATCAGGTGTGGATTTAGGAATCATCCGCACATGCATTTGTGAAAATTCACCATGAATCTTGATGGAACGAAAGAGATTTTCCCCATCATAGTAGGACTCAATTCGTTTTTCCAATTCCTTATCAGTCATCTCAAAGCGCTGGCGGAAAATCACTTCAGCCTGGTGGGGAACAACTGCCGCATAAGGGATAAGGGCATCAGGTGAAACTTCTACAATTTCAGGTTGTTCCCCTGAACCCTTGGCTTGATAAGCCTTGCCATCAAGGACAATCAACTCCCCGTCAATCGAATCCAATGTCCCCAAGCCGAGGTCACCATGTTCCAGCAATTCTCCTACTGTCATGGTTCCACCATAGAGACCTGCCATTAGGGCACCTAGAGTATTGTATTGAAATAATTTTACCGGTTCCTGCACTTTTCTATCCATTCTCTTTCTTATCTTCTGTTCAATGAATCATCATACTTTCTAAGTATACCACATTTGCTCCTAGTTGTGAAAGGGGGAAATGCTTTTCCCATTGCCAAGGAGGCAAAAAAAAGGTACAATGTAACAAAATCAAGGGAGGTCTGGAATGAAGAAAGAAAGTAAATACCAAGCAGTCGTTTCCTTTCTAAAAAATGGAATCGAATCAGGAAAATTCCCAACAGGTAGCCGGCTTCCCTCCATCCGTCAACTGAGTCTGGACTTTCATTGTAGCAAGGACACTATCCAACGAGCCCTACTGGAATTACGCCATGAACAATACCTCTATGCCAAACCCCAAAGTGGCTACTATGTTCTAGAACAAGGACCGCACCAAGACTTGGAAATCGAAGTCACTGACGAGCATGCCAGTGCCTATGACGACTTCCGACTCTGTGTCAACGAAACCCTGATAGGCCGAGAAAACTACCTCTTCAACTACTATGACAACCAAGAAGGCCTTGAGGAACTCAGACAATCTGTCCATCAACTCCTTTTCAACCAAGCCCTCTACTGCAAACCCGACCAACTGGTTCTAACATCTGGCACCCAGCAAGCTCTCTTTATCCTTTCTCAGATCAACTTCCCAAGTAAGGGAGAGGAGATTTTGGTCGAACAACCGACTTACCACCGAATGAATCGCCTCTTGGTCGCTCAAGGATTAGCCTACCAGACCATTGAACGCCGTATTGATGGCATTGACTTTGAAGAACTGGAAGAACAGTTCAAATCTGGGAAAATCAAGTTTTTCTACACTATTCCTCGCTTCCACTATCCTCTAGGTCATTCCTATTCTGATCAGGAAAAAAGGGCTATTCTAGATCTAGCAAACCAGTATGGTGTTTACATCGTAGAGGATGACTATCTAGGAGATTTAGACCCTAAAAAAGGGCAGACCTTCCACTATCTGGACACTGAGGATCGGGTCATTTATATCAAGTCCTTCTCAACCAGTCTCTTTCCAGCCCTTCGTATTACCGCTCTCATTCTCCCAAATACCCTAAAAGAGGCCTTTGTTTTCTACAAAAATATCCTAGACTATGACAGCAACCTGATCATGCAAAAGGCTCTCTCTCTTTACATCGATAGCCAGCTATTTGAAAAAAATCGACTGGCCAGACTGACCCTTCAAGAGAACTATCAGACTCAGATAAAGAAAGTGCTTGAAGAAAACACCTGTCCCTTGCCCCACTATCCTCTACATGATGGCCTTCTCCTTGATTTGAGAGACTATCCTAAAATCACCAGTTTAAAACACAGCTCACTCAAACTAGACTTTTTTGAGAAGGCTTATTTGGACGCCTGTCCTTATCAGTTTGCCAAAGTCTCTCTCGAAAATCTAGAAGAGTTATTAGAATACATAAAAGCAGAATTGGATTAAAGTCCAACTCTGCTCTTTTCTTATTGTTCAACTTCTGTTAGTTTCGCTGCTTTTTCTAGATAGCTTTGATAGGTTCCGTCATCTTTTAGTTTTTGGATAACCTTATCGACTACTGCTTTCAAGTCTGATTGATTCTTCTTAATAGCAACGGCATTGGCTTCGCCATCTTTCATTGTCAAATTAACAGTTGCAACGGCAAGATCTGAGTTTTTACCTGCGTAGCTAAGAGCAACTGGTTCATCCATATGAACAGCATCCACTTTTCCAGCCTGCAATTCATTGACTGCTTCACCCATATTGGTCAAAGAAGTCAGTTGAGCATTTGGTAATTGTTCCTTGACCATGGTTTCTGGAACGGTTCCCTTTTGAGCTGCAATATTAGCACTTGCTAGGTTTGAAAGATCCTTGTATTTGTCTAAATCGGCTTTTCTAACCAAGAAACTCATTTTGTTTTCATAGTAAGGGATTGAAAAGTCAAAGACTTCCTTTCTCTCATCTGTAGCACTAATTCCCGCAATGGCTAAGTCAGCCTTTCCAGTTTGAAGGCTGGTCAAAACATTGTCAAAACTCATGCTAGAGATTTCAAGTTTAACCCCAAGCTCATCCGCAATCGCTTGAGCCATATCAATATCTGCCCCAACCACTTGGTTTTTACCATCTACCAAGGATTGGAATTCAAATGGTGCATAGTCTGGACTGGTCGCAACGACTAGCTTTCCTTTTTGTTTAATAGCGTCCACAGCAGACTGAGAACTATCCGTACTGGATTGGCAAGCTACCAAAACCATGCTGGCCAGCATGCTACACACAACTAATATCCATTTCTTAAATTTCATAAATAAACGACCTTTCTATAATTTCTGAATAATTATAACTCTTTTAAAAATAGTTGTCAACCCTTTTAGAGATTTTGAATGTAAAATAATTCTTTTCATAAAAAAGAAGACTGATTTATCACAATCAGCCTTTTATTCTGTATATTTAAACCGTTTCTTATAGTTCGACAATCTTCCCTGTTTCAAAGTAAACAACCCATTCACAGATATTTTTAGCGTAGTCTCCGATACGTTCCAAGAAGGAAATTACCTGGAAGTAATCACGGCCTGTAACGATGGCTTCAGGATGTTTCCTAATCTCCTCTGTAGTAAGATCACGAATACTATCAAAGTAATGGTTGATTTTTTCATCCATAGCCGCTACTTCGTAGGCTTGATCCACAGAACCATTCAGGTAAAGTTCGAGAGCAGCTTCAACGAAGTTTTTCACATCGCGCCCCATTTTTTTGATTTCTTCCTCAACGGCAGGGATGCGTTGTTCCCCCTTCATACGAATAGTTGCTTTTGCGATTGACACCGCATGGTCTCCCATACGTTCCAGGTCCGATACTGCCTTGAGAACGGTCAATACAGTACGGAGGTCTTGAGAAACAGGTTGTTGAAGCGCGATCATTTCAAATGATTTCTTTTCAAGTTTCACTTCATATCCATTTACTTCTGCATCTTCCTCAATAACTTCTTTTGCCAAATCACGGTCATGTGTGACAAAGGCACGCACTGTACGATTGATTTGTGAGAGCACTTCTTGTCCCATGGCATAGAACTGGTTGTGCAATTTCTCCAAATCTTCTTCAAATTGAGATCGTAACATCATTCAACTCCTTATCCAAATTTTCCTGTAATATAATCTTCTGTTTCCTTGTTTTGTGGGTCTAGGAACATTTTCTTAGTATCGTTAAACTCGATCAAATCCCCATCTAGGAAAAATCCTGTTTTATCAGAGATACGAGAGGCCTGTTGCATCGAACGCGTTACCAAGAGCATGGTGTATTTATCTTTCAGACCATACAAGGTTTCCTCAATCTTACCAGCCGAGATAGGATCCAAAGCTGAAGTTGGTTCATCCAAGAGAATAATCTTGGGACTGGTTGCTAAGACACGAGCAACACAAACACGTTGTTGTTGTCCACCTGAGAGACCAATGGCTGAATCATGCAAGCGATCCTTGACCTCATCCCAAATAGAAGCGCGTTGCAAGGCCTTTTCCACCGCTTCATCCAAAACATGTTTATCCCTGACTCCATTGATACGTAGGCCGTAGACAACATTTTCATAGATAGACATAGGGAAAGGATTGGGCTGTTGAAAGACCATACCGATTTCCTTACGCAATTCAACCGTATCGGTACGTGGACTGTAGATATTGTGGCCATTATAAATCACTGTTCCAGTTGTTGTCACCTCAGGATTTAGATCGCCCATGCGGTTAATCGCTTTGAGCAGGGTGGACTTTCCTGATCCAGAAGGACCAATCAAGGCTGTTATTTCCTTAGGTTGGAAAGAAAGGGAAACACTATTCAAAGCCTTCTTTTTATTGTAATAAACGGACAGGTCTTTAACCTGCAAAATCGGTTCTGTCATACTGCTTCCTTTCTAACCAAAGTGTCCCGTTACATAGTCATTGGTTGACTGTAACTTAGCATTTTGGAAAATATTGGATGTCTTATCATACTCGATCAAATCGCCCAAGTAGAAAAATCCTGTGTAGTCACTTGCACGCGCAGCCTGTTGCATACTGTGGGTAACGATGATGATGGTAAAGTCTTTCTTCAATTCCAACATAGTCTCTTCCAGTTGGGCTGTCGCAATCGGATCCAAGGCTGACGCCGGTTCATCCATCAAGAGGATATCTGGCTTGACAGAGATGGCGCGAGCGATACAGAGACGTTGTTGCTGTCCACCAGAAAGCATCAAGGCTGATTTGTGGAGGTCATCTTTGACCTGATCCCAAAGGGCAGCCTGTCGGAGAGAGGTTTCGACAATTTCATCCAAGACTTTCTTATCCTTGACTCCTGCACGTTCATGAGCAAAAGTGATGTTACGGTAAATAGACTTGGCAAATGGATTTGGACGTTGGAAGACCATTCCGATATGCTTGCGCATCTCATAGACATTGATTTCTGGACGGTTGACGTCAATCCCTTGGTAGAGGATTTGACCTGTGACCTTGGCAATATCAATGGTATCATTCATCCGATTGAGACTGCGAAGGTAGGTAGATTTCCCAGATCCGGAAGGACCAATCAAGGCCGTTATTTTATTTCTTTCAAATTGCATATCGATGCCCTTGATGGATTCATTTTTACCGTAGTAAACATGTAAATCCTTGGTAGAGAGGGCCACTTTTTCTTCAGGAAAGGTGATGATATGCTTTTCATCCCAGTTATATTTTGACATGGCTTCTCCTTTAGGCAGCGGTTAATTTCTTGTGTAGATAGCTTCCGAGTTTGCGTGCTCCAAAGTTAAAAATCAAGATAAAGATGAGGAGCACAGCGGCAGAACCAGCAGATACAATGGTAGCATCAGGAATGGTTCCTTCACTGTTGACCTTCCAAATGTGGACAGCCAAGGTTTCTGCTTGACGGAAGATTGAGATGGGGCTGGTAACACTGAGGATATTCCAGTTAGACCAGTCAAGGGCTGGAGCGGATTGTCCTGCCGTATAGATAAGAGCGGCGGCCTCACCAAAGATACGGCCAGAGGCCAAGACAACACCCGTTACGATGCTTGGAAGGGCTTCTGGAATGACGACATGGACCACAGTCTCCCAACGAGAAATTCCAAGAGCTAAGCCAGCCTCACGTTGTGTATGGTGAACGTGTTTTAAACTGTCCTCAACATTTCGAGTCATCTGAGGGAGGTTAAAGACCGTCAAGGCCAAGGCACCTGAAATGATTGAAAATCCATACTCAAACTGGACTACAAAAATCAAGTAACCAAAGAGACCCACAACGACTGATGGTAGAGAAGACAAAATCTCAATACAGGTACGAATAAAATTGGTCACAGGCCCTTTTTTGGCATACTCAGCAAGGAAAACGCCGGCTCCCATGGATAAAGGAACAGAAATAACCAAGGTAATGACCAGAAGGAAGAAGGAATTATAGAGCTGAATCCCAATACCCCCGCCTGCTTGATAAGAGGAAGATTTCCCAGTCAAGAAGGACCAAGAGATATGAGGTAACCCTCGAACCAGGATATAGAGAATCAAGGACGCCAAGATGGCAACAATGATACCCGCGATGGTATAGAGGACAGCTGTTGCAAGTTTATCTAATTTCTTAGCGTGCATAGTTTTTCTTTCCTCTTTCTTTCGTAATCAACTTAATCACACTGTTAAAGGCCAAACTCATCAAGAGCAAGACTAAGGCCAGTGACCAGAGAACGTTATTATCAACCGTTCCCATGACAGTATTTCCGATACCCATAGTCAAAACAGAAGTCAAAGTCGCAGCAGGTGTTGTTAGCGAGGTTGGGATAACTGCTGAGTTTCCGACAACCATCTGAATAGCAAGGGCTTCACCGAAGGCACGCGCCATCCCAAAGACCACTGCTGTGAAAATACCTGAACGTGCTGCTTTCAAGGTCACACGCCAGATGGTTTGCCAACGAGTGGCTCCCATAGCCAAACTAGCTTCACGGTAATGACGAGGAACAGCACGCAAGCTGTCTGTTGTCATAAAGGTTACAGTTGGTAGGATCATGACAAAGAGAACGAAAATCCCTGACAGGATCCCAAAACCAGTTCCACCAAAGACGCTACGGACAAAAGGCACCACAACTTGCAAACCGATAAATCCATAGACAACTGAAGGAATACCGACGAGGAGTTCAATGGCCGGTTGCAAGATTTTTGCACCCTTTGGTGATACTTCAGTCATAAAGACTGCAGCTCCGATAGCAAAGGGTGTTGCGATAAGAGCTGATAAAATCGTCACAATAAAGGAACCCAAAATCATCGGAAGGGCACCAAATTGTTTCCCCGAAGGATTCCAAGTTTGTCCAAAGAGGAAATCAAAGATGTTCACTCCATTGACAAAGAAGGTTGACAAGCCTTTTTGGGCTACAAAAATCAAAATCATCGCCACAATGATAACAATCAAAGAAAGGCAAGTGAAGGTCAAACCTTTACCAAACTTCTCAAGGCGAGAGTTCTTTGAAGGAGAGAGTAATTTTTTAGATAATTCTTCTTGATTCATTATTGACCTCCTTCTACTGCTGTAACGGTACCTGAAGCATCCTTTTGGACTTTCATTTCATTGATGGAAATATAGCCCATCCCTTTAACAATTCCATTTTGGGCTTCATCTGAGAGGACGAAATTCAGGAATTCAGCAGCTAACTCATTTGGCTGACCAAGTGTGTACATATGTTCATAAGACCACAAAGGCCAGTTGTTGGTCGTTACATTCTCAGATGTAGGTTCATACCCATTCAGTTTCATGCTTTTCACGGAGTCATCTACATAGGCAAAGGCTAGATAAGAAATGGCTCCAGGTGTTTGAGATACAATCGACTTGACCATCCCGTTAGAATCCTGCTCTTGGCTCTGCATTGCCGATTGGCCATTCATAACCACCGTATCAAACGTCGCTCGTGAACCAGAACTTGCTGCTCGGTTGATGATTGAAATTGCTAGGTCCTTGCCCCCAACTTCTTTCCAGTTGGTCACTTCACCTGTAAAGATTTTGCGAAGTTGCTCGGTTGTGAGATTTTCGACAGTCACTTCCTTATTTACAATCACTGCAAGACCAGCCACTGCAACCTTGTGGTCCACTAGTGATAAAGCATCGATTCCATCTTTTTCCTCTGCAAAGACGTCAGAGTTCCCGATGTCTACTGCTCCAGACTGGACTTGAGATAGTCCTGTACCCGATCCACCACCTTGAACATTGACTGTTTTTCCGATGTTTCTAGAACTAAATTCATCTGCTGCTGCTTCGACAAGAGGTTGAAGAGCTGTTGAACCAACAGCTGTCATGGATTCTCCACGATCAATCCAGCTAGCACATCCTGCTAGAGAACCTGCCATCAAAAGAGCTGCAAGAGACATGACGAGCTTTTTTCTTTTTTTCACTGTTTTTCTCCTTGAACATAATGATGAATGTTCTGATTTCTTCCGTTTGTCCTGATCATCCAATTATCATCAATGATTGTCCCGCTTTATTTTTTAGACATTCTTAGGGGCGGACAATTCCATCGTATAATATAAGTAATAATAAAAGACTATCAGAAAAAACTCATAACTCCACTATAACATAGAGTAGGCTCTTTGACTAGCTTTTTCACCTGAATCTGAGTCCTTTTGGATAATAATTTTTCAAAACATTTCCTGTTACCTTGGCAAAGCCTAATCCGTTTCCTTGAACCACAACTTGGTACCAGCCATTTGGTCGAGCTTCAGACAATTGAACAGTCTCACCAGCCACATATTTTACAAAATCCTCATCATTGATTTCGACCCTTTGTTTTACTTGACTTGGTTTCAAGGCTAATCCCAGAGCAAAGCTTGGTTCGAAGCGTTTCTTCTTAAACGTCCCCAGATGGAGCCCATTTCGGGCAATTTTGAGCTTCCCTAGATCAGGTAGCATCTCTGGCAAGAGATAGAGCTGATCTCCAAAAGTCTGCAAGATACCAGTTAGATTGACCTGCAAGTGTTTTTGGGCAAAATCACGCCACAAATCCAGTTGTTCACGACTGAGATTGCTCTTGCTAGCTTTGAATTTAGGTGCTGGATTTTCTCCCTTAAACTGCAAATGGGCAACAAACTGACCTTCTCCCTTGAAATGATGAGGATACATCCGAGCCGTTTCAGGAAGATCAATTCCTGCTACCATACCGTTCACATGCTCGACTGGAAGCAGTTCAAAATCATAAGTATCTAGTAACCAGTGAACGATCTCTTCATTTTCCTCAGGTGACCAAGTACAGGTCGAATAGATCAAACGACCACCTTCAGCAAGCATGGTCACTGCATCTTCTAAAATTTCTCTTTGGAGACTAGCACATTGGCAAGGATAATCGGTACTCCAATAATCCATGGCATCTGGCTGCTTACGAAACATCCCTTCACCCGAGCAAGGTGCATCAAGGACAATCACATCAAAGTAACCTTTAAAAACCTTGGCTAAGCGGTCAGCAGATTCATTGGTCACGACAACATTTGTCGCTCCAAATCGCTCCATATTTTCCACTAAAATCTTAGCACGCTTGCTTGAAATTTCGTTGGAAACAAGGACTCCTTGATTAGCCAGATAAGCTGCTAGTTGAGTGGATTTTCCACCTGGTGCTGCCGCCAAGTCCAAGACCTTCATGCCAGGACTTGGTTGAGCTACCTGGGCCACCATTTGGGCTGCAGGCTCTTGTGAATAAACGAGACCCGTAACGTGCTCTGGAGATTTCCCAGAAACTTTTCCATAGTGCCCCCAAGGTGTACGAGGAATGGCATCAGCAAACGATAGCTGACTTTCTTTTAAGGGATTAACCCGAAAAGCCGAAACCGCTTCCTGCTTAAAAGAGGCAAGAAAATCTCTTGCCTCATCTTCTAATATCGCATCATATTTTTCAACAAATCCTTCTGGAAATTGCATTTAGTTCTCTTTCCTTTCGTAGATATAAGACTGAATCTCTTCTTGCATCTCGATTGGCACCATCATGACAGGCTGACGCGTTTTAAAATCAGCGGGCTCACCTGATACCGTAAGAAGACGATAACCCAGACTTTCCCCTAAGATACTGGCCGCAGCGTAATCCCATGGCTGCAGGTAGGTAATATATGTCAGAAGGCGACCCGATAAAACCTTGGCAAAACTAATGGCCGCACTGCCGTAAACACGGACTCCCAACGCTGCTCGACCCAAATCACCCAAACCCCACTCATTGCTTTCAAACATACCTGAGTTACCGGCAACTAAAAATTCTTGAAGAGGTTTCTTTTTAAAAGTCGGTAAGGGCTCATTATTGCGACAAGGAAGAAAGGCACCACCACCATGGTAACAATCACCTTTCATGACATCATAAATAATACCAAATTTGCCCACACCATCCTCAAAATAAGCCAACATCACGGCAAAATCTTCCTGCTGGGCGACAAAGTTATTGGTACCGTCAATGGGATCAATCACCCAAACGGAACCTTGACCGACTGCAGCACGTAAGCAGCCCTCTTCCGCGCAAATCAAGTCCTCAGGATAGGAGGACTTGATCCGTTCAACCAAGAGTTCCTGGACCTCCTTGTCCAAACGCGTCACCAAGTCTGTAGGGGAAGACTTGCGCTCAACCTGCAAATCTTCTTTCATGTGAGCCAAAATATAGGCAGCAGCTTCCTGCACAATCTGTTTGGCAAATTCAAATTTAGTTTCCAAGAGAAATCTTCCCTTCTCTTTTTTCTTTTGCTAATTGAACTGCATGATAGCAGGAATAACCGCTAGCCGTCTCAAATTCGCGACCTAGGCGCTTTTCTTCACTTTTGCTCGGAACGACAGACTTAAATTCCTTATAAGAATCTAGCAGTTTTTTTGCTTCTACCTTATCTTCATAAGCAGCTTCTACATCATTAAAAAAAGAAAGCACTGAAGCAAGTTCTTCAGTGCTCCACGACAAATCTAGTGGGTAACTATACTGTTTGTTCATCTATCCAATACCAGCTCTCAATGTTGCTTCTTTCAATTCTTGTTTACGGTAACTACGAGGGAGAAAAGCACGAATCTCATCTTCATTAAAACCGATCTGCATGCGTTTGGTATCTATAATAATTGGGCGACGCAAAAGACTAGGATATTGCTCAATCAACTGAAGCAACTCCGATACCGAAATACTCTCTACATCAATATCCAATTTTTGGAAAATTTTTGAACGAGTTGAAATGATGTCATCAGTACCATTTTCGGTCAAGGAAAGAATGTGTTGCAATTCTTTTCTTGTTAAAGGACTGGTCATAATATTATGCTCTTGAAAGGGCACTTTATGCGTCTCTAACCAGGCCTTTGCCTTACGACATGATGTACAGCTCGGTGATAAAAATAGTGTAATCATGCTTTTCTCTTCTTTATCTAAACTTTGCTGTTTCTATTATACAAAAAAATAAAGCGCTTGGCTAGCTATTTTGGGAAAAAAAGCCTATTTTTTCATAGAAAATAGGCTTTTTCTGATAGAATTTGAAGGCTTTACAAATTTATCTTTAGGATAACCTATCAATAAAAATGAAAGCGATTAGATTCTCTCATTATTTATTAAAAGTACAGAATGTTATCTACTATTTTCTTAAAGCTTTGACAAGAAGGAAACTGAATATTCCTTCATACAAAACAAAGAAAAGTACAAAGGCATGAAGGAAGAAAATCTCTGGTAAAATCAGAATAACTCGATCCTTTGCTGGATCAAAAAGCCAAGTATCATCTCCCACAAAGAGAATCTGATGGAAAAGCGTAAAAAATTGCTCGAACCCAATCAACACTCCTACAAGCCCAATGGCGAGAGGCAATAGCACTAGGGTCAGGATACTTTTACGATATAGTGCTAAAAAGCCTTTTTTGACAATCTTTTTAACAAAGAAATAGAAACTTGGAAGTGTCACCAAAGTGACCAGCTGAACCAAGTGGAAGAGATTCTTCACCACCGCAAAGTGGTGTAAACCAGCCGCTGACGAACGGAAATCTGGCATCTCTAAGACCTGACTAAAGGGATTGGTCAGGTAATTCATCAAGATATGAAAATTGTACTGAATGGTTTCGGGCTTTAGATAGACTCGATCCGCTAAGTTCAGCCACTGAATCTCCATGGGATAGAAAATCCATGCCAGATAAATGGTTAAGAGAATAGAAATGGAAAGGAGAAAGAGCATACTTCCCCAAAAAGTCAGTTTAGTTCTCATCAAAATTCCACTCCGCAAGGCTAGACACCACATGAGTTGGTGCGATTGGCAGGTCCGCTACTTCTTCTGCCTTGGTAAAACCTGTCGTCACCAAGAGCGTTGGAATAC
>CAKQDJ010000021.1:0-19268 GCA_934229205.1 uncultured Streptococcus sp.
TTTTTATGGTATAATAGACTAAACTGATAGTAACATGTAGCGAAAGGGGTAGGTACATGATCAAAATTTATACAGTCTCAAGTTGTACTAGCTGTAAAAAAGCGAAAACCTGGCTCAATGCCCACCAGTTAAGTTATAAAGAACAAAATCTCGGTAAAGAAGGAATTACAAGAGAAGAGTTATTAGATATTCTCACGAAAACAGATAATGGAATTGCCAGTATCGTTTCGTCAAAAAACCGCTACGCTAAGGCACTTGGAGTTGACATCGAGGATTTGAGTGTCAATGAAGTGCTCAACTTAATCATGGAAACACCACGGATCTTAAAGAGTCCGATTCTCGTTGACGAGAAGCGCCTGCAAGTCGGCTATAAAGAAGATGATATCCGTGCCTTCTTGCCACGCTCTGTCCGTAATGTAGAAAATGCAGAAGCACGTCTACGTGCAGCTCTATAAAACATCAAGGCTGGGAGTGACTCCTGGCCTTGTTTGCTCTTTTGTTTTGAAATCATGTGAGGAATTATGAAAAAGTTACTAATTGCTAGTTTTGCTATTCTCTTTTTGCTTGCGGGATGTGGGCAAAAAAAGGAAACCCCTGCTGCTTCCACAACAGCATCTGACCCCATCCAATCAAACCTTCCCGTTTTGGACAATGCCGAAAAGAATACGGTTGTCACCAAGACCTTGTTGATGCCGAAGTCAGAAAATGGAACGCAGCAGATTCAGACCATTACCTATAAAGGCAATCAATTTTTGACCTTGACCATTCAGCAAAAACGACCTGTCGGGGATGAACTCAAGAACTTTATCTCTGAAAATGGGCTAGAGGAGACGAAAAAAGCGCTTCAAGAAGCTGAAGAGAAGGATGAGACCATCCAAGAGGTACGCAAACTAGCAGGATTTACACTGGAAACCAAGCTACTCAGCGAGACAGAAATCCAGACTACAACGACTTATGATTTTCAAGTATTGGATGTCAAAAAGGCATCTCAGATGGAATATTTAAAAAATATCGGTCTTGAAAATCTCTTAAAAAACGAACCTAGCCAATATATTGCAGATAGAGTGGCAAATGGGGCGACAGAACAATAGAAAATCCAAATTAATAGACTGACTTATTTGTAGAACGTCAGGGAATGTGCTATAATAGTACTATTCTAAGGAAAGAGGGTGTTAGAATGGGATTTACTGAAGAAACTGTACGGTTTAAATTGGATGATTCCAATAAGAAAGAGATTAGCGAGACGTTGACAGATGTCTATGCTTCTTTGAATGAAAAGGGTTATAATCCGATAAATCAAATCGTCGGTTATGTATTGAGTGGAGACCCTGCCTATGTTCCTCGTTACAACAATGCACGAAATCAAATCCGTAAGTATGAGCGCGATGAAATTGTTGAAGAATTGGTACGCTACTACCTTAAAGGACAAGGAGTCGATCTATAATCTATGAGAATTATGGGATTGGACGTTGGTTCAAAAACAGTGGGTGTTGCCATTAGCGATCCCCTAGGCTTCACCGCTCAAGGCCTTGAAATCATCCAGATTAATGAGGATCAGGGCCAGTTTGGTTTTGACCGTATCAAGGAATTGGTTGACAGCTATAAGGTGGAGCGCTTTGTAGTGGGTCTGCCCAAAAACATGAACAATACCAGCGGTCCGCGAGTAGAAGCCAGTCAAGCCTATGGTGCCAAGCTAAAAGAACTCTTTGGTTTGCCAGTAGACTATCAGGATGAGCGTTTGACAACGGTCGCTGCGGAGCGTATGTTGATTGAGCAAGCAGATATCAGTCGGAACAAGCGCAAGAAAGTAATTGATAAGTTGGCTGCTCAGCTGATTTTGCAAAATTATTTAGATAGAAATTTTTAAGACAGAGGAGAAACTATGTCACACGATCACAACCACGATCACGAAGAACGTGAATTGATTACACTTGTTGATGAACAAGGGAATGAAACTTTATTTGAAATCCTTTTGACCATTGATGGAAAAGAAGAATTTGGTAAGAACTATGTTCTGCTTGTACCAGTTAACGCGGAAGAAGACGAAGACGGGCAAGTTGAAATCCAAGCCTACTCATTCACTGAAAATGAAGATGGAACAGAAGGCGAATTACAACCAATTCCAGAAGACTCAGAAGACGAATGGAACATGATTGAAGAAGTCTTCAACAGCTTTATGGAGGAGTAAAAACGTTCGGGGAACGTTTTTAGCCCTGCGCTAGAAATTAGAAACGCAGGAACGTCCGGGGGACGTTTTTAGCCTTATAGTAGCTAGTGATTAGCTAACCAGGTAAGAGGTTGGGATTTTTGTCCCAACCTCGCTTTTTATTTGCAATCATACTTTGATGCGGTAGTGGAACGTACTTTTGTTAAGGAGATGTGTATGTTTGAAGTAGAAGAATGGCTCCATAGTCGGATTGGTTTAAACTTTAGATCTGGACTTGGAAGAATGCAGCAAGCAGTGGATTTGTTGGGAAATCCTGAGAAGGCTTATCCCATTATCCATATAACAGGAACTAACGGTAAGGGGTCAACTATTGCCTTTATGAGGGAGTTGTTTGTAGCTCATGGTAAAAAAGTTGGGACCTTTACCTCTCCTCATATCATCAGCATCCATGATCGAATCTGTATCAATGGACAACCGATCGCAGATGAAGACTTTATCCGTATAGCGAACCAAGTCAAGGAGATGGAAAAAGCTCTTTTGGAGACACATGATCAATTGTCTTTCTTTGAGTTGTTGACCCTGATTGCTTTGCTTTACTTTAAAGAGCAGGGAGTGGATCTAGTCCTGCTAGAGGTGGGGATTGGTGGTCTACTTGATACTACTAATGTCGTAACAGGAGAGATTGCAGTTATTACTTCCATTGGCCTAGACCATCAGGAGACCTTGGGTGACAATCTGGAGGAAATAGCAGAGCAGAAGGCTGGTATCTTCAAGGTCGGAAAGAAGGCGGTCATTGCCAAGCTTGCTCAAGAAGCTGAGCTTGTCTGTCAAAAAAGAGCAAGAGAGTTGGACGTAGACCTTTATCAAGCTGGGCAAGACTTCACCTTGAATGCGGGGGATTTTTCAAGTAAGCTAGCAAGTTTTTCACGGCTTGAAATCGGGTTGGAAGGTGCCTATCAGCAAGAAAATGCCTCCTTGGCTTTACAAACTTTTCTTCTGTTTATGGCGTCAAGAGAGGAAGGTGTCGAAGAAGAGCTTGTTAGACAGGCCTTGAAAGAGACCCACTGGGCCGGTCGATTGGAAAGGATTCGCCCACAAATCTATCTAGATGGGGCTCATAATCTTCCTGCTTTAAGTCGTCTGGTCGAGTTTATCCAAGAGAAAATCCAGCAAGGCTGCCAGGTTCGTGTCCTTTTTGGTGCTCTTAAACGCAAGGATTATCAGGGGATGTTAGCTTATCTATCTGAGCAGTTGCCTCAGGTGGAACTGAAGGTAACAGGCTTTGACTACCAAGGTTCCTTGGATGAGAAGGATGTGGCGTGTTATGATTTGATTCCTTCCTATGGCGATTTTATCAGAGAATTTGAAGAAAAGGCCAATGACCATGACTTGCTTTTCGTGACGGGCTCCCTCTACTTTATCTCGGAAGTGCGAGCGGGTTTGGTGGGAGAGCATGAGATTAGTTGACCTTCTAGACTTAAGTTGCTATACTGGGGATAGGAAAACTCGAAAACGATTTCAGAAATACATTAGCACAAAAGAAAGGAAGTTGCTATGAAAACGAAAACATTCACACTTTCTATTGCTTCTTTAGCAATTCTTAGTCTTTTGGTAGCTTGTGGACCTAAGGCACAAGCCCCTACCCAGCAATCTGCTCAGCAATCATCTACTCAACAAGAATCATCTTCTAGCACTGCTACAAGTGCTAGTCAACCACAGGCATCCTCAAGTCAGGACACTACTGTAGCTCAACCGACTAATATTGATGGTACCTACACTGGAAAAGATGAGAATGACCAGATTACTCTTGTTGTAACAGGTAAAACTGGTACATGGACTGAGGTCGAACCAGATGGAGATAAGGAAATTAAGCAAGTCACCTTTGAGCCAGAAAATCAACGTGTCATTATGGGAGATGATGTTAAAATTTACGCGGTTAATGGTAATCAAATGATTATTGATGACATGGACCGAGAGGCATCTGATCGAGTGGTATTAACTAAGCAATAATGATTAAGTAGAAGTTCCAATGAGATGAAAGCTATCTTTTTGGAGCTTTTTTGTTTTTAAAATGTGACCAGTGGTTCTTTACTGATTTTTCACTTAAAACGCTTACAAAAATTTGTAATGCTTGTACTAAGGTCGTATACTTATAGTAAATAATCAAATAGCGCAGAGGCGCAGTAGGAAAAACATATGGCTACATTTTACGTTCCATCAGTTAACCTTATTGGTAAAGGTGTTGTAAATGAAGTAGGTCCGTATATCAAGGAACTTGGGTGTAAGAAGGCCCTTTTGGTGACAGATAAGTTCATCGAAGGTAGTGATATTTTACCCAAGGTCCTAAAACCATTAGATGCTGAAGGGATCGAATATGTGATCTTTAGCGATGTGGAGCCAAATCCGACTTGCAAGAACGTCACAGACGGAGTGACTGCTTTGAAAGAGCATGGTTGTGACTTCATTATCAGTCTTGGGGGAGGTTCTCCTCAGGATGTAGCTAGTTGTATCTCTATCATTGCTACAAATGGTGGCAAACCACAGGACTACGAAGGCCTCCACAAGTCTGCTAAAAAAGGATTGCCAGTGGTTGCTATCAATACAACAGCTGGAACTTCAGCAGAAATCACCATCAACTATGTCATTACTGACGAAGAACGCAAGGTCAAGATGGTAATGGTTGATAAGAACAGCTTAGCCCTCATCTCTGTCAATGATCCAGAACTCATGCTTTCAAAACCTCAAGCGCTTACAGCAGCGACAGGTATGGATGCTCTTACCCACGCTGTCGAAGCCTTGGTAACACCGGGTGCTTATGATGTGACCAAGAAACTCTCTATCGGAGCTATTGAACTCATCAAGGAGTATCTTCCTCGTGCTGTGGCAAATGGCCATGATATTGAAGCGCGTGAGGGTATGGTCAATGCTATCTTCCTCGGTGGTATGAGCTTTAACAATGCTGGTTTGGGCTACGTTCACTCTATGGCTCACCAACTCGGTGCAGTATATAACTTGCCACATGGTGTCTGCTGTGCCATGCTTCTCCCAGTTGTAGAACGTGAAAATGCCAAGCGTGTACCAGAAGCGTTCCGCAATGTGGGTCTCCATGTTAAAGGGAAAACAGACCAAGAATGTGCTGCCTACGCTATCGCTGAAATTGAGAAACTTTCTGAAACCGTTGGTATTCCTAAGAAACTCATTGAACTAGGTATCGACGAAAAAGACTTCGATTTTGACTACCTTTCTAAGAATGCCTTGATTGATGACTGTGCGCCAGGCAATCCATTTATGCCAACTTTAGAAGAAACCATTGCCTTCTATAAAGAATTGTTCTAATTCTTAAAGTGAAAAAGAAGCTAAATAATGCTGGGAAGAACTATCATTTTGGTAGTTCTTTTTTTAAAAATTTGCTATCCTAGACATATGAGAAAAATCAAAATTGATGTGGTTGTAGTGCCCTTAAGTGGGCATCTCTTCCCAACCTTGAATCTACTCGCACCCTTGTTGAAGGATCCCTTGTATGAGATTCGATTATTTACAGGACCGCAACGAAAAGCTGTCGCAGAGGAGATGGGATTCCAGGTGATTCCCATTTTAGAAAATTCTGTAGATGAATTTGAGCGCGTAGCCAACAATGAAGGGCAATTAAACCTTATTTCTGCTTATCGACAGTTGTCAGCTAGTCTTGATTTGATCGATGTGGTGTCTGACCAACTAGTGCAAGAGTGGCAGGAAAATCGACCTGATATTGTTATTGCGGACTTTATAACCCTCTCTGGAGGACTTGTAGCGGAGCAGTTGAATATTCCTTGGATAACAACCATGGCGACACAGTTTGCCATTGAAACGACAGATGGACCGCCTTGTTTCTTTGGAGGAATGGGCAGCCCAAAAACATCTTTCCAATCTGCTCAGCAATGGCTAGGAAGAAAAGGGACTCGTTTAGTGAAACGAATCGTAAGCTTTTTATTGAGAGAACGATTGAAACGTTACGATTTTAAGCTCTACAATCAGAAAGGTCAGGAAACCATTTATTCACCCTATTCCATCTTGGGAATTGGGATGAAAGAGTTGGAGCTGAAAAGTGGTTTTCCAGAGCACTACCTTTGGGTGGGACCTTTTGGCTCTTCGATTGAGAGGGTAGAAAATTATCCCCTCGATTTGGCTCCTTATGCAGGGTATAAGAAGGTCCTTGTATCCTGCGGCACTCAGCTAGCATGGGCCAAAGACAACCTCCTCTACCAGACCCAACAATTGGCTAAAGCCCATCCAGATTGCCACTTCTTTGTGACTCTGGGGTTTGGCGGACAAGACTTCCAATGTGAGGAGCTCATGGACAATGTTTCTGTGGTCTCCTATCTTCCCTATAAGGAATATATTCCCCAGATGGACTATGTGATTCATCATGGCGGTGCAGGTATTTTTTACCAATGTATCATCTATGGCAAGCCTGCCTTGATTCTCCCCCATGACTATGATCAGTATGACTATGCAGTTCGTGGATTAGAGGCAGGGATTGCCTTGACTGCTAAACGAGAGGATACGGAAGCGATTGGACGCGCTTTTGATGAGTTGTTGGCTAGAGATGACTGGCCAGACTTGAACCAACTTAGTCGTGCAGCTCAAATCTATCAGCCAACAGAGATTCTGAAGAGCGAAATACATCGGCTCTTAGGGGACAAGGAGAAGTAAAAAATGAAGAAAGTATTGGTAACAGGTGCTACGGGCTTTCTAGGCAAGTATGTTGTTGAAGAGCTCAGTCAGCAGGGCTATCAGGTACGCGCTTTTGGACGCAATCCCAAGGCAGGTCAGTCTTTGGAAAATTCCTTAGTAACATTTTTTCAGGGAGATTTGACCAAGCAAGAGGATTTGGCTCAGGCTTGTCAGGGGATGGACATGGTTGTGCATGCGGGTGCTCTTTCTACCGTTTGGGGTCCTTGGGAGGATTTCTACCAGACAAATGTCTTGGGAACCAAGTATGTTCTGGATGCTTGTCGAGAGGCCGGTATTCAGCGTTTAGTTTATGTATCATCGCCGAGCATCTATGCTGCGCCTAGAGATCAGATAGCCATCAAAGAATGCGATGCTCCGCAAGAAAACAAGCTTAACAACTATATCCGTAGTAAACTAGCTTCGGAGAAGCTCTTTAAAGACTATCCGGATGTACCTAGCATCATCTTACGCCCCCGTGGGCTTTTTGGGATTGGGGATACCAGTATTTTACCCCGAGTTCTCAAACTCAGTCAGAAGATTGGCATTCCCTTGATAGGGGACGGTCGTCAGCTCATGGATATGACCTGTGTGGAAAATGTTGCTCTGGCCATTCGTTTGGCTCTAGAGGCCTCTCAAGCTAGTGGCCAAGTCTATAATATTACCAACGGGGAACCAAGGGAATTTAGGAGTCTGATAGAAGAAACTTTGAGAGGGCTAGGCTATCCGATAACATACCGAAAAGTGCCAGCTTCTCTTCTTTCAGCTATTGCGAGTACGCTAGAGTTTATTTACAAGATCTTGCATCTCAAAGGTGAACCGGCTCTGACACGCTATACCTATTACTTGCTGAGGTATAGCCAGACGCTGGACATCAGCAAGGCGGAGCGAGACTTGGGGTATCGCCCTCAAATCAGTATTTCGGAAGGGATTGAACAATATGTCCAAGATTATCGAAAGCATTGATTATTTTCCAGCAGGCTACTGTACTAGCTATACAGGTTTGCTATTCAAGGGAGTCAAGAATAAAAAGATGACCTTTCCAGCGGGAGTATTTCTGATCAAGCATAGAGATAAGGGGTATCTGCTCTATGATACGGGTTATCACTATAACATTAAGACGAAGCTACGCTATGGTTTTTACCGTCTAGGAACTCCTGTTCAAATGACGGAAAAGGATCAGATTTCATACTTATTGAAGGCAAAAGGAATTAGGCCAGAAGAGATTACCTATGTCATGTTGTCTCATCTCCATCCAGACCATTTAGGAGGGGCTAGTTTTTTCCCGAACGCTCAATTTATCCTGACTCAAGAGGTTTTTGAAGTTTATCAGAAACCCAAGCTTAAGGATTTGATCTTTAAAGAGTTTTTACCAGCTGATTTTGAGAAAAGACTGACCGTTATCAAGGCAAATCAGCGCTATTCCAACTTTCCCTATCGTCTGATTTGTGATCTTTTCGGAGATGGCAGTATCCTAGTAGCTTCTGTTGACGGTCATGCCAGGGGGCAAGCTTGTCTGTACCTTCCAGATTTTAATCTCCTCATTGCAGCAGACCTCTGTTGGGGAATTGACCTCTTGCCTTACACCAAGCAGATGCACCTGCTTCCTTCCCTGGTGCAGGACAATAAGGCAGACTATATCAAGGGGGCAGAGTTCTTGGAGGAAGTCTTAAAGTCCGGTACTGAGGTAGTTGTTAGCCATGACCCTGTAGAAAGGATCGAGCGGATTTTATATGAAAAAAATAACCTTTCTTAAAACTTTTATCCAAACGCGTTGGCTTCATAATTTTAAGTCTCGAGAAGCCTTAGAAAACTATCAGAAAAAGCAATTAGCTAACTATATAGACTTTTTAAAGCGAGAGTCTCCCTACTTTAAAAATGGGGTGCCTAGCGACTTTGACCATATGGATAAGGCTTTTATGATGGAACATTTCAATGAGCTCAACACCCAAGGAGTGGATCGTGATGAAGCCTTATCCTTAGCTATTGAAAGTGAGAAAACCCGTGATTTCAGTGAACTTAAAGGGGAAGTGGCCGTCGGTCTGTCTTCAGGGACGTCTGGACATCGGGGGCTCTTTATCACAACAGAGAAAGAGCGAAGTATGTGGGCTGCGGCTATCTTGGCAAAGATGTTGCCAAAGGGGCAGCTTTTTGGGCACCGTATCGCCTTTTTCCTGAGAGCTGATAATGAACTCTATCAGACCATTAATACGGCCCTCATTCGTTTAGAGTATTTTGATATTTTCAAACATACAGATGAGCATATCGAGCGTCTCAATAGCTACCAACCGACGATTATTGTGGCGCCAGCCTCTATGTTGATTGAATTGAGCAAGCGTCTCAAGGCTGGACAGTTAGCCATCCATCCACAAAAAATCGTTTCGGTGGCAGAAATCTTAGAAGATAGTGATAGGGAACGGATCGCTGAAGCCTTTTCTCTATCCATTATTGGCCAAGTTTATCAGGCGACTGAAGGTTTCTTAGCCTGCACTTGCCCAGCTGGTAATCTACATCTCAACGAAGACATTATCTTTGTGGAAAAGCGGTATCTGGATGACCGACGTTTCTATCCAGTGATTACGGACTTTAAACGAAGCAGTCAGCCTGTTTATCGCTACCAGCTCAATGATATCTTGGTTGAAAATCCGGAGCCTTGTCCCTGTGGCTCCTGCTATACACGGATTGACAAGGTCGAAGGACGCTCTGACGACATCTTCTATTTTGAAGTACTGGATGGGGGACAGGTAACTATCTATCCAGACTTTATCAGGCGCTGCATCCTTTTTGTGGAGAATGTAGGAGATTACCAAGTCAAGCAACATTCCGAGAAGTTAGTGGAAGTTTGTCTAAGCCAACGAGATGAGGACGTAGAGACAGCGATTTTAGCACAGTTCCAACTCTTGGCCCAGCAAAAAGAGTTCATAGTTCCTCAAATCCAATTTTCAGATTATCACTGGGATACTAGCCGTAAACTCAAACGTATCCAACGTTTATGAAAGGAAAAAAGACAATGACAGAAGTAAAAAGACATGTAGAAATCGCAGGTTATGGCATTTGCCTTCCAAAGCATACAGTGCAATTTAAAGACCAGACCCGTTATCGTGTAGTGGAAAATGAAGAAACGCAACTTGACTTGGCAGAAAGAGCTATCCAGCGTGCACTTGAACATGCAAATTTGGATATTAAAGATATCGATTGCCTTGTATCAGCTAGTGCAGTTGGTGTTCAGCCTATTCCTTGTACGGCAGCCTTGATTCATGAGCGCGTGGCAAAAGGACTCTCTATTCCAGCCATGGATATCAATACGACCTGTACTAGCTTTATTTCTGCCCTATCGACCATGTCCCACTTGATCGAGGCGGGCGAATACAATCGTGTTCTGATCGTGTCTAGTGAGGTTGGTAGTTTAGGGCTCAATCCCAAGCAAAAAGAAAGTTTTGAACTCTTTAGTGACGGGGCAGCAGCCTTTATTTTCCAAAAAAGTCATCAGGAAAAAGGGATCATTGCTAGTCTCCAACGTACTTGGTCAGAAGGAGCTCACGATACGGAGATTCGTGGAGGTCTGACTTCTTTTCAACCAAAAGAGTACTCTGATGCGACTAAGACCAACTATATGTTTGACATGAAGGGGAAGAAAATCCTCCTCTTGTCTGCTCGTAAAATCCCAGTCATGTTTGAAGAGTTTCAAGAAAAAACACAGCTAGCCTTGGCAGACGTGGATTATATCATTCCTCACCAAGCAAGTCGTGCTCTTCCTTTGGTTATGGAAAAACTAGGTGTGGCCGAGGATCAGTACCTCAATCTCGTCACTGACTATGGAAATATGGTGTCAGTCTCTGTACCGTTTGGCTTGGCTTATTCTTTGGGACATGGACTTATCAAGGAGGGAGATGTCGTCTACCTTATGGGGACTGCAGCTGGTATGACGGTCAATATGTTGGCTCTGAAATTGTAACAATCATCTAAACACGAAACGACTGGAATTTGAGCAAAGGCAAAAGGTTGCCATCTACCCCTGAACTGAGGTATACTAGTAGAAAGATTAGTTTATCAAGCGGCGAGGGAGAATGTTAGAAAAGGAAGGGGATGTATGACAGCTAGAAAAATGCAGCTACTCATGTCCAAGTATGGCTTTAGTATTACCATCATGTTGGCAGAGTTGTTTATCGTCTTTGGTTTATTTCTCTATCTAGGGCGGATGGCTCCGATTGTCTGGATTATCCTAGTCATCTTAGTGAGCTTAGCGACCATTGTATCGATTGTGAATAGATCTATGAATCCTGAGAGTAAGGTAACATGGTTGTTAGTAGCCTTTGTGCCAGTTTTTGGCCCTTTGCTCTATATCATGTTTGGAGAGCGCCGTTTATCTAAAAAAGAATTGAAGCAGCTAAAGCAGCTCCAATCAATGGTTTACCGAGAGGACAATAGCAGAGCCCTCCGTTTGGAGTTAAAGGAACAAGACAAGTCTGCTTATGGCGTCATCAAATCTCTCCTCAGCATGGACACGAATGCCGATGTATATGATCGAACGGATACACAATTTTTTGCTACTGGTGAAAGTATGTGGCATCAGATGCTAGAGGATCTCAGGAAAGCGGAGAAATTTATCTTTCTTGAGTACTATATCATCGAAGAAGGCTTGATGTGGAACAGCATTTTAGAGATTTTGGAAGAAAAGGCTGCTCAAGGAGTAGAAGTTAAGCTTCTTTATGACGATATTGGATGTATGGCAACCTTACCTGGAGATTATACTATCCAGCTTCGTAGCCGAGGGATTGAAGCCCATAAATTTAACAAGGTGATTCCGCGTTTGACCGTTGCCTATAACAACCGTGACCACCGTAAAATCATGATTATCGATGGGCAGATTGCCTATACAGGTGGTGCCAATCTAGCAGACGAGTATATCAATCATATCGAACGCTTTGGTTACTGGAAGGATAGCGGTATTCGGTTGGATGGTCCAGCAGTAAAGGCTTTTACTAGACTATTTTTATCAACCTGGTATATCAATCGTGGAGAGATTAGTGACTTTGACCAATACCATCTTGAAAATCAACCTAGAGACGGGATGGGACTCTGTATTCCCTATAGTAGTGGCCCTAAACCTATTTACCGATCTCAGGTTGGGAAAACGGTCTATCAAAACCTTATCAATCAAGCTACAGACTATGTTTATATCACGACACCCTATCTGATTGCGGACTATGATCTCACAGAAAGTATCAAAAATGCATCTCTGAGAGGGGTAGATGTGCGAATTGTGACACCTTGTATCCCAGATAAGAAGGTTATTCAGTTAGTTACTCGTGGAGCCTATCCAGACTTGTTATCTGCAGGGGTTCGTATTTATGAGTACAGTCCCGGATTTCTTCATAGCAAGCAAATGCTTGTTGATGGAGAAGCGGCTACTGTAGGAACCATCAATTTTGACTATCGGAGTTTGCTCCACCACTATGAAAATGCCGTTTTACTTTATAGAACGCAGTCCATCATCGATATTGAAAGGGACTTCGAAGAGATTTTTAAAGTTTCTCAAGAAATTTATCCCCACACCATCAAAACAAGCTGGTATCAAAGCCTGATCAAGGAAATTGTCCAGTTGTTTGCACCTATGCTCTAACTATCCATCAAGATCTAGCCCAAGGCTGGATCTTTTTTGTCTTCTTACGAATAGATAGGTAAAGGAGAAAACCATGCTCAATCTAGAAGATGACGATTTTATTAGAGAGTATAGAGACAGTCGATTCCACCGTTTTCGTGAAATCGAACGCTTTGCGCTATTGAATAAGAAATTCAGCAAATATCAATCCCAAGCTGACATTCCTGTAAGATTTTGATATACTAAAACAGATAAACTTAGAGGAGAAATTGAATGAATGTATATGGGAAAATAGATGAGAAACAAGAAGGATCTCATTACCAAGACTGGTCCGTTCCAGAAAAGCGAGAAGGAGCTCCGATTCCCTTTTTTAGTATCTTGCTTTGGAGTTTAGTGGCTACAGCTATTTCTGTGGTTATCCCCCTTATTTTTGGTTTAGTAAGCCCGCGACAAACTCAGGATCTTTATACCGGTTGGGCTTTGCATCAAAATGGTCAAATGTATACAGATTATTTTGGGACGGAGGGATTGCTCTATTACCTGCTTACCTATCTTTCACAAGGCAGTATTCTGATTGCTTTGGTTGAGTGGTTGGCCTTGTTTGGAGCAGGCGTTTTTCTTTTTAAATCTGCGGATAGTCTTACAGACCGTGTAGAAGAAGCCAAGCAGCTTGTGTTTGTGTTTAATTTGTTGGTAGCAGGTCTCGCTTTTGGTGGTGGCTATGCTCTCTTACTAGCCTTGCCTTTCCTATTTTATTCACTTAGCATTGTTACGAACTACCTAGCTTATCCAAACGGTGACAAAGGATTTTTACGTGTTGGTATGAGCCTTGCTCTCGCTTTCTTCCTTGCGCCAACCCCAACAGCCTTATTTGCAGCTACACTAGCCTTGGGAATTATCGGCTTTAACTTAGGCAAAGGTCACTTTGTTCATGGTTTATATCAATTTTTTGCATCAGCCTTAGGGTTCTCACTCTTATTCTATCCTTTGGGCTACTATACAGTATTAACAGGTAGTTTTGGGGATGCTATTAGCCAGACCTTGTATCCGGTAGATACTCTTAGCTTCTTTTCAAATGCGCATTTGCTTGAAAATGCAGCCTTCTACGGCTTACTTGCTATTGGGCTAGGTTCCCTTAGTTTGCTCTTTTCTGGTTTGTTCCAGTCAAAATCAGCTAAGCAATATTCCCTATCGATTGCTGCTAGTTTGGGCTTATTGCTTTCTTTGGGGCTCTTGATTTTTTCCAAAGAACCCATCAACGGTACTCATCTTGTGGTACTAATTCCTTTCTTGGTCTTGCTCCTTCTGACAGGAATCAAGGAAGATGTTTCGGATGGAGGCAGTCGTCGTAGAAGAAGACGTGAGAAACAAACTTCTTTCCTTAAAGGAAATTTCTATCTACCACTGATTGCCCTTGCCTATCTTATTGTTCTTCCTATCGTGAGTCGCTACCTTTCGCATCCAGCGACTTATCAGGAGAGAGAACGTCTTGCTAGCATGGTAAAACAGCAAACGAGTTCTGAGGATCGTGTCTATGCTTGGGATGATCGTCCTGATTTCTACCGTGCAAGTGAACGCTTGGCGCCGACTTCTCTATCAACTCCAACACTCTATACTGCAAGCGACGAAAATAAAACCAAACTGATGAATGATCTGAAAGAGAATCAACCGAAGATGATTGTGGTCAATCAAAAAGTTGCCTTGTGGTCAGATGTAGAGAGCTGGCTCAGTGAAAACTATGAGCTTGTTCAGACAGATACTAGCGAGTTTAAGCTTTATAAATTCAAATAACAAAAATCAATATCTTGTGGAATTTTAAAAATTTTAGGATTTTTAACACAAGATATTGATTTTTATTTTTAGAGTGGTATAATACTGAATATAAACTATTCAACAATATTTTAGAAAAGAGCATGGATATGATTGTATTAGAAGAAAAGCTTGCAACCGTTCCCACCTTGTTCGTTGAAAAACGAGATGGTAGACGTGTAGTGTTTGATGTAGACAAGATTGACAAGGCTCTCCACAAGGCGGCGGAAAAGGTTATGGACGTTACGCCTCTAGTAGAAAAACGCCTAAATGGTCTAGTTGAAAGAATCGTGACGGAAATTCACAGTCGTTTCCCTAAAGGTGTGAAGATTTATGAGATTCAGAATATCGTAGAACATGAACTTCTTGAAGCCAAAGAATATGCCTTGGCTGAAGAGTATATCACTTATCGGACACAGAGGGATTTTGAGCGCTCAAAAGCGACAGATATCAACTTTAGCATTCATAAACTTCTCAATAAAGATCAAGCGGTTGTCAATGAAAATGCCAATAAAGACAGCGATGTCTTTAATACTCAACGTGATTTGACAGCAGGGATTGTGGGGAAATCAATCGGATTGCAAATGCTTCCTAAGCACGTAGCCAATGCTCACCAAAAAGGGGATATACACTATCATGACTTGGACTACAGCCCCTACACTCCAATGACCAACTGCTGTTTGATTGATTTTAAAGGGATGTTGGAAAATGGTTTTAAAATTGGGAATGCAGAGGTAGAGAGTCCCAAGTCTATCCAGACTGCGACAGCTCAGATTTCTCAGATCATCGCCAACGTTGCTTCTAGCCAGTACGGGGGCTGTTCAGCTGACCGTATTGATGAAGTCTTGGCGCCTTATGCAGAGAAGAATTACCAAAAGCACCTCAAAGATGCGAAAGAATGGGTCTTGCCTGAAAAACGGGATGATTATGCTTGGAAGAAAACCCAAAAAGACATCTATGATGCCATGCAATCTCTTGAGTATGAAATCAACACCCTCTTCACTTCAAATGGACAAACACCTTTTACTTCACTAGGTTTTGGTCTAGGAACTAGTCGTTTTGAACGGGAAATTCAAAAAGCTATCTTGACCATTCGTATCAAGGGTCTTGGCTCAGAACACCGCACAGCCATCTTCCCTAAACTCATCTTTACGCTTAAAAGAGGCCTTAACTTGGAAGAAGGGACTCCAAACTATGACATCAAACAGTTGGCCCTCGAGTGTGCAACCAAACGGATGTACCCGGATGTCTTATCCTATGATAAGATTATCGAGTTGACTGGTTCTTTCAAGGTACCTATGGGCTGCCGTTCTTTCCTTCAAGGATGGAAGGATGAGAATGGCGTAGAAGTCAATTCTGGTCGGATGAACTTGGGTGTTGTGACAGTTAACTTGCCTCGTATTGCTCTCGAGTCCGAAGGTGATCTGAACAAGTTCTGGGAAATCTTCAACGAGCGGATGAACATCGCAGAAGATGCTCTAGTTTACCGTGTTGAACGGACCAAGGAAGCAACACCAGCAAACGCCCCTATTCTCTATCAGTACGGGGCCTTCGGACGCCGTCTTGGAAAAGACGAGAGCGTTGATCAGCTCTTTAATAATCGCCGTGCGACAGTTTCATTGGGCTACATCGGTTTGTACGAGGTAGCGACAGTCTTCTTTGGAAATAGCTGGGAACACAATCCAGAAGCCAAGGAATTCACGCTGGATATCATTCGCGATATGAAACGTCGGGTAGAAGAGTGGTCTGACCAATATGGCTATCATTTCTCTATCTACTCAACACCGTCTGAAAGCTTGACAGATCGCTTCTGTCGCTTGGATACAGAAAAGTTCGGTTCTATTCCTGATATTACAGACAAGGAATACTACACCAACTCGTTCCACTATGATGTTCGTAAAAATCCAACGCCGTTTGAAAAATTGGACTTTGAGAAGGCTTATCCAGAAGCAGGTGCAACAGGTGGTTTCATCCACTACTGTGAGTATCCAGTTCTTCAACAAAATCCTAAAGCCTTGGAAGCTGTCTGGGATTACGCCTATGATCGTGTAGGCTATCTAGGGACCAATACTCCGATTGATCGTTGCTACAAGTGTGACTTTGAAGGGGATTTTGAACCAACTGAGAGAGGATTTGCTTGTCCCAACTGTGGCAATAGCGACCCTAAAACAGTAGACGTGGTCAAACGTACGTGTGGTTATCTGGGGAATCCTCAAGCGCGTCCGATGGTTAATGGACGCCACAAGGAAATCGCTGCGCGTGTCAAACACATGAATGGTTCAACCATTAAAACAGCCGGACATGAAGTAACAAATTAGAAGGAAATGGAATGGGGAAATACCAATTAGACGATAAGGGACGCGCTCAAGTGACTCGTTATCATGAAAAACATTCGAAAGGTGGGACGGGCAAAAAAGAACGCTTGCTCAATCTTAGAGAACAGTTTTTAAACAAGAAAAAAGAAAAGTGAGAGTCCGCTCTCGCTTTTCTCTTAGGTGGGAGGTAAGGATGGAATTACGTAGACCAAGTTTGGAAGATAAAGAAGCGATTTTAGAGATGATGGCAGAGTTTGAACAAGCGCAGTCCCCTCACGACGGTGGTTTCTGGGAGACAGAGGCTTTTTCTTATGAAGAGTGGTTGGACGGCAATCAGAATCAAGAAATAGGGATTAATCTACCTGAAGGATGGGTTCCTGCAATTCAGTTAGTAGCTTTTTCCGAGAAAGGTCAAGCAGTTGGATTTCTTAATCTCCGATTGTGCCTCAATGACTATTTGCTGGAAGAAGGTGGCCATATCGGCTATTCCATCCGCCCTTCTGAAAGAGACAAAGGTTATGCCAAAGAAGCGCTCCGACAAGGCTTGCAGTTTGCTAAGAAAAAGAATATCAAAAAAGCGCTCGTAACCTGTAGTTCGGAAAATCCTGCCAGCCGAGCTGTTATCTTAGCTAATGGTGGTGTCTATGAGGATGTTCGAAACGGAACGGAGCGCTACTGGATTGATGTCGATTAAGGAGGAAGCATGGAGCTAAGACGACCAACTTTGGAAGATAAAGAAGCGATATTAGAGATGATTGCGGAGTTCGATGCAGCAAAATCCTATATGCACGGTGGCATGGGCTCCGCTTGGAAGCGAGCAAAGGATTATGAGGATTGTTTAAAGATTGTAGAGCAGCAAAAGGATGCTGCCAACCTGCCAGTAGGCTGGGTTCCTGCAATCAAATTTTTATCCTTTGGTGAGACTGGCTTGCCTTTGGGATTTTTAGCCCTGCGCTTGTCCTTGAATGACAAATTATTTGTGGAAGGCGGTCATATTGGCTATTCTATCCGTCCCAGTCAACGAGGCAAAGGATATGGGAAGGAGCAGTTGAGATTAGGACTAGCAGAGGCTCGAAAGCAAGGATTGGAACGAGTGCTGATTACCTGCGATGAAGACAACGAAGCCAGCCGCCGCACGATTCTCTCCGCTGGCGGTGTTTACGAAAATACAATCGATAGAAGTCAGCGCTATTGGATAGATTTGGAGTAAAAGGATGACATGGAATACACCAAAACCGGGTGAATGGAAAAGTGAGGAACTTAGTAAAGGGCGGATCATTGATTATAAGGCCTTTAACTTTGTCGATGGAGAAGGTGTGCGCAACTCTCTCTATGTATCAGGCTGTATGTTTCACTGCGAGGGGTGCTATAATGTTGCGACTTGGTCTTTCAACGCAGGCATTCCCTATACAGCAGAATTAGAAGAACAGATCATGGAAGATCTTGCCCAACCTTATGTTCAAGGCTTGACCTTGCTAGGAGGAGAGCCCTTTCTTAATACGGGCATTCTCTTACCACTCGTTAAACGCATTCGAAAGGAATTGCCAGACAAAGACATCTGGTCCTGGACGGGCTACACGTGGGAAGAAATGATGCTGGAAACTCCAGATAAACTGGAACTCTTGTCGCTGATTGACATCCTTGTCGATGGACGGTATGATAAAAGCAAGCGCAATCTCATGCTCCAGTTTCGAGGTTCCTCTAATCAACGGATTATCGATGTGCAAAAATCTCTCAAAAGTGGGCAAGTAGTAATTTGGGATAAGCTCAATGACGGAAAAGAAAGCTATGAACAGGTGAAAAGAGAGTGAACAAAAGAGAGTTAATAGACAGCCTGGTTTCAGAGATAGAGTCAGAGAAAGTCAAAACACTGGGGATTTATGGTCACGGGGCATCAGGTAAGTCTACCTTTGCTCAAGAATTGTTCCAAGTCCTAGATTCTACTACAGTAAATTTACTAGAAACAGATCCCTATATCACCTCAGAACGTCACCTGGTAGTGCCAAAGCAAGCGCCAGATCAAAAGGTGACAGCTTGTCTCCCAGTGGTGCATGAACTGGCAAGTTTACAGAGAGATATTCTCGCTTTGCAGGCAGGTATGGATGTCTTAACAATCGATGAACCGTGGAAGGCTAGTGAAATCTTATCTGGAGCAAAACCAATTCTGATTGTTGAAGGGATGTCTGTGGGCTTTCTACCCAAGGAACTCTTTGACAAAACCATCTGCTTCTACGCGGACGAAGAAACAGAATTAAAAAGGCGTCTAGCTCGAGATACGATGATGAGAAATCGAGATGCTTCCTTTGTGTTAGCTAGCCATCAGATGAGACGGGAGCAGTATCTGCGTTACTATAGAGAAACCGAGTCTAAAGCAGATATCTTAGTGGATCAATCGCAAGACAAATTCAAAGTCAAAATGACTCGTACTATATAGAAGAAAAGATTGGTTTTAATAGTCGTAAATTAGTAATTGTATGAAGATGAAATAGGAAAACAGTTTCATCCCAAAAAAACGAAAAAAAGCTCACAAATCCCTTGCAATCGCAGGGGCTTTGTGTTATTCTATTATGGTGCTGTAAAATACAGCCTTAGCTTTGATGCAAGAGGTTGCGACACGCTCGGTTGCATTGCCACGCAACGCGCGTCGGTTTTCTTGTGGAGCTAG
>CAKQDJ010000022.1:0-19139 GCA_934229205.1 uncultured Streptococcus sp.
AGGTCAATTCTGAGGTCAATTCTGTAACATAATCAGTGAATTTGTCAAGTGTTTGTACGATTTTTTCTTGAATTTCTAGGGGAGGAATTGGAATTTTGATTTTCCCCATAACATTAGACATCAGTTTTGGATTTCCCATTCCTGATGAAACATATTTCTTAGTTGAAATCGTTAAATAATAATAAACAAACTTTGTAAGGAGTTGGTCACTATTAATCTCTACTAATCCACAGACATTGGTGATACTAAATTTTCCTTTGCGATAAAAAACTGTTCCTGCGTTTGCCCCATCAGTTGTCCAAGTTATATACTCTCCATCGTATTCAAAACTTGAAATTCTTCCGATTTCTCCATTGTTAGCTGTTTGAGAAGAATATACTGGATATTCTCCTTTATTTTCTTCTAAGAACTGTTTTGACATTACCTTGCCACGAGATAATTTCGCTACATTTTTATCCCCCAACTCTTTCCACTCAACGGGACAGTTCTGGATTTCTTCTAGGATGTTCATCACTTACCTCCTTCCTTGGCTAGATTTTCAATGCTTTTGATTTCCTTGAGGTAATCTTTTTCAACTTGACTGAGGGTTTTGGCCTGGTAGCTCTTATATTCCTTTTCTACCTTCTGCTTCATCTGTTCACGAGAGATAGAACCACTGTTAGCTAGCAAGTCTTCTCCAGTAGCCTGAAGGATACGGTCTACATGTGTCACCCAGTCCGCCATAGTCATGACTTCTTCTCGCTCCGCCTGTCTTTCAGCAAAGTCTAGATATCCAGATACAAGCTGATTGAGTCCACGGAGTTCCTTTTCTGTCAGATAGTTCTTGGCAACTTTTGCTTCAGATAGGGTAGGGAGGTCGCCCTTAAAAGTGGTCAAGCCCATAAACTCCTTTTCACTATCAACACGATTGTAGATGAGTTCACTGGCAGTATTGTGGTGAATAGCATAATGCATCTTGTTTTGTACTGTCGCAAAGAATTTCTTTGCCTCTGGTGAATTTGCATTGTAGTCACTTGATGTAGCAAAGAGATCTAAAACCTGACGGTAAAAGACTTTTTCACTCGAGCGAATGTCTCGGATTCTTTCAAGGAGTTCTTTAAAATAAGAGCCTCCACCCAAGTTTTTCAAGCGCTCATCATCCATAGCAAAGCCCTTGATCAGATACTCTTTCAAGACTGTCGAAGCATAATGTCTGAACTGGATTCCACGAAGAGAACGCACACGATAGCCAATTGCTAAAATCATATCAAGATTATAGTAGGCGACTTTTTTTGACTGAGTTTTACCAGCTATTGCACCGTGACGAGTGGTTGTCAACTGATAGTTGACAACCACTGCTTCATCCAACTCACCATCTTCAAAAATCGCCTTGATATGTTTACTAATGTTTTGCTTGGAAGTTTGAAAGAGCTCAGCTAGTTCTTGTTGGGTCAGCCAGACCGTTCCATTATCCAAGTGGAGTTCAATAGCGGACTCTCCGTCATCTGTTCTATAGAGAATCACATCATTTGCCATAGCTAAGCTCCTCTACAATCTTATCTATCTCTGCACGCAAGTGGTCAATCTTGGCAACAGTCTCAGCGATTTCTTTATTGAGCACATCAATATCAATCTTCTCACGGGTATCTTCTTTTTCTACATAAGTTGACACTGAAAGATTATAATCTGCCTCTGCTACCTTTTCTTGTACCACCATACAAGAAAAGTAATCTTCATTTTCTTTCTTTTCAACACTGTCTAAGATTTTTTCGATATTCTCTTCTGTCAAGACGTTATTATTAGTTTCTTTCTTAAACTGCTTACTTGCATCAACAAAGAGGATATCCGTCGTTGGCTTATTCTTTGCCAAAATAAGAATACAGGTCGCAATGGAGGTCCCAAAAAAGAGATTGTCTGGTAGCTGAATAACCGCTTCAACAAAGTTATTGTCTACTAGATATTGACGGATCTTTTGCTCAGCACCTCCACGATAGAAAATACCTGGGAAAGTTACGATTGCAGCTCGCCCCTTATTTGACAAGTATGACAAGCTATGCAGGATAAAAGCAAAATCAGCCTTAGATTTAGGCGCCAATACACCCGCAGGTGCAAAGCGATCATCGTTGATGAGCGTCGGATCATCGCTTCCTATCCATTTGATAGAGTATGGTGGATTTGACACAATAGCATCAAAAGGCTTATCGTTTACATGCTTAGGATCAAGCAAGGTATTGCCACGCTCAATGCTAAACTTATCATAATTGATATTGTGTAAAAACATATTCATCCGAGCTAGATTATAGGTGGTCATATTAATTTCCTGACCATAAAATCCATCTTCAATTATGTGCTCATTAAACTGCTTTTTAGCTTGTAGGAGCAACGAACCCGAACCACAGGCAGGATCGTAAATTTTATTGATTTTATTTTTTTCATTCTTGCCCAGCATAACAATTCGCGCCAAGAGCCTTGATACACTTTGCGGTGTAAAAAATTCTCCACCAGATTTCCCAGCGTTAGAAGCATAATTAGAGATTAGATACTCATAAGCATCCCCAAAGAGATCAATATGGTTATCTTCAAAGTTTCCAAAATCAAGACTTGCAATTCCTTCAAGAATCAGAGCTAAGCGCTGATTCCTCTCCGGAACTGTACTACCTAACTTGTTACTTCTGGTATCTACATCATCAAAAAGACCCTTAATGTCATGTTCACTCGCATAACCAATCGCACTAGACTCAATATCATCAAAGATGTCTTTTAAATCTGTATTTAAGTGCTCATTTTGGCGAGCAGTTTTGACAACACTGGAAAACAACTGCGAAGGCATAATAAAATAACCCTTGGTTTTAATGGCATCATCTCGAACTTCAGGTGTAATTAAATCTTCAGAAATCTCTTCATAGTTAATTGATTCATCGCCGCCTTCGATATAGGTTTTGAAATTTTCACTAATAAAGCGATAAAATAGAATTCCCAAAATATACTGCTTGAAGTCCCAACCATCTACTGCACCACGAACTTCATCAGCAATTTTCCATATCTTTCTATGTAGCTCTTGCCTTTGTACCTGTTCTGACATCATATTTCCTCGTTAACTTTTTATTCTTCTTATTATATCATTTTTCTCATTATTTAATTCCGTTAGAGTGAATTTCTCAAGAGTTTTTATCAAGCTAACTATCATCTTATTGATTACCAATCAAAAATCTACTCAGGTCTCGACAACAAAATTGAAACGACTAATCATTAGGTAAACTATCTTAAATCGATTTACAAGCATAAAAAAGAACATCCCGAAGGATGTTCCATGTAAATATAGCAACTCTCTCGAATTAACGTTTACTAAATTGTGATGCTTTACGAATTTTCTTAAAACCTGACTTTGGGAGATTTCTTCGCCTTCAACCAAGGACTAAATAAGATAGGGGACCAAGCACTTCCTTTTAAAATTCACCCTGAACATTTTGTATTTGCTGGGGTGCACGGTGGACAGGAAGTGAGGAGTTGATTGGAGAGTACGGTCAACCAACTTATCAAAAAATCTTTATCAGTCCAGATGCTGAAAAAACAGTCGTTCCGGATGCCGATACAAAAATTTCTATGGCAGGTGATACTGCTACTCTCATGTCCGATCCAAGCCTTGATATCAAGATGTATGGTATGCATCAGTTCAAGATGAAAAAAGGCGGACTCCGCATCAAATTAGGAGTCTTTTCCCCAGAAGCAGCCCCAAGCGAGAGATGGTACTCGGTCACCAAGAACACCTAGCAGTTGATTTTTTCAATTCCCTTACAATCGCCTATCAAAACAAAACATTTAAGGGAAAACTACTCAATACCCTCTTAAAATTCAAGAAATTTAGGTAAACAAAAACGGGGAACTTAACAATTTAGTCTTTGAAAGCTACGATTATAAAACCACTCGTAAAATATAAATCTACGATACAAAAAGGATAACATTGCTCTTAGAATGCTATCCTTTTTTTGCTTATCCTTGTCCGCCAGGGGCTGGACCGCCACCTTGAGGGTCTCCATTTGGTCCACCGCCTCCAGGCATAGAGTTGACAATTTCCGTTTGTTTTTCGCCGTTGAGATAGATATCTCCACCTGTGTAGGTCGCTGTTCCATCAAAATCAAAACCTGTTTGCCCAGTCATTTTAATGGTTCCGCCTGTGACCGTGATATTGCCGTTCGAGTCGATTGGATCCGTATCCCCTTGACCAACTTCTACTATCAGGTTACCACCGTTCATAGTGAAGAAGATTTCACTCTGTTGGACATTTTTGTTGGCTGCATTGACACCATCGTCCGTTGAATAGATAGTAATGTCCCCACCGTTGATAGTAATTGACTTCCCTTCAAGTCCTTCTGTCGAATTCTTAACGGTGTAGGTACCACTATCGATAACCAAATTACCTGATGCGTGGATGCCATCATCTCCTGCTGTAACGGTGATGTTGTTATTAGATAGGTACATGGTTCCGACTGAAGTATCCTCATCATTATCCACCTTGACTCCGTCTTCTTTAGCATCAATGATCATGGTCGTACCAGTGATGTTGAGCTCATCATTGACATTAAAGGCATCGCCAACTGCTGTGATGTTATAGGTTCCACCCGTAATGTGAAGAGTGTCGTTAGCCTTGATACCATTGTTCTTCTTGCCATCTACATTGAGGGTTCCTTTCCCGTTGATGGTCAAATCCACCTTAGAAAAGAGAGCTGCATCTGCTTTTTCGTCGCTGTTAGAGCTTGAGTCAGAGAGACTGTTGGTGGTTCCCTCTGCTAGAGTCAGGTAGACGTGGCCGGCTGATGTCGCAGATATCGCTGCATTGGTATTGGTCATGGTTGCACCTTTTAGGACTAGGTGAACTTCTGCCGACTCATCTGCCTTGACCTTGATCTGCACTCCTTCAGACTGACCTGAAATCACATAGGTGCCAGATTTTGTGATGGTCACTGTTGAGCCAGAGACTGTTACCCCATCTCCAAAGACATTTGCTGATGAGCCAGATAACTCAATCTTAGAAGCTGTGCTTTCATCATAAGAAGTATCATTGTCCTTCTCTGTAAAATAGGATGATTGATTTGTCTTTGTTGAAGTTGTTGTGGCACTATTTGTCGTTTCATTGGTAGTGGATGTAGTTGTTGACTGGGCACATGCTGCCATCAGCACCATTGCCGTTAAACTCGTTGCGAGTAGGGTCCACTTTTTTGATTTCATACCTTTTTCCTCTCCTTCGTATGATATAGCTAGACAGTCTACTGAAGATTCCTGAAACGAAACTAAAATTTTTCTGAAAGTTTCCTTAAATTCAGTTTGGATTAGATTTCGCCTAGTAATTTTTTAGAAAGGGCTGCTAAAACAATTTTTGAACTCTAGACTACCTTTAATAGATTTTTAAAACCAACATCCCTCAGTGCGATGTTTCCTTGACCAAGAAAGCAAAAAAGAAGAAAAATTTATAAGATTAGAGTTCATAAAAAGAACAGCACCAGCTGTTCTTTTTAGTTTTCTTTCACAGGGATTTCCTTGATAACACGCGCAGGATTGCCAGCTAGGACGACATTGTCTCCAAAGGACTTGGTGATCACGGCCCCCGCTCCTGCCACTACGTTATTTCCCAATGTCACTCCAGGAAGGACAATGACGCCACCTCCAGCCCAGAAATTGTCCCCGATGGTGATGGGCTTGCCGTATTCGACCCCTGAATTGCGTTCATCCGGATCCAGTGGATGGAGTGGGGTTAAAAACTGACAATTGGGGCCAATCATGGCATTGTTACCGATGCGAATCGGACAAACATCCAGCATGGTCAAATTCCAATTAGAATAAAAATTTTCCCCTAGATGGATATTGACTCCATAATCGACCACCAGGCGTGGATTGACATAGAGATTTTGCCCGGTTGAGCCAAACCAAGTCTTGATAATCTCCGCTCCCTTCAAGGGATCTTCTTCCTTGTTAAAGGCAGCCTGTTTTTGGCGAGAAGCTTGTGCCAAGGCCCGCAACTCGGGGTCAAAGGGATGATAGGGTTCTCCTGCTATCATTTTCTGGTATTCACTGGTCATCTTATCACCTCATACTCACTTTGGACCCATCATATCAAAAAGCCTTTGAAAGGTCAAGAATAGCCTGCTTTCTAGGCTCTCGAAACTAATTCCCTCCCAAGTCAAAACAACTTGCTTGACAAAAGATTGACTTCGTGGTTTAATATACCCCATAAGGGTATATTTGGAGGTGCCTATGTTTCACTTATTATTTACAAAAGTTGACAGTATTTCGACCAGCGAGTTAGAAGCTAAACTCAGAGAACCGATTCAGCTACTGGATGTTCGGACTCCTACGGAATTCCATAGAGGTCATATCAAAAATGCCAAGAATGTCCCTCTATCCGAAATCGGATCTTACACACCAGCGACAAAAGAAACACTCTATGTCATTTGTCATTCTGGTGTGCGAAGCAAACTAGCTGCGAAGAAGCTAAAGAAAAAAGGCTACGATGTCATCAATGTCCGAGGCGGTATGAGCGCTTGGACAGGTAAGGTCATCTAGAAGCATAAAGGAGAAAATCAATGAAAATTATCATTGTCGGGGGAGTTGCAGGCGGTATGTCAGCAGCAACCCGCCTCAGACGTCTCATGGAAGACGCTGAAATCACTATTTTTGAGAAAGGTCCCTTTGTTTCCTTTGCAAACTGCGGACTTCCTTACTATGTTTCAGGAGAGATTGCAAACCGTGATAGTTTATTGGTCCAAACTCCTGAAAGTCTCAAAGCACGCTTTAATCTCGATGTGCGACCATTTCACGAGGTCATCAGCATTTCGCCAGCAGATTACACTGTGACCGTACGCTATGATGGACAGGAATTCACAGAAAGCTACGACAAGCTGATCCTCTCCCCAGGAGCTAAACCATTTGTTCCTACCATTGAAGGTTTGGCAGAAGCTAAGAATGCCTACACGCTCCGCAATGTTCCCGATCTTGACGAGATTATGGCGGCCTTGGACAATCATCCAAAAGAAGCTGTCGTTCTCGGTGCAGGCTTTATCGGGCTTGAAATGGCTGAAAACCTGGCCAAACGTGGATTGCAAGTTACCATCATTGAGAAAGCACCCCATGTCTTGCCACCATTAGATCAAGAAATGGCAGCCTTTGTCCAAGCAGAATTGGTTAAAAACGGCGTTCGCGTTATCACTTCTCAGTCTGCGACTCGATTTGAAGACCAAGGAAAAATCATCGTTCTCGAAAACGGTCAAAAGATCACTTCTGACCTCACCATCCTTTCTGTCGGCGTTGAACCTGAAAACGGACTGGCCAAAACTGCGGGGATTGACCTGGGACTTCGTGGTGGAATTCTGGTCGATGAACATTATGAAACCAGTCAAAAAGATATTTTTGCAGTTGGGGATGCCATCGTCGTCAAGCAAGAGATTACGGACCAAGACGCTCTCATCTCTCTTGCTTCTCCTGCCAATCGTCAAGGACGCCAAGTGGCGGACGTCATCGCAGGACTTGGTCGTACAAACAAGGGAAGTATCGGCACTGCGATCGTTCGTGCCTTTGATATAACAGCTGCTTCGACTGGTCTCAGCGAGCGTATCCTTAGCATGAATCAACTTCCTTACAAGGCACTTCATGTCAGTGGAAAAGACCACGCCGGTTATTATCCTGGCGCTACTGATATGACCTTGAAGCTCCTCTTCGAACCAACCACTGGAAAAATCTATGGTGCCCAAGGAGTTGGGAAGAAAGGTGTTGACAAGCGAATCGATATCCTGGCAACTGCTATCAAGGGAAACCTCACCGTCTTTGACCTACCAGAGTTAGAGTTTACCTATGCGCCACCATTTGGCTCTGCCAAGGATCCCGTCAATATGCTGGGTTACGCAGCCTTGAACCTTATCGAAGGTCTCAGCGACAACGTTCAATGGTACCAGCTCGAAGACGAACTGGCTAAGGGAAAGAAATTCCTAGACGTGCGGACAAGTGGCGAATTCCAGAGTGGTCGACTTAAGGTTGACACCATCCACATCCCCCTAAACGAACTACGGGAACGTTTGGATGAACTAGACAAGAACCAAGCCTACATCGTTAGCTGCCACAGTGGTTTACGCAGCTATATCGCAGAGCGTATCCTCAAGCAAGCAGAATTTACCGTCCAAAACCTTGACGGCGCTTATTCCCTATACAAAATGGCGAACCCAGAAGGAGTAGAATATGGGAACTAATATCAGCATGGCTGACTTTTATGAAAAATATCAAAATGAGAATTTAGATCTTATTGATGTCCGTGAAGTACATGAATTCCAAGCAGGACATGCACCAGGTGCCAAAAATCTTCCGTTAAGTACCTTGGAGCAAGGCTACAAAGAACTCAAACCTGACCATGAATACCATGTCATCTGTCAAGGTGGAGTGCGTTCCGCCTCTGCCTGTCAATTTCTCAGCGCCCAAGGCCTCACCGTTACCAATGTAGAAGGTGGTATGAATGCTTGGCCCGGTCAAGTAGAATAAGCAAAAGAAGCTGAGCAACAACTCAAATTCAGGAGAAAATGAAATAATACTCAATGAAAATCAAAGGGCAAACTAGGAAGCTAGCTGCAGGCTGTACTTGAGTACGGCAAGGTGAAGCTGACGTGGTTTGAATTTGATTTTCGAAGAGTATAAATCTCCCCACAATAAAACGCATACTATCAAGGCTTTTCAACACCTGATAGTATGCGTTTTTTAATTTTAAAGACTTTTTACCCAGCTTCTTTTGATTCAAATTAAACTATTCTATTAATAGTTAGATATGCCTTTGCAACTATCGTCTCAAAAAATTAGTTCATTTCCGTTTAATCAAGTATCGGATGGCCTTTTCTAGGCGTTCTTTTTGAGCCTCGGGATCATCTAGTGGTTGGTTGATGCAGGCGGTGAGATTTTCCGTAATCATCATCTCAATCACGCGCTCAACACTCGACTTCACTGCTGTCAACTGCGTCACAATATCAGCGCAGTCACGATCTTCTTCAATCATCTTTTGAATCCCACGCAACTGGCCCTCTGAACGTTTCAAGCGTGTTATATACTTTGAGTTTGTCATTTCTTTTTCCTTGCTCGATTTTTCTTCATTATATCTCGAATAAGGGGCTTTGTCAAAATTCTCATCCCATCTGTCTTTGTAGGAACTTATCTCATATCTGCGTTTTCATGATATAATAGTAACAAAACTGTTCAGAATGGACGTTCTTATGAATTCTATCTATGATAGCTGTGAAGCCTATTTACCCATCATCTTGCAAACCTTTATTCAAGACATAGAAGAGGCCGCAGCCAATTACAAAAAAGAAACCAACCTCAAACTATATGAGCATTTGCATGCGCGCATCAAAACAGAAAAAAGCATGCGTGAAAAATGCCAACGCAAGGGCCTTCCTCAGACAAGTCAATCTGCTCTTAAAGAAATACGAGATGCTATTGGCGTTCGAATTATCACAGGCTTTACAGATGATATCTACCGCATAGTAGAGTATATTCGCCAGATGCCAAGCATCCATATTTTCAAAGAGAAAGACTATATCCGTCAGGTCAAACCCAACGGCTACCGTTCCTATCATCTGATTCTAGAGGTGACCACTCCCTACCCAGACTGTCTGGGAAATGACCAGGGTACCTATTTTATCGAGATGCAACTGCGCACAATTGCCATGGACTCCTGGGCTAGCCTCGAACACCAGATGAAGTACAAGAAAAACATCCAAAATCCTGAGCGAATCACGCGCGAGCTCAAACGTTGTGCCGATGAGCTTGCTTCTTGTGACTTGACCATGCAGACCATCCGTGATTTGATTCAGCGCTCTGATCAAGACTAAGGAGAACCTATGAAAATCCTACTTGCCGAAGATGAAACCCAACTAAACCGTGTTATCACTGTTGCTTTAGAACGCGAAGGCTACAGCGTTGATTCTGTTTTTAACGGACAAGACGCTGTCGAAAAGGCTGAATCTAACCACTATCACCTCATGATTTTTGACATCATGATGCCAATTAAAACTGGAATCGAAGCCCTCAAAGAAATTCGCCAGGCAGGCAATACGACCCACGTTATCATGCTGACAGCCATGGCTGAAGTAGATGACCGTGTAACCGGACTCGATGCAGGTGCTGACGACTACTTGACTAAACCTTTCTCGCTCAAGGAGCTCTTGGCTAGACTCCGTTCTACTGCACGCCGCCTGGAAGACTATACTCCGGATACAGTCGAATTAGGAAATACCCGCTTGGATATTGATGAACAAGAATTGGCTGCTACAAACAGCATTCGTTTGGGGAAAAAGGAGACCCAACTCTTGACTCTCCTCATCCAGCACGCTAACCAACCCCTCAGTTGTCAACAACTACTAGAGCAGATCTGGCCAGACGAGCTGGAAGAACAGGATCACGAGCTCGTCTTTCTCTATATCTCCTACCTACGCCAAAAACTCCAAAGTGTACAGTCTAGCTTACAAATACTTGGGGCTGCAGAAGGCCCCTTCCAATTGACAGGAGGTGACTAGATGTTTCGAAAACTACGCATCAAATTTATCGCAACGGCTACTCTTACCATTGCTCTGATTCTAACCTTCTTTCTAGTCTTGATGAATAGTATCGTCTACACTCAGACGGAGGGTAACATCCACACCGTCCTCTCTATCTTAACCAAGAATGAGGGCGAACTTCCTATTACAGACGAAATCAAAGAAAGTCTGACTGAGAAAAATATCCAAGAAGGGATTGTCTATAATTTTCAATACTTCTCCGTCAGAGAAAAGGAAAATGACTACGCCATCTCCCTTACAAATGTCCAGTCCTTAACTGAGGCTGAAGTCAAAAGTTTTCTCCCAAACATCCTCAAAAAGCAAGAAACTTATGGTTCTATTACTCATAAGGGACGCTATTTTACCTACCAAGTGAGCCAATCTACGACTGGGAAACTACTGGTCTTCTTTGAGACGACTAACTATATCCGAGAACGAGATACCTTACTTCAGGTCTCTATCTGGCTGGCCTTGGCTAGCTTACTCCTCCTCATACTACTCTTCACCTTGATTTCAGGGATTGTTATTCGTCCTTTTATCAAAAACTATGAAAAACAACGGATGTTTATCACCAATGCAGGACACGAACTCAAAACGCCTCTAGCCATCATTTCGGCCAATACCGAGCTACAGGAGTTAATAGAGGGAGAGACTGAGTGGAGTATTAGCACTAAAGAACAGACGGAACGACTCAACCACCTGATTGGAAGACTCATCCGACTTGCTCGGCTCGAGGAACAAGAGGATATCAAACTAGCTCCTCAAAATATCTCCGTTATCGCTGAAAAGGTTGCCTCAGATTTTGCTCCTCTCTTTACCAAAGAAGATAAAAAATTTGAAAGTTCTATTGAAGCAGACGTTGTAGAAAAAGTAGCCCAAGAAGAATTTTATGAGCTTCTTAGCATCCTTCTTGACAATGCCCGAAAATACTGCGATCCCGCTGGAACGATTCGCTTGACGCTCCAACGCAAAAATTACCTACTACGCAAACGAACTTGCATCACTATTTCTAATGATTATAAGGATGGACAAGCAGTTAATATTAAGCGTTTCTTTGATCGCTTTTATCGTGCAGAGACCTCTCACAACAACCAAACCATATCTGGACACGGAATTGGTCTCTCTATGGCTCAGCATCTTGTCAGCCTATTTAGAGGTAAAATATTTGTCACCTACAAAAAACAGGTGATTACCTTTACAGTATGGTTATAGCTATAGCTCTTTTACTCTTTATCATTTCATAAAAAGCGAACAAGTCCGCATTCTAAAAACAGAATGCGAGCTTGTCCGCCTTTTTCTATGTCTACGATGTGTTTTTCACATCTCATCGTGCCAGACGAATGCGAGTCACAATCCCGTCTGAGTCTACAAGATCCACTTCACTCGAATGTAACCATTTGATCGGAGCTTCTAGCTCCTGTGCTTGCTTAACGATGGCTAGGAGTTCTTCCTTGCTTTCGACCTCAAGGACATAGTAGGCCAAGCCTGGCAAGCCTTGCTCACGCGGAGCTAGCCCTTTTCCAGCCCATTCGTTGACAGCCAGGTGGTGATGGTACTGACCTGCCGCTATCCAACTAGCACTAGGAATGCTAAATTTATCTTCTAGCCCTAACACCTTTTGATAAAACTGACTCGCCGCGTGGCTATCCTTCACCGATAGATGGATATGCCCCATTCTCGTCCCTTCAGCTAGAATAAAGGGATCCACCTTTTCCCCTAACTCATAGATGTCCTGTGCTGCAAGGGCTTCGGTCACACCGATAATGCGGCCGTCTTCTCGAATATCCCATGAAGAAACTGGTTTATCACGGTAGAGTTCAATACCATTCCCTTCCAAATCCTCTAGATAAATAGCCTCGCTGTATCCATGATCTGCACCCCCAACCAGAGGAATCTGCAAGTCACTTAGGTGTTTCAAGACATCTGCCAAGGCTTTTCGTGTCGGCAACAAAATCGCCAGATGGTAGAGCCCATAATGCTCCCTTACTTCACCATCCTTTTCGGCCTGAATCAAGTGAACCAAGGCTTTTTTACCAAGTCCCAAAATCGCTTCTGTCTCCGTTTGCGATAAAATCTCCAAGCCAATAATCTGGTGATAAAAAGCCGTTTGACTCGTCACATCCTTGACATTTAAAACCGCCTCTGCTAGGTAAATGTGGCTTTGGTATGCGTAAGTCATAGGGTGTCTCCTTTTTGTTGTAACTTTATTAATTACATCAATTATACACTATTGAGATAAAATGTCAACGAAGACAACTCAAAAGAGCTGGAACCCAGCTCTTTCTTTTTTATTTGACAACAAGCTCATAACGAGTTTTGCTGGTAAAGGTTTGACCTGCTTTGAGAATGACTTGGTCTTTGAGGTCACTGTGAATAGCATCTGGTAAGGCCTGCGCTTCAAGGGCAATCCCATTGTGCTGTACCATTGGCTGGCCTCCTATGACGACACTCTCATCCACAAAGTTTGCTGTGTAGACCACAAAGCAAGGAGCCTCTGTCTTGAAAAGTAGGAAGCGACCTGAGTTTTGGTCATAAAGAAAACCAGCATTGTCATGACCTGCAGGAAGGGCAAATGGGTGATCCAAACCAGATACCAGCTGGATTTGCTCATCGTCCTCTGCAAAGATATCCTTGAGCAAAGCACCATTGTAGATGTGTTTCACTACATCACGATCAGCATCTGGAGTCTTAGCTGGAACACCGTCTGGAGCGATTGGGTAAATGCCTTCCGTATTTAGTTGGAAAACATGGCGGTCAACTGTCTGCGTGAAATCACCAGACAAGTTGAAGTAGCTGTGATTAGTTGGATTGACCAGCGTATCCTGATCTGTCGTCACCTTATAGCTGACTTCGTAGGCACCAGTTTCTTCCAAGTGGTAGCTAATCCAAATCTTGAGATTACCAGGAAATCCTCCTGTCCCGTCTGTACGTTCTGTGTAGAGAGTCAAGCCATGGTCGCTCACCTCGACCAATTCAAACAAGCTCGAATCCCAACCTGTTGAACCACTGTGGTTACAGTTGCTAGCGTTGTTGACTTCAAGATTATAGGTCTGGCCATTGAGCTCAAATGTTGCACCTGCAATACGGCCCGCTACAGGTCCTACACTTGCTCCATGCTTGGGACTATTGCCTACGTAGCTAGCAAAATCATCAAAGCCCAAGATCACATTGGCAAAATTTCCAGCCTTGTCAGGTGTGACATAGCGCAAGATGGTCGCACCATAAGTCATAACTTCAAGCTGGTAACCACCATCAGTCTCAAAGCGATAGGCCAAGACATCCTTGCCCTCATGATTTCCAAATACACGCTCTGTGTATGCTTTCATTTTCATCTCCTTTTTTCTATTTCTATTAAGTAAACAAACCATAGAAAGCGCATTCACTTCCTATGGTTCAATTCTATTATGTGAATTCTCGCTTGTCAAGCCTCTATAAATAGATTCTTATCAACAAATCTTACAAGTAAAATCCTTAAAATTCTACACGTTCAGTCCATGAAGTCGCTGTTGTTTGAAGAACCTTGTTGAGTTCGTCAATGTTCTCAAATCCAGTTGTACGCAACCATTCACGAGCTGCTGCTTCACCATCTTTGATGTAGGCTTCAACTGAACCAGCCCAGGTTGCACGGCCGCAAAGAACTCCGTTGAAGTTTGCACCCGATTCGTGGGCAAAGACAAGGGTTTCTTGGAAAAGTTTAGCTGAAACACCTGCACTCAAGTAGATGTATGGCAAGTTCGTTGCTTCATCTTGTGCTTTAAAGAAGGTTGCTGCTTCTTCGCGGCTATGGACGATTTCACCATCGCCAAAACCTTCAACGTATTTGACATTAACTGGAACTTCCACTTTCAAGACATCGATGTTGAAGCGCGGGTCTGAGAAGACCTTCATGGCACCGATAACCTTGTGTGGTTTCACTTTTGCGTATTCTGCAGAACCTGCATCAGCGATTTTTTCATCGTAAGCCAAGATTTCAAGGAAGAAAGGAATGTCTTCTGCCACACACTCAGAACCGATACGTTCGATGTAGGCTTGTTTTTCTTGGTTGAGTTCGTCAGCGCTGTCTACGTCATAGTAAAGCAAGAACTTCACAGCGTCTGCACCTTGTTCTTTAATGCGTTTGGCAGACCAAACATCCAAGCAGTCTGGTAAGCGTTTAGTGCTTGTTGTGTCGTAGCCAGTTTTCTCATAAGCAAGGAGAAGACCAGCATTTGGATCAAGCGCTTTTGTAGCTGGAAGACCATATTCAGGGTCAAGGAGCATAGAGGATGCGTATTTTGTCAATTCATCTGCTACCAAGACTTTGAGTTCTTCCATTTGAGCAACTGTTGGTTCTTCCGTTTGGTATTGAGACATGAGACGTTTCAAAGCGCCACGTTGGTCAAAGGCAAGAGCTGAGATAATGCCGTTCTCGTCAGAGAGTTTTTGCAAGCATGCTACTTTATTAGGACTTAATTGTAATTTACTCATAGATACTTCCTTATTTTTGATAGTCATGAATGATAACACCTTGTACCACACGGTTTACTGTACCTGTAGGAGACGGTGTATCTGGTTTGTTTTCGACCTTAAGCGAAGTCAAAAGGGCAAAGAGTTGGGCATAAACGATGTAAGGGAAGACACGGTAAATATCGTTCAAGACACCGCCACAACCAAGAGCAACTTCTTTGACATTTTCAAGACCAAAGGCTTGATCACTCAAAAGCACGACACGACGAGCAATCTGGTCACCAGCCACTTCACGAACCAAGTCTAAGTCATACTTGCGAGTGTAGTCTGTCGTTGTACCAAAGACCAAAACAACTGTATCTTCGTTGATCAGTGATTTTGGACCGTGACGGAAGCCAACTGGACTTTCATACATGGTCGCAACTTGACCAGCTGTTAGTTCCAAAATCTTGAGCTGAGCTTCATGAGCAAGTCCAAAGAAAGGACCAGCGCCCAGGTAGATAACACGGTTAAAGTCAAGGTCAACCAGCTCTTTGACATCTTCTGCATTGTCTAGGACCTTACGGGCAAGGCTAGAGACAACTTCAAAACGTTCAGCTTTAACAGCAAATTCTGTAGGATCAAAAACCAAGAGAGCTGTCAACATCATAGACGTAAAGCTAGAAGTCATGGCAAATCCAGCGTCATTAGAAGAAGCCGGTTGCAAGAGCAAGAGATTGCGGTCATCGCCATGGGCTTGAAGAGCCAATTTTCCATCTGCAGCACATGTAATGGTCACTTGATAGAGGTCATCCACCAAGGCCTTGGCCAAATCAACTGTTGCCACACTTTCAGGTGAATTTCCGCTACGAGCAAAGGAAACAAGAACAGTCGCCACATCTTTTTTCAGATAAGTTTCTGGATTGGCAACAATATCAGTTGTCGCAATGGCATTGAAATTCCATTTGCGCTCGTCATAGACTTCCTTAAAGTATGGCACCAAGGTATCTCCCACATAAGCAGAAGTACCAGCACCCGTCAATATGACCTTGATATAGTCATGTTTATCAGCGATACCTTTCAGAAAGGCTGCAATTTCTTCACGTTTCGCTTGATAGGCTTCAAAAGCTTCTTTCCATACATCAGGCTGTTGGTAGATTTCACGAGTCGTGATTTCTGCACCCAGTTCAAGTAATTCTTCTTTTGTGTAATTTAGCATAGAGTTCCTCTAATCTATTATTGTTTCATTCCTATTGAAAATATGGGAATGGGATTTACTCCCATTCCCATGTATATTCTATACAAGCTGTTCTAACGGTTTAGCCGTTGTCACATCTTATACTCGATGAAAATCAAAGAGCAAACTAGGAAGCTAGCCGCAGGCTGTACTTGAGTACGGCAAGGCGACGCTGACGTAGTTTGAATTTGATTTTCGAAGAGTATTATTCATCTTCGTCATCATCGAAGCCTGCTAACAGATCATTGACTTTTACAATGCTTTCTGCACCACGGCTCTTATAGTCCGCATCTGCACCTGTAAGGCTAGCATTGATAAATTCAATCACCATTGGCAGATTCATTCCTGCGTAGAGTTCCACGTTGCGACCTTCCATGATCAAGCGGCTCACCACGTTACATGGTGTACCACCGAGAAGATCTGCAAAGACTAGGAAATCATCCAATCCTTCGATAGCAGCTTCAAATTTTGCAGTAAATTCTTCTGGACCATCTTCTGGAAGAAGAGCCACTGTATGAATGTTGTCCTGTGGACCCATGATCATTTCCGTGCTACCTTTAAGTTCTTCACAGAAACGACCATGACTCACCAAAATTAACGATTTCACCATAAATTATGCGCCCATTCCAAGCAAGAATTTACCGATGAATGAAAGACCTACTGCAAGAACGATAATGATACCGATCGCTTTAGTAGAGTTCATACCTTTCTTACCAAGCAACCAGAAGATAAAGGCAGTAAAGATTGCTGGAAGCAAGCGTGGGAAGATTGAGTTCAAGATGTCTTGGAAGTCAATCAATTTTTCACCGATTGGCAATTTGTAAGAAATGTCAAAGTTGATCATTGTTGCTACAAGAGCGCCCATCATGAAGACACCAAGTACAGATGCAGCATCAATCAAAGCTGTCAAAGTACTTTGCATGTTGTTGATAAGGTTAACCCCTTCTTTGTAGGCAAATTCCAATTGTTTCCAACGGAAGATGTCATAAGCAACTGCAACTGCGATCCAAAGGAAGATACCCCAAGGTTGCCCAGCGATAGCCATAGTTGCTGCGATAGATCCCATGATGGCAGGTACAAGTGAACCAAAGATTGTGTCTCCAAGAGGAGCGAATGGTCCCATCAAACCTGTCTTGATACCGTTAACGGCATCTTTCGAACCTACACCATCTTTTTCTTCCATGGCAAGGTCAAAACCAGCGATAATTGTGTGGAAGAATGGAGAAGTATTGAAGAATTGAGTATGAACTTTCATCATTTCTTTCAATTCAGGAGTTCCATCCCCATACATTTTACGCAATTGAGGCAAGATCATGTAAAGGTAACCAGAAGCTTGCATACGTTCGTAGTTCCAACCTAATTGGAAAGTAAACAAGCTACGTTTGTTGATTTGATTAAAATCTTCTTTTGTAAGTTTGTAATTAGAATTCGTCATCTTCGATTTCCCCACTTTCTGATGGTGTAGAAGGTGCTGCTACAGCTACTTTTTGGCTGTTCTTAAAGTGAACAACTGCAAGGAAGATACCTACGATAGAAACACCGATCATAGACAAACCTTTGAAGTTATTAGCAAAGCCAATCTTTTCAGCAACATCAGCAGGAAGAGTACCAAGGATACCTGCAACAACTCCACCAAGACCTGTTACATATGAGTAAAGAACAGTCAACATAGCTGTCAAACCAAATCCCATTGCAAGGTAGTGAAGGTTACGTTTAACTGGAAGGTAACGAAGCAAGATTGCAAATCCAAGACCTGGAAGCATACGACCTGCAAGCGTCAAACCGTCTGCAACCCATTGGTATTCTTTAACAAGGTTTACAACACCTTGTACGAATTCTCCACCAAAAGCAAGGGCGAAGAATACTGGAAGGGCACGAGATAGAGCCCATGGAAGCGCACCAAGAAGGTAGTTGCGTTCGATTCCTTTGTAGTCAAAGCGTTCGATCGCAGCATCAATACGGTGAGCGAAGAATGTAGTAGTCATACGACCAAGTACGTCGAAGTAAGTCAAAAGTGCTGCTACTGGTACAGCGATTGTAGTGATCGCAAGGTCTGTTTCGATTCCTTGAGAAACTGAGAAAGCAGTCGCAAGAACCGCACCAGAAGTTGCGTCGATACGTGAAGCACCACCGAAGGTACCTACCCCAAGTACGAACAACTGCAAGCTACCACCGATAAACAAACCAGTTGTCAAATCTCCCATGACTAAACCAGTAATGAAACCAGCGAATACAGGGGAACCTGCAGAAGAAACGATCGTCAACTCATCACAGATTTGATAAGCTGAGTACAAAGTGAGAAGTAAAATTTGCCACCATTGTATCATAACAATGACCTCCTAAAAATTTTTTCCTATTTTAATAAGCTCAAAAAGTCTGAAACTGGATCATTTGGAACCATTTGAGCAGTGAGTTTCACACCTTTTTCTGCTAGTTTGTGGAAATCTTCCACATCCTTATCTACCACATTGATAGAACGTGTGATAGAGCGAGTTTCTGGTGTTTGAGACATATTGCCGACGTTAAGTGTTTCAAGTGGAACACCTGCTTCAACCAAACCAAGGAAACGGTCTGGTTTACGTGCAACGATAAAGAGACGTTGACTATCGTATTTACCAGCAAGGATATTCGCTGCCGCTTTTTCAACCGGCAAGATACTGAGTTTTACACCTGGTGGTGTCGCAAGTTTCAAACCGCTCTTTTCAATATCGTTGTTAACAACTTCGTCGTCTACAACCATAATGCGTGAAACGTTTAGTTTCCCTGCCCAAAGATTGGCTACTTGACCGTGGATCAAACGTCCATCGATACGGCATCCTACAATTGTCATAAGTTTTCCCCCTTTATGTGTTTTAGTGTAGGTTTACGAGTTAAATGAATCTCTTCTTTATATTCACCTTCAGTTTCAAAGATGATGATGCGGTTATCACCTT
>CAKQDJ010000023.1:0-18393 GCA_934229205.1 uncultured Streptococcus sp.
TCAATCCTTGAATTGAACGACCTTGTAAAAGCTATCGAAGAAGAATTTGGTGTAACTGCAGCTGCTCCTGTAGCTGTAGCTGCAGCTGGTGCTGCTGACGCTGGTGCTGCTAAAGACTCATTTGACGTTGAATTGACAGCTGCTGGTGACAAAAAAGTTGGCGTTATCAAAGCTGTACGTGAAATCACTGGTCTTGGGCTTAAAGAAGCTAAAGAACTTGTTGACGGTGCACCAGCACTTGTTAAAGAAGGCGTTGCAACTGCAGAAGCTGAAGAAATCAAAGCTAAATTGGAAGAAGCTGGAGCTTCAGTTACTCTTAAATAATAGAGCAACTACATTAGTAGCTTAAAAACATGATTAAACCGCTATTCTTAGGAGTAGCGGTTTTTCTTTATAATTGAAAAGAGAAAATTTATAAAGTGTCTCCAGTTGTTCCATAAGATTTTCATCATAAAGTTCTGGAGTTTGATTAGAGAACCATGTCAATCAAACTCCAACGCTCGATAAAGCAATGATGTATCTGTGGAAGGAGATTATGATTGCTAAGGTATTTTTTGCAGAAATAGTGGTACAATATCCTTAGAATAGTTCAAAATTTATCTTTGCTAGGGGAAAGGGAGATTGAACTCCCTGATGCATCCGTCTTAGTATGGGATTAATGTTCTATAAAAAGGAAATGTTATAAAGGTGATATTGATGGAAAGATATGAATTTACAGCGACAACAGCAAAATCAGATATAATAATTGGTATCCTTTTTCCCATGTTCCTCATGCTTCCTGTATTGGGAATACAGTTGGCTATATTCTATTTAAAACTGAATGATTTTTTTAAATCACAACCTCTTTTTCTTTATACGATAGTATTAGTGTTTTTTGGTATTAGTTTTCTTTTAATTAAAAAAATACAAGGTAGTCTAGTGAAGAATTTTGTCGTAGAATTATCTGGAAGAAATATTAGGATTTGGTGTGATGGAAAGGAGATTGTATCAGGAGAAGTTGTTTTCTGTAATATAAAAAATAAGGAGCCTAAACTGGGGGCTAGAGCCTTAAATGTAGACATAGACACTAAGGGGGATAATATTAAATTTCGAGTTCGATCTAAGGAATATGAAAATTTATCATCTTCTACTTGGAATCCTCTCGGGACAAGCAAACCCTCTGATGTAGAAACGTTATTATCTTTGGGCAAAAAAATAAAAAATGCTAAGGAAGAAGAAGTTTTGATAGAAGATGAAGCTTCAAAAAAACCTCGATCGTTTTGATTGAGGTTTTTTGCATATTTCTTAAACAATACCTTGTGCAATCATAGCGTTGGCTACGTTTTCGAAGGCAGCGATATTTGCTCCTGCAAGGTAATCAGTACCAAGACCGTATGTTTCAGCAGTTGTTTTAGCTGTATTAAAGATATTGGTCATGATGTCTTTGAGACGGCCGTCAACTTCTTCACGTGTCCATGAAAGGCGAAGACTATTTTGGCTCATTTCAAGGGCAGATACAGCTACACCACCAGCGTTGGCAGCTTTGGCAGGTCCATAAAGGATGCTGTTTTCTTTGTAGACTTTAATCGCATCAAGGTCACTAGGCATGTTGGCACCTTCTGATACGCAGATAACTCCTTGATCAACCAAACGTTTAGCTGCTTCACCGTTGATTTCGTTTTGAGTCGCACATGGAAGAGCAATATCGTAGTTACCAGCGTAAGTCCAGACTGAGCCTTCATAGTAAGTAGCAGTAGCTTTTTCAACAGCGTATTCTGTCAAGCGAGCGCGACGGTTATTTTTCACATCTGCTAGAAGGTCGAAGTCGATACCATTTTCATCAATGACATAGCCGTTTGAGTCAGATACAGAGATGACAGTGGCACCGAGTTCAGTAGCTTTTTGAAGAGCGTATTGAGCTACATTACCAGAACCTGAAATCACCACCTTCTTACCAGCAAAACTGTTACCATTAGCTTTGAGCATTTCTTCAGTATAGTAAACTAAACCGTAACCAGTTGCTTCTGGGCGAATCAAGCTACCCCCAAATCCAAGAGGTTTACCAGTCAAGACACCCGCATCAAATTGGTTAAGACGTTTGTATTGTCCGTAAAGGTAACCAATTTCACGACCACCAACGCCGATATCGCCAGCTGGGACGTCAAGTGATGGGCCGATGTATTTTTGCAATTCAGTCATGAAGCTTTGGCAGAAGCGCATCACTTCAGCATCAGTCTTTCCTTTTGGATCGAAGTCTGATCCCCCTTTACCGCCTCCGATTGGCAGTCCAGTCAAGACGTTTTTAAAGATTTGTTCGAATCCGAGGAATTTCAAGATCCCTTGGTTTACAGTTGGGTGGAAACGAAGTCCGCCTTTATATGGTCCAACAGCTGAGTTGAATTGAACACGGTAACCACGGTTGACTTGTACTTTACCTTCACGGTCAACCCAAGGAACACGGAAAGAAATCACGCGCTCAGGCTCAGTGATACGTGCCAAGATATTTTCTTCGATATACTCAGGGTGTTTTTCAAATACAGGTTCCAAAGTGCTGAAGAATTCTTCAACCGCCTGGAGAAATTCAGCCTCATGCCCGTTACGAGCTTTCACAGTTGCAAACACGCTTTGGATATAGTCTTTAGCAGATGTCATATCGTTCTCCTTTGTTGTTATATTTTATTACATGAGCCATTATAGCAGAATTTTTTTTCACTGTAAAGAAAAAAACGAAAATTTTCTAAAAATTCTTTCAATTTACAAAACCGAACGTTTTATATAGAAATTAGTTTCTCAAAGAGAAAATCTTAAAGTATGGTATAATATTAGAAATAAAAGGAATCTGGAGGATTAGAATCATGGTATCAACGAAAACACAAATAGCTGGCTTTGAGTTTGACAATTGCTTGATGAACGCAGCAGGTGTAGCTTGTATGACAATAGAGGAACTTGAAGGAGTCAAAAACTCAGCAGCGGGAACCTTTGTCACGAAGACAGCGACCTTGGAATTTCGTCAGGGAAATCCTGAACCACGTTACCAGGATGTTCCACTTGGTTCTATCAACTCTATGGGCTTGCCAAATAATGGTTTAGACTATTATCTGGACTATCTTTTGGACTTGCAGGAAAAGGAGCCAAACCGTACTTTCTTCCTATCTCTAGTCGGCATGTCTCCAGAGGAAACACATACCATCTTGAAAAAAGTCCAAGAGAGTGAGTTTAAAGGACTGACAGAGCTTAATCTCTCTTGCCCAAATGTTCCAGGAAAACCTCAGATCGCCTATGATTTTGAGACAACAGACCGTATCTTGTCTGAAGTATTTGCCTACTTTACAAAACCTCTTGGGATCAAATTGCCACCTTATTTTGATATTGTTCACTTTGATCAAGCAGCAGCTATTTTCAACAAATACCCGCTCAAGTTTGTCAACTGTGTGAACTCTATCGGAAACGGTCTTTATATAGAAGATGAATCGGTTGTCATTCGTCCTAAAAATGGTTTCGGTGGCATTGGTGGAGAGTATATCAAGCCAACCGCTTTAGCGAATGTCCATGCCTTCTACCAACGTCTCAATCCGCAAATCCAAATCATTGGAACGGGTGGTGTTCTAACGGGTCGTGATGCTTTTGAACATATCCTCTGTGGTGCTAGTATGGTGCAAGTAGGAACGACGCTCCACAAAGAAGGTGTCGGTGCTTTTGAACGCATTACCAATGAACTAAAAGCAATCATGGCAGAAAAAGGTTATGAGAACCTAGAAGATTTCCGTGGGAAATTGCGCTATATTGATTAAGTTTAATAAAAAATCAGAAGAAAGGAGAGAAGATGCTAGCCATTGAAGACAGTCAGAAGTTGACTTTATCAAATTTATCTAGCTTGAATCTATTTACAGGGACAGACCAGGGCCAGTTTGAAGTTATGAAGAGTCAAGTATTGAAGCAGATTGGTTATGATCCAGCTGATCTCAATTTTGCTTACTTTGATATGAAAGAAGTAGCTTATAAAGACTTAGAGTTGGAGCTGGTCAGTCTCCCTTTCTTTGCGGATGAGAAAATCGTGATATTAGACCATTTTGTCGATATCACAACAGCCAAGAAACGTTTTTTAACAGATGATGAGCTCAAGTCATTTGAGGCATACCTTGATAACCCTTCGCCAACAACCAAGTTGTTGATTTTTGCTGAAGGAAAGTTAGATAGTAAAAGACGGCTGGTCAAATTGCTCAAACGAGATGCGACTGTATTTGATGCTATTGAACCCAAGGAACAAGAACTCCGCCAGTATTTCCAAAGATGGAGCCAAAAACAAGGTTTGCAGTTTGTGGAAAAATCGTTTGAAAATCTCCTCGTCAAGTCTGGTTTTCAATTTAGCGAAATCCAGAAAAATCTCCTCTTTTTACAGTCTTATAAGTCAGATGGCCTGATTGAGGAGAAGGACATTGTCGAGGCTATTCCAAAGACTCTGCAGGACAACATTTTTGATTTGACTCAGCTTATCTTGGGCAAAAAGATCGACCAGGCGCGTGACTTGTTTAGAGATTTGACCTTGCAAGGGGAGGACGAAATCAAGCTCATAGCTGTCATGTTAGGACAGTTTCGAACCTTTACTCAAGTGAAGATTTTATCAGAGACTGGTCAGATGGAATCGCAGATCGCAAGCAGTCTGGGAACTTACTTGGGGCGCAATCCTAATCCTTATCAAATCAAGTTTGCATTAAGAGATTCGAGAGGGATTTCCTTGGCTTTTCTCAAGCGAGCGATTTCTTATTTGATTGAAACAGACTACCAGATTAAGACAGGTGTCTATGAAAAAGGGTACCTGTTTGAAAAGGCACTTTTGCAGATTGCGGCAGAGGCAAATTGAGCAAAAAACTTGAAAAAAGAGGATGATTGCGTTATCATCTTCATATAGAAAGAAAAAGAGGTATTACAGATGGCTATTATCTTACCAGACCTTCCATACGCATATGACGCTTTGGAACCATACATCGATGCAGAAACAATGCACTTGCACCATGACAAACACCATCAAACTTATGTCAACAATGCGAATGTTGCTCTTGAAAAACACCCTGAAATCGGTGAAGACCTTGAAGCTTTGCTTGCTGATGTAGAATCTATCCCAGCTGATATTCGCCAAGCGCTTATCAACAACGGTGGTGGACACTTGAACCACGCTCTTTTCTGGGAATTGATGACTCCTGAGAAAACTGCTCCATCAGCAGAACTTGCAGCAGCAATTGATGCAACATTTGGTTCATTTGAAGAGTTCCAAGCAGCCTTTACAGCAGCAGCTACAACTCGATTCGGTTCTGGATGGGCATGGTTGATTGTCAACAAAGAAGGGAAGCTTGAAGTAACTTCAACAGCAAACCAAGACACACCAATCTCAGAAGGCAAAAAACCAATCTTGGGCTTGGACGTTTGGGAACATGCTTACTACGTGAAATATCGCAATGTTCGTCCTGACTACATCAAAGCTTTCTTCTCAGTCATTAACTGGAACAAGGTAGATGAGCTTTACGCAGCAGCTAAATAATAAAATATGGAGGGAAGAATTGTTCTTCTCTTTTTAAGGTTATAAAGCAGAAGTCTGACAGAATCGTCAGACTTTTTTCATTTTCAGGATATTCGTGCCAACTTGTAGAAAATATGGTAAAATAGATTGTTAAGTAATCGTGGAAAAGGAAGACTATGCGTAAAGAAATTGCACCTGAATTATACAATTATAACAAGTTTCCTGGCCCAGAATTTCAGGTAAATGGGGATAAGGTTGAGACTGAAGGGATCGCTTTTACCTTGGTTGAAAATATCAAGGATGCTTTCGATGTGACCGTCTTTAATCAGCGCTTTTCAGAAGTGTTGACCAAGTTTGATTATGTCGTGGGGGACTGGAGCAATGAACAGCTCCGCCTACGTGGTTTTTACAAAGACGATCGAACAGAGGAAAAAAATGAAAAGATCAGTCGTTTACAGGACTATCTTTTGGAATACTGTAGCTATGGATGTGCCTATTTTGTCTTAGAAAATGAGGCACCTAAACGAGCATCATTTGACCAAAAAATGCGCAAGAAAGAGGAAGAACACTTCTCACGCAAAGGGAAGAAGTCCTCTCAGAATAAACGTAAACCTCATACAAACAAGAGAAATCGACGCCGTCAAAAGGAACATAAGTTCCGTGAAGAAGATGTTGACCAACGCCATTTTGTCATTCGTCAGAAATGATAGTGGGAAAAAATAAGGAGAAGAGATGAAACCGTCCATTTATAGTTTAACACGTCAAAATATGCAGGAATGGGTACTAGAGCAGGGAGAAAAGAAATTCCGTGCAGATCAAATCTGGGAATGGCTCTATCGTAAACGTGTCCAGTCATTTGAAGAAATGACCAATCTTTCCAAGGATTTGATTGCTAAGCTCAATGAGCAGTTTGTCGTAAATCCTTTGAAACAACGAATTGTGCAAGAGTCAGCTGACGGTACCGTTAAGTATCTTTTTGAGTTGCCAGATGGCATGTTGATTGAGACAGTACTCATGCGTCAACACTACGGTTTGTCAGTCTGTGTGACCACTCAGGTTGGCTGTAATATTGGTTGCACCTTCTGTGCATCAGGCTTGATCAAGAAACAACGCGACCTCAATAACGGGGAAATTGTAGCGCAGATTATGCTGGTTCAGAAATACTTTGATGAGCGTGGCCAGGACGAACGTGTCAGCCATATCGTTGTCATGGGAATTGGTGAACCGTTTGATAACTACAACAATGTTTTGAATTTTGTCCGTACCATCAATGATGACAAGGGGATGGCTATCGGTGCTCGTCACATCACAGTTTCAACTTCAGGTTTGGCCCATAAAATTCGTGACTTTGCTAATGAAGGCGTACAGGTTAATCTCGCTGTTTCCCTTCACGCACCAAACAATGATCTTCGTTCAAGCATCATGAAAATTAACCGTGCCTTTCCGATTGAAAAACTCTTTGCTGCTATTGAGTACTATATCGAAACAACCAATCGCCGTGTGACCTTTGAATACATCATGCTCAATGAAGTCAACGACGGTGTTGAACAAGCCTTGGAGCTGGCGGAATTGCTCAAAAATATCAAGAAATTGTCTTATGTAAACTTGATTCCCTATAACCCAGTTAGTGAACATGACCAATATAGCCGTAGTCCTAAAGAGCGCGTGATGGCCTTCTACGATACCCTCAAGAAAAAAGGGGTCAACTGTGTTGTTCGTCAAGAACATGGTACAGACATTGATGCAGCTTGTGGACAATTGCGCTCCAATACAATGAAACGTGACCGCCAGAAGGCAGTCGCAGCGGTAAAGCCATAAAATGACTAAAAAAAGAGAATTAACCTTAAGATTGGGAGTGGCTGTTTATAGCCTATGCATTATTTGTTTTTGTTTTACTCCCCAACCTCAACTTCCTACAGGAGTGGAAACTCCAGGTATTCAAACTTTTGGACGCCTGGTTTTTCTTTTAACTCCCTTAAACTCCCTTTGGAATCTGGGTGAAGTGACCAGTTTGGGACAAGTCATTTGGATCTTTTTGCAGAACATTTTAAATGTTTTCTTGCTTTTCCCCCTGGTTTTTCAACTTATTTATCTCTTTCCAAACTTGCGGCAAACGAAAAAAGTCCTCCTTTTCAGTTTTTTACTGAGTCTGGGAATTGAGTGTACGCAACTGGTCTTAGACTTTTTCTTTGATTTTAATCGCGTCTTTGAGATTGATGATTTGTGGACCAACACCTTGGGAGGCTATCTGGCTTGGCTCCTCTATAAAGGACTGCATAAAAACAAGATAAGGAATTAGAATGAGTATTTTAGAAGTTAAAAATCTGAGTCACGGTTTTGGTGACCGTGCAATTTTTGAAGATGTGTCTTTCCGTCTCCTCAAGGGTGAACATATCGGTTTAGTCGGTGCCAATGGTGAAGGAAAATCAACCTTTATGAGCATCGTGACTGGTAAGATGTTGCCAGATGAAGGGAAGGTGGAGTGGTCCAAATATGTGACTGCTGGCTATCTGGACCAGCACGCTGTGCTAAAGGAAGGTCAAACTGTTCGTGATGTGCTCCGTACGGCCTTTGATGAGCTATTTAAAGCAGAAGCACGTATCAATGACCTCTATATGGAGATGGCGGAAGACGGAGCAGATATCGACGCGCTGATGGAAGAAGTTGGCGAACTCCAAGACCGTTTGGAGAGTCGTGACTTCTATACTTTGGATGCTAAGATTGATGAAGTAGCGCGTGCTCTCGGTGTCATGGACTATGGCATGGATACGGATGTAACAGCATTATCAGGTGGACAAAGAACCAAGGTCCTTTTGGCTAAACTTCTCCTTGAAAAACCAGATATTTTGTTGCTTGACGAGCCAACCAACTACTTGGATACTGAACACATTGACTGGCTCAAGCGTTATCTCCAAAACTATGAGAATGCTTTTGTTCTTATTTCGCACGATATTCCTTTCCTCAACGACGTGATTAATATCGTCTACCATGTGGAAAATCAACAATTGACTCGCTATTCTGGTGACTACTACCAGTTTCAAGAAGTCTATGCTATGAAAAAATCTCAGTTGGAAGCTGCCTATGAACGTCAACAGAAAGAGATTGCAGACCTCAAGGATTTTGTCGCTCGTAATAAAGCGCGTGTCGCAACGCGTAATATGGCCATGTCCCGTCAAAAGAAACTCGACAAGATGGATATTATCGAACTGCAAAGTGAGAAGCCAAAACCATCCTTTGATTTCAAGCCAGCTCGTACACCTGGGCGCTTTATCTTCCAAGCCAAGGACTTGCAGATTGGTTATGACCGTCCTCTGACCAAACCTTTAAATCTTACCTTTGAACGCAATCAAAAGGTTGCCATTATTGGGGCAAATGGTATCGGGAAAACAACTCTCTTGAAGTCTCTCTTGGGTATTATTCCACCAATCGCTGGAGAAGTCGAACGCGGTGACTACCTAGAACTTGGTTACTTTGAACAGGAAGTAGAAGGTGGGAATCGCCAAACTCCTCTTGAGGCTGTATGGAATGCCTTTCCTGCACTTAACCAAGCAGAAGTTCGTGCAGCCCTTGCTCGTTGTGGCTTGACAACTAAACATATCGAAAGTCAGATTCAGGTTTTGTCAGGTGGGGAACAAGCCAAGGTGCGTTTCTGTCTCTTGATGAACCGTGAAAACAACGTTTTAGTACTGGACGAGCCGACCAACCACTTGGATGTAGATGCCAAGGAAGAACTCAAACGGGCGCTTAAAGAATACAAGGGATCTATCCTTATGGTCTGCCACGAACCAGACTTTTATGAAGGTTGGATGGACCAAATCTGGGACTTTAACAAGCTAACTTAAAAATGAGGGAAAAAGAAATACAGTATCGAATGCGGATACTGTATTTTTTAGGTTATTTAGGATTTAAAATCGTAATCCTTCACTACTTCGATACTATCAATGGTGATAGCAGAAGTCGGTTTGTCTTTCTCATCTTTTTCAGCTTTGGCAATCTTGTCAACAACGTCCATGCCATCGATGACTTGACCAAAGACAGGGTGTTTGCCGTCTAGACTCGGATTTCCACCTTCTTTATAGGCTTCGATGATTTTCTTTGGATACTTGCTTGTAGGGAGTTTAGCTGAAATATCTGTTGAGTTTTGGTTGATGAAGAACTGGCTACCGTTGGTGTTTGGTTGACCAGTGTTAGCCATAGCAAGAGCTCCTCGGATATTGTATAGGTAAGGAGAGATTTCATTTTTGAAACCAGTTCCTTTGTCCTTCGTTTTATCCTTATCATGCCAGATAGATTGGCCCCCTGTACCATCTCCCTTAGGATCTCCAGTTTGGACCATAAAGCCATCGATGACACGGTGGAAGGTGATGCCGTTATAGTAGCCTTCTTTGGCGTGAGTAAGGAAGTTTTCAACGGCTAGAGGAGCGAGTTTAGGGAAGAGTTTAATACGAATATCACCCTGACTTGTGTGGAGAACCACTTCGGCTTCATCTTCGGCAACTTCCTTAGAAAGTTGAGGGAAGTTGGCATTTTCATTGGTTAAAGCGTCATTCAAATCTTTGGCAGCCTGAGCAGCTGCTTTAGAACTTTCTTCAGCTGAGATACTAGAGTCAACATAGTCATCGCCACGCAGACTGCGTTGGATACTGCTACATCCAGCTAATGCAACAGTGGACAGTAAAAGAAGGGTTGCTAGTTTTTTCATTGTTTTCCTCTCAAAAATTCATTTCTATCATTGTACCCTAAAAGGAAGGGGATTTCAAATATTAGTGACAAGGTAGTTTAAGAGGAAGCCGACCAGAAAGTCGCTTGCTTAGAGATTTTTCTTTGGATGACGGTCGATAATGTCCTGGTACTGTTCCAGTATCTGCTCTCCCTTTGGAGTCAATTTGTAACCACGAATTGAAAAGTAACTTGCTAATTCTTCTCCTGAAAAGTTGTCACGAAGGGATTGGTCCAAATCTAGAGCCTTCATCTTAGAAAGTACTGTAACTCTCCTTACTTTTGAGGATATTCTCTTTCATAGTGGTATTTAGATGATCAAGCGAGTCAAAGACAGTTTCGACAAGAGCATAGCCTTTTTCAACAGGTATTTCTAAATTTTTTGGGGCATCAATGCTATAAGTCTACTTGAAGTATTTAGAAAACCAGTTCTTAAGAAAGCTCGTAAAGAATCACAATTAGTAAACGTTAATTCGAAAGAATTACTATGTTTTAAAAGAGCACATTTTAAACGGATTTTTTCTTTCGGCTTCAATTCCTAATTAATCAATGAACTTAATACTAGGTCTCGAAAAGAATTATGCTTCCTCTTTCTGTCTGAGTTCAAAGAGGTCTTCTACTTTCAGATTAAAAACTTGAGCAATTTTAAGAGCCATTTCCAGCGAAGGATTGTAACGATTATTTTCCAAGTGCAGAATTGTCTCGCGTCGCATGCCAATGAGGTCGGCTAACTCCTGCTGGGTCATGCCTGTGGACTCACGAACAGATTTGAGATTAGTAATAATCTTGCTTTCTTTGGCCATGCTTATCCTATCCGTTCTAAGATAAGATAGACAACCGCAAAGATGCAAATCAAGACAGCTATGCTAATAAAGATCTGGCCCATGTAAAGAGTGAGAGACCCCATATACCCAATGATAACTGCTAGGATCATCAGTGCGCCTAGTATAAAAACAAACATCAAGCTAGCTGCCTTGGATAAATTAGCATAAAAGCGTTCGTCCGGAGTTTCCTTGACATTTTTCAAACAGAAAAAACCAAATACAATCACTTCAATAACGAGGCCAATTCCCAAAATCCATTCTTTAATACCAGAACTTTCGCTTGGGGTCGCAACCCAAATCCCTACTGTATAAAAAATGCTTGCTGCAAACAAAAGTATCGTGTAAAGCTTAGCAGACAAGTCAAAAATAGTCTTTCCTTTACCTTTCTGACTCTTATGAGGCCATGGTTTCATATGTAGCCAGCCCCAAATAGCTACAATCTGACCTAACACTGAAATACCAGCAATAATTAACTTGGGTCCCCAACTAAGATTAGAACCAAATAAAACAGTAAAATCAATAAAGAGAGCTGCGGAAATCATTGTAATGAGGCCACCCGTTTTTTGACTTTTTTTCATGATAGACTCCTTTCCTTATGTTAGAAATATTTAACAATCTTTATGTTATAAATATATCACACTTAAATTTAGAAATCAAGAATTTATGTGCCAAGGTGCAATTATTTGAAAAAATTTTTTAATGAAAGCCTTCGCTAGTCAAACAACTAAAGAATTCTTTGAAGTAATGCATCGGATTTGGTTTGAATAGTTTCGTTAATAATATTTGATGATAAAGAATTTTCGGAAAATCTAGATACTATATGAATCTCTACTTTTTTTCTTAGACTGTTATAAAGTCTGTCAGAATAAGCTTTGTAAGTGTAGAAGTTAATTTTTACAGAACTAAATTATTCCCCTATTTAGAATCTATTAATTCATATTTTATAAATTAATTAGTAGATATCGTTCTTAAAATCCTTGATATTTCGCTGTTTTTAGTCCAATTAAAACCTATACTTTTCAAACCAGATCTTATGAAAGCTCGTAAAGCTAGCCAGTTCTCTAAACGTTAAGAACTAGCTACAATACAGCATTTACAACACTTCATGGTTCACACCATTTAATTGAAAGTTATTTAAATTAGATGAAAATTTGTTTTCTGAAAAAGTGAGAAAACATTGATTTTAAGCGAATTTTGAATCATATTCGAATGGGAGTTTTTAAAATCATGTTTTGGTTGTAAAAGTGCCAAACTGGATTCTCCAGAGAAGCATGATATCACCTGCTAATAGATTGTCTTCTAGTAGTTCCATATTGCGTTTTGGGACAGGTTTAGGGGCTTCCATATCACGATTAGTAGAGATATAAGGCTTGACAGGGTAGTCTTTATAGATAGTATCAAAAGTAGTATTCATAAATTTTTTCTTTCTAATTTATCCCTATTAGTCTAAAAAATTTAAAAATTTTAAAGTCTGTCAAGTTTTTTTCTTGACACCTGTCAAAAATCTGCTATAATAGAACATGTGCTAAATAGCTCAGCTATTTCACCGAAATAAAATAATAAGAAAAGAGATATTAAAAAATGGCAGTAAAAATCCGTTTGACTCGTATGGGTTCTAAGAAAAAACCTTTCTACCGTATCAACGTAGCAGACTCACGTTCACCACGTGACGGACGTTTCATCGAAACAGTTGGAACTTACAACCCACTTGTTGCTGAAAACCAAGTAACTTTGAAAGAAGACCGCGTTCTTGCATGGTTGGCTGATGGAGCTCAACCTTCAGATACAGTTCGCAACATCCTTTCAAAAGAAGGCGTATTGAAAAAATTCCACGATTCTAAATTCTCAAAATAAGTTTAAAGTAGGTTGACAGATGGATACGATTGAAAATCTCATTATTGCGATTGTGAAACCTTTGATTTCACAACCTGATGCCTTAACTATCAAGATTGAAGACACACCAGAGTTTTTGGAGTATCACTTGGATCTTGACCAAAGCGATGTCGGTCGTGTTATCGGTCGTAAGGGTCGCACTATCTCAGCGATAAGAACGATTGTCTACTCTGTCCCAACTGAAGACAAAAAAGTAAGAATCGTTATCAATGAAAAATAAAAAAAGCGGGACAGATGTCTCGCTTTTTTGTGGAAAGCAGAAGATGAAAGATTTAACGTTTAGACAATTACAAGATTATTTACTCGAACATTACCAGCAATCTCGAACTGAGGAAGGCCTCTTTATCAAGCTAGTGGAGGAAGTCGGAGAGGTAGCAGAGGTCTTGAATGGGCGCTCTGGTCGAAAAGAGGGTGTCCAGGACTCAAATGAGGAACTAGCCAAAGAACTGGCTGATATCATTCACTACACTGTCGCAATTGCGGCTATCAACGATATTGATCTAACCAAAGCCATCTTTGACAAAGATAAGAAGGCTGCCATTAAGTACCAACATGAACGTGATTTAGAAAAGTTTTTAGACGCTCAAAGCTGATTGCAGTCACTGTTCTTCAACTTGTGAAAATCCCTGGAACGTGATAAAATAAAGGATAGAAATAGATACAGGAGACAAGATGAACTACTTTAATGTTGGGAAAATCGTCAATACACAAGGTTTACAGGGTGAGATGCGAGTCTTGTCTGTGACGGATTTTGCAGAAGAACGATTTAAAAAAGGGGCAGAGCTGGCTTTATTCGATGAAAAAGATCAGTTTGTTCAAACAGTGATCATCGCTAGCCACCGTAAGCATAAGAATTTTGACATTATCAAATTCAAAGACATGTACCATATCAATGAGATTGAAAAGTACAAGGGTTATAGTCTCAAGGTCGCTGAGGAAGATTTGAACGATTTAGATGATGGTGAATTCTATTATCACGAGATTATCGGTTTGGATGTTTACGAGGGAGATAACTTGATAGGAACTATCAAGGAGATTCTGCAACCAGGAGCCAATGATGTCTGGGTGGTCAAGCGAAAAGGCAAGCGAGATTTGCTTTTACCTTACATTCCGCCAGTAGTTCTCAATGTTGATATTCCAAACAAGCGGGTCGAAGTGGAAATCTTAGAAGGGTTAGACGATGAAGATTGATATTTTAACCCTCTTTCCTGAGATGTTTTCTCCGTTGGAGCACTCGATTGTTGGAAAGGCTCGAGAAAAAGGGCTCTTGGATATCCACTACCATAATTTCAGAGAATACGCTGAAAAAGCCCGTCACGTGGACGATGAACCTTACGGAGGCGGTCAGGGGATGTTGCTCCGTGCTCAACCCATTTTCGATGCCTTTGATGCCATTGAAAAGAAAAATCCCCGCGTCATTCTTCTTGATCCTGCTGGAAAACAGTTCGATCAAGCTTACGCTGAGGATTTGGCTCAGGAAGAGGAACTGATCTTTATTTGTGGTCACTATGAAGGGTATGACGAGCGCATCAAGACCTTAGTAACCGATGAAATTTCCCTAGGAGATTATGTCTTGACTGGCGGGGAATTGGCGGCCATGACCATGATTGATGCAACGGTTCGCTTGATTCCAGAAGTGATTGGCAAGGAGTCTAGTCACCAGGACGATAGCTTTTCTTCAGGGCTTCTCGAATATCCTCAATACACACGCCCTTATGACTATCGTGGCATGGTGGTTCCAGATGTGCTCATGAGTGGACACCATGAAAAGATTCGTCAGTGGCGACTGTATGAGAGTCTAAAGAAAACCTACGAGCGCAGACCTGACCTGCTAGAAAACTATCAACTAACAGCCGAAGAAGAAAAGATGCTGGCTAAAATTAAAGAAAACAAAGAATAAAGGAGAACCTTATGCAAGTAATCAAACGTAATGGAGAAATTGCTGAATTTGATCCAGATAAAATTTACCAAGCTGTCCTAAAAGCAGCTCAAACCGTTTATGTTTTGACTGATGACCTACGTCAAAATCTAGCTCAAGTTACTAAAAAAGTCGTCTTGGACTTGGAAGAAGCAAAAGTAGAACGTGCGACTATCAGCATGATCCAATCAATGGTCGAGCACCGCTTACTCGGTGCAGGCTACATCACGATTGCAGAACATTATATCTCTTATCGTTTGCAACGCGATTTGGAGAGAAGTGGTTATGGCGACCATATCGCAGTTCATCTTCATTTTGAACAAATCCGGTAAGAAAAAGAGTGGGATGCAATGAACATCTCACTCTTTCTTAAATAGACTTTTCTGAGCTTGTTGTACGGTTGAGGGAACAAAACGAAGTCGTTTAATATCACTGATACGAATGATTCGAGTCACGTTTTTTGAAAAATTCTTTACGATAATTTGTTGGCGATTGGCGTCGTGTTTGATAATATCACCCGTAAAACTTGTTTCTGCAAGTATCACATGAACAGCCGTCTTTTTCTGGATGGCTTGTTCAATCATAGCAGTGAGGGAGTTGTCCTCGATTTGAGGATGATTATCATTCCCATTGAGAAAACTATGTAGTTTATCTAGAACTAGTTGGAATGCCTGTCTCATAGAATCCTCCCTCCTTACATATCCACATTATATAAAATTTTTCTAAAAACTACAAGATTTTTCGAATAATCTAATGAAAACTTAAAAGGAGAACAAAATGGCAGAATTTACATTTGAAATCGAAGAACACTTACTGACCCTGTCTGAAAATGAAAAAGGATGGACCAAGGAAATCAATCGCGTCAGCTTTAATGGAGCCCCTGCAAAGTTTGACATTCGCGCTTGGAGCCCAGATCATACTAAAATGGGCAAGGGAATTACTCTTACAAATGAAGAATTTCAGGTAATGGTGGATGCCTTTAAAGGTGGATAATAAAAAGAATCTTGAGTGGAACTCAAGATTCTTTTTTTATGACACAATATAGTCACAAAGAGAAGTCTTAGACAATTGAATGAAAGTCTCTCTATACTCTTCAGGTGGTATTGGATTATCTTTACGAATCCACACTTCAATGAATGAAATCGCCATGGTCGTAATGATATAAGCGATGTCTTCTTTACTAAAATTATATTTCAGTTGGTAATTGACATTCTTTAGTACCCACTCAGAGTATGTTCCACGCAGAAACTCCTTCCAACATGGGTCGACTTGTGTGGTATACAAGGTACCGACGACTTCTCGCTTTTCATAGATGAGAGGAAGAATGTGGTCCGCTAAGAAAGTGATGGGATCGCCATCTCTTTCAGGACAGTAGTTGTTAAAATTATTAAAGATCTGTTGATCAGTCTCCTTGTGGATATAATCGATAATATCTTCAAAGTTATTAAAGTGCTTTTGATAAATCGCTTGGCGGGAAATACCAGCTTCTGCAGCAATCTCAGTCATGGTAAAAGAAGTTCGCTGAGGGTTTCTCCTTGCAAGAGTGATAAAAGCACCTAAGATTAACTCTCTAGTTTTATTTGCCATAGCTTTACCTTCCTATCTATAAATATTAAAAATACTAGATTTAGTATTACCCCAAGTTTTCCTTTTAGCATAAATAAACTGAATAGATGATTATTCGAAAGCCTTTATAAGACTATTATATCATAGATTCATTATAAATAACAGATTATTACGGGGAGCTAGTACTATTTGCAAACTCCTATTATATCAGTATTTTCAGACAATTCTTAGGATAGTCACTTTTTATATGGTGTCATGAAATAATATATCAAAAAAGTTGACATTGTGTAAATAAACAACTTGATAGATAAAAAGATTTTAATAAAAATATTCAACGATATGTAGTATAATAGCTATGGATGATATTTTGCTATATTTCCATCTGACCAAGAGTAACGATACTCCTGCTAAAGATTGAATTGAATAAATATTTCGAAATACTATAATAGTGTAATTGTTTTTCAAAGCAAGTGTTACAAGTATGTTATCGTGTAACAAATCATGCAATTGAAAGGGGTGTTACCTACTGAACAGATGTGACATACTTCTCAATTAAATTTAATCAAATAGAAAGGATTTTTTATGGATAAACTAAAGAAAGTACTAGGTTTTCTAGTATTCCCTCTTTTGCTATTGCTGATGTTCTTCCCGACAGGTGAAGCTCATGCTGCAACTGATGTTACCGATAAAGCCGATTTCAAGAATTTGAAGATTACCGTAGCTGAAACCGGGAGTGCTTCACACATTATTATCGGTCCAAGCACAAAAACTGTTGAACTAAAATACTCGGGCGACTTCTCATTCCCCGGTGTACAGGCGAACGTGATTAAGCCTGGAGATTACTTTATCGTAAAGGCCCCTGAAAATTTGGATTTGGAAGATAGAACCTTGGATCTAATTGATTCAAATTCAAATACGAAGATGGGGACGGTTCAGGTAGAAAAAGCCAATCATCGTCTTGTCTTTACTTTCAATGAAGCAGTTCAGGGGAAACAACATATCCGTGGGAGCTTTACTGCGAATGCAAAACAAACAGTTGAAGGAGTGACTAAGAAGGTCACCTACACTCTGCCAGGAGGCACGACGCAAGAAATCGAATTTGAGGTGAAAGTGTATCCTAAGCACCCCCATACAGGCGAATTGATTTATAAACAACCTCAGAATGATCCGAAATCGCCTAAAATTATATGGAATGTGCGGATTAACCGTTCTAAGACAGATATGGGGAACCACACTATTAAGATTACAGATAATATCGGCTTAGGAGCCTTTGCGTCTTATATTGAGAAAAGCTTTGAACTATCTGAAGTAGTGTACGAGACGACAGATACCAACTATGCTGGTCTCAAACATATAATCAAAGTGTATAAAGTGACAACGGATCCTGAGGAGTATAAAAAGGATTCAGACAACACGGCCTTGCTGACTTTTGTCAATGGTAAACGTGGATTTGAATTGCTTATGCCGACAAATATGGGGACAAAGAGTTTTTACCTAAGATATCTCACGACCTCGCCAGCAGATGAATCAGAGGTAAAAAACTCCATTCAGTACTTGCGAGATAACGAACCTCAATTAATTTGGAAAAAACGGGAAAACACAATCAATACACAAACCTCGCACGATATAACTATTAAAACTGTTAAGTCCGTAGGTGCATCAGTCACAGCTGATATTGCTGGAAAGATCAAAATCACTAAATTCGACGAAGCTGATGCAGATGTTAAGTTGGCAGGCGTTGTCTTTGAAATCCTACGAAAAAGTGACAGGGTTAAAGTTCAGGAAGTAACAACGGATGCGGACGGGATTGCCGTTTCAGATCATCTCAATGATGGTGAGTATATCGTTAAAGAAAAAACTCCTAAACCAGGCTATCAGGTAAATAGTCAAGAATTTACAGTTGAGATGAAAGATGGAAAGGGTGTTCCCCTCAATATCTCTAACAAACGTGTGACAGTTGACTTTGAAGCAACCAAGAC
>CAKQDJ010000024.1:0-18145 GCA_934229205.1 uncultured Streptococcus sp.
ATCAGTTTTTTGTCACCATCTTTTTCAACTGTTTCAGCAGGTTCAACGACGTGAGGATGCCCTCCAAAGATAATATCAGCTCCCCAGTCAATCATCTTGTGGTACAGTGTTTTCTGTTCTTCCGTCGGTTCTAGCTGGTACTCAATTCCCATCTGAGGCATGATGACAGTAATATCCGCCTCTTGCTCAGCTCGTTCGATTTCCGCCTTCATCTTATCTTCATTCAGGTCAGAAAGATAGCAATTATAGTCCTCTTGTGAGATATACTGCTCAATGCCATTAAAACCGTAAGAATAGGCTAGGAGAGCTACCTTGATACCATTGACTTCCTTGATAACTAGTGGAGCTTGGTCACGGGATTCATGTGTATAGACTCCTATGGGTGTCATTCCTGCCTTTTCAATAGCTTCTGCTGTCGAAACCACTCCCTCTATCTGAGAATCCAAGATGTGATTGTGAGCCAAGTCTAGAACTTGATAGCCTGCATCTTTGATCGCATCCATGACTTCTCCAGGTGCATTAAAGAGAGGATAACCTGCCAAATAGTGATCCTTGTTCACCGTTCCTTCAAAGTCACCAAGCACTAAGTCCGCTTGCTTGAGCCATGGTTTTACATATTCAAAATTTTCGTGGAAATCGTAGCTACCGTCTTCTTTCAGAGCCGTTCGGTAGATAGGAATATGGTAGAGGAGGTCACCATTTGCCATGATACGGGCTGTCGTTTCATCAGACTGATTTTCCTTGGATTGACCAGACGTCTGAGCAGAATCAAGAGTTTGACCATTCGGACTTGTTCCCTTGTTCCCTTGTACTGCTTGGGCCAACAAGTTCAATCCCATAGACAAGGTAACTGCAAGTAGTAACACCGTAATAAATTGGGCATTTGTCCAAGATTTATAATTCCGAAAGAAACCAATACCACTCTTCAACAATCCAAAAATAGGACCATGAGACCGTCTATCTTGTCGCTTTTCCATCTTTATTCCCCCCTTGCTTTTACTGCAAGCCTTTTCTTTTATTATATCACAGATAAAAGGGGAATACCGTTTATTATATTATTTTTTAGGAACTTCTGTGACTTTCTTTCTCGTCTATTTTGTGTTATCATGTAGAGGTAATGAAAGGAGAGAAAATGTCTGCTATAGAACGTATTACAAAAGCTGCTCACTTAATTGATATGAACGATATTATCCGCGAGGGGAATCCGACTCTTCGCGCAGTTGCTGAGGAGGTCACTTTCCCACTGTCTGACCAGGAAATCATCCTTGGAGAAAAGATGATGCAATTCCTCAAAAATTCTCAGGATCCTGTTATGGCTGAAAAGATGGGGCTCCGCGGTGGGGTTGGATTGGCCGCTCCTCAGTTAGATATCTCAAAACGCATTATCGCTGTTTTAGTGCCAAATATTGTGGAAGAAGGTGAGACTCCACAGGAAACCTACGATCTGCAAGCTATTATGTACAATCCAAAAATCGTCTCTCACTCTGTTCAGGACGCCGCCCTCGGTGAAGGAGAAGGGTGCCTATCTGTCGATCGTGTGGTTCCAGGCTATGTTGTCCGCCATGCCCGCGTCACTGTTGATTACTTTGACAAAGATGGCGAAAAACACCGTATCAAGCTCAAAGGATACAACTCTATCGTTGTCCAACATGAAATTGATCATCTAAACGGAATCATGTTTTACGATCGTATCAATGAGAAAGACCCATTTGCAGTTAAAGATGGTTTGCTAATTCTGGAATAAAGAAAATCCCGTTGCAAGACGGGGTTTTGTGTTATATTTGTGTTATAATAGAGGCATGAAAACAAATGATATTGTCTATGGCTTCCATGCCGTTACTGAATCTCTCCTTGCAAACACAGGAAACAAACTTTACCTCCAAGAAGATCTAAGGGGTAAGAATGTTGAGAAAGTCAAGGAACTAGCTGCTGAGAAAAAGGTCTCCATCTCTTGGACCTCAAAAAAATCCCTCTCTGAAATGACCGAAGGCGCTGTCCATCAAGGATTTGTCCTTCGAGTTTCTGAATTTGCCTATAGCGAGCTAGATCACATTCTTGCCAAAACGCGTCAAGAAGAAAATCCTTTGTTATTGATTTTGGACGGATTAACTGACCCTCACAACTTAGGTTCTATCTTGAGAACTGCTGATGCGACCAATGTTTCAGGTGTCATCATTCCCAAGCACCGTGCTGTCGGAGTGACTCCTGTCGTTGCCAAAACGGCCACAGGTGCCATTGAACATGTACCGATTGCTCGAGTGACCAACCTCAGTCAAACCCTAGATAAACTCAAGGACGAAGGTTTCTGGACCTTTGGAACGGATATGAACGGTACTCCTTGCCACAAGTGGAATACAAAAGGGAAAATCGCCCTCATCATCGGAAATGAAGGAAAAGGCATCTCTAGCAACATCAAAAAACAGGTCGATGAAATGATTACCATTCCTATGAATGGACATGTTCAAAGCCTCAATGCTAGTGTTGCCGCAGCCATTCTCATGTACGAAGTTTTCCGAAACAGACTATAAAAAAGTTTCCAATCACTTGATTGGAAACTTTTTTGCTTAACTATGTTCTGTGATAAATTTATAGGCTTCTTGACCAGCGATAGCTCCATCTCCAACTGCTGTTGTTACTTGGCGAAGGTCTTTTTGGCGAACATCCCCAACCGCAAAGATACCGTCAACGCTAGTTTTCATGTGGTTGTCTGTTACGATCCAGCCTGCCTGGTCTTGGATATTCAATTCTTTAACAAAATCGCTAACAGGGTCCAAACCAACATAGATAAAGACACCTCCGAAGGATTGTTCTGTCACTTGACCCGTTTTCACATTCTCAAACACGACAGATTCTACTCGGTTTTCACCTTTAATTTCCTTAACTACAGAGTCCCAGATAAAGTTGACTTTCTCATTTGCAAAAGCACGGTCTTGCAAAACCTTTTGGGCACGAAGTTCATCTCGACGGTGAACAATGGTAACAGTCTTAGCAAAGCGAGTCAAGAAGAGGGCTTCTTCTACTGCTGAATCTCCACCACCGACTACGAGCAAATCTTGATCACGGAAGAAAGCTCCGTCACAGACTGCACAGTAAGAAACTCCTCGACTGTTCAGTTCCTCTTCTCCGGGAACTCCCAAAAGACGGTGTTTTGACCCAGTTGCCACGATGACAGTACGGGTTTCGTAAACTTGATCATCAGTGATTACCTTCTTAAAGTCACCCTTGTCTTCAATATTTTCAACATAGCCATAAAGATGCTCCACTCCAAGGTTTTCAAGTGGTTCAAACATCTTTTCAGCCAATTCAGGTCCACTGATATTGGCATAACCTGGATAGTTTTCAATATCAGATGTGTTATTCATTTGCCCTCCTGGCAGACCACCTTCAATCAAAGCCACTTTCAGATTGCTACGAGCAGCATATAAGGCAGCCGTCATTCCCGCAGGTCCAGCACCGATAATAATCGTATCGTACATTTTGATTCCTTCTTTCTTGTTGTAACTATATTTATTCTAACTCATTCTTGCTCGTCACGCAAGGATTATGCCTTGAAAACCAAGAGCAAACTCATGACGGCAAAGGATAACACCGGAACGACCAAAACTCCAATCATAATCATATCATAGAGATGAGCTTGACGAGCCTTGGCTGTCTTGTCCACACCAGACATGGCTCTCAATCCAATCCAAATCCCCAAAAAAATTACAACCAGGATGGTCGTTAAGATCAAACTCTCGAAATATAAAGAAAACAGTTGCAGCAGCATGATCTCTCTCGTTTCTATCTTTTTTAAAGAGTAAACTCAGCTAGTCCAACTAACTGAGTTTCCCTTTTTCTATTATATCAAATATAAGTCCGTTTGTAACTAGCGAAGAATTCTTTTGTTCGTTCTTCTTTCGGATGATTGATGATTTCATCCGGTGTGCCAGATTCGATGATTTTCCCTTTATCTAGGAATAAAACCTTATCTGCCACTTGGGTTACAAAAGACATATCGTGACTGACCAAAATCATGGTCTGACCTGACTTGGCAGCGTCTGCAATAGACTTTTCTACTTCACCGACCAACTCTGGGTCAAGGGCTGAAGTGGGCTCATCCAAGAGCAAGACATCTGGTTTCATAGCAAGCGCACGCGCGAGGGCAACCCGTTGCTTTTGTCCACCTGATAAATGGCGAGGATAATGGTTTTCACGGTCAGAAAGCCCAACCTTGGCCAACTCTTCCTTAGCGATTTTTGTTGCTTCCTCGTCCGATAATTTCTTAACGACAACCAAACCTTCCTTGACATTGTCAAGAGCAGTTCGGCGTTCAAACAAATTAAACTGTTGGAAAACCATAGATAACTTGCGACGAAGGGTTAGGATCTCTTCTTGGCTAATCTGAGAAAAATCAACTTTAAAATTGTCAATCTGAATCGTTCCACTATCTGGAGTTTCAAGGTAGTTCAAACTACGAAGAAAGGTTGATTTCCCTGCTCCAGATGAACCAATCAAGGCTACTACTTCTCCCTTTTGGATATCCAAGTCCAGATGATCCAAGACAGTCTGTCCTGAAAAGGATTTGCTTAAATTCGAAATCTTAATCATTAACGAAGGTCTCCTTTCACATCTGTAGATACTGCATCCGGCGCTGAGATAGCCATTTTTCTCTCGATGAAACGACCGAGGCTCTCAATTCCGATATTGACTACCCAATAAACAAGAGCTACGGAGATGAAACGTTCAAAATAGCGATAATCGGCTCCACCCAAAATCTGAGCTTGGGCGAAGACCTCCACAACACCTGCACTAAAGGCTAGAGAAGTTCCCTTGGTCAAACCGATAAGGGAGTTAATCAAAGTCGGCGTCGCTACCACCGCCGCATTTGGAATAATTACACGACGGTAAACTTGCGCACGAGTCATACCCAAACTACGCGCCGCCTCAATTTCGCCTGGATTAACAGAAAGGATGGCTGCACGAATCGTTTCACTTGCATAAGCCGCCTCATTAAAAGCAAAGGCCACAATCGCAAAAAGCGCTGCTGGAATCGCATTGATATTGAAACCAGTGCCCCATTGCTGGTTAATAGCTTTCAGTGCCAAAGGAATTCCGTAGTAGGTCAACATAAGTTGGACTAGGATTGGGGTGCCTTTTAAGAAGCTGACGAAAAAGGCCTGCAAGGGATATAAAATCTTAACACGATTGATCTTAACAATGGCAAAAATCAAAGCAAGTAGCAAACCAAAGAGTGCACCTCCAAGCGTCAACATCAAGGTTGTAGGCAGTTGTTGGACAATCCTTGGAATTCCATCAAAGACCGAACGCAAACTAAAGAGCTTACCATCCGGAATGAGTTGCATCAAACTTTGGTACCAATCTGATGCTAAAAATGTTGTAACAGTCATAAAAACATCCTCTCCTGATAATGATTCATTCTATCATACTTCTGCTCGCAAGCAAATTATTTGCTACGGGCTGCTCAGACTTTGTCTATATTCTAGTTTATCACACTTTAAAACAGGGAGGCTATATATTTTACCTATCAAGGAGATAAATAAAAACTATCTCAAATCTAAATTCTCATAGGTTTTTCTATAGCCGATTTGTTTAACAGCACCATTCTCCACCAAAATTGGACGTTTCAATAACATACCATCACTGGCTAGAAGCTTGGCTGCTTCTTGTTTTGACAAACTTCCTACCTTATCTTTTAGGCCTAGTTCTCGGTATTTGATTCCGCTAGTATTGAAAAATTGTTTCACTTCAAAACCGGAAGTTTCTAACCAGTTCAAAATCACTTCTTCACTTGGTGTTTCTTCTACAATATGGATATCTTGATAGTCAAGTCCGAGTTGGTCTAGTTCATTTTTTGCTTTCTTACAAGTTGAACATTTTGGGTATTCGATAAATTCTAACATCTTCTTTTCTTTCTATTTTTTATTTTCTTGAAATGCTGCACCTTCATGTTGCAAGAGCCAGGCTTTCTTTTCGACTCCCGATGCATAGCCTGTCAGACGATTGCCTGATCCCAGCACACGGTGACAGGGTACGAGGATGGACCAAGGATTACGTCCCACTGCTCCGCCAATCGCTTGGGCAGAAGCCACTTGCATGTCTTGAGCTATTTGACCGTAAGTCACTGTTTGACCATAAGGAATGTCCTGTAAGTAAGCCCAGACTCGCTTTTCAAAATCTGTTCCAATGGGAGCCAAGGGTAAGTCAGATAGATCCTGAACACTGCCTTCGAAATAGGTATCTAAATAGAAAATAACTTGCTCTAATACGGGGTGGCTAACAACTTCTTCTATCGTTTCATCCCCTAATCCCCTCTCAAAATGCTTCTGGTCCTGCACCCAAATTCCATACAAATATTGCTCGTCAGCAACTAAGAATAAGGTTCCAATCGGCGACGAGTAGAGCATTTTTACGTACTTTTTCTGCTTCATTTTTTTAATTTCTGATAGGCCAAGCGTTCCCCATCAACTGGAACCTTACCGACCTGTTGGAAACCTAGCTTTTCAAAGATATGCAGCATGGCCTTGTTTTGTGCATGCGTATCTGAACGAAAATCTAGATAATCAAATCCTTCAATCAAGCCTTCTAGGAAAGTCTGAGCAACACCTTGTCCTTGTACATCTGCTGCCACAGCGATACGGTGAAAGACCAGATATTCTGATTCTTCCCCCTGCCAACTTCCTTCATAAATGGCTTCATAGGCTTCCTCTGGGCTCTTAGTCACAGCAGCATAGGCTAGCAGTTCTCCCTCTTCCAAGGCCACATAGGCTTGGCCTGAGATAATATCATCAATAATGATGTCGGCATTTGGATAGCCATTTTGCCACTGGCCACTACTAGACTTGGCTAAACACTTTTTGGCATCCTCCATCACCTGCATAATCGCATCTACTTCGTTTGGAAAAGCTAAACGAATCTCCATCTCTTCCCCTCATTTCTAACTAGTTTCTCTCATCATAGCATAATTTAAAGCTTTCTACAAGCAGTTGAAACTTGACTTTTGTTTTTTATTATTTTATAATCTAGTTATTAAAACTAGATAAAAAGGAGTTGGAAATGAATTCTATCTTTTCCTACCCAAAATGGGAAGATATTCCAAACATTGACCTCTATCTGGATCAGGTTTTACTTTATGTCAATCAAGTCTGCGCCCCTATCTCTCCAGATAAAGACAAGGGGCTAACAGCATCCATGGTCAATAACTATGTCAAACATGGTTATCTGACAAAGCCAGACAAGAAAAAATACCAACGCAAACAGATTGCCCGTTTGATTGCTATCACCACTCTCAAGTCTGTCTTTTCGATTCAAGAAATCGCCCAGACACTTAATACTCTACAAACTCAAGCAAGTTCAGACCAGCTCTACGATGCTTTTGTGGACTATATGAACCATGGGATTGATCCAGAAAATCCTATTATCCAAACCAGCTGTCAAACGGTTAAACTGTATCATCAAACTCTAGACTTAATCCTTAGCAAAGAAGAGGAGGAAACCCAATGAATACCAGCTTAAAACTCAGTAAAAAACTCAGTTTTGGAGAGGAAATTGCTAATAGCGTGACCCATGCTGTAGGTGCCGTTATCATGCTCATCCTACTCCCTATTTCATCCACCTATAGTTATGAAGCACATGGATTTTTATCGTCTTTTGGCGTTTCTATCTTTGTTATCAGTCTATTTCTCATGTTCCTCTCGTCAACCATTTACCACTCTATGGCCTATGGTTCGACTCACAAATACGTCTTGCGAATCATTGACCATTCTATGATTTATGTGGCTATCGCAGGCTCTTATACGCCTGTCGTCTTGACCTTGATGAATAACTGGTTTGGCTATCTGATCATTGCCATTCAGTGGGGAACAACCATCTTTGGCATCCTCTATAAAATCTTTGCTAAAAAGGTTAATGAGAAATTCAGCCTTGCCCTTTACCTGATTATGGGCTGGTTGGTTCTAGCTATCATTCCTGCCATTATCAGTCAAACAACTCCAATTTTCTGGAGTCTCATGGTAACTGGCGGACTCTGTTATACAGTTGGAGCTGGATTTTACGCTAAGAAAAAACCTTATTTCCACATGATTTGGCATCTCTTTATCCTAGTGGCATCTGCACTTCAATATATCGCGATTGTTTATTACATGTAAAAAAGTTGAGAATCTTTTCTCAACTTTTTTCTTTACACATATTGATAAAGTACTGGTGCAAGCGAGCATCATCTGTCAATTCTGGATGAAAAGAGGTTACCAGCATATTTTTTTCTTGAGCTGCAACGATTTGATCATCAACTGTTGCTAGGATTTCCACACCCTCTCCAACACTGCTGATAATCGGACCGCGAATAAAGGTCATGGGAATCTGACCGACTCCCTTACATTCTGCCTCTGTATAGAAGCTTCCTAGTTGGCGCCCATAAGCATTGCGCTCTACTACTATATCCATAGTCGCTAGGTGACTTTCTTCCTGAGAAGTGATTTCCTTAGCCAGCAAAATCAAGCCCGCACAAGTCCCAAAAACGGGAAGGCCAGAAAGTATGGCTTCTCGGATGGGAAGCAGCATCTGCTGGTCGCGCAAGAGCTTGCCCATAGTTGTAGACTCACCGCCAGGTAATATCAAACCCGCCAAGTCACTCTGATGTTGTTGAAAATCATCTAAATTTCTGATTTGGACACTAGCGACTCCTAGTTTATCTAGCACTCTTGCATGTACTGCAAAGGCACCTTGCAAGGCTAATATTCCGATTTTCATCTATTTCCTCGCTCAGCCATGAGAATTTGGATTTCATTCTCATTGATACCAACCATGGCTTCCCCTAAGTCTTCAGAGATTTGAGCCAGAATTTGAGGATTTTGGTAGTTGGTTACGGCTTTGACAATAGCACTCGCCCGTTTAACAGGGTCGCCTGACTTGAAAATACCTGACCCAACAAAAACGCCTTCTGCCCCAAGTTGCATCATCAGCGCAGCATCTGCTGGTGTTGCAACGCCTCCAGCTGCAAAGTTGACAACTGGCAATTTTCCATATTCATGAACGTATTGGACTAATTCTATAGGAACTTGGAGTTCTTTTGCTGCGACATAGAGTTCATCTTCGCGTAGATTTTGAATACGGCGAATTTCCTGATTCATCATACGCATATGACGAACGGCTTGAACAATGTCTCCTGTACCCGGTTCTCCTTTTGTCCGAATCATAGAAGCTCCTTCGGCGATACGACGCAGGGCTTCCCCCAAGTCCTTAGCCCCACAGACAAAAGGTACTTGAAATTCTTTTTTGTCTACATGGAAACGGTCGTCAGCTGGAGAAAGTACTTCACTCTCATCGATATAGTCAATCTCAATAGCCTCTAAAATCTGAGCTTCAACAAAATGCCCGATTCTGACCTTGGCCATCACTGGAATACTGACCGCTTCTTGGATTTCCTTAATCATCTTTGGATCGCTCATACGGGAAACCCCACCAGCTGCACGAATATCAGCTGGAATCCGTTCCAAGGCCATCACAGCTGCCGCACCAGCAGCCTCTGCGATACGAGCCTGTTCAGGGTTCTGAACGTCCATGATAACCCCACCTTTGAGCATCTGTGCCAAGTTTTTATTTAGTTCATAACGATTTTCTGTCATTTCTTAATCCTCATCATTTGTATTGGTAGCTACCATTTCATTTTAAGCCAGATTAGAATGAAGTACAAGATAGAAAAATAATAATTGTCTGGGTACAGATGGATTAAAAAAACTATCTGACCTTAACTTAAGGCCAGATAGTTCATCAATTTTTATTTTTCAGCTGTAAGTGCAGCCATTGTGATGTAGTTGTATGGTTTGTTGAAGTGTGGCAAGAAGAATAGGTCTGTCAAGGCCAACTTATCAATTGTCACATGCTCTTGGATAGCAAGTGAGAACATGTGGATTCCCATGCTGATAGCTGCGTCATGAGATACCATTTGCGCACCAAGGATTTCGCGACTGTCTTTGTCAAAGACAATCTTGATGGCAACTTCGTGGTTGTCATGTTTCATAAATTCTGGTTTTTGAAGATCGTTAAAGCCAGTTTCAGTTGCATTGTAACCTGCTGCTTTTGCTTTTTCAAGGGTCAGACCAGTTGAAACCATGTGAAGACCATAGATTGAAATACCGTTTGATCCTTGCACACCGATTCCTTCCAATTCATGTCCACAAGCGTTATAAGCACCAACGATACCAGTACGTACAGCGTTAGATGCAAGAGCGATGTAGCTTGTATCTTTACGAGCATTGTCATAAACAGTCGCACAGTCACCAACAGCGTATACACCTGGGATAGATGTTTCTTGTTTCTTGTCTACAAGGAAGGCACCGTTGCGGAAGAGTTCAATCTTACCATCAGCAAGAGCTGTGTTTGGACGGAAACCAACAGCAAGAACCACCATATCCACATCAAATGTTTCTTTGTCTGTTACCAAGCGTTCAACTTTACCATCACCTTGGATGGCTTTAACTGTTTGACCAAGTGCCAAGCGGATGTTATGGTCTTCCAAGTTTTTCGCCATCATTTGGGTAAAGTCTTTGTCATAGTAGCCGTTCAAAACAGTGTCTACGATATCAACAAGCACCACTTCTTTTCCAAGACGTTCGAAAGCTTCAGCCAGCTCAACACCGATGTAACCACCACCAACAACGGCAATGCGCTCAAGGTGTTTGCTCTTGTCAGCAAGTTTTTCGATGACTTCTTCTGCATTTTGGTACAACTTAACAAATTGTACATTTTCAAGTGTTGCTTTGAATTCGCGGTTACCCTTAACGATTTCAACACCTTCGATTGGAGGCAAGATTGGAGTTGAACCAGTTGCAAAGATTAATTTATCATAAGACTCTTTGTGTTCTTTACCTTCAACTTCAGCAGTCACAACTTTGTTATCGTAGTCAATTGAAAGAACTGGTGAGTTCATGTAAATTTTAGCACCTTTTGCTTCCAATTTTTCTTTATCAGAGTAGAAGAGACCTTCTGGGCCATCAATTTGTTCCCCGATCCAAAGCGCCATTCCACAACCAAGGAATGAAATATTTGAGTTTTGGTCAAATACTACGATTTCGTTCTCATGACCAAAGTTATCCAACATCGTATTAATACAAGCTGTACCAGCGTGGTTAGCACCAACTACAACGATTTTACTCATAGCAAAATTCCTACCTTTAATTTTTGATTTACTTTTCTAGTATATCATTTACTGTTAGCGTTTACAAGATATTTGCTCAGAATTCTCTTTTTTTCAGAAAAAAATACACTTAATATTAACAAACCTTATTTTTCTATCGTTTTCATGCTAATTTTGAGCATATTTCTTGACTTTTTGTCAAAATCCATTTGTGAAAACGCTGACTTTATGGTATGCTAGTTATATGGAAATAAAATGTAAGGGGTTTAATTTTTCTTTAACCAACTTATATTGAATGATTTCCTATGAAAAGAAAGGAGCTGGTAGCTTGCCTCTTCATTCACGTTCTGAACGGCTAATGGGAACAACTATCACGATTTCATTAGTAGATGAGCGGGCAGAAATCCTGCTTCAGGGCGCTTTTGACTTGCTCAAAGAGCTCGAATACCGCTTCAACGCCAATAGTCAAGAATCCGAACTGATGGAAATCAACTACCAGGCTGGAATCACACCTGTTAAGGTTCATCCTGACCTGTTTGAACTGATTGCTCTTGGACTAGAGCACAGCCTAGCTCCCTCTAGCCATCTAAATATCAGTATCGGTCCCTTGATTCAAACCTGGCGAATCGGCTTTGCAGATGCACGACTTCCAGAGTTAAACGAAATCGAAGCTGTCTTGCCTCTAGTTAACCCGCATTTTATTAAGTTGGATCCGACTAACTCTACTATTTTTTTAGAGAAGAAAGGAATGAAGCTTGATTTAGGTTGTTTAGCCAAGGGCTATAGTGCAGATAAGGTTGCCCAGTATTTGAAAACACACGGTGTCACCTCTGCCTTGATCAATCTCGGAGGAAATATCCTCACCATCGGGAATAACCAAGCCAAAGAAGGGAAAGCCTGGCAAATCGGTATTCAAGATCCGCGAAATCCTCGTGGCAATCATCTCCTAACCATTCCTGCTTCTAACAAATCCGTTGTTACTTCAGGTATCTATGAACGTCACCTGACAGTAGATGGAAAAGACTATCACCATATCTTTGATAGTGAGACAGGATTTCCTGTCGAAACCAATCTTGCTAGCCTAACGATTGTCTCTAGTAAATCCATTGATGGTGAGATTTGGACAACCCGCCTTTTCGGAGAACGAAGCGCTTCTATCCTCTGGCAAGTCGAAAGTATAGATGGGATTGAAGCCATCCTCATCGACAAAGAGGGACGCCTTGCATGTTCTTCAGGCCTTCAAAATTGTATTATGTAAAAAGAGAAAGGAAATCTCATGCTAAAACTTATTGCCATTGTTGGAACGAACTCTAAACGTTCTACAAACCGCCAACTGCTCCAATACATGCAAAAACACTTTGCTGATAAAGCTGAAATTGAACTCGTTGAAATCAAGGATATCCCTGTTTTCAACAAGCCAGCAGATAAGCAACTTCCAGATGAAATTCTTGAAATTGCTGCTAAAATTGAAGCATCTGACGGTGTGATTGTCGGTACTCCTGAGTACGACCACTCTATCCCTGCAGTTTTGATGAGCGCTCTTGCTTGGCTATCTTACGGTATCTACCCACTTTTGAACAAACCAATCATGATCACTGGTGCTTCCTATGGTACACTTGGTTCATCTCGTGCCCAATTGCAGCTTCGTCAAATCTTGAACGCTCCTGAAATTAAGGCAAATGTTCTACCAGATGAATTCTTGCTTTCTCACTCTCTTCAAGCATTTAACCCAAGTGGTGACTTGGTTGATCTTGACGTCATCAAGAAATTGGATGCCATCTTTGATGACTTCCGTATCTTTGTGAAGATTACTGAGAAATTGCGCAATGCACAAGAATTGCTTCGCAAAGATGCTGAAGAATTCGACTGGGAAAATTTGTAAGATAGGAGACCGAAATAATGAAATTTGTTGGACTTGTTGGATCAAACTACGATCAATCATATAACCGCAAACTCTTGGAATTTATCCGTCGCAATTTCAAATTCAAATTTGAATTAGAAGTTCTTGAAATCGACGAAGTTCCAATGTTTAACCAAGACGAAAAATGGGACGAAAGTTTCCAATTGCGCTTCTTGTATAACAAAATTACACGAGCTGATGGTGTCATTATCGCCACTCCTGAGCACAACCACACTATCTCAGCTTCACTCAAATCTGTACTTGAATGGCTTTCATACGAAGTTCATCCATTTGAAAACAAGCCTGTTATGATTGTAGGTGCATCATACTACGACCAAGGAACATCACGTGCCCAAGTTCACCTCCGTAAAATCCTTGATGCTCCAGGTGTCAATGCCTACACGCTTCCAGGTAACGAATTCCTTCTTGGTAAAGCTAAGGAAGCTTTTGATAACGACGGAAATATCACCAACGAAGGCACTGTTAAATTCCTTGAAACTTGCTTAGATAACTTTGTAAAATACGTAGGAGTCGTTTCGAAATTGAAAAAACCAAAACCAATCGAACCAGAAGACTTGGATTGTGGAAAACCAATCGCTACAACCATCACAGAAGTTGATCCTGACGATCCAGAATGGGTAGAAAAAGTTGCTGCAATCACTGGAGCTGTTTCTGGTGATACCTATGTCAAACTGGACCACGGTATCCTGACAGTTAACCAAATTGATATGTTCTTGAAAGCTATGCCATTTGAATTGACATACGCTGACGATAACAACCAATTCCTCTACTACAATAACGCTCACCAAGATCCAGACACCATGTTTGCCAAACGTGTACCACCTCAATCAGGTAACCGTATGTCGACTGTTCATGGATCTCTTCCACCAGCACGTATGAAGAATGTAGAGTGGGTTATCGGAACACTTCGTAACGGAAACCAAGAATATGTTCGTACGATCGTTCCAGGTTCTCCTGCAGGTGTCATCAACACCCACAACTACCAAGCGATGTACTATCCTGACGGATCATACGCTGGTATCAATGAAATTGTCTTTAACTTCCAACCATGGCTTGACTGGTACCTAAAAGAGACTGGTCAACGTTTGGTAGGTGGTAGCGGACCATTTGCTCCTGCCGCTGGAGGTCATGGAGACGCTGATGCTACTTCTGGCGCTTCTGATTCAGGTGACGCTGGAGGCCACGGTGGTGGCGCAGACGCTACTTCTGGCGCAAGTAACTAAGAAACACAAAAGGAGCCAAATGGCTCCTTTTTTTATTGCAACAGAAAAGTGGATTGTAAATCATCTACAAACCCCTTTCGTTTTATGAGTTAGGATCATCTAAACTACGGCCGTGTAAACCTTTTTCACGTTGTACCTGACGTAGTTTTTCTGGCGTTACGTCATTTCCTTCCTCGTCCACAATTTTAATTCCTTCAATATGGTGACGAACAGCACGACGATAGCCTTCAATGTATTCCTCACGAAGTTTAGCTTGTTCCACTTTTTCAGCAGAAGTTAAGCCTTCTGTTTTTTTCTTTTTAGCGAGCTCGTTGATACGAGCGATTTTTTTTGAATCCATGTTTATCTCCTTTGTAAAAAGATACAGTTTGTTTAATAGAGAGTCTACTTGGTATTGATTTGGTTAAAGCGTGCAAGCTTAGCTGCTTTCCTGGTTAATTGCGACAAGATGGCCAATCGATTTTGACGAATATCTTGATCATCGGTCATTACCATAGTATTCTCAAAGAAAGCATCAATAATTGGGCTAAGCGCAAAGAGTTGTTCTAATTGCTGACTTGCAGTCCCTGATAAAACGAGTGACTCTACTGCTTCCGCCAAGGCTTTCTCTTCTTCATTTTCAAAAAGAGCAAAATCAACTGTTTCAGATCCTTCAGCTTTCTCAGCCAAGTTGAAAGCACGTGAGAGAGATTCGACAGATGATTTGAAGTTTTCTTCTTTGCTTGCTTCTACAAGAGCACTTACTGCTTCCAACATATCCGCCACGACAAAGTTCGAGCTTGCAAGAACCGCTTCCTTAATGTCTTTCGGAATAGAACCCATCATCTTATCAACACGAGCCTTGATAAAGTCCATGACCTCTGCTTTATTTCCATAAGTCAAGCTGTCAAATTTCAAAGTGTAAAGGCTATCAATCAACTCATCCATAGCAATGTGCCAACCAAAAGCATCCAAAATACGAACTACACCTTGCGTTGCACGACGAAGGGCATAAGGGTCATTAGAACCTGATGGAATCAAGCCCACTGAGAAGAAACTCAAAATCGTATCCAATTTGTCTGCAATGGCTAGAATGGCTCCGATCTTGCTCTCTGGGAGAGCTCCGTCCGCTGATGTAGGCATGTAGTGTTCACGAATGGAAGCCGCAACTGCTGGAGTTTCCCCAGCAAGAAGGGCATATTTCTCACCCATAATTCCTTGGAGTTCATCAAACTCACCAACCATCCCTGTCAACAAGTCAAACTTATAAATGGATGCTGCGCGGGCAAGATCAATCGTTTCATCCACTGATAAACCAGCTTTTTCCGCCAAAAGGACGGCAATCTGACCTGTACGAATCATGTGTTCACGAAGAGAGCCAATCTTTTCGTGGAAGGTCACATGGTTCAATTTTTCAACAAGGTCAGAAATAACCAATTTTTGGTCTTCACGCCAGAAGAATTCACCATCTTCCAAGCGGGCTACCAAGACTTTTTCATTTCCCTTGATAACATTTTCCAAATGCTCTGCATTTCCATTACGAACAGAAATGAAGTTTGGCAAGAGTTTACCGTCTTGATCACGAACAACAAAGTAACGTTGGTGTTCCTTCATCGAAGTCACCAAGACTTCTTCTGGAACTTCAAGGTATTTGGCATCAAAACTTCCCATGAAGGCAGTTGGGTATTCAACCAAGTTCAAGACTTCGTTCAGCAAGTCAGCATCAATCTCGATGCGTACACCATGTTTAACTTCGATTGCCTTGATTTGGTCAACAATCATTTGCTCACGTTCACGAGGATCCGCGATTACAAACTGTGCACGAAGGTCTTCTTCGTAGCTCAAAGCTGACTGAATCTTAGTTTCTTGTCCCAAGAAACGATGACCACGGCTCACACGACCTCCCTTGATATCAAGGAAATCCAAATCAAACTCTTCTTCATCTAAAAGAACAGTTAAAGTGTGAACAGGGCGGATGTATTCAAAAGTGTTGTTAGCCCAGTGCATGCTGACAGGGAAAGTCAAGGACTTCAAGACATCTACAACACCAGGAACAATGGCTTCAACTGGTTGGCCCACTTCTTCCTTGGTAACATAGACGTATTCTTCACCCTTGATTTCACGGAATTCAATATCTTCAACTGTCAAGCCTTTCCCACGGACAAATCCTTGAGCTGCTTTGGTGAAGTTTCCATCACCATCCAAGGCAATTTTCTTTGCTGGTCCCTTGAAATCTTCTGTCAAATCAGACTGTTTGTCTGCAAGACCAGTCACACGAACAGCCAAACGGCGTGGTGTTGAGAAGGTTTGAATGGCTTCAAAAGACAGGCGGTTTTCCTTGAGGAAGGCTGCCATTTTTTCACCTAGTTGTTTTTCACTTGGAGTTACTACGTAGGCTGGTAACTCTTCAAGACCGAGTTCTACTAATAAGTTTTTTGTCATGTTTTTTCTCCGAAAGGTATCTTTTTATTTTCCAGTTTGCCTTATGTGATTGGCACGCAAGCAACCAACTTCGTTGTTTCATTGCTAAAATTGGAGTCGAAAGTCTCCAATTTTGCCTAGTATCCTTAGCTTCACTAAGGATACCTTCATCACTGCGGCAACTGGATCAGGGCTCACTCCGTTCGCCCATTTTCGTAATTTGTCACTCTCTTTATTCTGCGTCTTCTGCTAAGAGTTTAGCTCGTGTCGCCTCATCCAAAAGTGGGTAGCCTAGGCGTTTGCGTTCCGCAACAAAGGTTTTAGCTACGACACGGGCCAAGTTACGGATACGAGCGATATAGCCCGCACGCTCGGTTACAGATACGGCACCACGCGCGTCCAGCAGGTTAAAGGTATGTGAACATTTGAGAACATAGTCATAGGCAGGGTGAACCAAGCCTTCTTCCAAGGCACGACCAGCTTCCTTTTCAAACTTATCAAAGTTTTCAAGCAACATTTCTTGATCAGAAATTTCAAATGAATATTTTGAATGTTCGTACTCAGGCTGGATGAAGATTTCTCCGTATTTAACACCATCGGCCCACTCGATATCATAGACAGAATCAACTTCCTGAATATAAGAAGCCAAGCGTTCCAAACCATAGGTCACTTCCGCAGTCACAGGGCCAGTTGCCAATCCACCAACTTGTTGGAAATACGTGAACTGAGTGATTTCCATCCCATCAAGCCAAACTTCCCATCCAAGACCAGCTGAACCAGTTGAAGGATTTTCCCAGTTGTCTTCAACGAAACGAATATCGTGTTCCAAAGGATTGATTCCCAATTTTTCCAAAGATTGAAGGTAAAGTTCTTGGATATTTGATGGAGAAGGCTTCATGACCACTTGGAATTGGTGGTGTTGGTAAAGACGGTTAGGATTTTCTCCATAACGACCGTCAGCAGGACGACGTGATGGCTCTACATAAGCTGCATTCCATGGCTCAGGTCCGATAGCGCGAAGGAAAGTGTAAGGACTCATTGTTCCCGCACCTTTTTCATTATCATAAGCCTGCATAAGCATACAACCTTGGTCATTCCAAAATTGTTGCAAAGTAAGGATGATTTCCTGGAAAGTCAATTTTTTAGACATTATTTACTCCTTTTTATAAATTCTTGTGACTTTGGATACAAAAAGAACCGTGTCTTTACTCCTAAGTCTGTGACCTAGGGGCGTCAGAAACGCGGTTCCACCCTAATTTATTACTTCATTGTTTTTTAAAATACGACAGAAAGCGCCAGCTCCTTATTTTGCCCTACTTGGCTCCCACTATCCCAAGCTCGCTTGAAGAACGCCATAAGACTTTCTTTCCTAGCTAGTATTATAGCAGATTTCCTAGCTAGTGTAAACCAAAAATGAGTCTGAAAACAAAGTTCCAGACTCATTTATCAGTAAAGCTTCAGAAACTCCTG
>CAKQDJ010000025.1:0-17301 GCA_934229205.1 uncultured Streptococcus sp.
ATGGCTTCTGATTTTCAGTACCGGGTTGTGCCGGCGTGTGTGGTTTCTTGCCTTCTGGTTGAGGACTTGGTTGCATACCTGGTTTTGGAGCAGATGGCTTCTGATTTTCAGTACCGGGTTGTGCCGGCGTGTGTGGTTTCTTGCCTTCTGGTTGAGGACTTGGTTGCATATCTGGTTTTGGAATTTCTTTCTTATCTTCTTTCTTTGGCACTAAGTTGGCCTTCGCTACCTTCAATTCAGATAAGCTCTTCTGAAGCTCTCCTATCTGAGTATCTAGCTGCTTTTCTGTAATATTTACTTGTTCTAGAAGCTCTTTCCCTTGTTTAATGATTTCGCTTGCGCGATTTCTGACCTTTTCATAAGCAGAACCAGCTTCTCCTGTTAACTTAGCTCCATCTGGGACTGTCTTCATTTCTTCTTCAAGCTGGCTGATAGCCTTCTGAAGTTCCACAATCTGCTGAATCTTATTAAAGGATGGAAGAAATTCATTCTTAAAGTAATCCGCTAGATATTTCCCTTCTAAGGTAGCATAATTCTTATTCCACGTTTGCTTAATGCCTGATTCAAATTCTTTTTCTAGACTAGGAATTTTCGCGTATTTTTCTCGATACAAAGCGACTTGTCTTGTCATCTTTTCGATTTGTGCATGGATTTGATAATAGATAAAGTCATCTATAAACGTTTGGAGAGTTTTGGCAGTGTATGAACCTTTTTCTAACTGTTCTCTAAATGCTTTTATTTTATCAGGAGCAATCTTTTTAGAATCATCCCAAATATCTTTTTTCTGCACCTTATAATCACTGTTATTTTCTGGTAACTCTGGATAGTTATTCACTTCAGCCAAAGCTTGCTCTAGTTTTTTTAGCTCTTCCTTAGCCTTATTCTTCAAAGATTCTATCTCTTTCGTTTCTTCAGTCGGTGTCTGAGATTTCCCATCTTTAGTTGGAGGAATATGACCTTCCATATCAGGCTTTCTTTGAGGCTCAGTTGGTTTCGTTAACCCTTTTTTGAATTCCTCCACAGTAGCATTTAGCTCTGACTTCGCTGTTTCTAGAATCCGATTTAGTTCCTCTTTTGTTTGAGCTTTAGAAAGCTCTGATCTATATTTATTTACAATTCCTAAGGCATTTTTAATTAATTCATCAAATTTAGACTCATCCTCAGATTTCAGATCTTTTTTAGTTCTATCCAACAGCTCACTTATGTGATTAGAAAGCGATAGATTAGCTTCTGAAATTTGTTTAGCTAAATCTTGCTGATCAGTCTCCTTAGCACTTCGTTTGTCTCTCGGTTTCGTTGTCTCTTTATTGCCATTAGATGACTTGAGTTTTGCAATCTCATCAAGAAGACTGTGTTTAGCCTTCAGCACCTCTTCATTTTTCGCGGCCTGATCGAGTTGCTGAAGCGCCTTTTTTTCCGACTCGCGTAACTGTTTGATTGTGGCATCCTCGTTTGCTTCTTCTTTGTTTAGTTTTTTCTCCTTTATGTTTTCGTCCACTTGTTGATTGACGTAGTTTTGAATTTCTTTTTCAACGTAGGCTTTGTAAGATTTGAATAACTTACCTAGATCAGCAATAACTTCTTGTTTAATCGTTTGGAGTGATTTATCCGACTCGTTCTTAAAATCATTTACAACTCGCTCTTTGATTTTATTGATTTCGCCTACTAAAGAACTTTTATCTTCTTCGGTGATACCTTTTGTAGTTGCCATATCGTTAATCAATTTCTTTTGATGGTCGAGTTCTTCATTGATTTTTTTGAAAGTATCTTCCAGCTCTCTATAACTATTCTCCAAAGTTTCTAGGTTATCGCGGTCATCTTCCCCCTCAATCTCTTTTATCAAGGAATCTTTCCGCTCAGTTGGTAGGGTACCTTTTCTGATTTCTTCTTTTAAACGTTTTTGAATTTCAGCGACCGCACCTGTGTTCTCTTTTGTAGAAGTATCGTGAGACTGTTCCGAGCTCTCCTTAGTCGGAGGAACTACCTTGTTTTCATCTTTCGATTGATTTTCTTTTTCCTTCCTTTCTTGTTCCATATGCTGCTTTTCATGGTGTTCTAGTAAGTCTAGGTGAAAATCATTATCTATCGAAAGCAAGCTTCCTGTATCATTCGCCTGTTCGATTTTCTGCTGATATACTGCTTTTTTATCTGTAGGAAGGTCACTTTCCGCTAGCTCTTTTATTAATTTTTCTTTTGCATCTTTCAAAGTTTCTCTAGCTGGTTCTGTTTTTTTATTATTTTCAGAAGAAGTTTCTTTGTTTTCTCCTGCCTTACTCTTAGATGAAGTTTGCTCAGTGACCTTGGCACTATTTGTGGATGCACTAGAGCTCATCTCACCAGCATGAGCAACACTCCCCATAAAGAAGCTAGCTACTAGTACACTAGCTACTCCTACACTAAATTTACGAATGGAATAACGCATTCTTCGTTCATGATTTGATTTAAACATATCTATATCCTCCATGATTTTAATTAACTACAGTATATCCTGCTAATATGAATTGTATGTGAAATTTGCTATATTATTTTCGCTATCCTTTCATTCTTCCATTAGGAATGATAACTTCTTGCAGTAATTTCTCTTCTTCTGCTATTCTTTGATAAAGAATAACCGCATAGACAGGAAAAATAAAGATAAAAGTTACGTAAGCATGACTCACCAAAGCTAAACCAACTAGCTCAGGAAGAATATTTAAAAAGTAATTGGGATGTTTCACAATTCGAAAGAGAGGATGATCTACATATTTGTGATTATTGACAAGCATAAGCTTTACTGTCCAAATATCTCCTAACAAGTGAATCACCAACATCAACATCAGCATAGAAAAAATAAGCAAGACTAAACCAACCATGCTTATGCCATCAAAATTTGTCTTGTGCACCATTGCTTCAACAAAGCAGGAGAGATAGAAAACAATATGAGCCATCGTTAATCGTTTTGTATTCTCAACTCCAAATTCTTTCCCGCCCTTGCTAAGGATTCGTTTTTCATTCTCCATCGAACGTTTTAAAAAAATCAATCGAACGAGGAAGGTTACTAAAATAATCGCTAATACCATACCAGTATCCTTTCTTTTTTCTATATTTAAAATAATGTTCTCATGTTAAACCTATGTGAACTTTAACAAAAAAGAACGGAGAGATTTCCGTTCTTTTGCTTTATACAACTAATCTGCTTGCAAGCAAATTTTAAATTCCATTCCTTGTTCATAAGGGAGAAAACTATAGGACATTTGATAACTTTCTAGGATGTTATTCACGATATAGAGTCCTAAACCAGACCCTTCAGACTTGTCTGTGACAACTTGAGAGTGGTAAAAAATATCAAACAAATGATTCAACTCTTCTTGATTAAGAGGTTGGCAGGTATTTTTGATAGAAAGATAGCCATCTTGCTCGGATATGATTACGCGCCCATTTTTATCTGAATATTTAATTGCATTACTAATCAGGTTTGTCAAAACCTTATCCAATGCCTTGAGACTCATGACGACCCTAGTAGCATCTGTCAATTGATTTTCAATTTCTATTCCTCTTGAGCGTGCTAATTCCTGATAGCGAGATAAAACATCCGTCAAAATAGTCTGGACTATCAAGGTCTCGCTACACTCTGTCCACTCTTGAAACTTAGAGGACTCCAAAACTTCTTCGAGCAAGTGACCCATTTGATCAATTTGATCGATACTCTTTGCTATATACTTAGGGTGGTCTTTATAATCCCCAATATTGTACTGCATATTCTCTAGAATAATTCGAAGACTGGCTAAAGGGGTTTTCAACTCATGTGACGCTCCACGAACAAAAGAAACTTTCTGCTTTTGCAACCTGACAATCCGTTCATTTCTTCTCTCAGATTCATCAATGACTGCCAGCAAGTTTTCATACACATCATTGATTTGCTTTCCAACTTCCCCAACTTCATCCTTTCGCGTTTCATCAAAGCGAATATCATGATCCAACTCCTGCATCTTACCTGTAACTTTTGAGATATAAAAGAGAGGCTCCAATAAACGTTTCGTATAGAAGTAGGAAAAGAGAAAGGCAAATACAAGCGTTGCTAAAAAGGTATAGGGGAGATAGAGAAGCATAATCCGTGTTGCCTCTTTATAAATATCCACACCTTGAATAAATTGAATGGTTACCTTTTTACCATCAGCTGTCGTAATCTGACGGTCAATCGTTACGATATAGTTAGTGGGACTTCCTTCCTTTATTTCCAAGTCGTGCACAAGGGAAATTCTCTTATCCAGTACATCATCTTTCAAATGGGCAGAGATGCGAAGAGATTTCGAATAGGACTCCAGCAAACTAGGCAGTTCATGAAAATTTTTGCCTTCTAAGTACTTGCTCATAATAGTCGCACTCTCATTAAACTTCTCACCCTCTTGCTGAATGTAATAAAAAGGGAAGGTCAGATAGATGGCAATGTGGATGACCAAAGCGATTGCACCTAAAAGCGAAAAACTTCTTAAAAATGATTTGGTTAATAATTTAGGGTTTTTTATCATAAGCTAATTTTATATCCGGCATTTTTCACTGTTACAATACAATCCAGATCCAACTTCTTACGAAGATTTCGAATGTAAACATCAACTACTCTATCAAGAGGCAGATCTGCAAAATCATTTGAGATAGACTCGAGTATCTGCTCTCTACTCAAGACCTGGTTCTTATGTTGAATTAAACATTTTAAAACCAACAATTCTTTCGGCTTAATTGCAACCTCCTCGTTCTTGACTCGAGCTTGGTAGGATGTGAAATCCACTGTCACATCTTGATAATGCCAAATATCCTCCACAACATAGTAACGCCTAAGCAAGGCTTGAATCCGTTTGACTAGGAGCACCAGTGAAAATGGTTTCGTCACATGATCATCAGCATAAAGGTCAAATACCTGCATCTGAGTTTCCTCATCTCCGAGCGCACTTAAGACGATTACAGGAATATCATGATTTCCATTAATTTCTTTTAACACCTCAAATCCACTCCGCTTCGGTAACATCAGATCCAAGACCATCAGATGAATAGGGAACTCATGAAATTTCTCCAAAGCCTCCTGCCCATCCTTTGCTAGAATAACATGATAGCCTTCTTCTCTCAAAAAAGCAGCTACTCCCTCTCTAATCATATCCTCATCATCTACAACTAAAATGTTCATCTATTTCCCTTCTTAACCTATCTAAAATTCACTCTTTGGCTAGGTTTACGTTATTTTCATTTCATACGCAAAAAAAGAAACAGGGCTCTATTGAAATGGTGGAAATTTCAGGAAACTCTGCTCTTTTTCATTCTATACAAATCTTAATATCTATTTATTCTTATTATAACCAATATTTACATATTGTCAACTTATTTCCTTTGGTTTTATAAAAATAAATACAAAAAGAATCAGGACAACTCCTGATTCTCCATTTTTAAGCAATATCAAATTTTAATTGACCAGCTTTTACACCGATTTTGAGGGTCTTGCCTGCTACCAGTTCTCCCTTGAGGAGGAGCTCAGCTAGCTTGTCTTCCACCTCTGTTTGCAGTGTTCTGCGAAGTGGGCGAGCTCCCATTTCTGGATTATATCCTTGACTTGCTAGTAACTTCAACGCTGAAGCTTGCAGTTTCAAGTCGATGCCTTTCTCTGCTAGGCTAGCAATCAATGGTTTCACCATAATCTTAACGATTTCCTGCATGTGTTCGCTATCCAAGCTATGGAAGACCACCTTTTCATCAATACGGTTGATAAACTCTGGTCGATAAGCTTTTTTCAACTCTTCAAAGATTCGTTTTTCCATATTTTCTTGATCAAAACGAATGTCCTTGGCCCCAAAGCCGACCGTCTTGTCATCACGAAGAGCTGTCGCACCAAGGTTTGACGTCATGATGATAATGGTGTTTGAGAAGTCAACCTTGCGACCTTTACTATCTGTCAAGACACCATCATCCAAGACTTGCAAGAGCACATTAAAGATATCTGGATGAGCCTTTTCTACCTCGTCAAAGAGCAAGACTGAATATGGTTTATTGCGAACCTTCTCGGTCAACTCCCCACCTTCTTCATACCCCACATAGCCTGGAGGGGCACCGTTGAGACGGCTAGCCGCAAATTTCTCCATATACTCACTCATATCAAAGCGGATAAGGGCTGATTCGTCATCAAAAAGAACTTCTGCCAATGCCTTGGCCAATTCAGTCTTTCCGACACCCGTTGGTCCCAGGAACATAAAGGAACCAATCGGACGTTTGTGACTGCGAATACCTGACTGGTTACGACGAATAGCACGGCTAATACTTGAAACAGCTTGATCTTGGCCGATGACACGTTTGTGTAGTTCTGCTTCGAGGTTAAGGTATTTCTTAGCATCTGTTTGCGTCAGCTTTTGGACTGGGATACCTGACAAGCGGCTCAAGGTGGTCAAAATATCAGATTCTGTCACCAAGTCTTTATAGACAGGCAATTCTTGTTCTTTTGCGATTAGCTGGCCTGCTTGTTTCCACTTACCATCCATCAAGGCCTTGTCAGCTGGACTCAAGTCGGATTCGTCCATTCTCACATGCTTGGATTTGTTTTGCACTGTTGCTGCCGCTTCATCCAATAGATCGATGGCAGAGTCTGGTAAGTGACGACTAGTCAAGTAACGATGCGCCATCTTGACAGCTGTTTCAACGGCCTCATCTGTGATTTGCACACGGTGGTGTTTCTCATAGGTAGCTTTCAAACCTTGCAAAATGGTCATGCTGTCAGCTAGACTTGGCTCTTCAATCGTCACTTTGGCAAAACGACGAGAAAGAGCTGCATCCTTTTCGATGTGTTTTTGGTATTCTTCCTGAGTGGTGGCCCCAACCGTTCTCAAAGTTCCACGCGCCAAGGCTGGTTTCAAGATATTGGCCGCATCCAGAGTCGAGTCAATACCGCTTCCAGAACCCATGATGGTGTGGAGTTCATCGATAAAGAGGATCACTTTGCCATCTTCCTCGATATCTTTGATGATGTTGTTCATGCGCTCTTCAAAGTCACCACGAAAACGTGTCCCCGCAACGACATTCATCAAATCAAGCTCTAGAACACGCATCTTTGCCATTTCTGCAGGTACATCCCCACTAGCAATACGCTGAGCAAGTCCAAGTGCCAGAGCTGTTTTCCCGACACCCGCATCTCCAACCAAGACAGGATTATTCTTGGTCTTCCGACTCAAAATCTGAATCATACGTGCGATTTCCTTGTCACGACCAATAACTGGTTCTAACTTGCCAGAGCGCGCTTGCTCCGTCAGGTCATGCGTGTAGTCCTCTAGACCACCACTTTGAGCTTGAGGCATGCCCATCATATTGGCCATAGAATTTTGCTTGTCAGTTACTGTGCGATGGCGTTGACGCAAAGCCTTAAGGTCTTCTCTTGTCCAACCTGCACGTTCCTCTAAATTGCGACGAAGAGCAGCAATTCTGACCTGATCTTTCTGGTCTTCATAAGAAAATCCTGCTCTCTCCAAGATGCGAGTTGCCAAGGCATTGCCATCATGCAAGATTGCATATAATACATGCTCTGTCCCTAACACCTTTGCGTGGACCACTGAGGCTACATACTCTGCTTCTGCAAAGAGAACCTCCAAACGATGGGAAAAGGGCAATTCCGTAAAGGTTTCATCTTGGCTATAGTCGGTTTCAGTCAGTTCCAACGCAACCTCTTCTAAACGGTCCATTTCATAAGGATAATCATTTAGAGTCGCACCTGCCACACTGTAACTGTGATTGGACATGGCAATCAATAAATGCCAAGACTCTAGGTAATGAGCTCCAAAATGGCCAGCAACCATGTAGGCACTTTCGATACATTCATTCAATGCTTTTGAATAGTTCATCTTACTTCTCTTTTCTATCTACCTCTTGCAATAGCTGTCGGAGCATATTGGCACGGACAACTGAGGATTCTTCCCCTAGGACACGATCTGTTGCTACTGAAGTCAGTAAGGTCATCTCCTGCTTGGTCATTAAGTCCTGCTCCACCAAAAGCTGGAGAATATCCTCATAAATCTCCTGACTAACTCGCTCACCAATCGAGTAAAGCAAATCGCGGAGCATCTCATGATGACTGGAAAACTCAATCCGCCCAATGCGAATGTAGCCTCCACCACCTCGTTTACTCTCAACTAAGTAACCTCTACTTTCCGTAAAGCGTGTCTTGATGACATAGTTGATCTGACTCGGTACAACCTGAAAGGTATCTGCTAACTGGCTCCGCTGCAATTCCACGATACCAGATTGGTCTAAAATCGCCTTGATATAGGCTTCGATATGATCTGATGTATTTTTAAATCTCATAGTAAATCAAACTCCTTCTTTGAACCTTGACTATCTTTGACTATTATACCGAAATTTTCTAATTTTTTAAAGAAAAAGGGCGCTGGTAAAGGATAATCTTCACCAACTCCCTATTTTTCTACTTATCTAAGCCTAATTCTGCTAATATTTGTCGTTTGTAGGCAATTTTTTGGACGTCCTTGTCCTCGTCTTCAGACCAATCTAGTTTAATTTCTGAAACAATCTGCCCAGGGCGATTATTCAAAATATAGATTCGATCGCTGAGATTGAGGGCCTCTTCAATACTATGTGTGATGATCAAGGTCGTTAGCTGCAACTGCTTATGAATCTCCAGATACCAAGCGTGGAGTTCCATCTTTGTCATCTCATCCAAGGCGCTAAAGGCTTCGTCTAAAAGAAAGAGTTTGTGCCCAAAAAGGTAGGTACGAAGCAAGGCCACACGCTGGCGCATTCCACCACTAAGTTCATGAGGATACTTATCCCGTACGGCTGTCAGCTGGAAGGTCGCAAGGATTTCATCTGCTCGGGCAATAGCTTCCGCCTTATCCACCTTTTGAATCAAGAGGGGCAGGATGATATTGCCAAGCACCGTCTTGTGCTCCAAGAGGAGATCCTTTTGCAACATATAACTCACGCGCCCCTTGGGATTTTCCTCGCCATCAAGGACAATTCGCCCAGACTGGACTTCTAAAATCCCAGCGATTAGGTTAAAGAGAGTGGTCTTTCCAACACCACTTGGACCTAGGATAGAAACCACTTCACCCGAAGTCACCTGCAGGTTGATGTCCTCTAAAATCTTTTCATCGCCATAGGCATAGCTTACGTGTTCTAGTCTAATTTCTGTCATTATTTTACAAATTCATTAGTGAAGCCTTTGTCTGTCAAGTCTTCTTTAAGGATACCATTTTCTTTGTCCCATTTGTAGAAGGCATTCCAGCGAGCAGCATCAAATTGTCCCCATTTTTCCTTGTCACTTGCGTATTCTTTTGACAAGTATTTTTGCGATTCGATGACAAAGTCACGTTTTTCCTTGAGTTCAGGTGCATTCTTGATGAGAATATCCGCAGCTTCTTCTGGATGTTCCATAGCATATTGGTAGCCTTTTTTGATGGCTTGGATGACTTTACGAGCTTCTTCCTTGTTGTCTTTGAGATAGTCGTTGTTTGCGATAATAACTGGTGAGTAGTAGTCAAATTCCTTGACATAGTCTTTCAAGTACATGAAGTTGGCGTCTACACCTTGAGATTTGGCAAGGATACCGTCCCACCCATAGTAGATCCAAGCAGTGTCAAAGACGCCATTGGCAATTGGTGTGATGGAGTTTGAGTCGTTGTTTGGTACTTTTTCGACCTTTTCGAAGTCTCCACCTTGAGATTCCACCAAGGTTTTCAACATAGCAAGTTCAGTCGGGTCATTCCAAGTTCCGTATTTCTTCCCAACCAAGTCCTTTGGACTGCTGACATTGTCCGATTTACGTGAGATGATTCCTGATGTGTTGTGCTCAACGATAGCGGCAACGGCAGTGATTCCTGCACCTTTTTCCAATTTCTTAGCCATGTAGTCTTGGAAATAGATAGCAAATGGCGCCTTGCCATTGATCACCAAGTCAGACGAGCTTTCTTCAGGTGGCAATTTCAAATCAACATCCACTCCAGCTTCTTTGAAATAACCTTTTTCCTTGGCAACATACAGCCCTGTGTGGTTGGTATTTGGCGTCCAGTCTAGGATAAAGTCAATCTTCTTAACTTCTGCCTCTTTGTTGTCCTTAGAAGCAGTTCCTTGGCCACAGGCCACCAGTACGACAGCTACAAGAGCCGTTACAAGCGTTAAAAACACTTTCCATGTTTTCTTCATTTTCATTTCCTCTTTTCTTTTTTGAAACATTCTTATTCTATGAACGTTTCCATTTAATCACATATTTTTCACTAACATCGACCAATTTCATACCCAAAAGGCTGATAATCGACACCAGAATAATAATGGCAAACATGGTATCATACTGAAACAGTTTTTTAGACTGAATCATATAAACACCAAGTCCTTCAAAACCTCCCAACCACTCAGACACCACGGTTGTGATAAAGGCGTAGGAGACACTGACCCTCAGACCCGCATAAAAGTAAGGCAGGCTGACCGGGATTTTAAAATGCCAAAGGATTTGCCAAGGGTTTGCTCGCATCAGACTAAACAAGGTCAGCATATCCTTGTCACAATGCCTAAATCCATCCAAAATACTGACGATGATAGGGAAGGTTGTTGTCAGGATAATCAAGACAATCTTGGGCAAAATCCCATAGCCTAGCCACAAGACCAAGATAGGCGCTATGGCAATGGTCGGAATGGTCTGAACAACCACCATCATAGGATAAATCAAGTCATTGAGCCAAGAGAGACTATCCATGAGCACCGCCATAAGACAGGCAATCAAGACTCCTAAGACTAGACCTAGCAAAGCCACTCTCAAGGTCGCCCAGCTATGGTACCAGAGAAATTCTCTGTCACGAACAAAGGACTGGAGAATCTCAAGAGGAGTTGGCAGGATAAACTTGGGTAAAAGTTTGAATACTCCCGCTAACTGCCAGATTGACAAGACTCCTAGAAAACCCAATAGACTAATGTGTCGTCTCAGTATACTTTTCAAGTTTGTCATCAATACTTAAAATCTCTCCTACATTTATTTTGACATTGGCAAAGACATTATCTGCCTCCTGCCCGGCCACTTCAAGCGCTTCTTTGAGAATGCGCATAAGCTCATCCAACTCCCCTTCCAAGACCGTTTCAAAGGGTGTCACCACCATGGTCACGGACTGAGCTTGCAGATAAGCAATCACTTGATCGATAATAGCAATTCGATCAATCCCCTGTGATAGGGGCAAGACTTGCAAGGCAATGCTTGCTTTCATAAAAACCTCCTCTTCTCAGTTTTTCTTTTTGACAAAAAGAAAAACCTTTGCCATATATGGAAAAGGTGCAGAATTCGGCTAAGTATCGTTCCCTACGCTGGCATTACCCAGATCAGGTGCGGTCGAAGTTTAACACTTCCTCTCAGACTGTACACAGACTCCCATATCTTATATGGACATATAGTAACGCAAATACAAGGAAAAGTCAAGGAAACTGCTTACAGAAAATCATGAAAAAGAGCTTGAAGGCACGCGCTTCAAACTCTATCATAGCTTTCTTATTTAGCCTCGTACCAGGTTGCCCCTTCATTTTCATCTGCGATAAGGGGAACACTGAGTTGGATGGCTTCTTCCATGGTTTGTTTCACTAGTACTTTGACAGCTGCTAGTTCTGATTTCGGAACTTCAAGGACGATTTCATCATGCACTTGCAAGAGCATCTTGGTCTGATAACCACCCTCAACTAGAGCTTTGTCTAACTGGATCATAGCAATCTTGAGGATATCTGCTGCCGAACCCTGAATAGGGGAGTTAATGGCAGTTCGCTCTGCAAAACCACGAATGTTAAAGTTGCGCGAATTGATATCTGGTAGCTCTCGACGACGCTTGAAGAGGGTCTCTACATATCCCTTATCACGCGCTTCACGTACCACTTCTTCCATATAGTTTTTAATCCCAGGAAAACGCTCAAAGTAGGTATCAATGTAGGCTTTGGCCTTCTTACGACTAATACCAAGATTGTTCGCCAAACCAAAATCTGAAATCCCATAAACCACTCCAAAGTTGACAGCCTTGGCATTGCGACGGTCGTTTGGCGTCACATCCTCAGGACGTTCAATTTCAAAGACACGCATAGCTGTCGAAGTATGGATATCTGCTCCCTCTTGGAAGGCCTTGATTAAGTGCTCATCCTTAGAGATATGCGCCAAAACGCGCAACTCAATCTGTGAATAGTCGGAGCTAAGAAGGACACTATCCTCCCACTCTGGCACAAAAGCCTTACGAATGAGGCGACCTTGTTCCAAGCGAACAGGGATATTTTGCAAGTTTGGATCTACACTAGACAAACGCCCAGTCTGAGTCAAATCTTGCACATAGCGCGTGTGGATCTTGCCATCATCTAAAATCCAATCCTGCAAGCCAACCACGTAAGTCGATTGAATCTTAGCAATCTGACGGTAGTCTAGAATTTTTTTGACAATCGGTGCAATAGGAGCCAGACGCTCCAGCACATCCACTGCTGTCGAGTAACCTGTCTTGGTTTTCTTGGTGTATTCTAGAGGAAGTCCCAGTTTTTCAAAGAGAAGGACGCCCAACTGTTTAGGTGAATTTATATTAAACTCTTCACCAGCTAACTCGTAGATTTCTTGAGTGAGTTGCTCAATGACGACCTCATTTTCAGCCTGCATCTCAAGTAGGGTTTCTTTTTTCACCTTGATACCAGCAATTTCCATCTTGGCAAGGACAAAAGCCAGAGGTTGCTCCATGTCATAGAGAAGGTCTAACTGCCCGTGTTCACTGAGTTTTTCAAGCAAAACAGGCTCCGTCTCAACCAATACAGCAACCTTGCGAGCCAAATGCTCCAAGAATTTCTCTCTCTCAGGAATGGCTTTCTTGACCCCCTTACCGTAGAAAATCTCATCATCAGCCAAATAAGTTTGGCCATAGAGATTCGCAATGGTTGAAATTTCATTGTTCTCGACAGTAGAGAGGAGGTATTTGGCCAAACGGCTGTCAAAAGCAGGGGCCTGCAAATTCAAGCCCAAACGATTTAAAAGAACCTTCGCTTTCTTAAAATCATACACTTTCAGAGGTGTTTTTTCTAGAAAATCCTTGAGAATCGGCTCCTGCAAGAGCTCAAGTTTGTCTGTAGCGTAAAGTTTGTCCCCACAGGACCAGGCAAAACCAACCAAGTCATCTGTATGGTAATTCTCACCAAAAAGTTCAAAGTGGAAGATGGAGTCTGCGCTCAGCATATCTTGACTCACTTTGTCCACCATGGTGAAATTCAAAGTCTCAGATTGATTCGCCTGAGAAGCATTCAAGGCTTGTTTGAGCTGTTTAAAACCCATTTCATCGTAGAATTTTCCGAGATTTTCCACATCTGGTCCACTATAAAGCAAATCATCAAGGCCAATCTCAATCGGTGCATTTGTCTCAATGGTCGCCAAGGTTTTAGACAAAAAGGCTTGTTCCTTGTCATTGATGAGATTTTCCTTCATCTTAGAAGCCTTCATCCCATCGATATTTTCATAAATACCCTCTAACGAACCGTGTTCTAGCAAGAGCTTGATACCCGTCTTTTCACCGATCTTAGTGACGCCAGGGATATTATCAGACTTATCCCCCATAAGAGCCTTGAGATCTATAAACTGAGCTGGTGTGAGGCCCATTTTTTCCATAAGATAGTCTGGCGTAAAGGCCTCAAACTCAGCCACACCTTTCTTAGAAATCTCGACAACCGTATGCTCATCCGTCAACTGGATCAAGTCCTTGTCTCCGCTAACGATAGTCACATCGAAGGAATCCTTCTCAGCCAAACGACCTAGGGTCCCGATGATATCATCAGCTTCATACTGGGCCAACTCATAATGGCGAATCCCAAGATGGTCTAACAACTCACGAATGAAGGGAAATTGCTCACGAAACTCATCTGGAGTTTTAGCACGGCCACCCTTGTAGTCTGCATACATCTCTGTTCGGAAAGTCGTCTTACCTGCATCAAAAGCTACCAAAACATGGCTGGGGTCAACCCGCTCCAAGACGTGATTCAACATAAGTTGAAAGCCATAGATTGCATTGGTATGAAGACCATTAGCATTTTTAAATCGATCCAACTGCTGATAGAGCGCAAAAAAAGCTCGAAAAGCAACAGAAGATCCATCAATTAATAATAATTTTTTCTTGTCCATACACCCATTATAAAGGAAAGCAAGGAAAAATACCATCGGAAAGAATAGGCAAATGGTAGTGAAGCTCTCTTTTTTATATTCTTTCTAGATTCTAGCTCCATTACTATCCACTCGATAGCCATCTACAGTAGTATTCACTGCTAAAGCCCCTGAAGCACTGACGTAATAAGACTTTCCTCCTACCTGGAACCACTGGCTAGACTTCATAGCCCCTGAACTCTCCAAATAATACCATGTTCCATTTTCCTTGAGCCATCCTGTCTGCATCTCCCCTGATGCCTTTAGATAGTACCAATGCGAACCATCCTTCACCCAACCTGTTGACATGGTTCCATTGTCTTTAAAGTTATACCAACTGCCATTTATTTTCTTCCAACCAGTTGCGAGTTTCCCGTTCTCACGGTAATTCCAACTCCCTCCTTCTTTTTTCCAGCCTTTTTCTGTATTGCTTAGCTCTGCATACTGCACATATCTTCTAGAACCGCTATAAGACAAATAACCGAGCCACTTATAACCATCCTTTTCAAGAACTTGATCATAACTCACACTCTCACCAGCATAATAGTAGTCAATAACTTGTCCTGTGCTTGCTGGTTGGTCCATAATCGGCAATTTCCCCGTGAACACTATTGTCCCACTGGACGGAAGCTCTGAGCTACGAGCACCCTCACTCGCACCATGGCTAGCAGATAAATCCCTGAAATGAATAAAACCAGTCATCGAACTAGCCTTGACTTTTCGACGGTTATACTTTTCTCGAACCCCATAGTTATACTCTTCAATCTCAATCGTATCCCCTGATACATTTGATACCCAAGCCACGTGCCCATAATAACCTTCTGTCGACCAAGCAATAGCTCCAACTTCTGGCTTAGTATCCACACGATAGCCTTCTCGCCTTGCACGATGCCCCCATTCATTCGCATTTCCGTAGGCAGGAGGAATCTCAAAGCCATTTACACTACTCAAACGAAAGGCCGCAAAAGAGGTACACTGGCGAGAATACATCCGCCATTGATCGATTTCAACACTACCATTTTTGTAGTGAAGCGGATAGTCATCACCACGCGCTACACTGTCGGCCTGAACCGATTCCCCACCAAACAAAAAGGTACTCGTAACGAACAAAGTAGCCAACCCTACACTCAACTGAGTACATCTACTCTTCTTAACTCCTGATTTAAAAAACGTCATTCATTCTCCTTAGTGATATAAATTTCCGAGGTTACCCTCGTTTATACTATTCGGGAGAAAAAGAAAAAAGTGAGCAAAGCTCACTTCATTTTATGATTCTTGGTCTAGATAGCGAATCAAGTTCTTTTCTGTCAAGATGTCTGAGTAGGTGAAGGATTCGACATAGACATTGGCTTGTTTGTCTCCCTCAACATCCCCAAATTCAACGATAAATAGGGATGGATAAACCTCAATTAGCTTACCCAATCGATTTTTTTGGCGCTTACGGCCATTCTCCAAAGTCATTTCAACGACTTGTCCCTCATGCGCCTTGATCTCTTCTTTGATTTTTTTCATCTTGGCTACATCTGAAAATGCATCTGACATCTTATGCCTCCCTCTTTGAGATACTTGAAAATTTATTGTATTCTTTTTGGAAAATCAATTCCACTGTTCCACGAGCTCCACTACGGTTTTTCTCGATGATAACCTCAACCTTATTATTTGGAATTCCTTCCTCTTCTTCACCCGCACGATCGTAGTAGTCGTCACGGTATAGAAAGGCTACGATATCTGCATCCTGCTCGATAGAACCCGATTCACGAATATCAGACAAGACTGGTCTCTTATCCTGACGCTGTTCCACTCCACGAGATAACTGACTAAGAGCAATGACTGGAACTTTCAATTCCTTAGCAAGAATTTTCAACTGACGAGAAATTTCAGAAACTTCTTGTTGGCGGTTCTCACGACCAGTCCCTGTGATAAGCTGTAGGTAGTCAATCAAAATCAAGCCTAGATTGCCTGTTTCTTGAGCCAGTTTGCGTGACCGCGAACGAATTTCCGTGATCCGAATCCCTGGTGTATCATCGATATAGATACTCGCGTTGGCTAGGTTCCCTTGAGCAATGGTATATTTTTGCCACTCCTCATCAGTCAATTGACCAGTACGGATAGAATGGGACTCCACCAAGCCTTCGGCCGCTAGCATCCGGTCTACTAGACTTTCCGCACCCATTTCCAGTGAAAAGATAGCTACCGTCTTGTCCAACTTGGTCCCAATGTTCTGAGCAATGTTCAAAGCAAAGGCTGTTTTACCGACCGCTGGACGCGCTGCTAGGATAATTAACTCCTCCTCATGGAGACCTGTCGTCATATGGTCCAAATCACGGTAGCCCGTTGCAATACCTGTGATATCGGTTGTTTGTTGTGACCGAACTTCTAGATTCCCAAAGTTGATATTCAGAATATCTCGGATGTTCTTGAAACCACTACGATTGGCATTTTCGCTAACATCAATGAGTCCCTTTTCAGCTTGAGCGATGATTTCGTCTGCAGGCTTAGAAGCCTCATAGGCTTGGTTGACAGACTCTGTCAACTTGGAAATCAAGCGACGTAGCATAGACTTTTCGGCTACAATTTTAGCATAATACTCCGCATTAGCTGAAGTTGGTACTGAATTGACAATTTCAACAAGGTAAGACAAGCCACCAATATTTTGCAGATCTCCTTGGCTATCCAAAATCGTCCGAACCGTTGTCGCATCAATCGCTTCTCCACGATCCGACAAGTCTACCATCGCTTGGAAAATCAACCGATGAGCATACTTAAAGAAGTCACGGGAATCAATGTATTCCCGTACAAAAACGAGTTTGCTCTCATCTATAAAAATAGCCCCCAAAACAGATTGTTCTGCCAAAATATCCTGAGGTTGAACTCGTAGTTCTTCTACTTCTGCCATCCGACTTTCCTTCCTTTTACAATCTTGTCAAGAAGTTGTAAACTTACCCTTCCTTTACACGAAGATTGATGACACTTGTAACATCTTGATAGATTTTCACTGGTACATCAATCAAACCTACTGCTCGAATTGGTGCTTGCACTTGAATATTGCGTTTGTCAATCTTGATACCAAATTGCTTTTGCAATTCTTCTGCAATTTTCTTGTTAGTGATGGAGCCAAATGTACGGCCATCTGGTCCAACCTTTTCAACAAACTCTACAAC
>CAKQDJ010000026.1:0-16331 GCA_934229205.1 uncultured Streptococcus sp.
CACATGTCTAAAGAACTTTCACCTAAATACAATCCAGCCGAGGTTGAGGCTGGTCGTTACCAAAAATGGCTTGATGCCGATGTTTTCAAGCCTTCAGGCGATCAAAAGGCTAAGCCTTATTCTATCGTTATTCCACCACCAAACGTAACTGGGAAACTCCACCTTGGTCACGCTTGGGATACGACTCTTCAGGATATCATCATCCGTCAAAAACGGATGCAAGGTTTCGACACACTCTGGCTTCCAGGGATGGACCACGCGGGGATTGCGACCCAGGCTAAGGTTGAAGAGCGCTTGCGTGGTGAAGGTATTAGCCGTTATGACCTCGGCCGTGAAAAATTCCTAGAGAAAGTCTGGGAATGGAAAGACGAATATGCCACTACCATCAAGGAACAATGGGGTAAGATGGGGCTCTCTGTAGACTACTCTCGTGAGCGTTTCACTCTTGATGAAGGTTTGTCAAAAGCTGTTCGTAAGGTCTTTGTGGACCTTTACAAGAAAGGCTGGATCTACCGTGGTGAGTTTATCATCAACTGGGACCCAGCTGCTCGCACAGCTCTATCTGATATTGAGGTTATCCACAAGGATGTGGAAGGTGCCTTCTACCACATGAACTACATGCTGGAAGACGGCTCACGCGCCCTTGAAGTTGCGACAACTCGTCCTGAGACCATGTTTGGGGACGTTGCCGTTGCGGTCAATCCAGAAGACCCACGCTACAAGGACTTGATTGGTAAAAACGTCATCCTTCCAATCGCTAACAAACTCATCCCAATCGTTGGAGATGAGCATGCTGATCCTGAGTTTGGTACAGGTGTCGTGAAAATCACACCTGCTCACGATCCAAACGACTTCTTGGTTGGTCAACGTCACAACTTGCCACAAGTCAACGTCATGAACGACGACGGAACCATGAACGAGCTTGCCTTCGAATTCGCTGGCATGGATCGTTTTGAAGCCCGCAAAGCGGTTGTCAAGAAACTGGAAGAAATCGATGCCCTCGTTAAAATCGAAAAACGTGTCCACAGTGTTGGTCACTCAGAGCGTACAGGTGTCGTGGTTGAACCACGCTTGTCTACGCAATGGTTCGTTAAGATGGACCAATTGGCGAAAAATGCCATCGCCAACCAAGACACAGACGACAAGGTAGAATTCTACCCACCTCGTTTCAACGATACCTTCCTCCAATGGATGGAAAATGTCCACGACTGGGTAATCTCTCGTCAGCTCTGGTGGGGTCACCAAATCCCTGCTTGGTACAATGCTGAGGGTGAAATGTACGTCGGTGAAGAAGCTCCAGAAGGTGACGGTTGGACTCAGGACGAAGACGTCTTGGATACTTGGTTCAGTTCTGCCCTTTGGCCATTCTCAACTATGGGCTGGCCTGATGTGGACTCAGAAGACTTCAAACGTTACTTCCCAACTTCAACTTTGGTAACAGGTTACGATATCATCTTCTTCTGGGTGTCTCGTATGATCTTCCAATCCTTGGAATTCACGGGTCGTCAGCCATTCCAAAATGTCCTTATCCACGGTCTTATCCGTGATGAGCAAGGACGTAAGATGTCCAAATCTCTCGGAAACGGGATTGACCCCATGGATGTTATTGAGAAATACGGTGCTGATGCCCTTCGTTGGTTCCTGTCAAATGGTTCTGCGCCAGGTCAAGACGTGCGCTTCTCTTACGAGAAAATGGATGCTTCATGGAACTTTATTAACAAGATCTGGAACATCTCTCGCTACATCCTCATGAACAATGAAGGCTTGACTCTCGAGCAAGCAACGGCCAACGTGGAAAAAGTGGTCAAGAAGGAAGCTGGCAATGTCACAGACCGCTGGATTCTCCACAACCTCAATGAAACTATCGGTAAGGTTACTGAAAACTTTGATAAGTTCGAGTTTGGTGTAGCTGGGCACATCCTCTATAACTTCATCTGGGACGAGTTTGCGGACTGGTACGTTGAATTGACCAAGGAAGTCCTTTATAGCGACAACGAAGAAGAGAAAGTCATCACACGTTCTGTTCTCCTATACACTTTGGACAAGATCCTTCGTCTCCTCCACCCAATCATGCCATTCGTGACAGAGGAGATCTTTGGACAAATCTCAGAAGGCTCTATCGTGACAGCAGAATACCCAACTGTCAACCCAGCCTTTGAAGATCTTGCTGCTCACACTGGTGTGGAAAGTCTCAAAGACTTGATCCGTGCCGTTCGTAATGCGCGTGCGGAAGTAAACGTAGCACCAAGCAAGCCTATCACCATCCTTGTTAAGACTAGCGACAGCAACTTGGAAGCCTTCTTTAACAGCAATGTTAACTACATCAAACGCTTCACAAATCCAGAACACTTGGAAATCGCTTCAAACATCCCTGCACCTGAACTCGCTATGTCAAGCGTCATCACAGGAGCAGAAATCTATTTGCCACTCGCTGACCTCCTCAATGTCGAAGAAGAATTGGCTCGTCTCGACAAGGAACTGGCTAAATGGCAAAAAGAACTGGATATGGTCGGCAAGAAGCTCTCTAACGAACGCTTTGTAGCCAACGCCAAACCAGAAGTCGTCCAAAAAGAACGCGACAAACAAGCCGACTATCAAGCCAAATACGACGCGACAGTAGCGCGAATTGATGAGATGAAGAAGTTGGTGAAATAAGTTATAAACCTCGGCAATTTGCTGGGGTTTTTGGTATAATGATTTTACATTTTTTGATAGAGGTCACTGTAATGATAGAAAATTATACTTATGATTTCCATGAATTTGACTCACTAATTAAATTACCTAATAATATAAAGAAAATAGATGAGAGAATAAATTCAATATTGCTTCAATTGAATGACAAATCAGTGGATGAAATCATACATATAACAAAAGTTAGCAATATCGTTGGAGATTTAAGTTTAGGTAAAAGCAGAGATTATAAAAAACTATTATTTGAAAAAATTAGTTCATTTGTAGAAAATAAATTTGACCTAGAGAATAAATTGGTATGGAAAAAGTTCAAGAATCAAACTTTAATTTTAGACAAATTATATTCAGATTTCATTATCTCAAGAGATAATTATTTTTATAATAATCCTACAAAAGTTAAGATTGATTTATCGCTCATTTTAATATGCATAGAAAAAGTCTTAAGAAGTTACAATAGAAATCATATTTCTGAAACTTCTAACCAAAATAAGTCAGAATTTGAAGCTAATATACATATACGAGATACGTTAAAAGGATATGCAGCTGAGATACTTAAATATTTTATGTTTAAGGACATTTCTTCTAAAAAAACAAATAAAATATATTGTATAAAAGATGTTGAAATTATATGCAAGCATTTTGAATTTTATGACGAGTATGAAAGTATTAAAGATATTATGGAATATTTTAGATTTTCACAGCTTGAAATAAAAAAAGATTCTCATTTAAGTATTGATGTTATTGGGGAAGAATTTAATAGAAGTGTATTAATTTCAAATTTTCGAGAGAAGGGAGCCAGACATAATAGATACTCTCGTCTAATTAGCAACTATAGGAAATCTAATATAGAGAAAAAAATGGATCATGATATAAATGATTATTATAGTATGATTGAGCTAGAAAGAATATTGGGAGAAGAATGGAAGTCATATGAAATAGACGGAATTTCTGTAGATTATTGGAATAGAGCATATTTATTTGTTAGAAAAATATCCAATAAGAAGTTAAATAAAGAAAACGATATTAACCAACTTGATAAATTATGTATTGTAAAGAGTAGAACACAATGGGCATTAGAATTAAAAAAATTTCTTAAAGTATCTAAAGAAATCGCAGAAAAAATATTAGATAATTTAATATTCAGTAAGGAATCTTATGACTTAATTGATGCACCTTTTATTCAATTAGGAGACTATTTAGCAATTATTCCATCGATTTCTCAAGATACTATCAGTGCATTTGCTATCATTTCAAATTTTTCTAAACGCTTAAATAAATTGAATGATCTATCTAAGAAAGGTTATTTCTTGGAGAAAGCAATAACATCGGTGTTGAATGATGGAAATATGCGTGCAATTTCTAACCTAAAAGATAGTTATCTAGGAGAAAATTACGAAATTGATCAAATATTCGCTATCGGAGATATTGTATATTTAGTTGAGTGTAAGACTTTACCATATCCATATACAGTAAAAGAGCATGCTGAACAGTTATGTATGATTTACGGATATCTTAAAAAATTTGAAAGAAATATAGATTATTTTATAAGGAATAGTCAATTATTTATTAGCAAGTTAGGAATAGAGAGAGTCCGTGATTTTAAAAAAATTTTTATTACTTCTACAATGTTAGGAGCACCTGATAGTTATAATGATATATACATTGTTGATGAGTCTTCTTTTAGTGCTTTTTTGCGTAGGTATCCGCCAGTTATCTGGGATTTTTGTAGTGGCAGAAATATATTTACAAAAGATATTTCTTATTATACCGGAGAAATAACAAATTCTAAGATGTATCAGTTTTTAAAACAGCCTGCTCCGATAGATGCTATGAAAGAGAAGATCAAAAAAGTAACAATTAATTATAGATCATTCACAATCAGTCAATATTCTTTAGAAAATCAATCAGAATTCATAAGCGTAGAAGATTTAGATTTAATAAATAGAGATAGCAATTTTCCTTGGATTAATCTTGTAGACTAGTTTGTAGTGATTATATGGAATAGGACATGTGATGTAAGTTTATGAGCTTTAAAAAGAATTTTTAAGTTTTCTAAAATTTATATATTTATTTTTAATATTAAATAAAGGTCAATGTTTCGCTCTACATTTTTATAGTGAAATTGTTATACTGGTATAGTTAATAGATATAGAAAGCAGTTTACTACATGACAAATTTTGTAAGTTCGAACCGACCTGAGAAGCGTAACATTGTAATTTAATTTTCATATATAACCGTATTGAATTCATCTGGATTGATACTGAAACCCCACCTCACGATGCCATCGGCTGGGTAGCAAAGAAATAAAAAGTCCTGTCACTTTCTCCCATTTAACCTTTGACTATTCCGCAAAATTATCGTACAATAAAGAGTACATGATAAAATGAGGTCAGAGTCTGTCTGCTCTGGCGATAGTAGTAAAAATGAGGAGAAACGCTTTGGAATTAGAAGTATTTGCTGGGCAAGAAAAAAGTGAACTATCTATGATTGAGGTAGCGCGTGCTATCTTGGAACTTCGTGGTCGCGATCATGAGATGCATTTTAGCGATCTTGTAAACGAAATTCAAAACTACCTTGGAACATCAAACAGCGATATTCGTGAAGCCTTGCCTTTGTTCTACACAGAGTTGAACTTTGATGGCAGCTTTATCTCTCTTGGAGACAACAAATGGGGTCTTCGTTCATGGTATGGTGTGGACGAAATAGACGAAGAAATCATCGCTCTTGAAGAAAGTGACGACGATGAAGTAGCACCAAAAGCTAAGAAACAGCGTGTCAATGCCTTTATGGATGGCGATTCAGATGCTATTGACTACAATGCGGATGATCCAGAAGACGAAGATGCATACGAAGCAGACCCAGCTCTTTCATACGATGATGAAAATCCAGATGATGAGAAAAATGAAGTGGAAGCTTACGATGCAGAAATCAACGAAATCGCTCCTGATGACTTGGGTGAAGACGTGGATCTCAACGAAGAAGACGACGAGTTTTCAGACGATGACGCTGAAACGAGTGAAGAAGAGTAAAATGCCTTTAAAAGGAGATCGCTGGATCTCCTTTTTTGTTGCTTGGGCAAAGTAGTTGAGTGATACATCCGTTTGGATGTGGATCTTTAGTTGGTTTTCTGAAAGCAATCTTCTTATTTTTAGGTTTTACCAATTCGAGTTGACAAATGTTCTGCTTTAAGGTATCATATTGTTCGGGCACCTCTTTTAGAGGTCGGGGCTCCCTAGTTACTAGGGAGCTATTTTTGTTTTTCTGGAAGTTTTCTTGAAAAGTCGTTATTCACAAGGGTCTTGTTTTCTATCTCCCCTCGTAGTTAACAAGGCCTTGAGCATTTTAGAAAGAGGAATCTATGTCTACGAAATATATTTTTGTAACTGGTGGTGTGGTGTCGTCTATTGGGAAAGGGATTGTCGCAGCAAGTCTGGGTCGTCTCTTGAAAAATCGTGGTCTAAAAGTAACCATTCAAAAGTTTGACCCTTATATCAATATCGATCCGGGAACTATGAGTCCATACCAGCACGGGGAAGTCTTTGTGACAGATGATGGGGCTGAGACAGATTTGGACTTGGGTCACTATGAACGTTTCATCGATATCAATCTCAACAAATATTCCAACGTGACAACTGGTAAAATCTACAGTGAAGTTCTTCGTAAAGAACGCCGTGGCGAGTACCTTGGGGCAACTGTTCAAGTCATTCCTCATATCACAGATGCTTTGAAAGAAAAAATCAAGCGTGCTGCTGTAACGACTGATTCGGATGTCATTATCACAGAGGTTGGTGGAACCGTTGGAGATATCGAGTCCTTGCCATTTTTAGAGGCCCTTCGTCAGATGAAGGCAGATGTGGGGGCAGATAACGTCATGTACATCCATACAACCTTACTTCCTTATCTCAAGGCTGCTGGTGAGATGAAGACCAAGCCAACTCAACATTCTGTAAAAGAATTGCGTGGATTGGGAATCCAGCCAAATATGTTGGTCATTCGTACAGAAAAGCCAGCTGGTCAAGGAATTAAAAACAAACTAGCTCAGTTCTGTGACGTGGCACCAGAAGCTGTTATCGAGTCTTTGAATGTCGAACACCTTTACCAAATTCCATTAAACTTGCAGGCGCAAGGTATGGACCAAATTGTCTGTGACCATTTGAAACTAGATGCACCAACAGCGGATATGACAGAGTGGTCAGCCATGGTGGATAAGGTCATGAACCTGAAAAAACAAGTCAAGATCTCCCTCGTTGGTAAGTATGTGGAGTTGCAAGATGCCTACATCTCAGTGGTCGAAGCCTTAAAACACTCTGGTTATGCCAACGACGCAGAAGTGAAGATTAATTGGATCAATGCCAATGATGTGACAGCAGAGAATGTAGCAGAACTCTTGTCTGATGCGGACGGAATTATCGTACCAGGTGGTTTTGGTCAACGTGGCACGGAAGGGAAAATCCAAGCCATCCGTTATGCGCGTGAGAATGACGTTCCAATGTTGGGAGTCTGCTTGGGAATGCAGTTGACTTGTATCGAGTTTGCTCGTCACGTTTTAGGGCTTGAAGGCGCCAATTCTGCAGAGCTTGATTCTGATACAAAATACCCTATCATTGATATCATGCGTGACCAGGTTGATGTTGAAGATATGGGTGGAACCCTTCGCTTGGGACTCTATCCGTCTAAGTTGAAACGTGGTTCTAAGGCAGCAGCTGCTTATCACAATCAAGAAGTGGTACAACGCCGTCACCGTCACCGTTATGAGTTTAACAATGCCTTCCGTGAACAATTTGAGGCAGCAGGTTTTGTCTTTTCAGGAGTTTCACCTGATAATCGTTTGGTAGAAATCGTGGAAATCCCTGAAAATAAATTCTTTGTGGCTTGTCAGTATCACCCTGAACTTTCCAGCCGTCCAAACCGTCCAGAAGAACTCTACACTGCCTTTGTTACTGCAGCAGTTGAGAACAGCAATTAGTAAAATCAGAACCTTTGAGAACAATCTCAGAGGTTTTTTGATCCCTTCAAAAAATTCTTGTTAACTCAGGCGCTTGGCAATAAGGATAAGCTGTCCTCTCTCCTCATTGAGGGAAAGGAATTTTCCCTGTCTAGATACTGCTTCCCCATTTGTCCTAGAGCCCTTTTTGTGTTACAATGAATGGTATGAAAGCTAAGAAATTATGGATGACTGGCTTGACAGTGGCTGGTCTAAGTGCCCTCGCTTTGGGTGCCAAAAAAGCAGCAGATAACCACAAACTCATGAAGACTCAAGAAGAGTTGACCGCTATCGTGCGCGAACTTTTCTCAGATATGGGTGAGATTGCGACTCTCTATGTTCAGGTCTACGAAAGTGGCCTAGAGCGATTTGTCGGTGGCGTCATTTTTGAAGATGGCCGGCACTATACCTTTGTCTATGAAAATGAAGATCTGGTCTACGAGGAGGAAGTCTTATGATACAACCAGCAAGTTTAGAAGAATTGGCATCTTTAGTAGAAAAAGATGGCAAGAAAGTTTTTCTTTTTGTGGCAGACTGGTGTGGCGATTGTCGTTATATCTATCCATCCTTGCCAGAGATTGAGGAGACTAATCCAGAGTTCACCTTTATTCGAGTGGACCGAGACCAGTATCTGGATCTGGCCAAACTCTGGGATGTTTACGGAATTCCTAGCCTTGTTGTGCTAGAAAAGGACAAGGAAATCGGCCGTTTTGTCAACCGTGACCGTAAAAGCAAGGAAGAAATTAACGACTTTTTAGCAGTACTGAAATAGGAGAAAAAGGAAAGAATGATTTTTACATATAACAAAGAGTATGTTGGCGATGTCCTTATGGTCATCGTGAAAAATAGCTGCGATGCCAAACTGGACGTGGAGCGCAAAGGCAAGGTAGCCCGTGTTTTCCTCAAAGAAAATGGGGAAACAGTGGCTTGGAATATTTTCGACCTTTCAAGTTTGTTTGAAATTGCAGAGCGTGGTCAAGTTTTTTTATCAGATGAGCAAGTAGCACGTTTAAACCAAGAGTTGCAGGCGGAAGGTTTTACAGAAGAAATTGTTAATGATAAGGAGCCTAAGTTTGTTGTTGGGGAAATTGTCGAGATGGTAGCTCACCCAGATAGTGACCACCTCAATATCTGCCAAGTTGCCGTCGCGAGTGATAAGACTGTGCAAATCGTTGCAGGTGCTCCTAATGCGCGTGTCGGTTTGAAAACCATTGTAGCTCTTCCGGGAGCTATGATGCCAAAAGGTAATCTCATTTTCCCAGGCGAACTTCGTGGCGAAAAGAGTTTTGGTATGATGTGCAGCCCTCGTGAATTGCATTTGCCAAATGCTCCGCAAAAACGTGGTGTTATTGAATTATCAGAAGATCAAGTTGTTGGAACTCCATTCGACCCAGCTAAACACTGGACTACCTAGGAGGTTGTCAGTATCTGATACACCAGATAGAAGGAAATAAGATGGCAAAAAATGTAGTGATTACGGGGGCGACCTCAGGAATCGGTGAATCGATTGCGCGTGCTTATCTGGAGCAGGGGGAGAATGTCGTTCTAACAGGACGACGGACAGACAGACTAGAAGCTCTTAAGGAGGAGTTTGCAGAAGTCTTTCCAAATCAAACAGTTTGGACCTTTTCGCTGGATGTGACGGATATGATCATGGTAAAGACTGTTTGTTCCGATATTCTAGAAACGATAGGTCAGATTGATATCTTGGTCAATAACGCCGGGCTGGCTCTTGGCTTAGCTCCCTATCAAGACTATGAAGAGCTGGATATGCTGACCATGTTGGATACCAATGTCAAGGGGTTGATGGCAGTCACTCGTTCTTTCTTGCCAGCAATGGTAAAAGCCAATCAAGGGCATATCATCAACATGGGGTCAACCGCAGGAATCTACGCCTATGCGGGTGCAGCGGTTTATTCAGCCACCAAGGCTGCTGTCAAGACTTTTTCAGATGGTCTGCGAATTGATACCATTGCAACGGACATTAAGGTGACAACCATTCAACCGGGGATCGTTGAAACAGATTTCTCAACCGTACGTTTTCATGGAGACAAAGAGCGAGCTGAGGCGGTCTATCAGGGAATCGAAGCCTTGCAAGCTCAGGATATTGCAGACACAGTGGTCTATGTGACCAGTCAGCCTCGTCGTGTGCAGATTACAGATATGACCATTATGGCCAATCAACAGGCGACTGGATTTATGGTTCATAAAAAGTAAAAAATTTCCTCGAAAAGTTACAAATTTCTGTAACTTTTTTTGATTTCCTGCGAATAGATAAGTAGGAGGATGAAAAATGTATAATAAAGTTATCATGATTGGGCGTTTGACGTCTACACCAGAATTGCACAAAACCAACAATGACAAGTCAGTAGCGCGAGCAACTATCGCTGTGAACCGTCGTTACAAAGACCAAAATGGGGAACGCGAAGCTGATTTTGTCAATCTTGTTCTTTGGGGAAAATTGGCTGAAACCTTGGCAAGCTACGCAACTAAAGGTAGTCTTATCTCTGTGGATGGAGAACTTCGTACCCGTCGCTTTGAGAAAAATGGCCAGATGAACTATGTGACTGAAGTTCTTGTGACAGGATTCCAACTTTTGGAAAGTCGTGCCCAACGAGCTATGCGTGAAAATAATGCCGGACAGGATTTGGCAGATTTGGTTTTGGAAGAGGAGGAATTGCCATTTTAATACTCTTCGAAAATCTCTTCAAACAACGTCAGCTTCACCTTGCCGTAGGTATAGGTAACTGACTTCGTCAGTCCTATCTACAACCTAAAAACTGTATTTTTAGCAGCCTGCGTCTAGCTTCCTAGTTTGCACTTTGATTTTCATTGAGTATAAACATTAAAAAGTCTGAGTTGGTCTCAGGCTTTTTATCTTGAGAAAGTCAGACTTTTTTCTTGACTATTTCTGACCAAGTGATACAATAGAATTATGAATTAGCACTCATATACAAAGAGTGCTAATAATATGTATCTCATCATGGAGGAAAACAGATGTTGAAACCATTAGGAGACCGTGTGGTCTTGAAAATCGAAGAAAAAGAACAAACTGTTGGAGGCTTTGTCCTTGCAGGCTCAGCCCAAGAAAAAACAAAAACAGCCCAAGTTGTAGCTACTGGACAAGGTGTTCGTACCTTGAACGGTGACTTGGTAGCTCCAAGCGTTAAGCCTGGAGACCGTGTCTTAGTTGAAGCACATGCAGGTCTTGATGTAAAAGATGGCGATGAAAAGTACATCATCGTTGGCGAAGCCAACATCTTGGCAATCATTGAAGAATAGAAGGAGAAAGTAAGTATGTCAAAAGAAATTAAATTTTCATCTGATGCTCGTTCAGCTATGGTTCGTGGTGTCGATATCCTTGCAGACACTGTTAAAGTAACCTTGGGACCAAAAGGTCGTAACGTTGTGTTGGAAAAATCATTCGGTTCACCGCTCATCACCAACGACGGGGTGACCATTGCCAAAGAAATCGAGTTGGAAGACCATTTTGAAAATATGGGTGCCAAGTTGGTATCAGAAGTGGCTTCAAAGACCAACGATATCGCAGGTGATGGAACGACAACTGCAACTGTCTTGACCCAAGCGATCGTCCGTGAAGGAATCAAGAACGTCACTGCAGGTGCCAACCCAATCGGCATTCGTCGTGGGATTGAAGCAGCGGTTGCCGCAGCAGTAGAAGCTTTGAAAAACAATGCCATTCCAGTTGCCAATAAAGAAGCCATTGCTCAGGTTGCTGCCGTATCTTCTCGTTCTGAAAAAGTCGGTGAATACATTTCTGAAGCCATGGAAAAAGTTGGTAAAGATGGTGTCATCACCATTGAAGAGTCACGTGGTATGGAAACAGAGCTTGAAGTCGTGGAAGGAATGCAGTTTGACCGCGGTTATCTATCACAGTACATGGTGACAGATAGCGAAAAAATGGTGGCGGACCTTGAAAATCCATACATCTTGATTACCGACAAGAAGATTTCCAATATCCAAGAAATCTTGCCTCTTCTAGAAAGCATTCTCCAAAGCAATCGTCCACTCTTGATTATTGCAGATGATGTGGATGGCGAAGCTCTGCCAACTCTTGTCTTGAACAAGATTCGTGGAACCTTCAACGTCGTTGCTGTTAAGGCTCCTGGTTTCGGTGACCGTCGTAAGGCTATGTTGGAAGACATCGCTATCTTGACAGGCGGGACAGTCATCACAGAAGATCTTGGACTTGAGTTGAAAGATGCGACCATCGAAGCGCTTGGTCAAGCCGCTAGAGTGACTGTGGACAAAGACAGCACGGTTATCGTAGAAGGTGCTGGCAATCCTGAAGCGATTTCTCACCGTATTGCGGTTATCAAGTCACAAATCGAAACCACAACTTCAGAATTCGACCGTGAAAAACTCCAAGAACGCTTGGCGAAATTATCAGGTGGTGTCGCTGTTATCAAGGTCGGTGCTGCAACTGAAACTGAGTTGAAAGAAATGAAACTCCGCATTGAAGATGCCCTCAACGCTACTCGTGCAGCCGTGGAAGAAGGAATCGTTGCAGGTGGTGGAACAGCTCTTGTAAATGTCATTCCGGCAGTGGCTGGTTTGGAATTGACAGGAGATGAAGCGACAGGGCGCAATATTGTTCTCCGTGCCTTGGAAGAACCTGTTCGCCAAATCGCCCACAATGCGGGATTCGAAGGTTCTATTGTTATTGACCGCTTGAAGAATGCTGAAGTTGGTACAGGCTTCAACGCAGCAACTGGCGAATGGGTCAACATGATTGAAGAAGGAATCATTGACCCAGTGAAAGTGAGCCGTTCAGCCCTTCAAAATGCAGCATCTGTAGCCAGCTTGATTTTGACTACGGAAGCAGTCGTAGCCAATAAACCGGAACCAGCAGCCCCAGCTCCAGCAATGGATCCAAGCATGATGGGTGGCATGATGTAAAAGCAACTTATAAAAAACACAAAAGGAGGGAACATGCATCCCTCCTTTTAAGGTTTTCTATTCTAAACAGATTTGAGCTCTCCTAACTTATATGATAAAATAAGACTAGAAGAAGGAGAAGAACATGATCGATGTAGAAGAAATTCTGAGCAAGATGAATCCCAATCAGAAGATTAATTATGACCGTGTTATGCAGAAAATGGTTCAGGTTTGGGAAAAAAATGAGGAACGTCCAACTATTCTCATGCACGTTTGCTGTGCCCCTTGCAGTACCTATACCCTCGAATATTTGACCAAGTATGCAGATGTGACCATCTATTTTGCCAATTCCAATATCCATCCCAAGGCAGAATACCACAAGCGAGCTTACGTCACCAAGAAATTTGTCAGTGATTTCAATGAGCGAACAGGAAATACGGTCCAATACCTAGAAGCTCCCTATGAACCCAATGAATACCGGAAGTTAGTCAGAGGACTGGAAGAAGAGCCAGAAGGTGGCGACCGTTGCAAGGTTTGTTTTGACTACCGTCTGGATAAAACAGCGCAAGTGGCCATGGATTTAGGCTTTGACTACTTTGGCTCAGCCTTGACCATCAGTCCCCATAAGAATTCTCAAACCATCAATAGCATCGGAATCGATGTGCAAAAGATTTATACCACCCACTATCTTCCAAGTGATTTCAAGAAAAATCAAGGCTATAAACGATCAGTGGAGATGTGTGAAGAGTATGATATCTACCGTCAATGTTATTGTGGATGCGTCTATGCAGCCCAGGCTCAAAATATTGATTTGGTTCAGGTTAAGAAGGACGCCACGGCTTTCTTGTTGGATAAGGATGTTGAAAAAGACTATTCCCACATCAAGTTTACTGTTACTAAATTAGATATATAGCAATCAACCCAGCTGAAAAGCTGGGTTTTTCAAATAAAAAAACCAGGGCTCTCACCCCGGATTGACAACTTTACCGATTCTTTAGTTCTATGTAGCGTTTGTACCAAATGTTGACATAGGCCTCTGAGAAAGGACCGCGTCCATTGTTAATCCAATCAACAAGGATTTTAACATGCTCTTTCAAAATATAGTCTAAATCATCAGAATACTTCATTTTGCGTTTATGGCGCTCATACTCTTCAACGTCCAAGAGACGCTTTTCACCATCAGTGAAGACCTTGACATCCAAATCGTAATCAATGTATTTCAGGGCTTCCTCATCTAGATAGTAAGGGCTGGCCATATTGCAATAGTAGGAAATCCCATTATCGCGAATCATAGCAATGATATTAAACCAATATTTTTTGTGAAAGTAAACAATAGCCGGTTCTCGAGTCACCCAACGACGACCGTCACTTTCGGTAACAAGTGTGTGGTCGTTGACGCCGATAATGGCGTTCTCTGTTGTTTTTAGTACCATGGTGTCCCGCCAAGTACGGTGAAGACTCCCATCATGCTTATAACTTTGAATTGTAATAAAGTCGCCTTCTTTTGGAAGTTTCATAACTAACCAACTTTCTACAATTTATAAGTTTATCGTTTACTATTATATCATAAATCGGTCTAATTTTTTTGAATTTTACACGAAAATATTAAAGATATTCTCTGAGAGCGCTTGCTATATCCGAAAAATCATAGCCTTTCCGAGCTAAAACTTGGGTTAAACGTTGTTTAAGTTCGTATCCTTCATACTTTCGAGCATACTTAGCATATTGTTTGTCTAGCTCTTTAAAAATAAGTTCTTGAGTCGTTTCTTGGTCAACTTTACTATCCAAGTCGTCAAAGGCATTTTTAGCATCAGCATAGGAGAAGCCTTTGTTGGTCAAGTTTTGAATAATCTTATCCTGCAAGGCACGAGCGGGAAGCTTTCCCGTGTATTTTTTAAGTAGTTTCTCCGCCACACGATGAGCAACCTCTGAAAAATCAAAATCCTTTAAAACCTCTTCAATAGTTGATTTGGAAATCCCTTTTTGAGATAGTTTTTGAGCTAGCACATAAGGTCCCTTATCTCCAGAAAGTTGATTGGCATTGATAATAGAGTAGGAATACTGACGATCATTAATCCAGTTGTCTTCTTTAAGATTAGCGATAACTTGACTAGTTATTTTTTCATCAATATCATACTTTTTCAGATACTCTCGCACTTCCTTTTCAGTACGGGCCTTGAAGGATAAATGGTAGAGAGCGAGATTCTTACCATAAGAAAACTGGGCAAAATCCTGAATCTCAGTCAGTTCCTCTTTACTAATGACCTTATCTCGAGACAGCATAAAACGGACAATAGTATCTTCCGTGATATAAGAGGTTTGCTGTCCATCTAGTTCCATCAAGTAGAGAAGTTTTTTCTTTTCAAGTTTTGTGATTTTCATAGTTCTATTATACCCTAAAATGTGATAAGATAGGGGTATGAATCTGAAAGTCAAACAAAAAATACCTTTAAAAATCAAGCGTATGGGCATTAATGGTGAGGGAATCGGTTTTTACCAGAAAACCCTCGTTTTTGTGCCTGGCGCCCTCAAGGGAGAAGATATCTATTGTCAGATTACTTCTATTAAACGTAACTTTGTTGAAGCCAAATTACTAAAGGTTAATAAGAAGTCTAAATTTCGAGTCGTACCAGCTTGTACGATTTATAATGAATGTGGCGGTTGCCAAATCATGCACCTTCACTATGACAAACAGTTAGAGTTCAAAACGGATTTGCTCCACCAAGCCTTGAAAAAATTTGCTCCTGCAGGATATGAAAACTATGAAATCCGTCCAACTATCGGAATGCAGGAACCAAAGTACTACCGTGCTAAGTTGCAATTTCAGACCCGAAAATTCAACAATCAGGTCAAGGCAGGTTTGTATGCGCAAAACTCTCATTACCTCGTAGAATTGAAAGACTGCTTAGTGCAAGATAAGGAAACCCAAGTGATTGCGAATCGCCTAGCTGAACTTCTTACTTACCACCAAATCCCTATTACCGATGAGAGAAAAACGCTAGGTGTTCGCACTATCATGGTACGCAGAGCAAGAAAAACGGGGCAAGTTCAGATTATTGTTGTCACGAATCGCCAGCTTAATTTGAATCAACTAGTCAAAGACCTAGTTAATGATTTTCCAGAAGTTGTCACGGTTGCTGTCAATACAAATACAGCAAAATCAAGTGAAATCTATGGTGAGAAGACAGAAATTATCTGGGGCCAAGAGAGCATTCAAGAAGGAGTACTCGACTATGAGTTTTCTCTCTCACCCCGTGCCTTCTATCAGCTCAATCCGGAGCAAACAGAAATACTCTATAGTGAAGCAGTTAAGGCCCTGGATATTAGTGAAGAAGACCATCTGATTGATGCCTATTGTGGTGTCGGGACGATCGGATTTGCCTTCGCAAATAAGGTCAAGAGTCTCAGAGGAATGGATATTATTCCAGAAGCCATTGAAGATGCTAAGCGAAATGCTAAAAAAATGGGATTTGACAATACCCATTACGAAGCGGGAACAGCAGAAGAGATTATTCCACGCTGGTATCAAGATGGCTACCGAGCGGATGCCTTGATAGTTGACCCTCCTCGTACAGGCTTAGATGATAAGCTGTTGGATACCATTCTGACCTATGTTCCAGAAAAAATGGTCTATGTGTCCTGCAATGTTTCGACCTTGGCACGAGATTTGGTTAAACTAGTAAAAGTCTATGATCTCCAGTATATCCAGTCGGTCGATATGTTTCCCCACACTGCACGGACAGAAGCAGTTGTTAAG
>CAKQDJ010000027.1:0-16318 GCA_934229205.1 uncultured Streptococcus sp.
GTTGAAGAACGTATCGACGTATTCGGTTCAGAAGGTAAAGCTTAATCTAGCTGAACAATACATACAGAACCTGCCCATTGGGTGGGTTTTTGTTTTCCTTTTACCGTATTCGTTTGCTTTCTATATTGTATTGCTTCACTTATTTTATTAATGAGTTTAAGAGAAAAGTTATTAAGACATATTTACAATTTCAGAAAAAATATGTTATTTAAATTAACTAACCCGTTGAGAATTAAAATATGTGATACTATAAGAGTACACTGTTGATGTTGTTTATTAATTCATTTTTTATTATTCTTTAAATTTTTTAGAAGACTATCAATCGAGTTTAAAGAGATTTTAGTAATACTTTTTATAGTGAGGTCTAGTATCGGACTAATTGGGCAGTATTATTTAAGAAATTATTTAATTATTAATAAAAATAATGTTAAATACTATGATGTAAAGTTTGCTTCCTAGGTATGTTTTTGTTATACTGAAAAAAGCAATTATCATGATAATAGATTTTCTTGATTGAATATTTTATTGTTATGAGTATTCATAATTATTAATTAAAGTGAAAGGTTTTTTATGGATAGAAAAGAGTATAGAACGACTCCAGATTTTTTAAAATCTTTAGATATTGTAAAAGGTTTCGTTAGTGATGCATTAAATGGAGATGTTAGTATGTTAAAAGATGAGGATATTACTCTTCTTATTAATAGAATTAGTGATCGCGAAAAAAGAAACTTATATTTTGGGAGTATAGCTGATCCTGATATGTATTACATAACTCAGGCAATATATATATTGATTTGGGGACATGTTTTTGATTTAACTTTTGAAAAATTAGGTTCTTGGGGGAGACTAGAACATCCTTTTAGAGGAGATACAATGAATTCTTTTAATAGTGTTTTTGGAAAGGAATATTTAATTGCTAAAAGATATAAAGTAAATAAAAACTTATTGAAAAATATTGAAGAATATTTAAGTTTATACCACTCTATTGGTAACTTTATTGTGATACCTAATAAATTAAATTTAAATCGTAAGAGAGCAAACTACTATACTCTTCAAGATTATTTTGATAGCTTTCTTGGAGCATTGTTTCAGTATAAGTATCAGGATATAGAAACTGAGTATAGAATTTTTTCTGAAGCGTTATATTCTTCGTTAATAGAAAATACTATTTTTAATAAAATTGAATTTAAAAAATATATATCTGATTTCTTTTTGGAAAGCTATGTGGAAGATGGAAAACCGTTCAATGTTTTTGATATACCTCTTGAAATTCGAAGAAAAGAGTATATTGGCAGAAATAGGCGTTCTAGGTCTGACTTTATTACTAGAGATGAATATATCGATATGGCATCCAAATACTATAATAAATCAAAGGAGATAATTAGTTATAGAGCAGAATGTATTGTAGATGTTTTGAAGAATGAAATTGAAAATAGTTGACTAAATTCTGTACAAGATAGTTTATATTATTTAAATAGATTAAATGGATCATGGGTTAAATAATGTTAATTACCATCGATCCAGATTATAAAGTTAAGAGTAGTTTTAACTCATTTTTCCTAGGTAGTTCATACTTTGAGTCAACATAACTACATTACTTTAAATCATAGAAGTTAATAATTTCTAAGTAAACTATTATATAGAAGGACTAGTATGCATTGAATTACTTCTCCATAAAACAAGGACATTCGTTTCATAGAAACATAAAAATAAATTAAATTTTGTTTCCATTTTCCATACTTTTTAAGAACTAAAGGGTGCAATTAATAATCCTTCCAATACAGTATGGGTGGAAGAGTACCTGAGTATAGCCCATTTTAGTGCATGAGTAAGTATAATAAATAAATAGTTTATGTTCAGAAGGTAAAGCTTAATCTAGCTGAATAATACAGATGAAACCTGCCCATAAGGCAGGTTTTTTTGGTGTCTTAAGGAAACAATTAAACCAGATTTTTTGATTAAAAGTATTACTTTAAGAGAGAAATCTCCAATTTCATAATCTATAGGCAAACGCTTGCATTTTAGTTTTTATTGGACTATACTAGGTCAGTATAAAACCTTCTGTAGTAATAAAATGTAGAAGTTGTAGAAAGTAAGGATTTAGATATTTGTAGTTAAAAATACAATGTTGCTATTCCTTGCGATAGGGAGAGATTTATGGCAATGATAGAAGTGGAACATCTTCAGAAAAATTTTGTGAAGACAGTAAAGGAGCCGGGGTTAAAGGGGGCTTTGCGCTCTTTTATTCACCCTGAAAAGCAAACCTTTAAAGCGGTTAAAGATTTGACCTTTGAAGTTCCAAAAGGCCAAATTTTAGGCTTTATCGGAGCTAATGGTGCTGGAAAGTCGACAACCATCAAAATGCTGACAGGAATTTTAAAACCGACATCTGGTTTTTGTCGGATTAATGGCAAGATTCCACAGGACAATCGCCAAGACTATGTCAAGGATATTGGGGTTGTCTTTGGACAAAGAACCCAGCTATGGTGGGATTTGGCTCTACAAGAGACCTACACGGTCTTGAAAGAGATTTACGATGTTCCAGACTCGCTCTTTCATAAGCGCATGGACTTTTTAAATGAAGTCTTGGATTTGAAGGAATTTATCAAGGACCCCGTGCGGACTCTTTCACTTGGTCAACGGATGCGGGCGGATATTGCAGCTTCCTTGCTCCACAATCCCAAGGTTCTCTTTTTAGATGAGCCGACCATTGGTTTGGACGTTTCGGTCAAGGATAACATTCGTCGGGCCATTACCCAGATCAATCAGGAGGAAGAGACTACCATTCTCTTGACTACTCACGATCTGAGTGATATTGAGCAGCTCTGTGATCGGATTTTCATGATTGACAAGGGGCAGGAGATTTTTGATGGAACGGTTAGCCAGCTCAAGGAAACCTTTGGTAAGATGAAGACACTTTCCTTTGAACTGCTACCAGGTCAAAGTCATCTCCTTTCTCACTATGAAGGCCTGCCTGATATGACCATTGATAGACAAGGAAACAGCCTCAATATTGAATTCGATAGTTCCCGCTACCAGTCGGCTGCTATTATCAAGCAAACCCTGTCTGATTTTGAAGTCCGTGATTTGAAGATGATGGATACGGATATCGAGGATATTATCCGTCGCTTCTATCGAAAGGAGCTCTAAGATGGTCAAATTGTGGAGACGTTATAAACCCTTTATCAATGCAGGGATTCAGGAGTTGATTACCTATCGAGTCAACTTTATTCTTTATCGGATTGGCGATGTCATGGGAGCTTTTGTGGCTTTCTATCTTTGGAAGGCGGTCTTTGATTCCTCGCAGGAGTCCTTGATTCAGGGCTTCAGTATGGCAGATATCACCCTCTACATCATCATGAGTTTTGTGACCAATCTCTTGACCAGGTCTGATAGCTCCTTTATGATTGGGGAGGAGGTCAAGGATGGTTCCATTATCATGCGCTTGTTGAGACCAGTGCATTTTGCAGCTTCTTATCTTTTCACAGAACTTGGTTCCAAGTGGTTGATTTTTATTAGCGTTGGACTGCCATTTTTAAGTGTTATTGTATTGATGAAAATCTTATCTGGGCAAGGGATGGTAGAAGTGCTGGGCTTAACGGTCCTTTATCTTTTTAGCTTAACGCTGGCTTATCTGATTAACTTTTTCTTTAATATCTGCTTTGGATTTTCAGCCTTTGTGTTTAAAAATCTATGGGGTTCCAATCTACTCAAGACTTCAATAGTGGCCTTTCTGTCTGGAAGTTTGATTCCCTTGGCTTTCTTTCCTAAAATCGTTTCAGCTATTCTCTCCTTCCTGCCTTTTTCATCCTTGATCTACACCCCAGTCATGATCATTGTTGGGAAATACGATGCTAGTCAGATTCTTCAGTCGCTCGCTTTGCAGTTTTTCTGGCTCTTAGTGATGATGGGCTTGTCTCAGTTAATTTGGAAACGAGTCCAGTCATTCATCACCATTCAGGGAGGTTAGTATGAAAAAATATCAACGCATGCATCTGATTTTTATCAGACAATACATCAAGCAAATCATGGAATACAAGGTTGATTTTGTGGTTGGTGTGTTAGGTGTTTTCCTGACTCAAGGCTTGAACCTCTTGTTTCTCAATGTACTCTTTCAACATATCCCCTCGCTAGAAGGCTGGTCCTTTCAAGAGATTGCCTTTATCTATGGATTTTCTTTGATTTCCAAGGGATTGGACCATCTCTTTTTTGATAATCTCTGGGCTTTAGGGCAACGTTTGGTGCGAAAAGGAGAATTTGATAAGTATCTGACGCGTCCTATCAATCCTCTCTTTCACATTCTGGTTGAGACCTTTCAGATTGATGCCTTGGGTGAACTTTTGGTCGGAGGCCTTCTGCTAGCGACAACAGTATCTAGTATTGCTTGGACTCTTCCAAAATTCCTGATTTTTCTAGTCTGTATTCCTTTTGCGACTTTAATCTATACTTCCTTGAAAATCGCGACTGCCAGTATCGCTTTTTGGACCAAGCAGTCAGGAGCCATGATTTACATTTTTTATATGTTTAATGACTTTGCCAAGTATCCGATTGCCATTTACAATTCCCTTCTTCGTTGGTTGATTAGCTTTATCATCCCCTTTGCCTTTACAGCCTACTATCCTGCCAGCTATTTCTTGCAGGATAAGGATGTCTTCTTTAATATCGGTGGTTTGATTCTGATTTCCCTTGTCTTCTTTATCATTTCTTTGAAACTATGGGACAGGGGCTTAGACGCCTACGAAAGTGCGGGTTCGTAAAAGGAAGAAACTCAAAGCCTCGTCTCAGGACAGGCTTTTTTAATCGTGATGAAAATTTCTTGACATCTATTCTCAGAGTGCTATACTAAAAGGGTAATCGCCGATTTAGCTCAGTTGGTAGAGCAACGCACTCGTAACGCGTAGGTCACAGGTTCGATCCCTGCAATCGGCAGAATCAAGAAGCCTTAATTAGGCTTCTTTTTTTGTAAATATAGGAAAGGTGGAACGTTTGAGATAGGTTCTGTTTAACATCTGTGACCCCTGCTTATAAATAAAAATTAAAATTTATATTTTGTGGTATAATATATATTAACAAGCACTTGTTTTCGTTCCGTTTTAGAGGACTATAGGCTGTTAGTCATTCTAGAAATTTTTGCTTAGATTTTTTAAATAGTCATAAAAATCCATGGATAGTAACGAATGAAGTCTCGCAAGCTTGGCTGAATATAAATCAAAAAGGAGAAAATTATGAATAAGAAAGAATGGGTAAAACAATTTGAGGAGGCGAATGGTTGCAAGCCAACTGTATCAGAATTAGCAGAGGCGCAGTCAACTAAAAAGTTTGCGAGAGGAACTAGAAATATCAAAATCTATATTGGGATAGTCCTCTGTATTTTGGTTGCTATAATCCTAGTAAGTGTTTTCTCGCATTCTCTGATTGGAAAGAAAGAGTCAAATCAAGCATCTTCTTCGGTTTCAACTACAGAGTCAACAAGTCAAACGTCTACAAGCCAAGAAAAAACGGATGAGACTGATAAAGATAAACAAGAGGAGATTCAAAAACTCAAGAATCAACTGGCTAATTTGGATACCAAAATTACTGAGGCAGAAGCACTTGTTAGCAAGCTAAAGAAAGAAACAGCTGTTCCAAAACTAGATATTGAAGCAATCAAGAACAATGATTTATCTAGTTTAGAAGGCACTTGGCGTAGTCAATCTGGCAATGAATACATTATTAAAAATTCTGGCGAAGTAGATGCGACTTGGTTTACAAATGATCAAAAGTACGAATCTGTAGTTGGATTAAAGGTATCAAAAGGTCAAGATAGTCGTAACCCTGAGACAGCTTCTATCAGTGCATGGGTAAAAGATTCTGTTGCTGGAGGATTTGTAGTAGTTGCTGTTCCAAGTGGAGTTGTTATGCAACCTGGTGATGATGGAAAGATTACGGATAAAAGCAATCATGCTGAGGAAAGACTACTTTCTGGGCAAGAGTATGGAGCGATGTTAATGAAACCAGAAGATGTTTATTATCGTGTGAAACCAGATACCAGTAAACTTGAGGAAGCAGAAAAGAACTTAGCTAAACTACAAGCAGATCGTGAATCAATCAAATCTTCTCTAGAGTCAAAGGAAAAGAAAAACTAGATTGTATTCGTTCAAAAATACTGTTACAATCGGCAGAATCAAGAAGCCCAATTAAGGCTTCTTTTTTTGTTGTCGATAATATTCAACCACTTAGACTGTGATAGAGACCAGATAGACAAAAGGTATTGTTCTGGGGGAAACCCTCTGCTATAATGATTCATGTAAGGGCATGAGAGGTCAGTATCAGACAACTCAAGAACCAAAAAAGAAAATGGAGACAAAAAAATGAAAAAATTATTGGGACTTGTATTTTTAGTAGCAGCAGCGCTAGTATTGTATTTCGGATCTGTTGGATGGCCAAGTTTGGATATCAACCTCTGGTCACTCATTCCGGTAGGATTGTTCCTCTATTTTACGCTGGAAAACTTTTTGAAAAAAGACTACAAGTCTAGTCTGATGTGCTTGATCATTGCCTTTATCATTGCAAATGCTATCTTGGATCTCTTGCCAATTTCAAGTGGTTTGGTGATTGGTGCCGGTGTGCTAGCTTGTGTAGGACTTGGTTACCTCTTTCCTGATAAAGATAAAAAAGAAGGCAAATAAAAAGTCTCGAGATTTCTCGAGACTTTTTTTACTGACCAGCGTAATATTTTTGGATCCCTTTCACAATACCTGCGACCAGTTTATCTTGGTAGTGGCTATCTCTGATTTGTTGGTTTTCGGTGAAATTATCCATATAACCAAGCTCTAGGAGGACTGCTGGTTTGGCTGTTTCGCGTAGTACAGCAAAGCTACTTTCCAATAAGCCAGCATCCTTTGCCCCTGTTTCTGCAAGGAGAGAGGAGTGGATGGCAGCGGCGAGGCGTTTGCTTTCACTCATACGATCAGGGTGATTGTGCCAGTATTGATTAATCTTACTTGGATAATCAGGTTCATCTCTATAGGAGTAGGTTTGAATACCGCTCGCTTTTGAGTATGCGCTACCAGTTGCATTGAAGTGAATACTGATAAAGATGTCAGAGTTGGTCTTATTAACCATACGAGAACGTTCGGTAACAAAGTCAACGTCAATATCGCTATCACGAGAGGTGAGGACCTTGTAGCCCAGTTCTTCTAACTTAGCACGAAGTTTATGGTAAATCTGCATGTTGAGATCTTTCTCAGCGACATTGTAGTAAAAGGCACCAGAATCTTGACCACCATGTCCAGGATCTAGGAAGATGGTATTGTTGTATTGACCCTTTGTAAATCCACCTTCAGTTGAAACTTCAGAAATCCATTGGCCGTATTTTTGGAACAAGTGTTCCTTGCCGTCTATCTTGTAAGTTCCTGATACATAATGTCCACTATCGTCCAGATAGTAACGAGCCTTGTAATAGTCGTCGTAAATCCACTCATTCTTGGCCATATAACCGCCAGACTTGAGGTAGTATGCCCCAATCCACTCCTGATTTGCATAACGGCCATCCGCTTTTAGATAGAACCAGCTATTGTAGGATTTATCGAAGATCCACTCTTTCTCCGCCATGGCCCCGCTGGCTTTGAGGTAGTAGCTTTCTTTCCATTTATTGGAAAGCATGACTCCATTTTGTTCAAAAGCATACCAAGAACCATTTATTTTCTCCCATTTGTCTTGGCTATATTTCCCATATGCATTAGCGTAATACCAATTTTCATTGATTCTCACCCAAGAGTTTTCTGCCATGGCTCCGCTATCGCCTAGCAGGTAGGCACCAATGGTTGTCTGGCTGAGCATCACGCCGTTTTTATCAAAATAATACCAAGAACCGTTGATTTTCTCCCACTTGTCTTGCGAGATTCTGCTAGATGGTGTGACATAATACCAATTTTGGTCTAATTTAATCCACCCCTTTTCTGCCATAGCTCCACTATTTGTGAGCAGATAGCCGTCAACGGAGGTGTTGCTGAGCATGCTTCCAGTTTGGTCAAAATAGTACCAAGATCCGTTAATTTTTTTCCAGGTATTCTGAGCTAATCGTCCAGAGGAATCAGCATAATACCATTGGTTGTCCAAATTGGTCCAGCTATTTTCTACCATAACCCCATCTTGGTCAAAGGCATAGCCTTTGTAGATAGTAGAATGAAGACGATTACCATCTTGATCGAAGTAGTACCATTTGCCTTGGATTTGTTTCCAGTTCAAAGCAGGTTTATCATCTTGGTAAAAACGCCAGTGGTGATTTTCTTGGTACCACCCTTCTTTTTTTGGCTTGTCTTCTTGCACATCTATTTTCGGAAGCACCTCTGATTTAGAGTTTTCCTCAACACTCGACTCTTTCTTTTCTTCTTTGGCAATTGATTCCTTGACAGCAGATGTGGATTGAGTTGTGTTTTCTTCTCCTGAGACGGATGCGGGTGCCAATCCTGCGATTGAAAGGATTAAAGCACTAGTCAGTAGTATCTTTTTCACTTTCTATTTCCTAACTTTTTCTTTTTCCCATTAATTATCGAATTGAACTTCTTCTACTAAGTATTCGATAAAGCGTTCGCCCATCTTAGACAGGCTGGTTTTTTCATGCTGGATATAGACTAGTTCAATCGGGTCGTCAATATCCAGTGGAATGGAAACGATATTGTCTCCGTTGAGGTTGCTGTTCAAAATCCCTGTTGCAATGGTGTAACCATCCAAACCAATCAAGAGATTAAAGAGGGTGGCACGGTCACTGACTACGATGGATTTCTTGTGGTGCTCTTGTGAAAGGATCTCTTCTGAAAAGTAGAAGGAGTTGTGTGTCCCCTGGTCATAACTCAGATAAGGGAAGTCTCCCAAATCAGCCAGTTTGACCTTGTCTTTTTTAGCTAGCGGGTTGGTCTTGCTAACAAAGATATGGGGTTGAGCGGTAAAGAGGTGGTGGGCTAGCAGGTGATTGTCATCTAGCATTTTCGTTAAAACATCGCGATTGTAGCTATTTAAAAAGAGGACACCGACCTCACTACGGAAGTTCTTGACGTCATCGATAATCTCCCAAGTCCGCGTTTCACGAAGGAAGAGCTCGTATTTTTCCATATCACTTTTCTTGAGCAGAGAGACAAAGGCATTGACTACAAAAGCATAGTGTTGAGAAGAAACGCTGAAAAGTTCGCGGTGGGCGACAGGATTTTTATAACGTTCCTCCAGAAGTTGGGTTTGCTCAACGACCTGACGGGCATAAGAGAGAAACTCCATCCCATCACGGGTCAAGGTAATGCCCTTGGGATTGCGGATAAAGATTTCAATGCCCATTTCATTTTCCAAGTCCCGAACGGCATTAGAGAGACTGGGTTGGGTGATAAAGAGTTGCTTGGCTGCTTCATTCATGGAGCCAGTTTCGACGATTTTGATAATATAGTGTAGTTGTTGAATTCTCATGCTTTTATTGTACCACACTTGCGGAAGAATGGGCAATGAAGACGAAGAAAATAGGGGGAAAGAGCCGGTCCAGTATTGAAAAAAAGTCTAAAATCTGTTAGAATGAAAGCTATGAAAACATTCTATGATGTGCAGCAATTTCTCAAACAGTTTGGCATTATTGTTTACATGGGGAAGCGCTTGTATGATATTGAACTGATGAAGCTTGAACTCTCTCGGATCTATGATGCCGGTCTGATGGACAAGCTAGATTACCTAGAAGCGGAAGCTGTTCTCCGCAGGGAGCACAAGATAGAATTAGACTACATAGAGAAAAATGGAGATAAGAACTTATGACAATTTGGATTGTTTGGGGAATCGTATTGGCAATGGTGGCATGGATGGGTTATAACTACCTTCGTATTCGTCGTGCGGCTAAGATTGTGGACAATGCAGAGTTTGAAGCCTTGATTCGGAAAGGACAGTTGATTGATGTCCGTGATGCAGCAGAATTTCACAGAAAACACATTCTTGGTGCGCGCAATATTCCTTCAAGTCAATTGAAGTCAAGCCTTGCAGCCCTTCGTAAGGATAAACCTATCCTTCTCTACGAAAACCAACGCGGACAACGAGTGACCAATGCAGCACTTTATCTGAAAAAACAAGGTTTTTCTGAGATTTATATCCTTTCTTATGGGTTGGATTCTTGGAAAGGGAAAGTGAAGACTAGCTAAGATTCTTTAAAAAACTGTCGAATGATAGATAAAGCTAGTATCTTAAGGTATCATCATTTATAATAAATTTAAGGAGATTTTATAATATGAATTCACAACAAAAGAAAAAACCTTCACTTATTTTAGGTATCTTATCTATCGTCCTTGGTTTGCTATTTCCAATAGTAGGTCTGATTTTGGGGATCATAGGATTGGTCTTGGCTTTTTCATACCAAAAAGAATCTGGACTAGACTATAAAACAGAAAAAATTCTCAACATCGTAGGACTTGTGGTTTCTGTACTTAACTGGATTGTAACTGTCGCAGTATTTTTTAGAATTGTAGCTGTCGCAGTATTTTTTAGATAAGCAATAAACAAAAAAGCTTTAAATTTAAAGCTTTTTTATTTTATCGACTCATCTCTAAGTAGTTTTTTATGATTTCCAATTCCTCTGGATTTAAGGGACGGTATTGCCCTTCTGATAGCTCTGAATTTAATGTAAAATCGCCGAACTGGACTCTTTTTAAGGCAGTCACCTTGACACCAACTGAGAGGAACATTTTTTTAACCTGATGAAATTTTCCTTCTGAGATGGTAATAGAGGCATGGCTCTCTGTTGGGCTTGCGGATAGAATTTCTAGTTTGGCTGGTTTGCAGAGTGTTCCATCTAAAAAGACGATTCCATCTTTGAACTTTTGGATATGGTCTGGGGTGATCAGTCCATTAACCTTGACTTGGTAAGTTTTATCCACATGATATTGAGGATGGAGGAGTTGAAAACCAAGAGGTCCATTGTCTGTCAAAAGGAGCAGTCCTGTCGTATCGCGGTCTAGCCTGCCTATCGCATAGAGTTGGTCTGACTGGATATTTTTAGGGAGTAGGTCCATGACGGTTGGAAGTTTCTTATCCTTGCTAGCTGTAACGACTCCTTTTGGCTTATGAAGCATGAGGTAGTTGTGCTCGTATCCTTGAATCTGCCGTCCTTGAAGGACTAGTTTTTGTAATCCAGTGTCGACATTTTGAGCGAGGGAGCTGGCTGGGCAATCGTTCACTAGGATTTCTTTTTTCAAAAGTGCCTGTTTCATAGCCTTGCGACTGATTTTTTCTTGGGCTAATAATCTATCTAAACGCATATCAGCTTATCTTATCATAAGTCTCTGACTTTGAAAAGAGTTGCCTTAACTAGAAAAGCAGAGTGAAAACATTTACACTTAGCTGAACTGTGATTTTTGAATGAGACTGTGGTATAATTGTTCAGTTAGAAATAAAAATTTAAATATTATAGAGGAAATCATGACAAAATTAAGAGAAGATATCCGTAACGTAGCCATTATTGCCCACGTTGACCACGGGAAAACAACCCTCGTTGATGAATTATTGAAACAATCAGAAACGCTTGATGCACGTACTGAATTGGCAGAGCGCGCTATGGACTCAAACGATATCGAAAAAGAGCGTGGAATTACCATCCTTGCTAAAAATACAGCCGTTGCCTACAACGGAACTCGTATCAATATCATGGACACACCAGGACACGCGGACTTCGGTGGAGAAGTTGAGCGTATCATGAAAATGGTTGACGGTGTTGTCTTGGTCGTAGATGCCTACGAAGGAACCATGCCACAGACTCGTTTCGTATTGAAAAAAGCCTTGGAACAAGACCTTGTCCCAATCGTGGTTGTCAACAAAATCGATAAACCATCAGCTCGCCCAGCAGAAGTAGTGGACGAAGTCTTGGAACTCTTCATCGAGCTTGGCGCAGATGATGACCAGCTTGATTTCCCAGTTGTTTATGCTTCAGCTATCAACGGAACATCCTCCTTGTCAGATGATCCAGCTGATCAAGAAAAAACAATGGCGCCAATCTTTGACACCATCATCGACCATATCCCGGCTCCAGTGGATAACTCAGATGAGCCTTTGCAGTTCCAGGTGTCACTTTTGGACTACAACGACTTCGTAGGTCGTATCGGTATCGGTCGTGTCTTCCGTGGTAGTGTGAAAGTTGGGGACCAAGTTACCCTTTCTAAGCTAGATGGTACAACGAAGAACTTCCGTGTAACAAAACTCTTCGGTTTCTTTGGTTTGGAACGTCGTGAAATCCAAGAAGCCAAAGCAGGTGACTTGATTGCCGTATCCGGTATGGAAGACATCTTTGTTGGTGAAACTATTACTCCGACGGATGCCATTGAACCTCTTCCAATCCTACATATCGATGAACCAACCCTCCAAATGACCTTCTTGGTAAATAATTCACCATTTGCAGGTCGTGAAGGGAAATGGGTGACTTCTCGTAAGGTAGAAGAACGCTTGCAAGCAGAATTGCAAACAGACGTTTCCCTTCGTGTTGACCCAACGGATTCACCAGATAAATGGACTGTTTCAGGACGTGGAGAATTGCACTTGTCAATCCTGATTGAAACCATGCGCCGTGAGGGTTATGAACTTCAAGTATCTCGTCCAGAGGTTATTGTAAAAGAGATTGACGGCGTAAAATGTGAGCCATTTGAACGTGTGCAAATCGATACTCCAGAAGAATACCAAGGATCTGTTATCCAAAGCCTTTCTGAACGTAAGGGTGAAATGTTGGATATGATTTCAACTGGTAATGGTCAAACTCGTTTGGTCTTCCTTGTTCCAGCGCGTGGTTTGATCGGATACTCAACTGAGTTCTTGTCAATGACTCGTGGTTACGGTATCATGAACCATACCTTCGACCAATACTTGCCACTCATTCCAGGTGAAATCGGTGGTCGTCACCGTGGTGCCCTTGTTTCCATCGATGCTGGTAAGGCAACAACCTACTCAATCATGTCGATTGAAGAACGTGGTACAATCTTTGTCAACCCAGGTACTGAAGTTTATGAAGGAATGATCATCGGTGAAAACTCTCGTGAAAACGACTTGACAGTTAACATCACCAAGGCCAAACAAATGACCAACGTTCGTTCAGCTACCAAGGACCAAACAGCGGTTATCAAAACTCCTCGTATCTTGACGCTTGAAGAGTCTCTTGAGTTCTTGAATGACGATGAGTACATGGAAGTAACGCCTGAGTCAATCCGTTTGCGTAAGCAAATCCTCAATAAGGCAGAGCGCGAGAAAGCCAACAAAAAGAAAAAATCAGCTGAATAAGAGCTAGAAAGAGATAAAGATGGTCTATTTAATCATAGGAATCCTCTTATTACTACTCTATGTATTTGCGACACCCCAAAGTATCAAAGGAACAGTCAACATCGTTATCTTGGTCGTTGTAGTTGTTGCACTCTTGATTTTGCTGATGTTGTCCATCTTGCAAATCTTCCAATTACCGACAGAATTCTTTGTCACAATCGCCATGTTGGCCCTAGCTTACTTTAGCTTGAGAGACATTACGCTCATGCCAGTAAAAAAGAGCAAAAGAAGATAAATAGAAAGAGAGCTACGGCTCTCTTTTTCGATGTCAGAATGAGGACTAGAGCATTTTCGCTTAGTATTATTTCCATAAAAATGGTAAAATAGTAGGAGTAGAAATGGAGTTTGAGACATGAAAGTAATCAATCAGTTTAAAAATAAGAAAGTCCTTGTTTTAGGTTTGGCTAAGTCTGGTGAGTCTGCAGCCCGTTTGTTGGACAAGCTAGGTGCTATTGTGACAGTAAATGACGGCAAGCCTTTTGAGGAAAATCCTGCTGCTCAAAGCTTGCTAGAAGAGGGAATCAAGGTTGTCACTGGTGGGCATCCTTTGGAGTTGTTGGATGAAGATTTTGCTCTGATGGTGAAAAATCCAGGTATCCCTTATAGCAATCCGATGATTGAGAAGGCTCTGGCAAAGGGGATTCCAGTCTTGACTGAGGTGGAATTGGCTTACTTGATTTCAGAAGCGCCAATTATCGGTATCACTGGTTCAAATGGGAAAACAACCACAACGACGATGATTGGAGAAGTTTTGATTGCTGCTGGTCAACGCGGTCTCTTGTCAGGGAACATCGGCTATCCTGCCAGTCAAGTAGCTCAAACTGCAACGGCTAAGGACACGCTTGTCATGGAACTTTCTTCTTTCCAACTGATGGGTGTTCAAGAATTCCATCCTGAGATTGCGGTTATTACCAACCTCATGCCCACTCATATCGACTACCATGGTTCTTTTGAGGCCTATGTGGCAGCTAAGTGGAATATCCAGAACAAGATGACAGCAGCTGGTTTTCTTGTTTTGAACTTTAACCAAGACTTGGCAAAAGAATTGGCTAGCAAAACACAAGCCACTGTTGTACCATTTTCAACAAAGGAAAAGGTTGATGGAGCCTATCTTGCAGATGGTCAACTCTACTTCCGTGGGGAAGTGGTCATGGCAGCTGATGAAATCGGAGTTCCAGGTAGCCACAATGTGGAGAATGCCCTTGCGACTATTGCTGTAGCCAAGCTCCGTGGTGTAGACAACCAAACCATCAAGGAAACTCTTTCATCCTTTGGTGGTGTTAAACACCGTCTCCAATTTGTGGATGAAATTCAGGGTGTCAAATTCTATAACGATAGCAAGTCAACCAATATCTTGGCTACCCAAAAAGCTTTGTCAGGATTTGACAATAGTAAGGTTATCTTAATTGCAGGTGGTTTGGACCGTGGAAATGAATTTGACGAGCTGGTGCCAGATATCACTGGTCTCAAGAAAATGGTCATCCTTGGTCAGTCTGCAGAACGTGTCAAACGGGCAGCGGATAAGGCTGGTGTGGCTTATGTAGATGCGACCGATATTGCTGATGCGACCCGCAAGGCTTATGAACTAGCGACTCAAGGAGATGTGGTTCTTCTCAGCCCTGCCAATGCTAGCTGGGATATGTATGCTAACTTTGAAGTACGTGGCGACCTCTTTATCGACACAGTAGCGGAGTTAAAGGAATAATATGAAAAAAATTGTCTTTACAGGTGGGGGGACGGTTGGACATGTCACCCTCAATCTTTTGTTAATGCCTAAGTTCATCGAAGACGGCTGGGAGGTCCACTATATTGGTGATAAACACGGAATTGAACACCAAGAGATCCTCAAGTCAGGTTTGGATGTTACTTTCCATTCTATTGCGACTGGGAAGTTGCGTCGCTATTTTTCTTGGCAAAATATGCTGGATGTCTTCAAAGTTGGTTGGGGAATTGTCCAATCCCTCTTTATTATGTTACGACTTCGTCCACAGGCTCTTTTTTCTAAGGGAGGATTTGTCTCAGTACCGCCAGTTATCGCAGCGCGTGTGTCTGGAGTACCTGTCTTTATCCACGAATCTGACCTATCTATGGGTTTAGCCAATAAAATTGCCTACAAATTTGCAACCAAGATGTACTCAACCTTTGAGCAGGCTGCTGGTCTCGCAAAAGTTGAGCATGTGGGAGCAGTGACCAAAGTTTCAGACCAAAAAACTTCAGAGCCAGATGAATTGGTGGATATCCAAACCCACTTTAATCCAAAATTGCCAACTGTATTGTTTGTTGGTGGTTCTGCAGGAGCTCGTGTCTTTAACCAATTGGTGACAGAACATAAAAAAGAGCTGACAGAGCGCTACAATATCATTAATCTCACTGGAGATTCTAGCCTCAATGAATTGAATCAAAATCTCTTTCGTGTTGATTATGTGACGGACCTCTATCAACCCTTGATGGAGATGGCAGATGTGGTGGTGACGCGTGGTGGTGCCAATACGATTTTTGAGCTCTTGGCCATGGCGAAACTCCATCTCATCGTACCATTGGGTCGTGAAGCAAGTCGAGGAGACCAGATTGAAAATGCTGCCTACTTTGTTAAGAAAGGCTATGCAGAAGAACTTCAAGAAAGTGACTTGACCTTGAAAAGCTTGGAGGCGAAACTCAGTCACTTGCTTAGTCACAAGGATCAGTACCAAGCTAACATGAAGGCATCAACCGAATTGAAATCTCTTGCGGATTTTTACGATCTATTAAGAAAAGACCTATCATAAGGAATATCAATGTCAAAGGATAAGAACAAAGAATCAAACCAGAAGCAAGAATTGTCTGAATGGCAGAAACGAAACCAGGAATACCTGAAAAAAAAAGCTGAGGAAGAAGCTGCCCTAGCTGAGGAGAAGGAAAAGGAAAAACAAGCTCGAATGGGGAAAAACTCTAAGGCATTAGAGGAAAGTAAGAAGTCATCAAGTGATTCCGACCAGAACGAAACTGTTCCAGACGAAGAATCATCCGAAAAAGAAGA
>CAKQDJ010000028.1:0-16118 GCA_934229205.1 uncultured Streptococcus sp.
CAGCAGTAGTTGCAGGACTTGCTTTGATGGCAGTGACTGGTGGATTGTACTTTGTAAGCCGTAAAAATAAATAATCTAGCGTGAGAAAGATAGTTTCCATTTATTTTTCTTAGGTTCAATCTGTGATAAAAAGGCCAGAGGATTCCTCTGGTCTTTTTAGGTAAAGGAGTAAAAGAAAAACCCGGTAATTAAATACAGGGTTAGTGATCATTTTATCATCATCAATTCGACAATCATTTCTATATAGATGATTAAGGTTAGGAGAAAACCAGCTCTCCAGAAGAATTTGATGAATTTAGGGTAATAAAAACTTTGTTTTTTGAGGAGGAAAAAGACAACTAGGAGGATTGCTAGGAGTGAAAGTGCTAGGCCAAGTCGCGGTAGAAAGTTGTGGGTAAAGGCTTTAGCAGTGATAAGGTAGTACTCGAATACCAAAAGTGGAAAAGCTAGATCCGCGAAATTAAATCCTATTTTCCTAAGTCCGAAAAGCTTGGTGACAATAAAGCAAACCACCAAGGTTAATATCAATAATAAAATAGATGCTATTTTCATTAAAATCATACCCATATTGTATCATAAAAAAACGCTAAAGGAAATGAGAAACAAGGGAATTTGTAGGAAAGTCAGGCTTTTGAGATTGTTAGTGATTTTTGTTATAATGAAAGTTATGAAATCTTATAATACCTTGAATGATTATTATCGAAAACTCTTTGGAGAAAAGACTTTCAAAGTTCCTATTGATGCGGGGTTTGACTGTCCTAATCGCGATGGAACTGTGGCTCATGGGGGCTGTACCTTTTGTACGGTTTCGGGTTCTGGAGATGCCATTGTAGCACCAGATGCCCCTATCCGTGAGCAATTTTATAAGGAAATCGACTTTATGCACCGCAAGTGGCCAGATGTTAAAAAGTATCTGGTTTATTTTCAAAACTTTACCAATACCCATGAAAAGGTGGAAGTGATTCGGGAGCGCTATGAGCAGGCTATCAATGAGCCAGGTGTAGTAGGAATCAATATCGGAACGCGCCCAGACTGTTTACCCGATGAAACCATCGAATATTTGGCTGAGTTATCAGAACGAATGCATGTGACGGTAGAATTGGGCTTGCAGACCACCTTTGAAGCAACATCTGACCTGATTAACCGTGCTCATTCCTATGAATTGTATGTTGAAACGGTAAAACGCTTGAGGAAATATCCCAAGATTGAGATTGTTTCCCATTTGATCAATGGTTTGCCCGGTGAGACTCATGAGATGATGATCGAAAATGTCCGCCGCTGCGTAACGGATAACGATATTCAAGGGATTAAACTGCACTTGCTTCACCTCATGACAAATACTCGTATGCAACGAGATTACCACGAAGGGCGCTTGCAACTGATGAGTCAGGACGAGTATGTCAAGGTCATCTGTGACCAACTGGAAATTATTCCTAAGCATATCGTCATCCACCGAATCACGGGAGATGCGCCTAGAGATATGCTGATTGGTCCCATGTGGAGCCTCAATAAATGGGAAGTGCTAAATGCTATTGAAACTGAAATGAGACGCCGCGGCAGTGTTCAAGGATGCAAGGCTGTAAAACAGGAGTTTGAAAATGAAAAGACCACTTGAGATGGCACATGATTTTTTGGCTGAAGTCGTGACAAAAGAGGATATCGTAGTGGATGCGACCATGGGCAATGGTCATGATACCCTTTTTTTAGCCAAGCTAGCCAAGCAAGTCTATGCCTTTGATATCCAAGAGCAGGCTTTGGAGAAAACCCAAGAGCGTTTAAATGAGGTAGGTTTAGAGAATGTCCAGTTAATCTTGCAAGGTCATGAGACACTTGATCAGTTTGTGACAGAAGCTAAAGCAGGGATTTTTAATCTGGGTTATTTGCCTTCTGCTGACAAATCCGTCATCACCCAACCTCAGACTACTATCGAAGCCTTAGAAAAGCTGTGTCATTTGCTTGTCAAAGGAGGACGGATTGCCATCATGATCTACTATGGTCATGAAGGAGGAGATACCGAGAGGGATGCTGTATTGGATTTTGTTAGCCAGTTGAACCAACAAGAGTATACAGCTACCATTTATCGGACTCTCAACCAAGTTAACAATCCACCGTTTTTAGTTATGATTGAAAAATTAGAAAGGTATAGACATGGATAAACAATACCTTCGTGAGAAGCTTGAGGCAATGCGCCAAAATTTTGTCGAGTCAACGCATCACGAGCGAGCAGTCGGGGTGCTCGACGAAGCACATATGAGCAAGAAAATGCTTAAAATCAAGAAAAAATTAGTGGCTCTTGAAATGGAACGATGCCAGAAAAAAATTGAGCACAAAGACTGTTCCAAGATTGATCAGAAAATTCAAGAGCAAAAGGAGATTTTTGAATCTTGTTGTAAAAAAGATTAAGGAGGAATTGTGTGGAATTACTCATTTACTTGATTCTATTTTTATTTGTCTTAATCATTTCAACTACGACCAATAAACTTCTCCCATTTTTACCCCTTCCTCTTGTGCAAATCCTTTTGGGGATTGGGATTGGCTTATTTGTTCCCGATGCGGACTTTCATCTCAATACAGAGCTGTTTCTAGCCATGGTTATTGGTCCCTTACTTTTCCGGGAGGCAGAAGAAGCTGATATTACGTCCATTTTGAAGCACTGGCGGATTGTTGTCTTTCTGATTTTTCCTGTGATTTTTATCTCGACCTTAAGCTTGGGGGGCATGGCTCACTTCCTTTGGATGACTCTTCCTTTGGCTGCCTGTTTAGCAGTTGGAGCGGCACTTGGGCCAACAGATTTGGTTGCCTTTGCGTCTCTTTCTGAACGTTTTCGTTTTCCTAAACGGGTTTCTAATATCCTAAAAGGGGAAGGGCTCTTAAATGACGCTTCTGGTTTGGTTGCCTTTCAGATGGCTCTTGCTGCTTGGACAACAGGAACCTTTTCTTTCAGCCAAGCTGGAACTTCCCTAGCGTTTTCTATCCTTGGTGGTTTTGTAGTCGGTTTTGTGACGGCTATGATCAATCGTTTTTTGCATACCTTTTTATTAAGTGTGCGAGCGATAGATATAGCCAGTGAATTATTGCTAGAGCTAAGTTTGCCACTCATGACCTTTTTTATCGCAGAAGAGTTTCATGTTTCAGGGATTATCGCAGTAGTGGTTGCAGGTATTTTGAAGGCCAGTCGTTTTAAGAAAATTACGCTCCTTGAGGCTCAGGTAGATACCGTGACGGAGACCGTTTGGCACACCGTGACCTTTATGCTAAATGGATCAGTCTTTGTTCTCTTGGGAATGGAATTAGAGTTGATAGCAGAGCCGATCTTGTCTAATTCTCTCTACAATCCCCTTCTTTTACTGCTTTCAGTTGTCGTTCTGACCTTCTTGCTTTTTGCGATCCGATTTGTCATGATTGCTGGTTTTTACTTTTTGAGAACGAGTCGACTTAAGAAAAAAATTCATAAGTACATGAAAGATATGCTTCTTTTGACCTTCTCTGGTGTCAAAGGGACAGTATCTATCGCGACCATTCTCCTCATACCAAGTCATTTGGAGCAGGAGTATCCTCTGTTGCTCTTCCTAGTAGCAGGCGTTACACTATTAAGCTTTTTAACGGGTTTACTGGTTCTCCCTCACTTATCTGAAGAACAAGAGGAAAGCAAGGATCATTTGATGCATATAGCGATTCTGAATGATGTAGCTGCAGAATTAGAAAAAGAACTGGACCATCACAAAAACAAACTTCCTCTTTATGCAGCTATTGATAATTATCATGGTCGGATTGAAAACCTCATCCTTAGTCTGGAAAATAAGAGAGTCCAAGAGGACTGGGAGTCCCTCAAGCTCCTTATCTTGAGTATTGAGAGTGACGGTTTGGAGCAAGCCTACGAGGAAAATAGAATTGGTGAGCGTGGCTATCGAGTTTACCAGCGTTACCTAAAAAACATGGAGCAGAGTATCAATCGGAATTTCGCTTCTAGAGTGACTTATTACTTCCTAGTTTCCTTACGGATACTGCGCTTTCTACTCCATGAAATGTTTACCTTTGGTAAGACCTTTCGCAGTTGGATGAATGAAGAATCTCGTAAACTACTAGCAGTTGACTATGATCAGATTTCAGAGTTGTATTTGGAAAATACCGAGCTGATTATCGAGAGTTTGGAAAACCTCAAGGGGGTTTACAAGAGTTCTCTGATTAGCTTTATGCAAGAGTCTCGTCTACGCGAGACGGCCATTATCGGAAGTGGTGCCTTTGTTGAGCGGGTTATCAATCGCATCAAGCCAAATAATATCGATGAAATGCTACGAGGCTACTATCTCGAACGTAAGGCAATCTTTGAATACGAAGAAGCTAAATTGATAACGGCCAAGTATGCCAAAAAATTACGCCAAAATGTGAATAATTTAGAGAATTATTCTCTGAAAGAGGCCGCAAATACCTTGCCTTATGATATGGTAGATTTAATCAGAAGAACTTAGATGATGAAGAAAATGACGGAGGATGGGACATGAAAAAGTGGTGGAAAGAGCTGATGGGCAGGCCCTTATTGAAAGCTTTTTTGCATTATTATCAAGCATCTGATAGTGAGTTGACCAGTGTTGCGGTTGCCTACTATTGGTTGATTTCAATCTTTCCTTTGCTAATGATAATGGTCAATATTTTGCCTTATTTTCAGATTCCGGTCTCAAATTTCTTACTTACAATCAAGGAATTCTTGCCTGATACGGTGTATGATGTGGTCGCTAAGATTGTCCGAGAAGTTCTGACTCAACCATCGACTGGTTTGCTGAGTTTTGCCGTTTTATCTGCACTCTGGACCTTTTCAAAATCAATGGATTTCCTCCAAAAAGCTTTTAACAAAGCCTATGGGGTGACCAAAAGTCGAGGGATTATCTCCCATCAGTTGATGAGTTTGCTTGTTAGCCTCGGCTTGCAGATTCTTTTTGCCCTAGCCTTGTTTTTGAGTATGTTTGGTCGTATGTTGCTCAACCTCTTCAAAACTTACTGGCAATCAGACAGCCCACTATTCTCTTACTTGCAAGATTTTACAGGCCCTCTAGTCTATGCCTTGATCTTTGCCATTCTAGTCATGATTTACTATTTCCTTCCAAAAGTAAAAACACCACGAATCCGCTATGTTTTACCAGGAAGTGTCTTTGTCTTGCTAACTCTTATCTTTTTATTGAATATCTTTTCTGTCTATTTTAATAACTATGTCAATCACCTAGTGGATGTCCGATTTTTCAGTTCCATCATCGTGGTAGTCATGATGTTCTGGTTTATTCTTATTGCAAAGATTTTGATTATCGGAGCAGTTATCAATGCCAGTGTTCAGAGCTTGAAAGATCCAACCTTTACAATAAATTAACTAATAAAGTTATCTACTACAAAACGCATAGAAACAAATCTGATTCTATGCGTTTTTTGATTATGAGAATTAATAGATAAACATGGCATCACCGAAACTGAAAAAACGGTAGCGTTCTTGAATAGCGTGCTGGTATGCATCTAAGACTAAGTCACGGCCTGCAAAGGCAGAAACCAACATGACGAGAGTTGATTTTGGCAGATGGAAGTTGGTTGAAAAGGCATCCACAACCTTCCATTCGTAACCAGGTTTGATAAAGATATTGGTCCAACCAGAATCGGCCTGGATTTGCCCATCAAACTTGGAACCAATAGTCTCTAACGTGCGGATGGAAGTGGTTCCAACAGCGATGATACGGCCTCCATCTTCCTTAACAGAGCGAAGGGTGGCAGCTGCTTCCTCAGAAAGTTGATAGAATTCTGAGTGCATTTCATGCTCGTCCAGATTGTCCACAGAAACAGGTCTAAAGGTTCCGAGTCCGACATGGAGGGTCAGATAAACCAGATGGACACCCTTGGCTTGGATTTCTGCTAGCAGTTCTTTGGTGAAGTGGAGGCCAGCAGTTGGTGCAGCAGCAGAGCCACTTTCTTTAGCGTAGACCGTTTGATAACGTTCACGGTCATCTAGTTTTTCGTGGATGTAGGGCGGTAGTGGCATTTCACCGAGACTTTCCAAGACTTCTAGAAAAATTCCTTGGTATTCAAAGCGGACAATGCGGCCCCCGTGGGTCAATTCTTCCGTAACGACAGCGCTGAGGCGACCATCACCAAAGTTGACACGAGTCCCGACCTTGAGGCGTTTGGCAGGTTTGGCGAGAACCTCCCACTCATCTCCACTGGTATTTTTGAGTAGGAGAAGCTCCACATGGCCTCCAGTTTCTTCCTTTTGACCATAGAGGCGGGCAGGGAGAACACGAGTGTCATTCATAACAAGAGCATCACCAGGTTCCAGCATATCAATAATAGAGTGGAAGTGTTTATCCTGCATTTCTCCCGTCTCACGATTAACGATAAGGAGTTTAGACGCATCCCGTTTTTCAAGCGGCGTTTGGGCAATTAATTCCTCTGGTAAGTGGAAATCAAAATCAGCTGTATTCATTTTTTCATCATTCTTTCTAAGTTCTAATCTTATCCATTATAACATGTTTCAAGTTTGGGCGCTCTTTTTTTAGAAATTAAATCGTTTTCACTTGACAAAAATTGGTCTATACCATATAATAAATATAGATTAAAATGGAGGATATAAAATGAAAGTTATTAAAGTTGAAAATCAAGTCGAAGGTGGAAAAGTAGCTTTTGAGATTTTGAAGAAAAAATTGGCCAATGGTGCTCAAACATTAGGACTTGCAACGGGAAGCAGCCCGCTTGAATTTTACAAGGAAATCGTTGAGAGTGACCTTGATTTTTCAAATCTAACTAGTGTAAACCTCGATGAGTATGTAGGGCTTGATGGGGACAATCCACAGTCTTACCGTTACTTCATGCAAGAAAACTTGTTTAACCAAAAACCATTTAAAGAAAGCTTCTTGCCACGTGGTGTTAAGGATAATGCTGAAGAAGAAGTTGAACGCTACAATCAAATTTTGTCTGACCATCCAGTTGATCTCCAAATCTTAGGGATTGGTCGCAATGGACACATCGGCTTTAACGAGCCAGGAACTCCATTTGATAGCCAAACGCATTTAGTAGAACTAGACCAGTCTACAATCGAAGCCAATGCTCGCTTCTTTGACAAGATTGAAGACGTCCCAACTCAAGCCATTTCAATGGGAATTAAAAACATCTTGGATGCCAAGTCAATTATTCTCTTTGCTTACGGTGAGTCAAAAGCAGAAGCCATTGCTGGAACAGTATCTGGCCCGGTGACTGAGAACCTCCCAGCAAGCAGCCTACAAAACCACCCTGATGTGACTATTATCGCTGATGCTGAGGCGCTCAGCTTACTTGAAAAATAAAAATTACAAGAACCACTTGCTCTTTGGAGTGAGTGGCTTCTTACTTCAAATGTTCACTATCCTGCTAAAGTAGTATAATATAGCTATACGGGGAGGCTCGACTTTGAATTATATAATCGGTTTTATTTGTTTTTTACTTTTAATGTTACTATTTAGTCGCTTAATTCAGCAATCAAAGAACCCCTCGGGCTTTCTAGGAAAACGAATGATGAAATTGTGGAATAGAGCCTACCTTCCCATGTTTGTATGGGCAATTCGTTATCTGGATAGAACATCTTACCCTGCAATCTTAGATGTAGGAGTTGGAAATGGCTGTTCAACCATCCTACTGAAAGAAACTTTTCCGCAAAGTACCATAACTGGAATCGATATTTCAGATACTGCAATAGCTCAAGCTAAACAGATAGAGATGACTAATCTAAATTTTGAACGAAGAGACGTTAGGGAGACAGGCTTTTCTGATGAAAGTGTTGATTTAATCACAGCTTTTCAAACTCATTTTCATTGGCAGGATCTAGAGGCTTCTTTTATGGAACTTCGAAGAATACTCAAATCAGACGGGATGCTCTTACTGGCTTGTGAATATAACAAGTTGTCTTACTTTTACCAGAGGTCCAAAGTGAAGAAGCATTTAGACGATTCTTGTTATCAGTAGGCTTTGAGCTCGTAACTAGTCAAAGAAAGGGATCGTGGATCCTTTATAAAATTGTTAAACATTACATTGATGGAGGTACAATCATGAAACAATTATTTTTATGTTCATACTTTGCTGGAGTCAAAAAGCTTTTTAGCGATTATGCAAAGGAAAAGAATCTAGAAAATAAGGTTTTATTTATTCCTACCGCTGGGAACAAAGAGGACTATACTGCCTATATCGATGAGGCTCAGCAAACATTCAGGGATTTAGGATTTGAGATAGAGGTTCTAGATATTGCTTCTTGTGATCTAGAAACTGCTCAGGCAAAGATTTTTCAAAGTAAGATCCTTTATATCTCAGGCGGAAATACATTTTATTTATTGCAAGAATTAAAGAAAAAACAACTCCTATCTCTCATCAAAGAGCAAATAAGAGATGGGCTGGTCTATGTGGGAGAATCAGCAGGGGCTATCATTGCAGCTAAGGATATTGACTACAATAAACTCATGGACGATAAGACGGTAGCGACAGAGTTATCTGATACAGCGGGATTAGATGAAGTGGATTTTTACATACTTCCACATTATGGTGAGGAACCTTTTACTGATAGTAGTCAGAAAACCTTTGAAACCTATAAAAAGCAGCTTGAATTGCTACCACTTCATAACCGCCAAGCAATTATCGTTAACGATGAGCAAATAGATATCTTGACAATAGAATAAAAGCGTGGTTGGAAGAACATTAATATTTTACCAATAAAACGATTAGCGGTTGATAATTCACTTAGTGGGAATCTGCCATGGATAGATTAATTTTATGAATTCAAGAAGGGAAAAGTTATGAAAATAAAAACGCTAGATAAAATAGGTGGGGTTATTTTCTTGTTTCTAACGATTGCTATCATTGTTGTTTTTTTATCAGATACGAGCTTTTTTGAGTGGGCATTTACTAGACACCAGAATACCCTGAGTTGGTATATTCGCCCTCTCTTTATTATTCCAATTGTAATGGGAGCTTATAAAAAATCCTACAGCCTGATTTTCTTTTCTATATTTTGCCTATTTACTAGTATGTTCTGGTTCCCAAAGCCGGAAATAGTTGATGTAAAAGTAATTGAGTTTTTGAATTTTGAGAAGACTTATTTTACGAGCGGATGGAGTATTGAAAAAGTTATCATTTTGGCAACAATTCTAGCATTTTTTACGGCTATTATATCCTTAACATGGAATAGACGTTGGTATGGATTATTAGCAACGGTAGTAATTGGAGCGTTTCTGAAGGTTGCCCATAGTCTTTTATTTAGTGGAGGAAGTGGCATATCGATTGTAAAACCAGCTGTTTTAGGATTGATTCTCTGCATCTTAGTGATTTATTTCATCTTCAAAAGAAGAAAGTAAAAATAATAAAAGTTTATGGTCGCTTTTCTCTTGACAATTATTCACTTTGTGTGTAAAATGGAATAGATCTTGAACTTGAAGGGAGTGAAAAAAATGTCTAAAACAGTAGTACGTAAGAATGAATCTCTTGACGATGCACTTCGTCGTTTCAAACGTGCGGTTACTAAAGCTGGTACTCTTCAAGAAACACGCAAACGTGAATTCTATGAAAAACCTTCTGTAAAACGTAAACGTAAATCAGAAGCAGCTCGTAAACGTAAAAAATTCTAATTTGAAATGAAAGGCTAGACTTGTCTAGCCTTTTTTCTTTCCAAATAAATACTGTAAATCCTGCAAAAAAAGGAAACTTCCTACCACAATTTGATATAATAGTAGGGAGAACTCGATTGAAGGAGGAAATTATGTCGGTTTTAGTAAAAGAAGTCATTGAAAAGCTCAGATTAGACATTGTTTACGGTGAAGGTGAATTACTTGAAAAAGAAATCAATACTGCAGACATTTCTCGACCAGGTCTTGAAATGACGGGCTATTTTGATTACTATACTCCGGAGCGGCTTCAACTGTTAGGGATGAAGGAGTGGTCCTATTTGGTCGCCATGCCTGCCCATAACCGTTATCAAGTTTTGAAGAAAATGTTTCTACCTGAAACACCTGCTGTCATCGTTGCTCGTGGTTTGGTAGTGCCAGAAGAAATGTTGAAAGCTGCTAGAGAATGTAAGATTGCGATTTTAACAAGTCGAACATCAACTAGTCGTTTATCTGGAGAGTTATCTAGCTACCTTGATTCCCGTTTGGCTGAACGTACGAGTGTGCATGGTGTCTTGATGGATATCTATGGCATGGGTGTCTTGATCCAAGGGGATAGTGGTATCGGTAAGAGTGAGACAGGTCTTGAGCTTGTGAAACGCGGACACCGTTTGGTAGCAGATGACCGTGTGGATATCTTTGCTAAGGATGAAATGACTCTTTGGGGAGAGCCCGCTGAAATATTGAAGCATTTACTTGAGATTCGTGGAGTGGGTATTATTGACGTGATGAGTCTCTACGGAGCAAGCGCTGTAAAAGATTCTTCACAAGTTCAGCTGGCAGTCTATTTGGAAAATTACGATACACATAAGACCTTTGACCGTCTAGGAAACAATGCCGAAGAACTAGAAGTTTCTGGTGTAACGATTCCGCGTATCCGCATCCCAGTAAAAACAGGACGCAATATCTCAGTTGTTATTGAGGCGGCAGCCATGAACTATCGCGCTAAAGAAATGGGATTTGATGCGACGCGTTTATTTGAAGAACGCTTGACTAATCTTATCTCCAAAAATGAGGTGAAAGATGATTAATCCAGTTGCATTTGAAATCGGTCCTTTTTCTATTCGTTGGTATGCTCTGTGTATTGTGGCTGGTTTGATTTTGGCAGTCTACCTTGCCATGAAGGAAGCTCCTAAAAAGAAAATTCTGTCAGATGATATTTTGGATTTTATCCTGATTGCTTTTCCAGTCGCGATTTTAGGTGCTAGACTATACTACGTACTCTTTCGCTTAGATTATTATCTGCAAAATCCAGGTGAAACCATTGCCATCTGGAATGGTGGTTTGGCCATTTATGGAGGTTTGATAGCAGGGGCTATTGTTCTTTATATCTTTGCAGATAGAAAGCTGATCAATACTTGGGATTTCTTAGATATTGCAGCGCCGAGCGTCATGATTGCCCAGAGTTTAGGACGCTGGGGGAACTTCTTTAACCAAGAAGCCTACGGTGCAGCGGTAGATAGTCTGGATTATTTGCCAGGCTTTATCCGCGACCAGATGTACATCGATGGTAGCTACCGTCAGCCGACCTTCTTATATGAGTCGGTTTGGAATCTGATTGGTTTTGCTTTAATCTTGATTTTTAGACGAAAATTAAAGGGAATCAGACGTGGTCATATCACTGCTTTCTACTTGATTTGGTATGGTTTTGGTCGTATGATTATCGAAGGGATGCGGACGGATAGTCTCATGTTCTTTGGTCTGCGAGTTTCCCAATGGTTATCAGTTATCCTTATCGGACTCGGTATTTTTATCATACTTTATCAAAATCGAAAGAAAGCCCCTTTCTATCATACAAAGGAGGAAAACTAAATGTTAGAAGTTGCATATATACTTGTTGCGATTGCTTTGATTGTCTGTTTAGTCTATTTGACAATCACGATTCAAAAAGCAGGTCGTATGATTGATGAGACTGAGAAAACCATCAAAACGTTGAGCTCAGATGTGAACGTTACCTTGCATCAGACCAATGAATTGTTGGCTAAGGTCAATGTGTTAGCAGACGATATCAATGTCAAAGTTGCGACGATTGATCCACTCTTTACGGCGGTGGCGGACTTGTCTGAGTCAGTTTCTGACCTCAACCAACATGCACGTGTCTTAGGCAAAAAAGCTTCATCTGCTGGTTCAAAGACCATTAAAACAGGTGCTAGCTTGTCAGCTCTTCGTGTCGCAAGTAAATTTTTCAAAAAATAAAAAAGGAGAAATCTTATGGGAAAACTATCCTCTATCCTTTTAGGTACGGTTTCAGGTGCAGCTCTTGCTTTGTTTTTGACGAGTGACAAGGGTAAGCAAGTTTGTAGTCAAGCTCAGAATTTTCTAGATGATTTGAGAGAAGATCCAGAATATGCTAGAGAGCAGGTTTGTGAGAAACTAACTGAAGTGAAGGAACAGGCAACGGATTTTGTGCTGAAAACAAAGGAACAAGTAGAATCTGGTGAAATCACTTTTGACAGTGTCCTTGACCAAGCTAAAAACTGTGCTCGACAAGCGACGGAAGCGTCAAAGGAAACCTTTAACAATCTCAAGGAGCAATGGCAAGAACAGTCAGCAACCCCAGACGTCGCTGAAGACCAAGAAGAAATCATCATCGATATTACTGAAGTATAAGGTATCACCATCTCTGATTTTTGGAGATGGTGATTTTTATCTGCAGCCTGTCTTTGTGGTATAATAAATACTATGCAGAAAAAACCAACGTCAGCCTATGTGCATATTCCCTTTTGCACACAGATTTGTTATTATTGTGACTTTTCAAAAGTTTTTATCAAGAATCAACCAGTAGATAGTTACTTGGAGCATCTGCTAGAAGAGTTTCGTTCTTATGATATCCAAAAATTGCGAACCCTCTACATTGGAGGTGGGACGCCAACGGCTTTGTCAGCTCCGCAATTAGAGGTGCTCTTGGATGGCTTGACTAAAAACTTGGACTTGTCAGTTTTGGAAGAGTTAACCATTGAGGCCAATCCAGGCGATTTGAACGCGGATAAGATTGCCGTTTTGAAACAGTCGCCAGTCAATCGTGTTTCCTTAGGTGTGCAGACTTTTGATGACAAAATGCTGAAAAAGATTGGGCGCAGTCACTTGGAGAAGGATATTTATGAAAATATCGACCGTCTTAAATTGGCTGGTTTTGACAATATCTCCATTGACTTGATTTATGCTCTACCCGGTCAAACTATGGCTCAGGTCAAGGACAATGTAGCTAAGGCCATTTCGCTTGACATTCCTCATATGAGCCTTTATAGCTTGATTTTGGAGAATCATACGGTCTTTATGAACCGTATGCGTCGAGGGAAATTGCCCCTGCCCAAGGAAGAGTTAGAAGCAGAAATGTTTGAGTACATCATTGCAGAACTGGAGCGAGCTGGTTTTGAGCATTATGAGATTTCAAATTTTTCCAAGCCAGGCTTTCAAAGTCGTCACAATCTCATGTACTGGGACAATGCTGAATATTATGGTATCGGTGCAGGCGCTTCAGGTTATGTGAATGGGGTGCGTTATAAAAACCACGGTCCAATCCGCCACTATCTCAACGCAGTAGAGGCAGGAAATGCTCGCATTACAGAAGAACACCTGAGTCAAAGGGAGCAGATGGAAGAAGAAATGTTTCTGGGACTCCGCAAGAAATCAGGGGTTTCCATGACACGATTTGAGGAAAAATTCGGACGGTCCTTTGAAGGACTATATGGAGAAATTGTCAGAGACTTGGTTCAACAAGGTCTCATGCAGTTCGATGGTGATCGTGTCCGAATGACAAAGAGGGGTCTCTTTTTAGGAGACACTGTAGCAGAACGATTTATTTTGGAGTAGAACAATGGGCTTAACTTATCAAATGAAAATGAAAATTCCTTTTGATATGGCGGACATGAACGGTCATATCAAACTTCCAGATGTGATTTTGCTGTCCCTGCAAGTATCAGGTATGCAGTCGATTGAACTGGGAGTTAGCGACAAGGACGTGTTAGAGCGCTACAATCTAGTCTGGATTATTACAGACTATGCGATCGATGTGGTTCGCTTGCCTCGCTTTGCTGAGGAGATTACGATTGAAACAGAAGCATTGACTTACAATCGTCTTTTTTGCTACCGCCGTTTCACTATTTATGATGAAGCAGGTCAAGAAATCATTCGCATGGTAGCAACCTTTGTTCTCATGGACAGAGATAGTCGTAAAGTCCATGCTGTCGAACCGGAGATTGTTGCGCCTTATCAGTCTGAGTTTGATAAAAAACTCATCCGTGGGCCAAAGTATGCAAATCTAGAAAACTCGATCAGTAAAGACTACCATGTTCGTTTTTACGACTTGGATATGAATGGTCATGTTAACAACAGTAAATACCTGGATTGGATTTTTGAGGTCATGGGAGCAGACTTTTTGACCAAGTATATTCCAAAGAAAATCAATCTCAAATATGTCAAAGAAGTGCGACCAGGTGGCATGATTGCTTCAGCTTATGAACTCAAGGGGCTAGAAAGCAAGCATGAGATTATCAGTGATGGCGAGATCAATGCCCAAGCTATGATTACTTGGCAAGAAATTGAAGGCAATTAGAAAGGGCGATATGGCTTATAAAGGTTATTTAATTGATTTAGACGGAACCATTTACAAGGGGAAAGACCGAATTCCGGCAGGAGAGGCTTTTGTCCATGAGTTGCAAAAGCGAGAAATTCCTTATCTCTTTGTAACCAACAATACAACTCGTACTCCTGAGAGCGTTCAAGAGATGTTGGCTCAGAATTTTAATATCAACACGCCTCTATCGACAGTTTACACAGCGACTTTGGCAACCATCGACTATATGAATGACTTGGGACTAGAAAAGACAGTCTATGTCATCGGCGAAGCTGGGCTCAAGGATGCCATTCAGGCGGCTGGTTATGTCGAAGATAAGCAAAATCCTGCCTATGTGGTAGTTGGACTTGACTGGCAAGTCGATTATGAAAAATTTGCCACGGCGACTCTAGCTATCCAAAAGGGTGCCCACTTTATCGGAACCAACCCTGACCTCAATATCCCGACGGAACGTGGTCTTTTGCCTGGTGCTGGTTCACTTGTAACCCTGCTTGAAGTGGCAACACGAGTGAAACCAGTTTACATTGGGAAACCGAATGCTATCATTATGGATAAGGCAGTTGAGCACTTGGGTTTGAAACGAGAAGAATTGCTCATGGTGGGGGATAACTACCTGACAGACATCCGAGCAGGGATTGACAATGGCATTCCAACGCTCTTGGTGACGACAGGTTTCACCAAGGCAGAAGAAGTGGCTGACTTGCCAATCGCACCAACTCATGTGGTGTCTAGCCTTGCGGAGTGGAATTTTGATGAAAATTAAACTGACTTTTTGGGGAAGTATGCTCTTTCTCCTCTTCCTTTCTATTCTCTTAACCATTTATCTGGCATGGATTTTCTATCCCATGGAGATTCAGTGGCTGAACTTAGCGGGTCGAGTCTATCTAAAACCAGAAACCATTCTGTATAACTTTCATATCTTGATGAATTACCTGACCAATCCCTTTAGTCAGGTCTTAGAGATGCCAGATTTTCGTTCATCAGCGGCAGGTTTACACCACTTTGCGGTGGTGAAGAGTCTTTTTCACTTAGTTCAGCTAGTTGCCCTAGTGACGCTACCAAGTTTTTATTTCTTTGTTAGAAAGATTGTGAAAAAAGGCTTTTTGCCCCTATATCGTAAAAGTATCTTGGCTCTGGTGCTATTGCCTCTAGTCATTGGGCTTGTGGGAGTGCTGATTGGTTTTGAGCAATTTTTTACTCTGTTCCATCAGATTCTCTTTGTGGGAGACGATACCTGGATTTTTGATCCAGCAAAGGATCCCGTTATTAGGATTTTGCCAGAGATTTTCTTCCTCCATGCTTTTTTACTTTTCTTTGCCTTGTATGAAGGAATGTTCGGTTTCCTTCTTGTCAAAGCTTTAAGGAAATAGTTGTTAACATTCTGTATTTTTAATAAAAATTGAGGAAATCTAATCGCTTCCATTTTTATTGTTAGGTTATCCTAAAGATAAACTTGCAAAGCAGGAGATTTTTGCAGAAAACAGTCTATTTTCTATGAAAAAATAGGCTTTTTTTCTAAAAATACCTAGTCAAGCGCTTTATTTTTTTGTATAATAGAAATAGCAAGTATAGATAAAAGAAGAGAAAAGCATGATTACACTATTTTTATCACCGAGTTGTACATCATGTCGTAAGGCAAAGGCTTGGTTAGAGACGCATAAAGTGCCCTTTCAAGAGCATAATATTATGACTAATCCTTTAACAAGAAAAGAATTACAACATATTCTTTTCTTGACCGAAAATGGTACTGATGACATCATTTCAACTCGTTCAAAAATTTTTCAAAAATTGGATATTGATGTAGAGAGTATCTCGGTATCGGAGTTGCTTCAGTTGATTGAGCAATATCCTAGTCTTTTGCGTCGCCCAATTATTATAGATACCAAACG
>CAKQDJ010000029.1:0-14398 GCA_934229205.1 uncultured Streptococcus sp.
GCATCTGCTTCAACCTTAACAGCACCTTTTTGGCGGTCAGTTGTTGCATAGATACGTTTGTTGGCTTCTTCTTGTCCGTATTTCTTAACCAAGAGTTCTTTAAAGACACGGAAAGCGATGGCTGGTTCTGTTGTTGTACCAGATTTAGAAATTACGTTTACTGAGAAGTCTTTATCTGCAACGTACTCTACCAAGTCAGCAAGGTAAGTAGATGAAATTGAGTTTCCAGCGTAAAGGATTTGTGGCGCTTTACGCTCTTCTTTTGTTTGTAAGTTAGCAAAGTGGTGGTTCAAGAAGTCAATAGCTGCTTTGGCACCAAGGTAAGATCCACCGATACCGATTACAACCAAGACATCACTATCTGACTTGATTTGCTCAGCAGCTTTCAAGATGCGGTCGAATTCTTCGCGGTCGTAGTTTTCAGGAAGGTCCAACCAACCCAAAAAGTCGCTACCAGCACCAGTTCCTTTACGAATCAATTCGTCTGCAGCTGTTACTTGTGCTTGCATGTATTCCACTTCATGTGGGGCAACAAATTTGTCTAAAACTTTTGAATAATCAAATTTAATATGTGACATGATAATCCTCCAATATTTCTTCTTTTCTATCATAACGCTTACCTTCGATTTTTTCAAGCTTTTTTATTGAATTTACCCAATTTTTATCAGAATTCAAACGTTTGCGTAAAAACGCTAAAATACAAAAAATCTGAAAGGACGAATAAAAACGGCTAGAGTCTCTAACCGTTACAATTCATTTAATAAATACTCAAATAGTTCTAAATTGCCGTCTTCTTCATTGACCAGAAACTCTGGATGCCACTGCAAACCGATGATACGGTGCTCGTCGATAGACTCAATCGCTTCGATAGTCTGGTCTCGAGGATCCACCGCTGTCACACGGAAATTAGGCGCCAGATCTTTAATACTTTGACGATGGACTGAGTTGACCTGACTTTCTTTTCCGAACAACTTAGCCACCACGCTTCCTTCCACTGTCTCAATAGAATGAGATGTTCCAAAAGGCAAGCCTTGCCAGTGACCCTCAATTTCTTGGTGGAGGGTGCCGCCAAAAGCAACATTGACAAGCTGAACACCACGACAGATTGCCATAATTGGTTTATTCTGACGGAGCGCTTCTTTCAAGAGAGCTAGTTCAAACTCATCGCGTACAAGGTTATAATCATCGCTCTCGATGGTTTTTTTCTCCCCATAAAACTGGGGATGGACGTTTTGACCACCTGTCAAGATGAGTTTGTCAATCATTTCCACATAATCGCGCACAACGGACTCATCCCCTACAGGAATCACTAAAGGGAGACCGCCGACTTGACGAATGCTCTCTGCAAATTTACAGGATACAGATGAGTGAATGTTTTTCCCTTCTGCATCTACAGGACATAGATTTGCAGCAACTCCTACAACCGTTCTAGCCATGATGTGTCTCCTTTCGATTTTCTTGCGACAGTCTTATCTTATCACTCCAACCTTTTCCTGTCTAATATGTTTTTTTAAAGACCGTGATAAGTATTTTTTATGGACAAGAAAAAGCTGCCCAATGAGGACAACTTCTTTCTTATTCAAAGACGAATTGATTGTGATAGAGTTCTGAGTAGAAGCCACCAAGTTTTAGCAACTCATGATGATTCCCACGTTCAATGACCTCTCCATCTTTGAGGACAATAATCTGGTCGGCATTGAGGATGGTCTTGAGCCGATGGGCAATCACAAAACTGGTTCGACCTGCTACTACTGCCTCCATGGCATGTTGAATCTTGCTTTCTGTTACGGTATCGACATTGGAAGTCGCCTCATCTAAGATTAGGACTTGAGGATCTGTCATCAAGGTCCGAGCGATGGAAATCAATTGTTTCTGACCAGTTGAGAAGATATTTTGCTCATCATCAATAAGGGTATCATACTTATCAGGCAGGCTTTCGATATAGTCATGAATATGAGTTGCCTTGGCAGCTGCTTCGACCATTTCCTGACTGGCATCTGGCACACCGAAGCGGATATTATCCCGAATCGTTCCACTAAACAAGACCGAATCCTGCAAGACAATCCCGACCTTGCTCCGCAGACTGTCCAAGTCGTAGTCACGAATGTCTTTGCCATCAAAAGAAATGCTACCTGCATCCACATCGTAGAAACGATTGATGAGGTTCATGATGGTCGTTTTCCCTGAACCAGTCGGACCGACAACTGCTATCATCTGCCCCTTAGGAGCTGAAATGGTGACATCTTTTAAAATCGGCTTGTCTGGCACATAAGAGAAATCAATGTGACTGATTTCAACACCTTCTCGTAATTCCATAAAGGCTGGTGCATTTTGCGGGCGAATCTCTTCTTCTGCATCAAACATTTCTTGGATACGATCCGCCCCAGTAAAGGCCAACTGGAGGCTACCCCAGCTAGCAGCCACCTGGATAATCGGCTGGTAGTACTGCTGAGAAAATTGGGTAAACATGACGATCAAACCTAGGGCTGTCGTTGTTTCGATACTTGGATCGTTCAGCAAGACCGCAGAACCTGCAAAAATAACGATAGCTGTGTTAACCAAGCTCATCCCATTCATAACTGGAAAGAGGATCCCTGAGAACATTCTCCCTTTAAAGGTTGCCTTGCGCACGCGCTCATTTTGCTCCACAAAGCCTGCTACAATGTCGTCTTGAATTCCTTGTACGATAACAGCTTTCTGTCCAGAAATACTCTCATCCATGTAGGCGTTGAGTTTCCCAACCTCTTTTTGCTGGAGATTGGTGTACTTGCGGGCCATTTTCACGATGAAGACCAACATGAGAAAGGCCACTGGAGTGCTGGCTACTGTTATCAGGGCTAGCGTTACATTTTTTGAAAACATGACAAAAATCAAACCGATGTAAAGAGCAATGTTGCTCATAACCTGAACTAGACTTTCATTGAAGGCTTGAAGAATGTTATCCAAGTCACTCGTGAAGCGAGAAAGGATATCCCCATCCTGATGGCGGTCAAAGAAAGAAACCGTCAAACGGGAAAGTTTACCAAAAAGGCCCTTACGCATCTCATTTGTCGACTCGGCAATCACACGGGTCATCAAGGTCATGTAAATCAAGCTAGACACCACCAAGACAAGGACAACCAGAGCTAGATTCAGCATCAGAGCTGACAAACTTTGCCAGGCTAGTTCTGAAGTCCCATTTTGATAAGCCAAAACCAGATTAGCGAGCTCCGTAACTGCTTGGCCTGAAAAAACAGGAAAGAGGGCTTGGGCAATTGTCGCCACCGCAACCATCAGAATCACAATGACAAAGGAGAGCTTGTAAACTTTAAAATAATTCCAGAAAAATCGAACGGTTTTCATTTTATTCCTCCTTTCCCTTTTGTGTTTCGTAGATTTCGCGGTAGACGGCATTGCTAGCTACCAAGTCTGCATGCCGTCCTTCTCCAATCAAACGTCCTTGATCCAATACCAAAATCTTGTCTGCATGGACGACTGAACTGATTTTTTGAGCGATGATAATGGTTGTCGTCCCTTTCAGGTCTTTATTCAAAGCTTCCTGTACGAGTCTTTCTGACTTGGCATCCAAGGCCGAAGTCGAATCGTCAAAAATCAGGATACGGGGATTGCTGACAATCCCACGGGCAATCGACATCCGTTGCTTTTGTCCACCAGAAAAGTTAGTGCCACGTTCTTCGACCTGACTCTCAAATTTGTTTTCCATACGCCCGATAAATTCGCTGGCTTGGGCAATCCGTGCTGCACGTTCCATTTCTGACAGGCTGGCATTGCCTTTTCCTTGACGAAGATTATCTGCAATTGTCCCACTAAAGAGAATAGCACGTTGCAAGACGATGGAAACTGTTTTACGCAAGGTTCCCTCGCTGACGTCTCGAATATCCTTGCCACCAATCTTGATAGATCCCTCCTGTGGATCAAACAGTCGTGGAATTAACTGAGCCAAGGTGGACTTCCCTGCTCCAGTAGCTCCAACCACACCGACCATCTGACCAGGCGCAATATCAAAGGTTACATTCTTCAGCATAGGCTCATCATCATTGGGATAGGTAAAGGTCACATTTTCAAAAGAGAGACTTCCTTCTAACTCTTCATCTGGGAGATTTTTAAAGGTCATCGCTGGCTCTGTATCTAGAATTTCACGAATACGACGCAAGGAAATCATGGCGCGGCTGACAGAATTTCCTAAAAATCCAACCATGATAATAGTAAAGATAATCTGGCTGAGGTAATTGATAAAGGAAGCAATCGAACCCACTACAGATGGATCTGACTGAGCCATTCCAGCCACCAACCAGATAGAGAGAAAGACCGCGCCATAGCCCACTAGCATCATAACGGGTTCTATAACTGAGAAGGCGTAGCCGATATAAAGATTTTGGCCGAGAAGCTCGTCTGAGACTTCGGTAAATTTGGTAAACTGTGCTTTTTCTTGTACAAAGGATTTGACCACACGTACACCACGTAGATTTTCCTTAGCGATAGCATTGATCCGTTCAAGAAGGGTTTGAAACTTAGCAAATCTTGGCCCCATCATCCCCATCATAATAGCAGTTAGTGCAAAGATTAGGAGCACCATGAGGACAATTACCCACCAAAGTGATGGAAGAGTGTGAACCGCCAAGATAAAAGAACCGATGAAGAGAAGAGGAAGACGGAAGAGGATTTGAAAAGCCATCATCACCACGTTCTGAATCTGGTTGATATCATTGGTCATACGGACGACAAGGTTACCCGCATTAAACTGCTCGATATTGGCATAAGAAAAAGTCTGGATCTTGCGAAAAGCGTCTTCCCGAAGGTCCGAAGACACTCCTTGAGCAATGTAGGCTGCAAGGGTTACATTGACCCCACCTGCAACCAGACCGACTAGGGCTACTCCTATCAGCCAAGCGCCAATACTATAAATAGCCTCATTTTGCCCGGCCAACAAAGCCTCTAACACCTCTTGCAAATAGCGCGGTTGCAAGAGCGAACTCGCAACCATCAAGCCTGTCATCATTAAGGATGCCAAGGCTTGCCATTTATAGGTTTTTATTTTTTTAATGAGCATAATTCCTCCTAATAAAATAGATAAAGGGAGCGACATCTTGCGTCAGCTCCTTCTCATTCGTTCATATTGATGCTATTCTAGCAAAAAAGAGGAATCTTGTCAAAGAAGTCTCCTTATTATAAATTAGTGCGCTTTCATATACAGGTGATGCATGAAAAGGCTTTTTATGGTAAAATGAAAGGAAGAACTCTTACAAGGAGGAAAAGATGAAGAAACAAACCATCGCTGTCTTGGGTCCTGGTTCTTGGGGGACCGCCCTTTCGCAGGTCCTAAACGACAATGGACACGAAGTTCGAATTTGGGGAAATATTTCTGACCAGATCGATGAAATCAATAACCAACATACAAACAAACGCTATTTCAAAGATATCCTACTCGACGAAAAGATCAAAGCCTATCATGACTTGGAAGAAACACTAAAGGATGTGGATGCTGTTTTATTTGTGGTCCCAACAAAAGTAACGAGACTGGTTGCCCAACAAGTAGCAAAGGTGCTTGATCACAAGGTTGTCATCATGCATGCCTCCAAAGGCTTGGAACCAGATAGCCACAAACGTCTATCAACTATTCTTGAAGAGGAAATTCCAGCTGACCTTCGTAGTGAAGTCGTCGTTGTTTCAGGACCTAGCCACGCTGAGGAAACTATTGTTCGGGATATTACCTTGATCACAGCAGCCTCTAAAGACCTCGAAACTGCCCAGTACGTCCAAAATCTCTTTAGCAATCACTACTTCCGTCTCTATACTAATACGGATGTTATCGGGGTTGAAACCGCTGGTGCTCTCAAAAACATCATTGCAGTTGGCGCTGGGGCACTACATGGACTAGGGTTTGGCGACAATGCCAAGGCGGCTATCATTGCCCGTGGCTTGGCAGAAATCACCCGTCTAGGAGTCGCTCTTGGAGCTAATCCTCTAACTTATAGCGGTCTTTCTGGAGTTGGGGATTTGATTGTAACGGGAACATCTGTCCACTCTCGTAACTGGAGGGCCGGTAATGCTCTCGGCCGCGGAGAATCTCTCGCAGATATTGAGGCTAATATGGGCATGGTCATTGAAGGCATTTCAACAACTCGAGCAGCTTACGAACTGGCTCAGGAATTGGGTGTCTACATGCCAATCACACAGGCTATTTACCGAGTTATCTACGAAGGTGTCAATATCAAAGAAGCAATCACTGACATTATGAGCAATGAATTTAAAGCAGAAAACGAATGGTCATAGACCTTTATAGAAAGGAACATTTATGAAACAAAAAGTCAAAAAAGCAGTCATCCCTGCCGCTGGATTGGGAACTCGTTTCCTCCCAGCAACTAAGGCCTTGGCCAAGGAAATGTTGCCAATCGTAGACAAGCCAACTATCCAGTTTATCGTTGAAGAAGCCCTCAAATCTGGTATCGAAGACATCTTGGTTGTTACGGGTAAGTCAAAACGTTCCATTGAGGACCACTTCGACTCAAACTTCGAATTGGAATACAACCTCAAAGAAAAAGGGAAAACAGATCTTTTGAAGCTAGTTGATGAAACAACTGGCATGCGCCTACATTTTATCCGCCAAACGCATCCACGTGGTCTCGGCGATGCCGTTTTGCAAGCCAAGGCTTTCGTCGGAAATGAACCCTTTATCGTTATGCTTGGTGATGACTTGATGGATATCACCAACGAAAAAGCTGTTCCGCTCACCAAACAACTCATGGATGACTACGAGCGTACCCACGCGTCTACTATCGCTGTTATGCCAGTCCCTCATGACGAAGTATCTGCTTACGGGGTTATTGCTCCGCAAGGCGAAGGAAAAGACGGCCTTTACAGCGTTGAAACCTTCGTTGAAAAACCAGCGCCAGAGGATGCTCCTAGCGACCTTGCTATCATCGGACGCTACCTCCTCACGCCTGAAATTTTCCAAATCCTCGAAAACCAAGCTCCAGGTGCAGGAAATGAAATTCAGCTGACAGATGCAATCGACACCCTCAATAAAACACAACGTGTATTTGCTCGTGAGTTCAAGGGGGCTCGTTACGATGTCGGAGACAAGTTTGGCTTTATGAAAACATCCATTGACTACGCTCTCAAACACCCACAAGTCAAAAACGACTTGAAAGACTATCTCATCCAACTCGGAAAAGAGTTAGCTGAAGGGGAATAGAAGAACAGTTCATATAAAAAAGAACTCGGATAGTTAATTATCCCAGTTCTTTTTATTTTGTATTTCTATCATCTCAAACATATAAACCAACAAAAGGAAATCGTATTTCTCAGTTAATCCACTTAAAAGCTCCATCGAATTGAACTCGAATTTTATGAAAGCGCTACGATATTATTTGTTTTTTTATAAAAATAGGAGTACAATGAGTTAGTATAATAAAATAAAAAGCACCGAATCGGTGCGCACTTTTTCAAGTTGTGTACGGACAAAGCCTTATTTTAACTTGCTGTGTTGTTTCGAATAGTTCCAACACAGATATTATACAAAAAATAAAATCAAAAATCAAGATAAGGAGTAGTTTTATGGCAAAATTTAATAAAAATTATTCAATCGGCTTAGATATAGGTGTATCATCCGTCGGTTATGCCGTTGTGACTGAAGATTATCGAGTGCCTGCTTTTAAATTTAAAGTTTTAGGCAATACAGAAAAAGAAAAAATAAAGAAGAATTTAATCGGATCTACCACCTTTGTGCCTGCCCAATCAGCTCAAGGAACTCGAGTATTTCGTGTTAATCGGCGTAGAATTGATAGAAGGAATCATAGAATAGCGTATTTACGAGATATTTTTCAAAAAGAGATTGAAAAAATCGATAAAAATTTTTATCGTAGATTAGACGAAAGTTTTAGAGTGCTTGGTGATAAGAGTGAGGACATACAAATAAAACAGCCATTTTTTGGTAATAAAGAATTAGAAACTGCCTATCACAAGAAGTACCCTACGATTTATCATTTACGAAAACACTTAGCTGATGCAGATAAAAATTCCCCCGTTGCTGATATTCGTGAAGTATATATGGTCTTATCTCACATTTTAAAATATAGAGGCCACTTTCTAACATTAGGTAAAATTGACCCTAACAATATCAATATGCAAAACTCTTGGATTGATTTCATTGAATCTTGTCAAGACGCTTTTGATTTGGAAATTTCTGATGAATCTAAAACCATAGCAGCTATATTTAAGTCAAGCGAGAACAGACAAGAAAAAGTTAAACAAATACTATCCTATTTCCAACAAGAGCTTCTAAAAAAAGATAAGAGTATTTTCAAACAACTATTGCAGTTGCTATTTGGTTTAAAAACGAAATTTAAAGATTGTTTTGAATTAGAGGAAGAACCTGATCTTAATTTCTCCAAAGAAAACTATGATGAAAATCTAGAAAATCTTCTTGGTGCATTAGAAGAAGACTTTTCCGATGTATTTGCTAAACTAAAAATTTTACGTGATACGATACTCCTATCTAGTATGCTAACCTACACTGGAGCAACTCATGCTCGCTTTTCTGCTACTATGGTCGAGCGATACGAGGAACACCGTAAAGATTTGCAACGTTTCAAATTTTTGTCAAACAAAATCTATCTGAACAAGATTATTTAGATATTTTTGGCAGAAAAACACCAACTGGATTTGATGTAGATAAAGAAACAAAGGGATATGTTGGATATATATCTAATAAGATGGTATTAACTAATCCACAGAAACAAAAAACAATACAACAAAATTTTTATGACTATATCAGTGGGAAAATAACTGGTATTGAAGGGGCAGAATGTTTTCTTAATAAAATATCAGATGGAACATTTTTAAGAAAACTCCGTACAACTGATAATGGAGCAATTCCTAATCAAATTCACGCTTATGAACTAGAAAAGATTATAGAAAGACAAGGAAGAGATTATCCTTTTCTACTAGAAAACAAAGATAAATTACTATCTATCTTGACATTTAAAATCCCTTATTATGTTGGTCCTCTGGCAAAAGGAAATAATAGTAGATTTGCTTGGATTAAACGAACGACTAGCCAAGATGTTTTAGATGATAATGATGAAGATACTAGAAATGGTAAAATACGTCCTTGGAACTATCATAAACTGATAAATATGGATGAAACTAGAGATGCATTCATCATCAATCTAATAGGAAATGATATTATTCTCTTAAATGAAAAAGTTTTACCAAAACGTAGTTTAATCTATGAAGAAGTCATGCTCCAAAATGAATTAACTCGGGTCAAGTATAAAGACAAATATGGGAAAATTCACTTTTTCAATTCTGAGCTCCGACAAGAAATAATCAATAATTTATTTAAAACGAATAGTAAACGTGTTAGTTCTGCAATGCTCCTTTCTTACTTGGAGAATTTCACAAATTTACAAGCGGTTGAAATTGTTTCGGGTATTGAAAAAGGAAAATCTCTTAATTCTACTTTAAAAACATATAATGATTTAAAAACCATTTTTTCAGAAGAATTGCTAGATTCTGAAATCTATCAAAAAGAGTTAGAAGAGATTATCAAAGTTATTACCGTTTTTGATGATAAAAAATCTATTAAAAACTACCTTACAAAATATTTTGGGCATCTTGAATTTTTAAATGAAGAGAAAATTAATCAACTCTCGAAATTACGCTATACTGGCTGGGGACGTTATTCAGGTAAGTTATTATTAGGCATCCGAGACGAGGATACTGGTTTTAATTTAATGCAGTTCCTTCGAAATGATGATGAAAATCGTAATTTAACTCAGCTAATATCTGATACCACTTTATCCTTTGATTCTGCTATCAAAGCCATTCAATCTAAATCAACTGTTGAAGATGATGTATTTGAAGAAATTAAAAATTTGGCTGGTAGTCCTGCTATCAAACGAGGAATCTTGAATAGTATTAAAATTGTTGATGAGCTGGTTCAGATTATAGGATATCCACCCCAAAATATCATCATTGAAATGGCTCGTGAAAATATGACCACCGAAGAGGGGCAAAAAAAGGCAAAAACTCGTAAATCTAAATTAGAGTCTGCATTAAAAAATATTGAAGATAGTGTATTAGAAAGTGGAAAAGTTCCTCATTCAGATGAACAACTACAATCTGAAAAATTATATTTATATTATCTTCAAAATGGGAAGGACATGTATTCCTTAGATAAAACTGGAAGTCCTACTCCCTTATACCGAGACCAGCTAGATCAATACGAAGTCGACCATATTATCCCCTATAGTTTTTTACCAATTGATTCGATTGATAATAAAGTATTAACGCATAGGGAAAACAATCAAAGAAAGTTGAATAATATACCAGACAAAGAGACGGTTGCTAATATGAAACCTTTCTGGGAGAAATTATATAATGCCAAGCTAATTTCTCAAACGAAATATCAAAGATTAACTACTAGTGAACGAACTCCTGATGGTGTTCTGACCGAGAGCATGAAAGCTGGCTTTATTGAACGTCAATTAGTCGAAACACGACAAATTATAAAGCATGTTGCTCGCATACTAGACAATCGTTTTTCAGACACCAAAATCATTACTTTAAAATCTCAACTAGTTACCAATTTTAGAAACACCTTTCATATTGCCAAAATACGTGAATTGAATGATTATCACCATGCTCACGATGCTTATCTAGCTGTTGTTGTAGGACAAACTCTTCTTAAAGCCTATCCCAAATTAGCTCCTGAGTTAATATATGGCCACCATGCTCACTTTAATCGGCATGAGGAGAATAAAGCAACGTTAAGAAAGCATCTCTATTCTAACATCATGAGATTCTTTAATAATCCAGATTCCAAAGTTAGTAAAGATATTTGGGATTGTAATAGGGATTTGCCAATCGTAAAAGATGTCATCTACAACTCTCAAATCAACTTTGTCAAACGAACAATGATTAAAAAAGGAGCATTTTATAATCAAAATCCTGTTGGAAAATTGAATAAACAAATTGCTGCTAATAATCGCTATCCACTAAAAACAAAAGTTTCTTCTTTAGATACCTCCATATACGGAGGTTATGGACCAATGAATTCTGCCTTATCTATTATCATAATTGCAGAACGATTTAATGAAAAGAAAGGTAAAATAGAAACTGTAAAAGAATTCCATGACATTTTTATAATTGATTATGAAAAATTTAATAATAATCCATTTCAATTCTTAAATAATGTTTCAGAAGAAGGTTTTCTTAAAAAGAATGATCTAAACCGTGTTCTAGCCTTCTATAGAATTTCAAAATATTCACTAATGCAGAAAATTGATGGAACAAGGATGCTATTTGAAAGCAAGTCAAACCTTCATAAAGTTACCCAATTTAAATTAACAAAAACTCAAAATGAATTATTTTTCCATATGAAGCGACTTTTGACTAAATCGAATTTGATGGATTTAAAATCTGAAAGCGCAATAAAGGAAAGCCAAAATTTTATACAGACTCATCAGAATGAGTTTGATAATATTGCGGATCGTTTATCAAATTATTCACAAAAAATGTTAGGTGAAACTAAGTCATTGCAAACTCTCATTAATGGATATAATGAAAGACCGATCAAACAAATTGACAATAACGAGGAGACAATTCGTTATTATTATGATAATTTTATAAAAATGTTTAGTTTTGTAAAGAGTGGTGCTCCAAAAGATATCATTAATTTCTTTAATGATAAATACACAGTACCAAGAATGCGTCCAAAGCCGGATAGAAAAATGCTTGATGCCACCCTCATCCACCAATCCATCACTGGTCTCTACGAGACTCGGATTGACTTAAGCAAACTGGGAGAAGACTGATGGGATGGAGAACCGTTGTTGTCAATACACATTCAAAGCTTTCTTACAAAAATAACCACTTGATTTTTAAAGATGCCTCTCGGACAGAGTTGATTCACCTGTCCGAGGTGGACATCCTGCTTTTGGAGACGACGGATATCGTTCTCTCCACTATGCTGATAAAACGCTTGGTGGATGAAAATATCCTGGTCATCTTTTGTGATGATAAACGCTTGCCAACGGCATACTTAATGCCCTACTACGGTCGGCACGATTCCAGTTTACAACTCTCTCGGCAAATTGCTTGGAGCGAGGAGGCTAAAGCACAAGTTTGGACCACCATTATTGCACAAAAGATTCTCAATCAAGCTTTTTATCTGGGGAGTTGTGGTTTTCTAGAAAAGAGTCAGTCCGTCATCGATCTCTATCATGGGTTGGATTTGTTTGATCCTAGTAACCGTGAGGGACACGCAGCTCGTATTTATTTCAACACCTTGTTTGGAAATGATTTCAGCCGTGAGCAAGATAGTGATATCAATGCTGCCTTGGACTACGGCTACACCTTGATTTTGAGTATGTTTGCGCGTGAGATTGTCTTGTCTGGCTGTATGACCCAGTTTGGATTGAAACATGCTAATCAGTTTAATCAATTCAACCTAGCTAGTGATATTATGGAGCCTTTCCGTCCGATTATTGATAGAATTGTCTATGAAAATCGAAACAGTTCTTTTATCAAAATCAAACGAGAGCTTTTTACTATTTTCTCAGACACCTTCCACTACAATGGTAAAGATATGTACCTGTCCAATATCGTCAGCGACTATACTAAGAAAGTCATCCAAGCTCTCAATCAACCCGAGAAAGGAGTTCCTGAGTTTAGGATATGAGTTATCGATATATGCGTATGATTTTAATGTTTGATATGCCCGTTGATACCGTAGAGGAACGCAAGGCCTATCGGAAATTTCGTAAGTTCCTCATAGACGAGGGATTTATCATGCACCAATTCTCCATCTATAGCAAGCTCTTGCTCAACAACTCTGCTAATAATGCCATGATTGAGCGACTCAAGACTCATAACCCTAAAAAGGGGAACATTACTCTCTTAACCGTCACGGAAAAGCAATTTTCTCGCATGATTTACTTAAATGGCGAGCGAAATACCAGCGTAGCAAACTCCGATGCCCGTTTAGTTTTTCTAGGAGAGGAGCCTAGAGATGAAGATTAATTTCCCGCTATTAGACGAACCATTAGCTATTGAAAATGCAACCTTTTTAGTGTTGGAAGACCAGTTTACCTTTTCAACTATCGTCAAGCAATTCTACCAGTACACTGATGAAGGGGAGTTGAAGTTATTTGATAGAAATCTAAAAGCTCTGAAAGAGTCCGAGTTACTACTGATAACGGATGTCTTAGGATACAATCTCAACTCACCTGCTATGCTAAAGTTGATACATGCGGATCTTGAAAATCAACTCAATGACAAACCAGAAGTCAAGTCCATGATTGAAAAGCTGGTAGCTACGATTACAGAATTACTGGCATTTGAGTGTTTGGAAAACGAATTGGACTTGGAGTATGATGAAATTACCATTCTAGAGTTAATCGATGCACTTGGTGTCAAAGTCGAAACCCTGAGTGATACACCTTTTGAAAAGATGCTAGAGATTGTCCAGGTTTTTAAATATCTTTCGAAAAAGAAACTCCTTGTTTTCATCAATGTGATCGCCTATCTATCAAAGGATGAGTTGGTAAATCTGATAGAGTATATCCAACTCAATCAACTAAGGGTTTTATTTGTCGAACCTCGAAAAGTCTATGATTTTCCGCAGTATGTGATGGATCAAGACTATTTCTTGAACCCTGAAAATATGGTATAATAAGAGTAACAATTGGAACCTAACGAGCTGAAGTCTGGCTGGGACGAATGGCGCGATTACGAAATTTCGTGAGAAAAATTTTTCTACGAGGTTTTAGAGCTGTGTTGTTTCGAATGGTTCCAAAACCACATCTCCTATTGTTGGGACAAAATCCTTGTTTTAGAGCTGTGTTGTTTCGAATGGTTCCAAAACTTCATCATCTATCCATCCAACTAACCAAGCGTTTTAGAGCTGTGTTGTTTCGAATGGTTCCAAAACCATACCAAATGGATACCATTTGGATACACAGTTTTAGAGCTGTGTTGTTTCGAATGGTTCCAAAACTTGATTGAGTTTCACGAATGGGCCAAGGATGTTTTAGAGCTGTGTTGTTTCGAATGGTTCCAAAACCCTGTGTATCTTTTGTTAAGGCAGGAGATAGTTTTAGAGCTGTGTTGTTTCGAATGGTTCCAAAACATAGTTCAGTGTATATAATATGGACCGAAGGTTTTAGAGCTGTGTTGTTTCGAATGGTTCCAAAACTCTTCTTAATCTCGTAAGGTTCAGTCCTTGGTTTTAGAGCTGTGTTGTTTCGAATGGTTCCAAAACAGGCAAACACAGATGCTTGTATTCGCTTTAGTTTTAGAGCTGTGTTGTTTCGAATGGTTCCAAAACTAGAATGGTAGTATCAAATGCTAGGGCGTTGTTTTAGAGCTGTGTTGTTTCGAATGGTTCCAAAAC
>CAKQDJ010000030.1:0-13807 GCA_934229205.1 uncultured Streptococcus sp.
ATTCACGTGTTGAATAGTTTCCGGTCATTGGTTACTCCTTTTATTTCATATAATCTTGTTTCTGCATGGATGATGGTAGAGAAACTTCTGTCCAATCTTACATATTTTTAATTCTCACCTGTTATTCTTTTGAAAATTATCCTTTAAATATCCGTCAGTCCATCCTTAGCATTATATCAAAAATTTTACAGTCTTTCTCCAAAGAAATCTATCAATTGAACAGATAGAGAAAGTTATCGTCAACCTCATGGTATCATCGACTACTTCAATGACCTTGAGAACTAAACTAAGCATATGATAAGCAAAGGCCAATGGAGAAATGCAAAAATTACAGGAAGGAAGAAAACTGTCAAGATTTGCTTGTTAATGGTTTGCTTAATCTGCTTTTGATCTAGACCTACCTTTTCGTTCGTGGTCTTCATATCCCTCAGAGATTTGTTTATAATAGATAAAATAATTTACTAGGCTACACGGTTAAAGATAGAAAAGCCCAGTTGTTTTATCCTGGGCTCTTATCTACTCTTCTCACTCAAGGACTAAGTTCACTTGAGCAAACTGAATCCGCACTATCGTTCCTTTTCCGACCTCAGACTCGATACGAATCTGGTGACCCAGTTCTTCAGAAATTTTCTTAGATAGGTAAAGTCCAAGTCCAGATGACTGCTGGGTTAGGCGACCATTATATCCTGAAAAGCCACGTTCAAAGACTCGGAGCACATCACTGTTTTTAATCCCGATTCCCGTATCTTTGATACAGAGCTCCTGGCCTTCCATATAAATCTCTAGTCCACCTTTCTTGGTGTATTTGAGGCTGTTTGAGAGGATTTGTTCAATGACGACCAACAGCCACTTCTTATCGGTCACGATGGTTTTGTCTAAGTCATGTAGATTGACTGTCAGTCCCTTTTGGATAAAGAAAAGAGCGTACTTACGAACCATCTCCTTGACCAAGTCCTCCACTTGAACCTTTTCAAAGACCAAGTCATCGTGGAAGCTTTCCAAACGAAGATACTGCAACACCAGATTGGTATAGGAGTCAATCTTAAAGATTTCCTGTTCCAGTTGCTGCTTGACCTCCCGATCAGAAACTTCTGCCACTAAAAGTCGACTAGCCGCAATGGGGGTCTTGATCTGATGAACCCACAAGGTGTAGTAGTCAAGCAAATCCGTCAGTTTACTTTGGGCTTCTGACTTCTTTTGATACAATTCAGACTCACGCTCTTCGAGTTTTTCCGCTAGCACATACTCCAAAGGAGACTTTGGGTCTCTCTCAGCATAGAGTATTTCCTGCCGGTAAACCTGAGCTTCTGCAAAAATATCCCAAACCAAAAATAAAAGGGTCAAAAAGCTACTGAGGAGGAAAAAATAGAAAAAATAAAATCCTATACTGGCGAATAAAAACTGAAAGAGAAAAACAAGAAAACCCAATGAAAAAATATAGATAAAAAGACGACTGCGAGAACGCAGATAGGCTAGAAAAAATAGTTTCCAATCAAGCATGTTTCAGTCCGTATCCTATTCCCTTCTTGGTTTCGATAAATCCTGCCAAGCCTTGTTCCTCCAACTTTTTACGCAAACGAGCAACATTGACAGACAAGGTATTATCATCGATGAAAAAGTCACTATTCCAGAGTTCTCGCATCAGGTCATCTCGCGCCACGATATTGCCAGCATGTTCAAACAAAACCCGCAAAATTTGAAATTCATTCTTGGTCAAACTCAGTACTTCCCCCTGATAGTGCAGGTCCATAGACTTGGTATTGAGGATCACACCCGCATACTCCAGCAGACTTTCATCTCGGCCAAACTCATAAGAACGGCGCAACAATCCCTGAACCTTGGCAAGGAGCACCTGCTGGTCAAAAGGTTTGGTTATAAAATCATCCGCCCCCATATTGATCGCCATGACAATATCTATCGCCTGATCTCTCGAAGATAGAAACATAATGGGTACCTGAGAAATCTTACGAATCTCCTGGCACCAGTGGTAACCATTAAAGAGAGGTAAGCCAATATCCATAAGGACCAAATGAGGTTCTGACTGAACAAAGAGGGTCAAAACTTCCATAAAGTCCTCCACCAAAATGACCTCAAAGCCCCACTCAGAGAGCAGTTTTCCCACTTGTTGTCGAATAACTTGGTCATCTTCTACTAGTAAAATCTTGTGCATGCGCTCCTCCTTTGGTCTTATTATAACAGATTTTCCCCTAGGATAAAACGCAAACCTGTATTTAAACCAGCTCGCTAGCCATGTAGTAAAATCCAATAAGCCTACTAGCTAATTCTAGGTAAATGTGATAGGATAAACATAGAGAAAGGAGCTTTTATGGCCAATATTTTTGACTACCTCAATGATGTAGCATACGATTCCTTTTATGACCTCCCCGTGAATGAGTTAGATGTTCTTGCCTTGACTGAGTTGACCTACCTTGCTTTTGATAATGTAATCACCCAAGAACCAAAGCGCCTCATAGATCTAGCACCTCAAATCCCTAGAGACACGACGATGTTGACCAATAAAAACCGTCTCCAATTGTTGGATCAGCTCGCTCAACACAAACGCTTTAAAAATTGCAAGCTCTCAAACTTTATCAATGATATTGATCCTGAATTGCAAAAACAGTTTGCGGCTATGACTTATCGTATCAGTCTCGATACCTATTTGCTTGTTTTTCGCGGGACGGATGACAGCATCATTGGTTGGAAAGAAGATTTCCATATGACCTATATGAAGGAAATCCCTGCTCAAAAACATGCCCTACAGTATTTAGAGGACTTTTTTGCCCAACATCCCAATCAAAAGATCATCCTAGCAGGGCATTCAAAAGGGGGCAATCTAGCTGTCTATGCTGCCAGTCAACTTGATCCAAACTTGCAGAAAAATATTGTCGCTGTCTACACTTTTGATGCCCCTGGGCTTCACAAGGAACTAACCGAAACACCTGGCTATCAAAACATGATGGAAAGAACGAAAGTATTTATCCCACAAGGGTCTATCATCGGGATGATGCTGGAAATTCCGGATAAAAAAATCGTCGTTCGAAGCACCGCCTTAGGTGGCCTTGCCCAGCACGACACCTTTAGTTGGCAGATTGAAGACAAACACTTTGTCCAACTAGACGAGACCAATAGTGATAGTCAGCAAGTCGATACAACCTTCAAGGAATGGGTTGAAACAGTTCCTGACGAAGAACTGCAGCTCTACTTTGACCTCTTTTTTGGAATCATTCTCGATGCGGGCATCTCCTCTATCAACGATCTTTCTTCCTTCAATGCCATTGAACACATTCATCAACTCTTTGTACAAGCTCAATCCCTCACTCCCGAAGAAAGAGAAACCATGGGGCGCTTAACCCAACTCTTGATTGACACCCGCTATCAAGCTTGGAAAAATCGTCAAAGCACGAAAAAGACTTTTTGATACCCTAAGTATCCTCTTCTATGCTATACTTAGTTTAGTACATTCTTTGAGATTGGAGCCAGTATGAAAATCCATAAAACCGTGAATCCCGTTGCCTATGAAAACACCTACTATATAGAGGGAGACCAACACCTAATTGTGGTGGACCCAGGTAGTCATTGGGAATCTATTCGCAAGACTATTGAGAAAATCAACAAACCAGTCTGCGCGATTCTCCTGACACACACCCACTACGACCATATTATGAGTCTAGACTTGGTTCGTGAGACTTTTGGAAATCCTCCAGTTTATGTAGCAGAGAGTGAAGCTAGCTGGCTTTATACACCTGTAGATAATCTCTCTGGTCTCCCTCGTCACGACGATATGGCAGATGTGGTCGCAAAACCAGCAGAACACACCTTTGCCTTTCATGAAGAATACCAGCTTAAGGAATTTCGTTTTACAGTTCTACCAACCCCAGGGCACTCTATCGGCGGCGTTTCTATCGTCTTTCCTGATGCTCATCTAGTCTTGACCGGAGATGCTCTATTCCGAGAAACCATCGGACGGACAGACCTTCCTACAGGTAGTACGGAACAACTTCTCCATAGCATTCAGACGCAACTCTTCACTCTTCCTAACTACGATGTCTATCCCGGGCATGGTCCAGCTACGACTATCGCTCACGAAAAGACTTTTAATCCCTTTTTCTAGCAAGCAAAAAACCAAGGATACTATCCTTGGTTTTTGTCTTACCAAATAATCACACGGTCCTCTGGTGAGCGCCACATACCGTCGCCTTCTTTGACATCGTATGTTGTAAAGAAGTCATCGAAGTTTGGTACTTGCACATTGACACGGAGTTTGGCAGGCGCGTGCACGTCGACACTGGCCATGAGTTTCATCAACTCAGGACGGCCTTTCATACGCCAGATACGAGCAAAGTTGTGGAAAAATTCTTCAGCTGAGAAGTCTGGTTCTCTCTTAGCAGCTTCAAGGGCTGCAGCAATTCCGCCCAAGTCGGCAACGTTTTCGGATACGGTTAGTTTCCCGTTAATCGTTGCGCCGTAAGATTCTTGTCCATCAAACTGGTCGATAACTTTCTGCGTTTTTTCTTTAAAGGCAGCATAGTCACTCTCTGTCCACCAATCCTTGAGACTACCATTTTCATCAAAGGACGCACCATTTGTGTCAAAGGCGTGAGAAATCTCGTGGGCAATAACAGCACCAATACCACCGTAGTTGGCAGAAGACGACTGATGCAAGTCATAGAATGGAGCCTGCAAAATGGCCGCCGGGAAGACAATCAAGTTCTTCTGAGGATTGTAGTAGGCATTAACCATGTGAGCAGGCATGCCCCATTCCTTGTAGTCAACCGGTTGGTTCCACTTGCTCCAGCTGTGCTTGATTTCCACACGCGCAAAGGCTAGAGCATTCTCAAAGAGACTGGCAGTTTCATCCACCACCTTGTCCTTGTAACGTTCTGGCAATTCCTCTGGATAACCGATATAAGGCTTGATGACATTGAGTTTGACAATGGCCTTGTCTCGCGTTTCAGGTGTGAGCCAGTCGTTCTTAGCCAAGCGTTCCTTATAAACGTCAATCATAGTCGCTACTTTTTTCTCTACGTCTGCCTTAGCTTCTGGAGAGAATTTTTCATGCGCATACCAGAGACCCAGAGCTTGCTTGAAAGGACCTTGGGCCAAGTGATAAGCTGCCTTGACCTTGTCCTGAGCTTCTGGAACACCTGAAAGGGCACGTCCGTAGGCACTTGACAAAACACGAATCTCGTCAGTTAGATAGCTGGTTGAAAGATTGACTACGCCCAAAATCAAGGTTGCTTTGAGTAGAGGCCACGCTTCTTCACTATAGAATTGATCTGCTGCTTGCCAGAAACGTTCCTCGTCTACGATAACCTTGTCTGGAGTCTGTCCAATCACTGCTTGGAAGAAGTCATCTAGAGGTAGGGCAGGAGCAAATTTCTTGAAATCTTCATAAGCGTATGGATGGTAGAGTTTGGCATATTCTGAACTTTCTTCGTTAGAAAGCACCACAGCCGCAATGCGACGGTCCAATTCCAATCGTTTCTCTAGTAAGTCCGCGATTTCCTCATCTGAAAAATCATAGGCTTTGAGAAGATTCGCAGTACTTTCCTTCCAAAGAGTCAAGAGTTCCTCACGTTGAGGATGGTCTTCAGCATAGTAGGTTGTATCTGGCAAGATTGTCCCTGGTGCACTAGCCCAGAGAACATTGGTTCTGGCATCCATAAAGTCTGGTGATACGCCAAATGGGAGGAAGTTTGGCTTTCCTGCTAGTTCAAACTCTGCCAGTTTGCTGGTAAAATCTGCGAAACTCTCCAAATCTTGGTATTCCTTGAGCATTGGCAAAACAGGCTTGATCCCATCTGCTTCTCTCTTGTCAAAATCACGTACCATGCGATGATACTTAACAAAGTTTGCGAGGATAGCATCCTCTGGGACATCCTCACCTGCCAACCACTTGTCCGTAGTTGCTAGCATTAACTCTTCAATTTCCTCATCAAGGTCAATAAAACCACCTGTTCGAGATTTATCAGCTGGAATGACAGCTGTTTTTTCCCATTCGCCATTGATTGCATCATAAAAATCATCTTGATAACGTGTCATCTTGTTCTCGCTTTCATTTTTTCACTTATTCTTAGCTTAGCAAAAAACACTTGGGAATGCAATTAAAAATGGTCTCTCTTTTTTCTTCATTTTTCAGTTATTATTTTAAATTTTTTAAAAATTAACTTGACTTAATTTTTTTTTTAAGGTATATTAAAAGGCAGGAGGAAAACAACTGTATGATACGTATCGAAAACCTCAGTGTCTCCTACAAAGAAACGTTGGCACTAAAGGATATTTCACTAGTGCTCCACGGACCAACTATTACCGGAATTATTGGTCCAAACGGTGCTGGAAAATCAACTTTATTAAAAAGTATGTTGGGAATTATCTCACACGAAGGTCAGGCCTTTCTCGATGACAAAGAAGTTAAGAAATCTTTGCATCGGGTTGCCTATGTCGAGCAAAAAATCCATATCGACTACAATTTCCCTATCAAGGTCAAGGAATGTGTCTCTCTGGGACTCTATCCATCCATCCCGCTCTTCCACACTTTAAAGGCCAGTCACTGGCAAAAAGTGGCGGATGCACTTGAAATCGTTGGACTCTCAGACTATGCTGATCGCCAAATCAGTCAGCTCTCTGGAGGACAATTCCAACGTGTTTTGATTGCCCGCTGCTTAGTGCAGGAAGCTGACTACATCTTTTTAGATGAGCCTTTTGTCGGGATTGACTCGATCAGTGAAGAGATTATCATGAATACGCTGAGAGACCTTAAAAAAGCTGGTAAAACAGTTCTCATCGTCCATCATGACCTCAGCAAAGTCCCCCATTATTTCGACCAAGTTTTGCTTCTGAATCGAGAATTGGTAGCTATTGGTTCAACTGAAGAAACCTTTACCGAAGCCAATCTCAAAAAAGCTTATGGTAGTAAGCTCTTCTTTAATGGAGGTGACCTATGATAGCAGAATTTATCGATGGATTGCAACATTTCCATTTCCTACAAAATGCCTTGATAACAGCTATTGTCATCGGGGTGGTTGCTGGTGCTGTGGGATGTTTTATCATCCTACGTGGTATGTCTCTCATGGGAGATGCCATCTCTCACGCAGTTTTGCCCGGCGTAGCCCTTTCCTTTATCCTGGGAATTGATTTCTTTATTGGAGCCATCATCTTTGGCTTGATGGCTTCCATCATCATTACCTACATCAAGGGTAACTCTATCATCAAGAGTGACACTGCCATTGGTATTACCTTTTCATCTTTCTTAGCCTTAGGTGTCATCTTGATTAGTGTTGCCAAGAGTTCGACAGACCTCTTCCATATCCTTTTTGGGAATATCCTCGCTGTCCAAGATACGGACATGTGGATCACCATTGGTGTGGGTGCATTGATTCTCTTGATTATCGGGATTTTCTTTAAACAACTATTGATTACATCCTTTGACGAGCTCCTGGCTAAAGCCATGGGAATGCCCGTCAATTTCTACCACTATCTGCTCATGGTGCTCTTGACCCTTGTGTCAGTCACTGCCATGCAAAGTGTTGGAACGATTCTTATCGTGGCCATGTTGATTACCCCAGCTGCGACGGCTTACCTCTATGCTAATAGTCTAAAAAGCATGATTTTCCTTTCATCAAGTCTCGGAGCCCTTGCTTCTGTCGTCGGACTCTTTATCGGCTATAGCTTCAATCTCGCAGCAGGATCTAGCATCGTGCTCACATCTGCCAGCTTCTTTCTAATCAGTTTCTTTATCTCTCCAAAACAACGATATTTGAAACTGAAAAACAAAAAAATCATTAAATAACGGGGAAACCCTTCTGGAGGAATCTAATGAAAAAATTAGGTACATTGCTTGTACTCTTTCTTTCCGTCATTGCACTTGTCGCATGTGCTAGCGGAAAAAAAGATGCTGCTTCTGGTCAAAAACTAAAAGTTGTTGCTACAAACTCAATCATCGCTGATATTACCAAAAATATCGCTGGTGACAAGATTGATCTTCATAGTATCGTTCCTGTTGGTCAAGACCCACACGAATACGAACCACTTCCTGAAGACGTTAAGAAAACCTCTCAAGCTGACTTGATTTTCTATAACGGTATCAACCTTGAAACAGGTGGCAATGCTTGGTTTACCAAATTGGTCGAAAATGCCAAGAAAACTGAAAACAAAGACTACTTTGCAGTTAGCGACGGTGTAGACATCATCTACCTTGAGGGCCAAAACGAGAAAGGCAAAGAAGACCCACATGCTTGGCTCAACCTTGAAAATGGGATGATTTATGCTAAAAATATCGCTAAACAACTGATTGCAAAAGACCCTAGCAACAAGGAATTCTACGAAAAAAATCTCAAAGACTATACTGAAAAGCTAGACAAACTGGACAAGGAAGCCAAAGAGAAATTTAACAATATCCCTGCTGAGAAGAAACTCATCGTAACCAGCGAAGGATGCTTCAAATACTTCTCTAAAGCTTACGGAGTTCCAAGTGCCTACATCTGGGAAATCAACACAGAAGAAGAAGGAACACCTGAACAAATCAAGACCTTGGTTGAAAAACTTCGCCAAACAAAAGTTCCATCCCTCTTTGTTGAATCAAGTGTCGATGACCGTCCAATGAAGACTGTTTCACAAGACACAAATATCCCAATCTACGCGCAAATCTTTACTGACTCAATCGCTGAAGAAGGTAAAGAAGGTGACAGCTACTACAACATGATGAAATACAACCTTGACAAGATTGCTGAAGGTTTGTCAAAATAATCCCTTAAAAAACGTCATTCTCACGTGAATGGGCGTTTTTTTGTCCCTTAATTTCCAGTCAAATCATTGGAAAAATCTGACAATTCTCGGTAAAATGAAAGAAAAAAGAATGGAGTAGTTCATGACCACTTTTCTCGGAAATCCTGTAACTTTTACAGGTAAACAACTGCAAGTCGGAGACAAGGCACTTGACTTTTCTCTTACGACAACCGATCTCTCTAAAAAAACGCTAGCTGACTTTGATGGAAAGAAAAAAGTCTTGAGTGTTGTCCCTTCTATCGATACTGGTATCTGCTCAACGCAAACACGTCGCTTCAACCAGGAACTTGCCAACCTTGACAACACCGTCGTTCTTACCGTTTCTATGGACCTACCATTTGCCCAAGGACGCTGGTGCGGGGCTGAAGGTCTTGACAATGCTATCATGCTTTCAGACTACTTTGATCATTCTTTTGGACGTGATTATGCCCTCTTGATCAACGAATGGCATCTCCTTGCACGTGCTGTCTTTGTTCTCGATACTGACAATGTCATCCGTTATGTGGAATACGTTGACAACATCAACACGGAACCAGACTTTGAAGCTGCTATTGCCGCTGTTAAAGAGTTGGACTAAAATCAAAGCCATTACGGCAGAAGGCTAGAGAAATCTAGCTTTTTTTGATATACTAGATGGAGAGAAAAGACAAGAGGGAACGAATGACGCCAAACAAAGAAGACTACCTAAAATGTATTTATGAAATCGGTACGGAAATGCAAAAAATTACCAATAAAGAAATTGCTGCCCGTATGCAAGTCTCTCCACCTGCCGTAACAGAGATGATCAAACGCATGAAAAGTGAAAATCTCATCCTCAAGGATAAGGAGAACGGCTATCTATTGACAGATATTGGCCTCAAACTGGTCTCAGAACTCTATCGCAAACACCGGTTGATTGAAGTCTTTCTAGTTCACCATCTCGACTATACCAGTGACCAGATCCACGAAGAAGCTGAGGTCCTAGAGCACACTGTATCCGATCTCTTCGTAGAGAGACTGGATAAACTGCTGGGCTTCCCTAAAAACTGCCCCCACGGAGGAACCATCCCAGCCAAGGGAGAGCTCTTGGTCGAAATCAACAACTTACCACTAGCAGAGACCAAAGAAGCCGGTACCTACCTCCTGACTCGCGTTCATGATAGCTTTGAACTACTCAAATATTTAGAAAAGCACGCAATTCATATCGGTGACCAACTCCAAGTTAAGCAGTTTGATAGCTTTTCCAATAGCTTTACACTGGTCAACAAAGGTGAAGATCTCCAAGTTAGCATCGATATCGCCAAACAACTCTATGTCGAAAAAATCAATTAGCCCCTGATTCCTGAAAGAAATTCCTTTCAGGGATTTTTTATTATTTTAGTTGTAAGTCCCATTCGTTTGGTGTAGAATGAAGGTAGATAAAAGAGGGAGGTCATCCTATGAAAAAGCTCTTCAGACTCCATTTTGCAGCCATTGCAGTCAGCGATTTGCTACTATTAGCAATTTTTATCTCCAAAACCGATCTCTCTGTAGACTGGCTCCTGCTGTCTGGTTTTATTTTCATCCTTGCTCAAGGACTACTGCTATTTCGCTTGGTCAACCGACTCAAACATCATTTCGTTGAGATTTATCCTCAAATCAATAAAAAGTTTCGCTTCTACTATTTAGGGGTGCTCATTAGCGATTTTCTATTATTTGTCCTTTTAGCCTTCACTAGTTCTCAGCGATTTTCATCTCTTATGCCAATCGTCACTGGTTGTCATTCTACTTTATATTATATGACGGCTAGCCACCTAAGGGAAAACTATCCAGACTTTTACGACAAACACATCTCTTTATGGGAGTGTTTCTAAACAAAAACCAAGCCAGCTGGCTTGGTTTTCTTATCTATTTTTAGAATCAAGAATGATGGTGACTGGTCCGTCATTGACCAGCTCCACCTGCATATCCGCTCCAAAGATACCTGTCTGAACAGGTATTTCCTGTGCTAGTTTTTGATTGAAAGCATCATAGAAGTCTGATGCCCTATCAGGCTTGGCTGCACCTGTAAAGGCTGGACGATTGCCCTTCTTAGTATCTGCAAAAAGGGTAAACTGAGAAATCGAAAGGATTTCCCCCCCAATATCCTTGACAGACAGATTCATCTTGCCTTCTGCATCTGAAAAAATCCGCATGTTGACAAGCTTTCGGACAGCATAGTCCAGATCTTCCTCTTGGTCCTCTGGTCCAACTCCAACCAGCAATAAGAGTCCCTGATTGACTTTTCCTTGAACCTGACCTTCGATACTCACTTGGGCTTTCTTAACTCGTTGAATGATGATTTTCATAATAGCCTTTCTAGCAACTGAGGGGAGTATTAGCCATTGGTCCGTTTGACAGAGTAGACCTCTGGCACACTTTTAATCTTATCAACTACTGTCGTTAGAGTTGAGAGATTTGAGATGCCAAAGGACACATGGATATTGGCAAATTTCATATCCTTAGTTGGTTGAGCGTTAACGGTTGAGATATTCTTAGTTGTGTTGGAAAGAACTTGCAGAACATCATTTAAGAGACCTGTACGGTTGAGGCCGTAGATATCGATGTGAGCAATATATTCCTTGCTTGAGTATTGGTCTTCCCATTCCACATCAAGGAGACGTTGCTCGTAGTTTTCTTGGGCGCGAAGGTTCATACAGTCCACGCGGTGAATGGCCACACCACGCCCCTTGGTAATGTAGCCGACAATATCGTCACCAGGCACGGGATTACAACACTTAGCAATCCGAACCAAGAGACCTGAGGCTCCCTCAATAATGACACCGCCCTCATGCTTAACCTTGAGCTTCTCCTTATTCTCAACCTTAACTTCGCCACCTTTGACAAGCTCTTCTGCTTCCGCCTTGGCCTTGGCACGTTCTTCCTCACGGCGTTCCTTTTCGGTCAAACGGTTAAAGACGGTAATAGCGCCAATTTCTCCAAAACCAATAGCTGCATAGAGGGCCTCCTCTGTCTTGTAGCTGGTCTTTTGAAGGACCTCGTCCATGTGACGCTTGTCCATGAATTTATTGGCCACATAACCGTTTTCTTGGAACTGGGCCATCAGCATCTCACGGCCCTTGTTAACGGATAATTCCTTGTCTTGATTTTTAAAGAACTGGCGAATCTTGTTGCGCGCCTTGCTGGTCTTGACCATGTTGAGCCAGTCACGACTCGGTCCAAAGGAGTTGGGGTTGGTTATAATTTCAACCTGATCCCCTGTCTTGAGCTTGGTTGTTAGTGGAACCATACGGCCATTGACCTTAGCACCGGTCGCTTTTTCACCGACTTTGGTATGAATTTCATAGGCAAAGTCAATCGGTCCTGAATCTTTTGGAAGGGAGCGGACCGCACCATCTGGGGTAAAAACGTAAATCTCCTCCGCCAGATAGTTTTCTTTAACAGAGTCCACAAATTCCTTGGCATCATCAGCCTGGTCTTGGAGCTCCATCATCTCCTTGATCCAGTTCATCCCAATAGCAGATTCCTTGCTGTTGACCTGCCCTTTAATGCCTTTCTTATAGGCCCAGTGAGCTGCTACCCCGTACTCAGCCACTTCGTGCATTTCCTTGGTCCGAATCTGGAATTCAATCGGCCCTTTTGGTCCATAAACGGTCGTATGGATAGACTGGTATCCATTGGCCTTACGATTAGCGATATAGTCTTTGAAGCGGCCTGGCATAGGTTTCCAAAGTTCATGCACATAACCCAACATGGCGTAAACATCACTCTGGGTATCTAAGATACAGCGAATGGCAATCAGGTCATAAATCTCCTCAAAGCGTTTCTTCTTATCCTGCATCTTGCGATAGATCGAATAGATATGCTTAGGACGACCATAGATTTTCCCTTTGAGATTGCGTTCGGTAGCATAGTCCTCCAACTTGGTTACGACTTCATCGACCAAAGCCTCACGTTCTCTACGTTTCTCCTTCATCATGTGGGTAATCTTGTAAAACTCAGTTGGATTGAGGTAACGGAAAGATAAATCTTCCAACTCCCACTTGACACTGGAAATCCCTAGACGATGAGCTAGTGGTGCGTAAATTTCCATGGTTTCTCTGGAGATACGTTCTTGCTTGTCCTTTCGCAGGTGTTTGAGAGTCCGCATATTGTGCAAACGGTCCGATAATTTAACCAAGATAACACGGATATCCTCAGACATGGCCATAAGCATCTTGCGGTGATTTTCAGCTAATTGTTCCTCGAGTGATTTGTATTCAACCTTACCAAGTTTGGTCACCCCATCAACGATAATCCGAACATCATGACCGAACTCTCTCTCCAGATCATCCAGTGTCGCATCTGTGTCCTCAACAACGTCATGCAAAAAACCACAGGCAACGGTCACGGCATCCAGCTTGAGCTTGGCCAGAATTCCTGCCACTTGGATAGGATGGATAATATAGGGCTCACCAGATTTGCGAAACTGCCCACTATGACAATCAACTGCGTAAATCAATGCTTTTTGTACAAAAGCAACGTCTTCCTTTGTTAAATATTCTCTCGTTAAAGCGACTACCTGATCGCCCGTCAAATTCACTTCTTTCGGCATCTATACTCTCCAATTCTTCCTACCATTTTATCACTTTTTTAAGAATATTAAAACTAGAAAAGCCTGTTTTCATGCCTAACCTAAGCAATTAAAAGAAAAAGCACTGCAAGAGAGACTATGCAGTGCTTTGTTATTTTATTTATCTTAGTAGACTGTTTTTTCAGTTTCTACATCGAAGAAGTGTGCTTTGTTCAAGTCAAATCCAAGTTCAACTGTTGCACCTGTTTGCAAGTAGTCACGAGCATCCACTTTGGCAACAAATTCATCTTTACCAACTTGGCAGTAAAGGTGAGATTCTGAACCAAGCAATTCTGATACAGAGATAGTTGCTTTAACCACTGATTCTGGGAATGTTTCAAGGAAAGCAGGTTCTGCATTCACATCTTCTGGACGAATACCGAAGATCAATTCTTTTCCTTCGTAGCCTTTGTCACGAAGAACTTTCAAAGCACCTTCTGGCACTTTCAA
>CAKQDJ010000031.1:0-12731 GCA_934229205.1 uncultured Streptococcus sp.
AATGGATATTCAATTTTTAGGAACGGGGGCTGGTCAGCCCTCTAAAGCCCGCAACGTCTCAAGTCTCGCCCTGAAACTCTTGGATGAGATTAACGAAGTTTGGCTCTTTGACTGTGGAGAAGGAACGCAAAATCGCATTCTGGAAACCACGATTCGACCACGTAAGGTCAGCAAAATCTTTATCACTCACCTGCATGGAGACCATATCTTTGGCTTGCCAGGATTCCTTTCTAGTCGTGCCTTTCAGGCCAATGAAGAGCAGACAGATTTGGACATCTATGGACCTCAAGGAATCAAGTCCTTTGTCTTAACCAGTCTTCGTGTGTCAGGTTCTCGTCTGCCTTACCGCATTCATTTCCATGAGTTTGACCAAGATTCTCTAGGGAAAATCCTTGAGACCGATAAATTCACGGTGTATGCAGAGGAGCTGGATCACACTATTTTCTGTGTTGGCTATCGTGTCATGCAAAAGGATCTTGAAGGAACCTTGGATGCTGAAAAGCTTAAGGCTGCTGGTGTCCCATTTGGCCCACTTTTTGGAAAAATCAAAAACGGCCAGGATGTTGTTTTGGATGATGGGACTGAAATCAAGGCGGCAGACTATATCTCAGCTCCCCGTCCGGGTAAGATTATTACTATTCTGGGTGACACCCGAAAAACCAATGCTAGTGTGCGTTTAGCTGTCAATGCCGATGTCCTTATCCATGAGTCGACTTATGGCAAGGGAGATGAAAAAATTGCTCGCAATCACGGTCACTCAACCAATATGCAGGCAGCACAAGTAGCAGTAGAAGCCGGTGCTAAGCGCCTCTTGCTCAATCATATCAGTGCTCGTTTCCTTTCAAAAGATATCAGCCAGCTTAAGAAAGATGCAGCTAGTATTTTTGAGAATGTCCATGTGGTTAAAGACTTGGAAGAAGTGGAAATCTAGAAGATTGAGAAAGGATAAGTATGCGTACTATTCTCATTACCGGAGCTAGCGGTGGCTTAGCCCAAGAAATGGTCAAACTCTTGCCAAATGACCAATTGATCTTGCTAGGTAGAAACAAGGAAAAACTGGCACAACTCTACGGAAATCATCCTAATGTGGAATGGATTGAAATCGACATTACTGATGACTCAGCCCTAGAAGCTCTGGTCGCTGACCTCTATATCCGTTATGGCAAGATTGATGTCTTGATTAACAATGCTGGTTATGGGATTTTTGAGGAATTTGACCAGATTTCTGCTCAAGATATTCACCAGATGTTTAAGGTCAATACATTTGCTCTGATGAATCTGTCTCGTCGTATTGCAGCTCGTATGAAAGAAAGCCGAAAAGGCCATATCATCAATATCGTTAGTATGGCAGGTTTGATAGCGACTAGCAAGTCCAGTCTTTACTCAGCGACCAAGTTTGCAGCTATTGGATTTTCAAACGCTCTGCGCCTCGAACTCATGCCCTATGGTGTCTATGTAACGACGGTTAATCCAGGACCGATTCGTACTGCCTTTTTTGACCAGGCAGACCCAGATGGGACTTATCTCAAGTCGGTTGACCGCTTCCTGCTGGAGCCAGATACGGTTGCGAAAAAAATCGTTAAGACCATAGGAAGAAATAAACGAGAGCTTAATCTCCCAGTCTTACTCAATCTAGCCCATAAGTTTTACACTCTCTTTCCTAAGCTAGCAGATAAGTTGGCAAGAGAAATCTTTAATTATAAGTGAGAAAGCTGTTCCCTTGAGGAAGGGCTTTTTGTTTTAATTAGGAGAAGTTGTTCATCAAAAATAATCCCTGAAAATACTGGTGGTTTATCCCTATTAGATAGTTTTGGAGTATAATTGAGATAAGAAAGTTCATTAGATAAATGAAGTCCCAAACCAGCTAGCTTACCCTAGATAATGCCCTATGTATAGCCGGAGGTTGACAATGGAATTATTGACAATTGACCAAATTATTTCCATTATTGAGGAAGCAATACAAGGGCTTGACCCTGAGATAAGAGAAGGAATTGTCCTGAGCCATACTGAAGTGCCTGTGTCTGAACTGGATCGTTTGAAAAAACAACTGCAAATACAAGATTTGGATCCGATTTTTAGGAAGTATATTCTGGCCTATAACTGGGGGCAGGTCGGTTTTTTAAGTTACCAGTTTGGATATGGGGACGACACTAGTCTTACTTGGCTGATTAATCGCAATTTGGAATACCACGATTACTCGACTCTACAAGAAAGAGGCTTGATCATCATTGCAAATGGAGATCCCTATACTATTTTGCTGGATTGTCAATCTGGGGCGGTCTATGCTCTTGATGCAGAGATGAACTATGATGAAAAAATATGGCTGACACCAGATTTTCTAGCATTTGTTAGAGCCATGGGAACGGCCCAATCTGCAGTTTGGAAGGGGTGTGAAAGTGACTTCATCCGCTTGATGACTAGAATAGGTCATGCGTCCAGTTTGATATTTTGGCAGAGTCTGGTCGGGTTTTATGATTGAAAATAGAAGGAGCAGGTCATGGAATTTATTGTAGCTGAGGAAGGGATTCCTCAAAATATCGGATGTCAGGGAGCCCTGATTGCCTATTATGGCAGTGAGATAGAATTTCATTATGAAACCGTTCCACCACACGGTGATGAGATTTTTTCTGCCAAGTTGCCTTTGTTGGGGCTTGATCTGCCCTTTTGGATCTATGGGAGAAATCTCATATTTTTAGATGCTTACTACCTCTTAGCAGAAACAGTTAAGAAAGGGACTTGGAATCCCATAACGAGCATGCTCATCAACATTCATACGGGGGAATACGCCAGCCTAGACCACTGGTACAATCATATATCTATTGAGCAAAACGGTCTTGAGTTGAAAAATGATTATGATGGACAAGTCCTGACTTTGAAAACGGTTGACAAACTTCATTGGCTTGCCCTAGATGCTGAATCAGAAGAAAGAAACTAAAGATGGCAAAGAAAAGAGTTACATTACCAAAAGAGTTTAAGGATTTAATGGATGAAGGAAATATTGAAGCCCTTAAAGCAGTCTATGATCGTTGTGAATTAACCGCTCATGATGGAAGATTTAGCTTATGTACACCTCTGCATATGGGAGGAGTCCCAGATGAATTGGTTATCTGGCTTGTCGAACAGGGCTTGCATATCAATATCCCTGATTATTATGGAGCGACTCCTTTGTACCGTCAGGCAACCATGGGAAGAGAGACTGTAAAACTCTTGCTCGAATTGGGGGCAGACATTGAAAAGCCCAATAGATATGGCGAGACCCCTCTACATATGGCAGCTGAGTTTTTTCATCCTAAAACAGTCAAATTTTTGATTAACAAGGGAGCAAATGTCAATGTAGAGAATGATATGGGAAGAACTCCACTAGCTTCAGTCTTGATGGTTTGTCGGGGAATCTATATTGCCCAAACTGCTGAAATTGCCTCTATGTTACTAGAAGCAGGTGCTAAGAAAACCTCTAAAATGAAGGAAAAAGTTGAACAAATTGGTAAGGATTTTGAATTTCACAGAGAAGGTATCCATCCTGACTACATAGAGGCTGCAGATAAAGGCTTAGCGAAGCTCTATGAGCTCTTCGATGTCAAGCCTGTAGCCAAACGAATAACCCACGATGGAGTTTCTCCGATTCTCGTAAAAGAAGGTAGCTGGGAGGAGCAATATGAGGAACTATGGTCTTTCTTGATTCCTTCAAGTGGAGCAGCCAAAACTGTTCAGGGAGAAGTTATTCGTATACCAGGTCGAGTTCGAGATGAACTGGATCGCAATGGTGGGGCCAACTGGGACAGGGACTATAGAAAAATGCTTCAAGCTCTCCCTCAATACCTGTCTTTAGGAATCTCTCTTTCAGATCAAGAATTAGAAGAAATCAAGCAAGTCATTGCGCAAATCCACAGCAAAGAGAATGATGATGAAGCAAGTCTGGACCGTCTCTGCCAATTTGCTCTTGCTTGGATTAAGCAAAATCCTAACCCCATTCATCTAGAAGAACCAAGTTATAATCGTTGAAAGAAATTTTAAGCTAGTTAAAATAAAGAACTCATGGTGAAATGATGCAACTAATTGACCAAGTTAAAAAAATAGAAACTTATATTTGTGAGTGTTTTGAAGACTGGGATTTGGATGATCCTGTAGAGGAAGGATATCTGGAAGATTATCAGGGCATTTCTGGTGCTTCTGAGGAAGAGCTTCAAGGCTTTGAGGAAATATTTGACATTCGTCTACCTAGTGACTTCAAAGAGCTTTATAGCTATAAAAATGGGAGTAAATACCTCTCTATTTTACCTTGTGTAATTGACCAGAGAGATTTAACTTTTTCTCTCATGAGTCTACAGGAAATTGAGACTTGTAAAAAGTACTTTCAAAATAGAGATGCTCTGTTAACCGAATTTCCCGACTATTTTTCTAGTCAAGACCTAGAAAACATGCATGATAGTAGAATTAAGCCTTATCTTTTTAATAAAAAATGGCTTCCTTTTGCTCAGTATTGTGACTCTTGTTATCTTATGCTGGATTTTGATCCAGACCAGGAGGGTCAGGAAGGTCAGGTTATTTGCTACATCCATGATCCTGACCAGGTGATCTATGCGGCTGAAAGCCTTACAAATCTGATTGAAGGGATAATGGATGAGATCATATGAATGGACAAATGTACCAAATAGCCTGTATCGTTGCAGCAGCTAGGAAGGCTTTAAAAACTGATCAGGCAATCTTGTATCATCCTGACCAATATATCAATAAGATTTGCTTTCAAATGTTGCCGTCAGAAAAGAGGGAAGTTATAGAACTATCTGTATCTGATTGGTTTGAAAATCTTAAGGAAAAAGGTTTGAAGGACTTAAAATTATTTTGCCCTATCTCAGTAAATGACAGAGGTATTTTAGGTTTCTCCAATACGACACAGAGTTCAATTCTCTGTTTTTATAAAGATGGGAAGGCAAGTTATTTCCTACCAAATTGGAAATCTGCTTCCACAGGTAGGGGCTGGGATGTTACCTACACCGAGTATGAATGGGAAAGGTCTTCTCAAGACATTTCCCACTATGAAAATAATATAGAAGAATTTAAGGACATATTGGCTCGTATAGAAGATTTAGCAATTAAAATTGAATGTGACAACTTTGCCAAAGTCTTTCACTCTGCTAGAAACTTTTTGCTGGACCCAGAATCTGGTAAAGGACTGGCAGAACCTCAAATTTCACCGCAACATCTAAGCATATTTAGAGCTGCAAGTGCAGCGGATGTTTTTGGAGGAATGGGTTCATGGAATGACGAACCAGGATGGTTGGCGCAAGATAAGGGACTTGGTCAACAATACGATGAACTTTCGGATCAATTGCTAAGAAATATTAGATTAGCTATTCTATATGCCATTAATGAATGGTAATTGTTTAGGAGGAAGAAAATGGGGAAGCTAAAGTTAAGCCTATTGAACAAATGGGAGCTTGACAAGGATTACAGTATTGTCCTAAGCTCAGCCATGCTGTATGATGGTCGAGCCTTGGTCTTAACCAGTGAGAAAGAAGCTTGCAATCGCTACTGTCTGCTAGAAGTATCTCCTTTGGGTGTGAAGGAGATAGATGCTTGGTATTGTGACCATGTTTGGGAGGAAGAGCCTCTACTCTTTACAGATGGACAAAATATTGGCATCATCAAGGCTGGCAAGGAAATAGTCTATTATACTGGTGATTTTTCTCATCCAGAAATCATTGCCATAAAGGATCCGCAAAGTATACTTCCTAAAAAGGCACAAGAGAGATATTTTCAAATCGTATCAGATAGCGACCAGATACCCGTGTGTTTTGAAAATCAAGTTTATACAAATCAGGCAAGAAACTTTGCCCTTTTAGAATTTGATCGAGAGAAAAAGCAGGCGAAGTGGACCACTTATTCGCATATTGATAAAAAAGAGTTAAATCACCACGACACGAACTCAAGTTTTTGTCCTAAAATCGATAGTATGAAATCTTGGAAGCAAGAGCTCTATGCCTTTAGCTCTGGAGAAAGTCAAACCTCTGTCAATAAATGGGGCATGGACTATTATGCTCTTGTTAAAATCTCTAGTGATGGTCGTATTATCGAAAAGTTATTAGAATCTGAACATTTAAAGGCTTTAGGCAAAAAAGCTGGTGTCAATGGAATTTTTACGGATTCGCCTTATCTTATCCTGAGCCCCTTATTTAAGAATGATGACTGGAAGGGTAAGCAAAAGCTATTTTCTCTGGCAACGAGAGAATGGTGCGATATAGCCTTGCCTAGAGGAATGAGTAAACACAAGCTTCAAAATATGACAGACAACTTTTGTTTAACCTTCCTTTACGACAGAGGATTAAAAGAACTTGCCCTTTGTCGGATTGACTAGGCTGTGAGGCTGAGTTTGGGAGCTTTTTATAGATAGGTGCTGAAATTTCTTGGTTAGTCTGCAATATTTATTTTGAGGTGTTTTCTTGTCAAATTTGACCAAGTATTGCAAATCGAATCTTAAAATAGTATACTAGAAATAGCAATTATGAAAACGTTTGCGTTTTTGTTGATGATGATTATTTAGGAGACAAAATATGGAATTAACAGCCATTTATCATAGACCAGAATCAGAGTATGCTTATCTTTACAAAGAAGGTCAGCTACATATCCGAATCAGAACCAAGAAAAATGATGTCCAGCAAGTCATTTTACATTATGGAGATCCCTTTATCTTCATCGAGGATAAGTATGAAGCCAAGAAAGAAATGACTAAAGCAACCTCGGATGCTTTATTTGATTATTGGCAGGTTACGGTATCGGTTGATTTTGCACGGATTCAGTATCTCTTTGAGCTCCTTGATGAGGAAGGTCAGGGTGTTTTATACGGTGATAAGGGTTGTGTGGAACATACTCAAGAAAACTTGGATGCTGAAGGCAATGGCTTTAAGCTTCCTTATATTCACGAAATTGACGGTTGTCAAGTTCCTAGCTGGGTTTCAAATACCGTTTGGTATCAGATTTTCCCAGAACGATTTGCTACTGGAAATCCTAATCTAACTCCAAATGCAGCTCGAGAGTGGGATGCTGCCATTACACCTAATAGGGATGACTTTTTTGGTGGAGATTTACAAGGGATTATCGACCATCTAGACTATCTAAAAGATTTGGGAATCACTGGACTTTATCTATGTCCGATTTTTGAAGCTACAACCAATCATAAGTACGATACGACGGATTATTTTGAAATCGACCGTCACTTTGGAGACAAGGAAGTCTTTGCTACTCTAGTCGAGGAAGCTCACAAACGTGGTATCAAGATCATGCTAGATGCGGTATTTAATCATATTGGCGACCAGTCTGCCCAATGGCAGGATGTTCTAAAAAATGGAGAAAAGTCACCTTATAAAGATTGGTTCCATATTCAAGAATTCCCAATTACAGAGGATAAACTGAAAAACGCGAGAGAACTACCTTATCATACCTTTGCCTTTGCTAGCTATATGCCTAAGTTAAATACAGCAAATCCTGAAGTCAAAGACTATCTTTTAAGTGTTGCGACCTACTGGATTGAGAATTTTGATATCGATGCTTGGCGTTTGGACGTTGCCAATGAAATTGACCATCAGTTCTGGAAAGATTTTAGAAAGGCAGTTCTCGCTAAAAAGCCTGATTTGTATATTTTAGGTGAAATCTGGCATACGTCTCAACCTTGGCTAAAAGGGGATGAGTTCCATGCTGTCATGAACTACCCGCTCTCTGAAAGTATCAAGGATTATTTCTTGCGTCAGCATAAAAAGACAGAGCAGTTTATTTCAGAAATCAATAGCCAGTCAATGTACTACAAGCAACAAATCTCAGAAGTGATGTTTAACCTTCTGGATTCTCACGATACAGAGCGTATCCTCACAACTGCCAAAGGCAATGTGCAACATGTCAAGGCTGCTTTAACCTTCCTCTACCTTCAAAAAGGGACTCCTTGTATCTATTACGGAACAGAGCTTGCATTAATAGGTGGACCAGATCCCGACTGCCGTCGTGTCATGCCTTGGGACCGTGTGTCTGAGGACAATGATATGCTGAATTTCATGAAGAAATTAATTAAGGTCCGTAGGGAAGTGGCAAGTATGATTCAGCATGGTTCATATTGCTTGCAAGAAGTGAAACCAGATGTTCTTGCCTTGAGCTGGAACTACCAAGGAAAAGAAGTTCAGGCAATCTTTAATCAGTCTAAAGAGAATTTTGTTTTAGAAAGAGACTCTGTTGATTTAGCGAGTCATTGCCATCTTAAAGATGAACAAGAGGTTATCTTACCAGATGGATTTGTAGTTATTATTTCTGAGTAAAAAGGATTAAAATAATGGCACTCAAGGAAGTTTATGAGTATTTTCGTCACTATGATAAGGAAGCTTATCAGGTTGTCGCCTGCATGGGTAATGAACCATCGGAAGAAGATGTTCAGGATTTTGAAAATCAATACGGCATTCGTCTGCCAGAAGATTTCAGGGAATTCACCATGTCTTCTCTGGGAGGTCTCTTTATGGAAGTCAGAGAAGAGCTATGGCCAAGAGCCAAGGCTTACGATGTAGCACCATTTTGGACCTTCTGTCGAGGTATTAAGGTCTTGGGAATTGCAAATGGCATCCCAGACTTCTTAGACATTCGTCTTAAAACCAAGGAATTACACGCTCTGGGCTTTGTGGATTATATTCCATTTCTGTCTATCATCGGGGATGGAGATGTGATTTTTTGCTTTGATAAGGACAATCATATAGTAGCTCTAGATTGGTATAATAGTGGCGAAACTGAAGAGCTTGAATGTGATTTTTCAGGACTTTTACTCCATCAAATTGCCGATCTAGAAGAGCGTAAAAATGAGATAGTCAAGCTTTTGGAAAAGGGGAAATCTAGTCAATAATCTATAAGAAAATATCAGTTTGATAGTCCGTAAAAGAGGTTGGGACAAAAGATCCCGATCTCACTTTTTATTAGCAATCAAACTTTGACGCGGTAGCTGATTGAACTTTTTGTTCGTCTTTTAGACTCCAAAAAGCTCATAATCATCCTCGCGGGGCTGGGACTACGAAATCGAGACTTTGTCTGTCGATTTCTGTCCCACCGCCTTTTTAGTAAAACCATTCACTAAATGTACATTCAGATTTTTAAACTTTTCTACTAATTATAGAAAAAACAATCAAAAATATGATTTTTTGTGTTTAGGGTATTGAAATTCCCTATATTATTTTATAAAATAAGGGCAAAAGGCTATGAAAAAGTAATACGCTTACAATGAAATGGAAGCGGTTACTAAAGGAGGATTTTATGGAAAAAGGCCATTGGAATCGTAAAAGAGTCTACAGCATTCGTAAGTTTGCCGTAGGAGCTTGCTCTGTCATGATTGGAACCTGTGCGGTTCTATTTGGAGGAAGTGTCATTGGAGAATCACCAGTTTTTGCCGATGAAACTCCTATCGCCCACACTGTAGAACAAGCAAAAGAGGAAAGTCCGGCAGTGGAGGAAAAAGAAGATCAAGCTGTAGCAGAGCACAAGGATGCTACAAGTGTCGACCAAAGTCAAGCTGCACCAATTGAAGCAAGCAAACCAGAGGTGAAAGAAGCTGAACCTGTAGCTCCAAAAGAGGAGAAAGCATCTCTAAAACCTGAAGAAACAGCTCCAAAGGTAGAATCTCAAGCTTCAAGTCAAGAAAAGCCTGTCAAGGAAGAGTTGAAAGCTGCGACAAATGAAGAAGTGAATCAAATGATTGAAGATAGAAAAGTGAATTTTAATCAAAATTGGCACTTTAAACTCAATGCGAACCCTAAAGAAGCTGTGAAATCAGATGCAGACGTATCAACATGGCAAAAATTGGATCTCCCACACGACTGGAGTATCTTTAACGATTTTGACCATCAGTCACCTGCCCAAAACGAGGGTGGACAGCTCAATGGTGGTGAAGCTTGGTATCGCAAGACCTTTAAACTTGATGAAAAAGATCTCAAGAAAAATGTTCGTGTGACCTTTGATGGTGTCTACATGGATTCTCAAGTCTATGTCAATGGCCAGTTAGTGGGGCATTATCCAAATGGTTATAACCAGTTCTCATACGATATCACCAAATACCTTCACAAAGATGGTCGTGAGAATGTGATTGCTGTCCATGCTGTCAACAAACAACCAAGTAGCCGTTGGTACTCAGGTAGTGGTATCTACCGTGATGTGACCTTGCAAGTGACAGATAAGGTTCATGTTGAGAAAAATGGGACAACCATCTTAACACCAAAACTTGAAGAACAGCAACATGGCAAGGTTGAAACTCATGTAACCAGCAAAGTTGTCAATACAGATGATAAAGACCATGAACTGGTGGCAGAGTATCAAATCGTTGAACGTGGTGGTCAGGCTGTAACGGGTTTGGTTCGTACAGCGAGTCGTACCTTAAAAGCACATGAATCAACAAGCCTTGATGCAATTTTAGAAGTTGAAAGACCAAAACTCTGGACAGTTTTAAACGATAAACCTGCCTTGTACGAATTGATTACGCGTGTTTACCGTGACGGTCAATTAGTTGATGCTAAGAAGGATTTGTTTGGTTACCGTTACTATCACTGGACTCCAAATGAAGGTTTCTCTTTGAATGGTGAACGCATTAAATTCCATGGTGTTTCCTTGCACCATGACCACGGAGCGCTTGGAGCAGAAGAAAACTATAAGGCAGAATACCGTCGTCTCAAACAAATGAAGGAGATGGGTGTTAACGCCATCCGTACAACTCATAACCCTGCAAGTCCACAGACCTTACAAATCGCAGCAGAACTTGGTTTGCTGGTTCAGGAAGAGGCCTTTGATACGTGGTATGGCGGCAAGAAACCTTATGACTACGGGCGTTTCTTTGAAAAAGATGCTACTCACCCAGAAGCCAGAAAAGGTGAAAAATGGTCTGACTACGATCTTCGTACCATGGTCGAAAGAGATAAAAATAACCCGGCTGTCTTTATGTGGTCTATCGGAAACGAAATCGGTGAAGCCAACGGCAATGCTCACTCACTTGCAACGGTTAAACGCTTAGTAAAAGTGATTAAAGATGTTGATAAGACTCGTTATGTTACCATGGGAGCAGATAAGTTCCGCTTTGGTGATGGTAGTGGTGATCATGAGAAAATTGCTAATGAACTGGATGCGGTTGGTTTCAACTACTCAGAAGACAACTACAAGAAACTTCGTGCGAAACATCCAAACTGGTTGATTTACGGTTCAGAAACATCTTCAGCAACCCGTACACGTGGAAGTTACTATCGTCCTGAACATGAATTGAAACATAGTAACGGACCTGAACGTCATTACGAACAGTCTGACTATGGTAATGACCGAGTTAACTGGGGTAAAACAGCAACAGATTCATGGACTTTTGACCGAGATAATGCTGGTTACGCAGGACAATTTATCTGGACAGGTACGGACTATATTGGAGAACCAACACCATGGCACAACCAAAACCAAACTCCCGTTAAGAGCTCTTATTTTGGTATCGTAGATACAGCCGGCATTCCAAAACATGACTTTTATCTCTACCAAAGCCAATGGGTTTCTGTTAAGAAGAAACCAATGGTTCACCTCCTTCCTCACTGGAACTGGGAAGATCCTACTCTAAAAGCAAATGTTGCTGATTCAGAAGGTAAGATTCCAGTTCGTGCTTACTCTAACGCTGCAAGCGTTGAATTGTTCTTGAACGGTCAATCTCTCGGAGTTAAGACCTTCAACAAAAAACAAACCAGCGATGGACGCACTTACCAAGAAGGTGCCAATGCCAAGGAACTCTATCTTGAGTGGAAGGTTGCGTACCAACCAGGTACTCTGGAAGCTGTAGCACGAGATGAAGCTGGAAAAGAAATTGCACGTGATAAGATCACTACTGCAGGCCAACCAGCAGGTGTTCGCCTCATCAAAGAAGAACACGCAATCGCAGCAGATGGAAAAGACTTGACTTACATCTACTACGAAATTGTTGACAGCCAAGGGAATGTAGTCCCAACTGCTAATAATCTGGTTCGCTTCCAATTGCATGGACAAGGTCAACTTGTCGGTGTCGATAATGGGGAACAAGCCAGCCGTGAACGCTATAAAGCACAACCAGATGGTTCTTGGATTCGCAGAGCCTTTAACGGTAAAGGGGTTGCCATTGTCAAATCAACTGAACAAGCAGGTAAATTCACCCTTACTGCCCATTCAGATCTCTTGAAATCGGACCAAGTCACTGTATTTACAGGCAAGAAAGAAGGTCAAGAAAAGACTGTTCTCGGGACAGAAGTACCAAAAGTACGTACTGTTATTGAGAAAGAGCCAAAAATGCCGAAGACAGTCGGTTTTATCTACAGTGATGGCAGTCGTGAAAAACGTCCAGTAACTTGGTCTTCAGTTGATGTGAGCCAAGCAGGAGTTGTGACTGTTAAAGGTATGGCAGACGGACGCGAAGTTGAGGCCCGTGTCGAAATTCTAGCAATTGCAAATGAGCTTCCAACTGTTAAGCGTGTTGCTCCAGGAACAGACTTGAGTGCTGTTGACAAATACGTTTCTATTGCTGTTACGGATGGAAGCATACAAGAATACGAAGTTGATAAGTGGGAGATTGCGGAAGCAGATAAAGCTAAACTGTCGGTTGCAGGATCACGTATTCCAATGACTGGCCAACTGGGTGGTGAGACTATTCACGCTACCCTTGTAGTAGAAGACGGTGATGTTGCAGCACCTGTAGTACCAACTGTAACGGTTGGTGGTGAAGC
>CAKQDJ010000032.1:0-11505 GCA_934229205.1 uncultured Streptococcus sp.
AAAGACATCCCAGGTTACCGCTTCGTAGAGACTAAGAAACTTCCAAACGGCGACACTGAACATGTCTACGAAAAAGTGAAGACCAGTCACAAGGATAAGGAAGGCAACGACATTCCAGGATATCCAAGTGAAGATGGCGAACAACCTAAGAAAGACATCCCAGGTTACCGCTTCGTAGAGACTAAGAAACTTCCAAACGGCGACACTGAACATGTCTACGAAAAAGTTGTTACTGCCCCTCAACAAAAACCGACTAAAGCAACCAAAGAATTACCTAATACTGGTACAGAAGATCACTCTAGCCTAGCAGCTCTTGGACTTCTTGGAGTATTGAGCGGATTTGGTCTTGTGGCACGCAAGAAAAAAGAAGACTAATGTTTTAATCATTAAAGATTAAACAAAGGAATTCAATTTCATAAATGAAAACCCAACTAATCAAGCGATTAGTTGGGTTTTTTAGGAGGTTATTGGCCATAAGTACCAATCCCATGTCAATTCTTACTTGACGTTTGCCTCTTAGATTACATCTCTTGTAACCCAAACAAGCCTTTATCTGCCCAAAGACAGGTTCCACATCAATCTTGCGTTGAGCGAAAATCTGTCTACCTTCAGGAGATAAAAGCGCCTGACATTCTTTAGCTTTCAAGTGTTGATAACGTTCGTTGATATATAGTCCCTTTGGAGGGGCTATTTCAGGTTCATCAGCGGAATAAACCTTGATTTCCTGTTGAAAGTCCGTCTGTGTTTTCTGATGTTTGATATGGTGAAAACGATAGCACCAGCCATCAGGATGTATATAGCTATCCTCCTTGTTATCATAGTGCCAATTCGCTAAGTTTCTAGCCGACTGTTTATACCCTTTCTTCTGTTCCTGATCAAACATGGCATATTTAATCAGATGCTTCACCTCCTTTTCATCTAAACGAAGAAGGTTCTCTTCACTTCCATATCCAGCATCTGCGACAACTGTCTTTAGGTCATGTGGATAAGTTTCAAGTAAGGGCAGGAGAGTCTTTGTGTCTGTCGGATTTGAGAAGACATCATAGTGAAGCACAAATTGGTTTTCAGTAGCGATTTGAAGATTGTAGCCAGGTTTGAGTTGTCCATTTCTCATGTGATCCTCCTTCATCCGCATAAAAGTGGCATCTGTATCTGTTTTAGAAAAGCTGTTACGCCCGTCAAATATCTCTTGATAGCTCTCATGCTTTTCAGCACGTACTGAAAAATCATCCTTGACTTTACGCAGGACTTTCTTGAGTTTACGACGTTGGGTTTTACGTTCGTCCTCTCCTTTAAGGGGTGTCTCCTCAATGTCTTGGTTCAGTTTTTCCAATTCTTCTTCAAGGACTTGAGCGAATGCAATCAACTGCTCTGAAGAAATCGGCTCTTCTTCATCCATCCTAATAGCTTGATGGATAAGGGGAGTGATTTCTTCTTGGAAATAGACCTGTATCTGTTCTTGAAGTTTTGGCGGAAAACTTGTCTGTCGCTTTCTTCCAAACAAAACTATACTTGTTGGCGTTGGCTTCAATCTTAGTCCCGTCAATAAACAGACAATCTAAGGTCACTAACTCTTCCATTTTTAAACGAAGATTGAGGTCGATGAAAAGATCACGAATGAGTTCTTCCATCCCTTTAGCGACTCGAAATCGATTGATGGTGCGGTAGCTGACAAGCAACTGTCCTGTTAGGTATTGCATAGCGAGATTTTCAATCATCATTTTTTCAATTTTTCGTCCAGAGAAAATCCCTTGTGAATAGGCAAATAGTAAAGTAGCTACAAGCATTTTAGGGTGATAAGACGGGCGACCGAAGGTATGATAGAAAGCCTGGAAGTGACGATCCTCCAAGGCATTCACCACTTTTTCAATGGTAAAGACAAGATGATCTTGTGGCAAGAAAGAATGGATTTCTAGTGGTAAAGTCGTTTGATTTGTGTTATAGTGAATACGCGTGGGATAGCCTTTCTAAATGGTTTATTGAGCAATTCTATTTTAGCAAGACTGTCGCAATCATGCAAAAAGCAACGGCAAATCCGTTGCTTTTTTTGTAGCAAAGGGACTATTGTCCCAGACTCCTCAATTGTTTTTGGATCGTCGAGCAAGACGCAGTGGTTGAGTGGGCTCTACTACGCTGATTTCATCAGCTTTTACAGCCCTACTCAACTGTGCGGAGGCGGGACGACGAAATCGAATTCTAACGAATTACCGATTTCTGTCCCACTCTCTTTTGTCATGTTTACAAGAGGATAAGGTATAGAACTAGACCGATGAAAATATTTTTCGGCCTTTTTTTGTTTTTCCTTGACAGTTAAATTGTCAGAATTTATAATAAAAGAAGAAAGGCGATAACGGTGTTATCGAATTAAAATCATGAAAAAAGAAACAGATGAGTTAAACGAAAAAATCTTGGAAAGCGCAAGGAGTGAGTTCTTGGTTTATGGCTATCAGGATGCTTCACTGCGGAGAATTTGTCGCGCTGCTGGCTTGACGACTGGGGCTCTTTATAAGCGCTATGAGAGTAAGGACAGTCTCTTTACTGCTCTGCTTGAGCCTACTCTGACAGCCTTAGACCAGTATGGACAAGATCAGAAGCGACGTGACTATGCTTTTCTAGAAGAGGGACACCTGTCTGACATGTGGGCACATCGCTTAGAGGATCTCCAGTCCCTGATGCGGATTCTCTATAAGTATAAGGATATTATGCAGCTCTTGCTCTTTAAATCTCAGGGTTCTTCGCAAGCGGACTTCAGGATGCGTCTGCCTCATTTGGCTGCTAACGAGACTTATCGCTATTTGGAGCTGGCTTACAAAGAGGGGAAAATCAATCATTTGGTCAAACACGAGTTTCTGCGATCGTGCATGACAGCTTATTACACAGCTGTATTTGAGCCCTTGGCTCAAGACTGGCCCCAAGAGCAGGCGCTGGAATTTTGCCATTCCATCATGGACTTGTTTGACTGGGGAGGTTTGCTTGGTTTTTGATAGAAAGAAGGAAATTCTATGAAGAAAAAATCTGTTCTTGCTTGGATCTGGGACTTTGTTTCCCTTCATAAGATATATTTTGTGCTCAGTCTAATCTTTGCCTTTGCCTCTGTGATTTCAGGATTTCTGCCTTATTTCTTTATTGGCGGAATGATTAATCAGCTCTTGGCTGGCAATAAAAACTGGGATTTCTACCTGCAAGAGTCGGCTTGGGTGGCTCTGGCTTGGATTGGCTACTGGGGATTTCACGGTATTTCCACCATGCTGTCACATACGGCAACTTTTAAGATTCTAGCAGAAATGCGGCACCGCTTGACAGATAAGCTAGCAAGGCTGCCTTTAGGTATAGTGCTTAGTCAGTCATCAGGCAGCTATAAAAACATTATCGTTGAGAGGGTGGATGCGACCGAAACGACCTTGGCTCACCTAATTCCAGAGTTTACTGCTGGGATTTTTGGTCCGATTATTGTTCTCATTGCCATGCTGGTTATCGATTGGCGGCTGACCTTGCTGTCTCTCCTGACTATTCCCGTCGTGGCGCTGGCATATATACGAATGGTTGCTAATAGCGAAACTGACTATCAAAATACTCTGGTCAAGACCAAAAAACTCAATGATACAGCGGTGGAATACATCAATGGGATTGAGGTTATCAAGGTTTTTGGCAAGGAAAAATTTTCTTACGATAAGTTTGTGACGGCTGCTAGAGAAGGAGCAGATTGCTTTATTGAGTGGATGCACAAGTTCAATCTGGAGATGGGCATTGTGACTGCATTTCTGCCATCAGGCTTGCTCTTTCTGCTGCCGGCTGGCTGTTATTTCTATCTGCAAGGTAGCTTGACTGCCAGCAATTTCATTCTGATGATTATTCTTTCGCTCAGTCTTCTGACTCCTCTGATTTTAGTGGCTAGTTACATGGACGATTTACGGAAAATCGGGACTATTTTTGGCCAAGTCATTGATATTTTGGAAAAGCCTGATTTGAAAAGACCTCAGGATTTGCGAGAACTTCCAAAAGGAAGGGATCTGGTCATGACGAATGTCAGCTTTGGTTATACAAATGAAGAGGAGGTGCTACATGGAATTTCGTTAGATATTAAGACTGGTAGCATCAATGCTTTAGTTGGGCCATCTGGCTCAGGTAAGTCTACAATTGCCAAGCTTCTAGCTTCTTTCTGGGATGTCACTTCTGGCCAGATTACTTATGGTGGCTTGGACATTCGCCAGCTTCCGCTAGACTATTACAGCCGGCAGATTGCTTACGTGACCCAGGATAATTACCTCTTTGATGAGACTATTATGGAAAATATCCGGATGGGAAATCCAGCAGCTTCTGATGAAGATGTCATCGAGATTGCCCGTCGCTGTGGCTGTTATGACTTTATCATGAACTTGGAAAATGGCTTTGAGACTCAGGTAGGCTCTGGCGGTGGTCATCTATCTGGTGGGGAGCGTCAGCGGATTGCCATCGCCCGTGCCATGCTTAAGGATGCGCCGATTCTTATCTTGGATGAAGCGACTGCTTATACAGATCCGGAAAATGAAGCACGGATTCAGTCCAGTCTAGCTCGTCTGATTGAGGGACGGACCTTGATTGTCATTGCCCACAGGCTGTCTACGATTATGAGTGCAGACCAGATAGTCCTGGTCAATGATGGTCGGATTGAAGCTAGGGGTCGGCATGAAGAGTTGCTGGCAGCTAGTCCGCTTTATGCTTCCATGTGGCGGACCCATATTGCTACCAGGGATAGTGGTGAGATGGAAGGAGGGCTGACCCATGCTTAATATACTGAAGAAATTCTTTGATTTTTGTACGGCAGAGGACCGTAAGAAATTTTATCAGTCCATTTATCTGGGCATCATCAAGTCCTTTATCATCGCTCTGCGTATCCCAGCAATCGGCCTAGTTCTTATGGGACTGATTGAGAAGAATCTCTCTATGCAGACCTTCTGGCTGGCTCTAGGAATCATGCTGGTATCCACTGTGCTAAACGTTTGGATTACCCTGAAAATCACCATGCTGCAGACGGAAGCGGGCTATCACACTTGTGCTCAGAAGCGGATTGAAATTGCCGAGCACATGCGCTATCTACCCATGGGTTACTTTAATCAAAATAGCTTGGGCAAGATTACCAGTGTTACAACTAATACGCTGGAAGGACTGTCTGATGTAGCTACCAGAGTGGTTATGATGACTGTGCAGGGCTTTCTGACGACTGGTCTCATCACTATTTTGGTCTTTCTATATGATTGGCGGGTTGGTCTGGTTCTCTTGGTGGGTCTCATTCTCTTTCTCCTGCCTAATACCCTCATGCGTTGGCAAGTTGGTAAGGTTTCTGATGACAAGTATCAGGCAGATACGGACCTAGTAGCTGTTGTTTTGGAGTATAGCCAAGGGATTGCTGAAGTTAAGAACTACAATCTGGTCAACCGTTCTGCTAAGAAGCTGTCCAAGGCTATTGAAGGCAAGAGTCAGCTAGATACCAAAATGACACTCGTGACCTCACCTTACATTGCCCTCCAGGGCATAGTGACCAAGCTGACCGGTCTCTTTATGGGGCTTTTCTCTATCTATTTTTATCTCAATGGCAGTATGGAACTGCTGGTAACCATTATGATGATTGTCAGTGGTTTTATGATTTATGAAAATCTAGACGGCGTTGGCTCTTTCTCTTCTCTCCTGCGCATTGTTGATCTGTCGGTTGATATGGTCAATCAAGTCTTGGCTATCCAGCCGATGGACATCAGTGGTCAGGACATTGAACCTAAGAGCAGCCAGATTGAGCTGAGAGATGTTGGCTTCTCTTATGGAAATAAGAAAATTATTGACCAGGTTTCCCTCACCATTCCCGAAAAAACAACAACTGCCTTGGTCGGACCTTCTGGCTCTGGCAAAACAACGCTCTGCTACCTCATCGCCCGCTTCTGGGATGTGGATCAAGGCAGTATCAGTCTGGACGGACATGATGTTAGAGATTACAGCTATGACAGCCTGATTCGTAATTTCAGCTTTGTCTTCCAAAGCGTCTATCTCTTTGAGGATACCATTGCCAATAACATTCGTTTTGGGAAGCCAGAGGCCAGTCAGGAAGAAGTGATAGAGGCTGCTAAGAAAGCTGCCTGTCATGACTTTATCCTCTCACTGCCTGATGGCTATGATACCAAGATCGGTGAAGGAGGTGCTAGTCTTTCTGGAGGTGAGCGTCAGCGCATTTCCATCGCACGGGCTATTATCAAGGATGCGCCTATTATCATTCTGGATGAAGCAACAGCCAATGTTGACCCAGAAAACGAAGAAGCCCTCATGCAGGCTATTCGGGCTCTGACTCGAGATAAGACCATTATCATGATTGCCCACCGACTCAAGACGGTTGAGCATGCAGACCAGATTCTAGTGCTGGATCAAGGCCGCATTGTCGAGCAAGGAAAACATCAAGACTTACTAGCCAAACAAGGTATCTATAGTAAGTTTATCCAAGAAAGAAAAACAGCTACCAGCTGGAGGATAGATACGGAAAGTTAAAGAAATATCTTTGCTAACAGGAGATTTGCGTCGTCCCACCTCCGCACAGTTGAGTAGGGCTGTAAAAGCTGATGAAATCAGCGTAGTAGAGCCCACTCAACCACTGCGTCTTGCTCGACGATCCAAAAACAATTGAGGAGGCTGGGACAATAGTCCCTTATCTCCAAAAAAAGCAACGGCACAAAACCGTTGCTTTTTTGTGGCAAAGAGACTTTTGTCCCAGATCTTTTTTCTTGTGTTTTATATCGAGCTGTGATATATTCTATATAACGAAGTGCGATATATCGAACTGAATAGGAGGTGCCTATAAATGGAATTAATGGATAAGGTTCGTCGAGTTTATCTTCCGATGACGGAAACTGGCTTTTATATCTTGTTTTGTCTACAGAAGGAGAACCATGGGTATAGTATTACGCAAAAGGTCAAGGAGATGACAGATTCGCAAGTTTCGATTAGTCCTGGAACTATGTATGGTACCTTGTCAAAGATGGAAAAGGATGGTTTGATTTCCTTTGTCCGCGAAGAGGAAAAACGGAAAATCTATCAGATAACAGATTTGGGACGAAAGGTTTTGGAGATTGAATTGAAACGTATTGAGCGGCTCTACAGAAACAGTCGGGAGGAAGGTTGATGGAAAAGAAAAGTGTTTATCGACTTGTTACCATTGCGGATTATGAGAGGGAGGCGATTTTCCTAGGGAGAATGCATGCGGAGGGTTGGAAGCTTAGTAAAGTGAGTTATTCTTACTTATTAGTTGCAGTTAAGTATAGTTTTGAAAAATGTCAACCGGAGCAAGTCTCTTATCAGTTGGATTTTTATCCTATGAAAAAGTCAGAGAGAGCTTCCTATTTACAACTGTTTAAAGATTGTGGATGGGAGCATATTACAGATTTTAATGGTTTTTCCTACTTTAGAAAGTTTCTTGCTGGAATTGAGTCGGATGCAGAGTTTGAAATTTATAATGACTCGACCGGGAAGTTAGCTATGGTCAAGCGGATTTTAATAATGCGGATGCTTCCTGTTTTGCTTCTCTTTTTAGCTCTACTACCGGTTTTCTCAAAGTTTGTCAGTGGATGTAGTTCTTTCAGTTGGGAATTGTTTTTGATTTTCATAATAGATTATGTTTTATTGATAGTTTTTGCGATTCAGATTTCTTATGTTTTTTGGAGATTGTTTCAAAAGTGGAAAGAATTATCTGATAAATAAAACAATGCCTGTTTTCGAATTTGGAGGTAAGACAATGAATAGCAAAGTAAAATTTCGAATGTTTACCATTTTAGACTTTGACAAGGAAGAAGAATATTTACATGAGATGCATCTGAAAGGCTGGAGATATAGAACGAGTCGTTTTGGTTTTTTCTATTTTTGCCAATGCCAACCTGATGATGTCATCTATCATATCTATGATTCTAGATTTCTTAAAAAGTATAAGCATGAACTGCAAGATTTTAGAAATAGCGGTTGGGAATTGATAGAAACAGGTTTTTGTTCAATTCTTCGTAAACCAACTTCTGATATACTTTCAGAGGAGAAAGTCTATATGAGTAAGGGTCTCAGATGGGAAGTTATGCGGTCTAGACTTCGTTCCTGTATAGCCACTTTTTCAGGTGGTCTTGTTGTTTGCATGAGTTTGTATCGAGAAAACTTGTCTCAGTCTTTCTTTATTATTTTCGTTTTATACACTTGTTTAATTTCTTATCTAATCTACGGCTTTTTCAGACTTAAAAGGAAATACCAAGTAGATGAGAAGTAAGTTTCTAGGTTTGTAGACTGATTTTTAGCACTCTTAACAAAAGAGTGCTAATTTTTTAAGTTTTTGTCTTGACATTCTCTTCTAAGGGTGTATAATAGAATCATGAATTAGCACTTGGGCACATAGAGTGCTAATCGATCGGACAGAGAGGAGTGATGAGATGGTTACAGGGCGTCAGCAGGATATTTTAAATCTGATTATTGACATCTTTACCAAAACGCACGAACCTGTCGGATCCAAGGCGCTACAAGAGTCTATCAATTCTAGTAGTGCTACCATTCGTAATGACATGGCGGCTCTAGAAAAGCAAGGTTTGCTTGAGAAGGCGCATACTTCAAGCGGTCGGATGCCAAGTGTTGCTGGTTTTCAGTACTATGTGAAACACTCACTGGATTTTGACCGATTGGCTGAAAATGAGGTCTATGAGATTGTCAAAGCCTTTGATCAGGAGTTCTTCAAGCTAGAGGATATTCTGCAAGAGGCTGCTAATCTACTAACAGACTTGAGTGCCTGTACGGTAGTGGCACTGGATGTTGAGCCGAGCAGGCAACGGTTGACAGCTTTTGATATCGTTGTTCTAGGGCAACATACAGCCTTGGCAGTATTCACCCTAGACGAGTCGCGAACGGTTACCAGTCAATTTCTGATTCCAAGGAACTTCTTGCAGGAAGATTTGCTGAAACTGAAGAGCATCATTCAGGAACGTTTCCTCGGTCACACAGTTCTAGATATTCACTACAAGATTCGAACGGAGATTCCGCAGATTATCCAGCGTTACTTCACAACAACGGACAATGTTATGGATCTCTTTGAACACATCTTTAAGGAAATGTTCAACGAAAACATTGTGGTGGCGGGCAAGGTCAATCTCTTGAATTTTGCCAATCTGGCAGCCTATCAGTTCTTTGATCAGCCACAAAAGGTAGCCTTGGAGATTCGTGAAGGTCTGCATGAAGATCAGATGCAAAATGTCCGTGTTGCGGACAGTCAAGAGTCCTGTCTAGCAGACCTAGCGGTTATTAGTAGCAAGTTCCTCATTCCTTATCGAGGTTTTGGAATTCTAGCGATTATCGGTCCGGTCAATCTGGATTACCAGCGATTGGTCAACCAAGTCAATGTGGTCAATCGTGTTTTGACCATGAAATTGACAGATTTTTATCGCTACCTCAGCAGTAATCATTACGAAGTAAATTAATTTTGAAATCATTAAAGGAGGCGAAAATGGCCCAAGATAAAAAAAACGAAGAAATAAAAGAAGAGGAAGTTGTGGAAACAACTGAAGAAACAACTCCTGAGAAGTCTGAGTTGGACTTGGCAAATGAACGTGCGGATGAGTTCGAAAACAAATACCTTCGTGCTCATGCGGAAATGCAAAATATCCAGCGCCGTGCCAATGAAGAACGTCAAAACTTGCAACGTTACCGTAGCCAGGACCTAGCAAAAGCAATCTTACCATCGCTCGACAACTTAGAACGTGCACTAGCAGTTGAAGGTTTGACAGATGATGTGAAAAAAGGATTGGAGATGGTGCAAGAGAGCTTGATTCACGCTTTGAAAGAAGAAGGAATCGAAGAAATCGCAGCTGACGGCGAATTTGACCATAACTATCACATGGCCATCCAAACTCTCCCAGCAGACGATGAACATCCAGCAGATACCATCGCCCAAGTCTTTCAAAAAGGCTACAAACTCCATGACCGCATTCTACGCCCAGCCATGGTGGTAGTCTATAACTAGGCAATAGAGTTTAAAAATTTTGTCCGAAATGACAATAAACTATGAAAGAAAGATAAAAAAGTAGTTCAGCTTTGCAATAGTGAGCGAAGCGAACTAAAGACGATACTCTTCGCCGTGGCGTTATTTGCGTAAACTTTGAGATCTTAGGCTCAAAGTTTAGTCAAAGAGATTGACGAAGTCAAGCTCTGACAGCGCCGCCACCTAAGAAGAGTATCAAAAAGAAAAATAGAAAATAAAATTTAAGGAGAAAAACACATGTCTAAAATTATCGGTATTGACTTAGGTACAACAAACTCAGCAGTAGCAGTTCTTGAAGGAACTGAAAGCAAAATCATCGCAAATCCAGAAGGAAACCGCACAACTCCATCTGTAGTTTCATTCAAAAACGGTGAAATCATCGTTGGTGATGCCGCAAAACGTCAAGCAGTTACAAACCCAGATACAGTTATCTCTATCAAATCTAAGATGGGAACTTCTGAAAAAGTTTCTGCTAACGGAAAAGAATACACTCCACAAGAAATCTCAGCTATGATCCTTCAATACTTGAAAGGTTACGCTGAAGATTACCTTGGTGAAAAAGTAACTAAAGCTGTTATCACAGTACCTGCTTACTTCAATGATGCACAACGTCAAGCTACAAAAGACGCTGGTAAAATCGCTGGTCTTGAAGTAGAACGTATTGTCAACGAACCAACTGCAGCAGCTCTTGCTTATGGTTTGGACAAGACTGACAAAGAAGAAAAAATCTTGGTATTTGACCTTGGTGGTGGTACATTCGACGTATCTATCCTTGAATTGGGTGACGGTGTCTTCGATGTATTGGCGACTGCAGGGGACAACAAACTCGGTGGTGACGACTTTGACCAAAAAATCATCAATCACATGATTGCAGAATTCAAGAAAGAAAATGGTATTGACTTGTCTACTGACAAGATGGCTCTTCAACGTTTGAAAGATGCGGCTGAAAAAGCTAAGAAAGACCTTTCTGGTGTAACTTCAACTCAAATCAGCTTGCCATTCATCACTGCTGGTGAATCTGGACCTCTTCACTTAGAAATGACCTTGACTCGTGCGAAATTTGACGATTTGACTCGTGATCTTGTTGAACGTACAAAAACTCCAGTTCGTCAAGCCCTTTCAGATGCAGGTTTGAGCTTGTCAGAAATCGATGAAGTCATCCTTGTTGGTGGTTCAACTCGTATCCCAGCCGTTGTAGAAGCTGTTAAGGCTGAAACTGGTAAAGAACCAAACAAATCAGTAAACCCTGATGAAGTAGTTGCTATGGGTGCTGCCATCCAAGGTGGTGTGATCACTGGTGATGTTAAAGACGTTGTCCTTCTTGACGTAACGCCATTATCACTCGGTATCGAAACAATGGGTGGAGTATTTACAAAACTTATCGATCGCAACACTACTATTCCAACATCTAAGTCACAAGTCTTCTCAACTGCAGCAGACAACCAACCAGCCGTTGATATCCACGTTCTTCAAGGTGAACGCCCAATGGC
>CAKQDJ010000033.1:0-9064 GCA_934229205.1 uncultured Streptococcus sp.
TCTTCTGCAATTTTCTTGTTAGTGATGGAGCCAAATGTACGGCCATCTGGTCCAACCTTTTCAACAAACTCTACAACCGTTTCTTCTGCTTCAAGCTTAGCCTTGATGGCTTTTGCTTCAGCAATCATTTCAGCATGAGCCTTTTCTTCTGATTTTTGTTTACCACGCAACTCGCCCACTGCTTGAGCAGTCGCTTCCTTGGCCAAATTCTTTTTAATCAGGAAGTTTTGAGCATAGCCAGTTGGCATTTCCTTGATTTCGCCCTTTTTTCCTTTTCCTTTAACATCTGCTAAAAAGATTACTTTCATTCTTCTTTCTCCTTTTCCTTTAGTTCATCCAAGATTAGTTTAGTCAATTTTTCTCCTGCTTCTGACAGACTCATATTCTCGATTTGCGCAGCCGCTAGATTAAAATGACCTCCGCCACCTAGCTCTTCCATAATGCGTTGCACATTGATTTTACTACGGCTTCGAGCCGAGATGGAGATAAATCCTTGTGTATTTTTTGCCAGAACAAAACTAGCCTCAATACCGGACATGGCCAGCATAGCATCGGCAGCCTTACTGATAACAACTGTGTCATAAGTCGTTGAGTCCTTAGCTTGGGCAATCAAGATATCTGAAGCTAGCTTACGACCTTGTAAAATGAGTTCATTTACCTCACGGTACTCTTCAAAATCTGTCGCAGCAATCTCCTGGATAGCAATACTATCGCTTCCACGTGTTCTCAGGTAGCTAGCCACATCAAAGGTTCGACTCGTTACGCGAGATGTAAAGTTCTTGGTATCCAGCATCATTCCAGCCATCAGTACGCTAGCCTGCATACGACTCAAACGATTTTTCTTAGAATTTTGGAACTGAATCAATTCTGTGACCAGCTCACTCGCACTACTTGCTCCACTTTCAATATAGGTGATGACTGCATTCTCAGGGAAATCCTGATCACGTCTATGATGGTCAATAACAATGGTTTGAGTAAACAAATCATAAAAATCTTTCGATAAGGTCAAAGCCGTCTTTGAGTGATCCACTAAAATCAATAACGAACGGCTTGTAACTAGCTTCATCGCATCTGTAAGAGATAAGAGTTTCGTAGTATCTTCCTTCTTTAAGAACTGGATAGCACGCTCGATATCTGCTGACATTTTATCTGCATCATAGACAGCGTAACTGTTTTCAATAATATTACTTGCAAACAACTGCATACCGACAGCAGATCCCAAGGCATCCATATCTAGATTTTTATGACCGACTACAAAAACCTGGTCAACACTTCGAATCTTATCAGAAATGGCTGTCATCATGGCTCTCGTACGTGTACGAGTACGTTTGATAGACGCAGCAGTTCCTCCACCGAAGTAGACTGGATTCTTGGTCTCATCATTTTCCTTGACCACCACCTGGTCACCACCGCGAACTTCTGCTAAGTTCAAGTTGAGCAAGGCAATTTTCCCTATCTCTTCATGATTTCCATCACCATAAGAAAATCCCATACTTAAAGTTAGGGCTAGTTGCCTCTGTTTTGATTCTTCTCGGAAAGTATCAATAACAGAGAATTTATCATTCATCAATTCCTCAAGTACTGTGTAATCTGTGAATAAATAAAAACGATCCATCCCCACACGGCGAGAAAACATAGCATACTTACTAGCAAATTCTGAAACAAAATTAGCTACAAAGCTATTGATATGGCTGATATCCGAGTCGGACGTCGCATCCTCCAAATCATCGTAATTATCCACTGAGATGACTCCAATGACTGGACGGCTAGTTACCAATTCGACAGTTGCCTCGTACTCCCCAGAAACATCAAAGAAATACAAAACACCCGAAGCCTTGTCCATATGAACAGCATATCGTGTTTCGCCCAAGGTAGCATATGAACCAGGATTCCCAACAGAAGCCTTGATGATGGCTTGAATTAACTCAACATCAATTTCCCCTTCTTCATTTGTCAAAATTAACTCAGCATAAGGATTAAACCATTCCACTTCGCCACTAGATAAGTCTAATTTCAGGACTCCCACCGGCATTTGATCAAGCAATGTGCTCAAGCTATTTTCGGCTTGGTGATTTACATATTGGATTTGTTCAATTTCGCTCTTTTCATACTGTTTTTTTTGCCATACAAATAAAAGCAGATAAAGAAGTACAAATAAAAACAAAACAGTGATTGTTACAGCAATATTATGTGAAAAAATAATCAGCAAAGTTAAGATTCCGAAAGTTGCAAGTCCTAGCAAGACTGCAGAAAACGGGATTAAATTATTTTTTTTCATTCTAAACCTCTTGCGCATTATTATATCACAAAAGCCCTTAAAAAGCGACCTTTAAAGAGAAAGCACTGCTTTTATTATAGCAAGATGCTCTTAAAGAAACCATATATAAAAAAGGAAAGCAAATGCCTCGCTCTCCTTTTTCCACATCAGTGCAGAATCTTCCGCCTAGATTACATTATTCACCTAATTCTAGTCGAATGTCTTGTAGGCGCTCTTTCGCCTGTTTCACAATTGATTCTAAAATAGCCTTGCATGGCTTGATGTCTTTCACCAAACCCGCAATTTGTCCACTCATCATTGAACCATGAACAGTATCACCTTCATAGACAGCCTTAGATAGAGAACCGATCGTAATTTCTTCCAGTTCCTCTCTGTTTGTACCTTTCTGCTCTAATTCAATGTAGTGATCCGTCATCTCATTGCGAATACAACGAACTGGCGCTCCCGCGATGCGACCTGTAACCGCAGTCGCTGTATCACTTGCCGCCAAAATAGCTTCTTTATAGGCTGGAGAAATCGGGCATTCTTCTGAAGCAAGAAAAACTGTTCCCATTTGAACTCCTTGTGCACCTAGAGCAATCGCAGCAGCAAGTCCACGACCATCTGCCACACCTCCTGCAGCAATGACTGGAATCGTTACCGCATCAACGATTTGTGGGATAAGAGCCATTGTATTGGTCTCTCCAATATGGCCACCAGCTTCTGAACCTTCAGCGATTACAGCATCAACTCCCAATTCTTGCATTTTTTGAGCATGCTTGACACTGGCAATAACTGGAATAACCTTGATTCCTGCTTCTTTCAAGTAAGGCATGATATGCTTAGGAGTTCCTGCACCTGTAGTTACCACTGGAACCTTTTCTTCGATGATAACGGTCACAATATCCTTGATATTTTTCATCATCAACATGATGTTGACACCAAAAGGCTTATCTGTCAACTTTCTCAGTTCACGAATTTCTTCTCGCAACTGCTCTCCGGTCATACCACCCGAAGCGATAATTCCCAGACCTCCAGCCTCAGAAACAGCTGCTGCTAGTTGATAGTGCGAGATTTGAGCCATAGCCCCTTGGAAAATTGGATATTGAATCTGTAAAAGTTTTGTAATTGACATATGAGTCCTCCTTTTATTTTCTGTTGATTCTTGTTGGCAAATGGATGCATAATGCACCAATATCCCCGTCAACAAGAAAATGTTATATTTGTCTCCTCATATTCTGCTATCCTAAAAAATCTGGCTTACGATCCTGCTGATCTGTAAAAGGAATAAGTGGGGGGCGAGAACGTAGAACATAATCTACAAATTCCTTCCCATCCTTGTCAAACTCTACCACCGCGAAAAATTGATCATGGTAAAAGAAAAACTTATAATGATTCTCAAAAGCCTGACGCAACCACTTCTTTTTGGCTAAAATTGATTTCATAGGATAATCATCAACTGCTGGAACCCAGAGAGGATTTCGATGAACATGTGTTAACATCAAGTCCCCCATATGGATCATCGTATCTTTCCCCTGTTTGAGCAAGATAATACTGTGGCCATTGCTGTGACCACTTGTGTGAATCATTTGGATTTCTGGAACGACATTGATATACTCTGAGAAAGTCGTCACCTGATCTTGAATCGGTTCCCAATTTTCTCTCAGATAAGTTCCCCGCGTTCGATCATTAGGGTTTCTCATCTCATACCACTCGACATCATTCACAATAATCTTGGCGTTTGGATACTTGGAAACCAGCTTCCCTTGATCATTCACATACGTCAAGCCACCAGAATGATCGTGGTGCATATGTGTCATCAGCACGATGTCAATGTCTTCAGGCGATAGTCCTAAAAGAGCCAAACTTTCTTCTACCCGACTTTCAGACAAGATTCCTAAGTTACGCCTTTGTTTATCGGATAATTTTGCTGTATCAAAACTTGCATCTATCAAGTAATTTTTACCCTTGTACTGGATCAAAATAGGATCCGTCAATTCTGCCATCATATTAGCATCATTTGTTGGGTAGTAACGAGACCACACAACTTTCGGAACCGGACCAAAAAGAGTCCCTGCATCCGTCAATTTATCGGCTCCACGTAGCCATATCAGTTTCATATCATGAAATTGATATTCCTGTAAGGTGAGTTCTGCCATGCTTTACTCCTTTATCCATTGGGCTGCTATTCTTTTACGAATCGAATCCCCAGATTTTCCATAGATTTCAATCGTTTTGGCATCCTTTAGATAACGGTCTATGGGGATGTCATCCAAGGTTTGAAGAGGTCCAATTAATCTAATAATTTCCTCAGAAATCTCAATTGCTACTTTTGTCGTATAAAGTTTTATCTGAGATACAAAGAGAGAATCCGCCTTCATCCTGTCCTTGTAGGAGGCAAAGTAAGATTCAGCCGCACACAGCTTAGTATACAAGTCTGCAAATTGATGTTGATAGACTGTCGCATCGATTAATCGTTTCCCAAATCCTCTTTTGACCTTTACAAAAGCCAGACCTTTTTCAAAAGCTCCCTCAGAGATACCAATAGAGATTGCGCTTAATCCTAGCTGTAATTTTTTGATAATATCATTTAACTGAGTTTCCCCATTTAAGGTCAATCCTAGCAGACTATCTTCTGGCAATATGACCTGGTCAAAAGTTACCGAATTCACAGGTAAACCCTGTAAACCAGGTTTTGCTATATCATCTCCAAAAGCAACCCCCGGTCGAGTCGTATCAACAATGAAAAATCCATATCCATCTTCTCCGTTAGTTTCCTGAACCTTGGCTAAGATTAACAAAATATCTGTATAGCGGCAATTTGATACAATTGACTTCTTCCCAGTTAAAGACCAACCTGCCTCTGTTTTCCTTGCTGTTGTTGCAATAACCTCCAAGCTTTCCATCAATTTTCCTTCGGAAAATCCCAAGCCAGCTAAGATTTCTCCCCTTACTAATGGTTCTACATAACGCGATTTTTGTTCCTGACTTCCATATCGTAAAATAGGATAGATACCATAACATGCCTGAGTTAGCAGAACAGCAGAAAAAGCAGGGAAATCTTTTGAAATCAAGCGAATAAAGGTCAAAAACTCGGTTCTCAAAACAGAATCTTGACTATCTAAAAGCAAGGAAAAGATATCAAATCGCTCAATAAACTGATAAAGCAATTCTCTAGGGAACTGTTGTTCATCCTCACGAGACTTGAAATAGTCCCGAATCAACACTTTCACGTCTGCCTTCAATTCTCGCGCCAGCACGTCATTATAGGTCATCGCATTCACCTCATCTTAGTTGTCAGAAAACGGTTGGTAATAATCTTTCAACAATTCTTCATACACATAAGACTCTACTTCATTGTAGGAGTTTTTATAGGGTCTACAAAACCAAATATTAAATGGAATCGGATCCTTGAATCTAACCGCCTTAAAACGACTCTTATCCACAAAATATTCAACCGGCCTTGGCAAAAGGGCAATCAAATCTGTCTGATGAGTTGATTCAACTAGGAAGTCCCAAGTAGAGGAAAGATAAGCAAATTTAGCCTCAATTCGTTGTGAACGAAGTTTTTCTGTCACTAAATCATAAGTCGTAAATGTTTTGTTGAAGGTTGCCAATTCATAACCAACAATATCAGACCATTCCAACAAGCTTTTCTGAGCCAGCGGATGATCCTTATCCATATAAGCAACGTATTCATCCAATTGAATGATATGTTGTTCATATTTTTTAGCATCCAGGCTCGTAGGCTCTATCAGAATAGAGAGATTCAAATCTCCATCAACCATTTTTTGACGAATTTCCTTCCCTCCACCTTCCGTAACCTGGATATGGATATGAGGATTATTTTTCAGAAAATGAGGCAAGGCACTAGCAAAATAAACTCGTAAAATCAAGGACGGAATACCAAAATTAATGGTGCCTTTTTGCTTTTGAGCTTCTATATGGATCATGGAAAGCATTTCTTCATGTCGATTCACAATCTCGGTCGCATAACGATAAATTTTGCGTCCCGAATCTGTTAAACTTTCTAATCTTCCATTCTTGCGATTGAATAATTGAATCCCTTCAGCTGCTTCAAAATTTGTCACAAATTGACTCAAGGCTGATTGACTAATGTGAATCTTCTTTGCAGCAATGGAAAGGTTGCATCCGCATTCTATGATATTGATGAAATAGTTCATTTGGATAATATCCACTTACCCATCACCTAGCTTTCCTTCACTATTTTAGTAAGTCAATTAGACAACTATTCTAGTGTTTGATAGTTGTCTACTGACTTTTTATCGAAATAACATTTCGAATACTCCATTTAATGTTGTATATAAATCGCTTACAATACTATCTAGTTTATATCATAACACACTGAGTAAAAAATAGCTCTTTTTTTGCTTAAATCGGCATCGTCTTTAAGTCTTCTGAGACAATGACTTCCCCAGCTGTTTTTTCAAGAACTTCTTCTAATGTCACACCAGGAGCCAACTCTTTCAATAAGAATTTACCATCTTGGAATCCAAAAACAGCTAGTTCTGTTATGACAAGATCCAATACTCCTTTAGCTGATAGAGGCAATGTGCACTCTTTCAACAGCTTTGACTGTCCATCAACAGTTGTATGTTGGATGGCAGCGATAACTTTTTTAGCACCAACGAGAAGATCCATCGCTCCACCCATACCAGGTGCAAATTTTCCTGGGATAATCCAGTTAGCAATGCTTCCATCTTGGCTTACTTCAAGAGCTCCAAGAACAGTCGCATCAACGTGACCACCACGAATAATTGCAAATGATGTTTGCAAATCAAACAAAGCAGCTCCTGGAAGAAGAGTGATTGGCGCACCACCTGAGTTTGCTAGGTTTGGATTGTAGTTATCTTTAGTTGGTGTTTCCCCAAATCGAAGGGCACCATTTTCAGCTTGAAGAATTACGTTAACACCTTCTGGGATGAAGTCTGCAGAAGCATTTGGAATACCAAATCCAAGGTTTACAACATCACCATCTTTAAATTCAAGAGCAACACGTCTTGCAATAATTTCTTTTGGTTTCATATTATTTTACCCCCGCCAGTTTTTTTGTCTCTGTCCAGAGGTCGCCCATCATTTTATGGTGTTCTTCTGGAGTTAAGCCTTGGACTACATAGTCAACAAGGATACCAGGGATGTAAATATCATTTGGATCAATTTCTCCGACTTCAACCAGCTCGTTTGTCTCAACAATGACTGTGTCAGCCGCTAGAGCGAGTTGAAGGGAGATATTTTTAGTAGTCCCATCTAGATAAAGGTTGCCATACTTATCCGCCTTAGTAGCTTTAATCAAGGCAACATCGATTTTCAATGGATCATAAATCAAATATTCTTTTCCGTTTCGAGTCACTTTTTCGTGCTCATCTTCAAGAATTGTTCCCACACCGGTTGGCGTTAAGACTGCTCCAAGACCCGCTCCCGCAGCATGCAAGCGTTCTACAACAGTTCCCATCGGAGTGAACTCCACTTTCATGAATCCTGAGAAATAATCATGCTGAGCAGCAGCAGATGTCCCTACATGGGCTGCAATGTATTTTGTAACCTGATGGTTTTCACAAAGACGACCAACTCCAACTTCCTTACCGGGTTGAGAGGTTACAACAGACACCAAGGTCAAATCTTGCTGGTTTTGACGAACCAGTTCCTCAATTAACTCAAGTGGTTCTCCCACTCCGAGAAATCCAGAAATACCAACTTTATCTCCTGAATGAATCAAGGAAATAGCTTCAGACAATGTTACAACTTTCATAACCTATCTCCTCTCTCTTATTTACGTTGAAAGACAGCTTTACGTTTTTCAACAAATGCGCGCATTCCTTCAACTTTATCTTCTGTAGAGAAGAGAAGAGCTTCAGCTTCTGTCTCCAAACGAATTGCGTTTTGTAGTGGGAGTTCTGAGCCAACTTGGATAATATGTTTAGCTTTTTCAACTGCTAGCGGGGCATTTTTCATAATCGCTGCTGCCAGCTCTTCTGCTGAAGGCAATAGTTCTTCTGCTGCTACCAACTTGTTAAGAATTCCAAGATCATATGCTTCTTGCCCTTTAACCATTCTAGCAGTAAAGATTAATTCCTTTGTTTTACTAGTACCAATCAAACGAGACATTCTTTGGGTACCTGCAAAACCAGGAATGATTCCCAAGCCAACTTCAGGGAAGCCAACCATTGTCTTGTCATAGCCGATTCGGATATCAGTTGAAAGAGCTAATTCCAAACCGCCTCCCAAAGCATAACCATTCAATACTGAAATAGTTGGCTGGGTCAATTCAGACAAACGGGTAAAGGTGTCGTTCGCATAGGTCATGTATTCATGAGCCTGAATTGGAGACATTTGGTCCATCTCTTTAATGTCCGCGCCTGCGACAAATGCTTTCTCCCCTTGACCAGTCACAATGACAACACGAATGTCATCGCTTGCTTCAATTTGATCTAAAACGAGATTCAAATCCTTTAAGACTTCTGAACTTAAGGCGTTCAAGGCCGATGGACGGTTAATTGTTAGATAGCCAAGACCATTCTTAACCTCTAATAAAACAGTTTTACTCATTGTTCTGCTCCTACTTGATTTATTTTGAGTACAGAGTACAGCGTCAACAAATACCAACACAAAATGTAAGAGCTTACATTTTCATCATAACCCTTTTTTATCCATCCGTCTACTTAATCTTTATTTATATTTCTATAAGTTCAGCTTATAGCATATGGCCGTCCAATCCATCCTTAAAGTCTTAGGAAAAATAAAAATACCTTATCAAGCCCTTTTAGAGAAAGACACTTGATAAGGTAT
>CAKQDJ010000034.1:0-8452 GCA_934229205.1 uncultured Streptococcus sp.
TGAACCTAACAAAGGTAGTTGCTACTAGTAGCGAAGATGGTCAGCTTCTCTACGGAGGGACAGCTAAGACAGGAGATCCGACTAGGATTTCTGAAACCGGTGCAGAGCCTATACCGTTCAGTTTCACCTATCAAGTACAGGCAAATTCAGGTCAGCAGCGAATGATGAAAAAAGTCGTCATCAAGGATACGCTACCGACTTATACGAATAGTCAGGGTCAAACGGTTACTGCTAAATTTGATCCAGCCCTTAATCCTGGCTGGACCTACGATAGTAGCACTGGCACAGTGACCTATACAAAGGAATTCCTAGAAAGTGAATTTGATACGGACTTCCGTCACAATATTGATGTCAGCAAGGCTATGTTGTACCTATCTTTTCCTGATGCTAAGTATAAAGACGGCAACAACAAACCTACTTTTACAAATAAGGCAGAAATCACAGCTACTCCTTTCAATCCATCAGCAAATGAAGAGTATAAAACTAGTGACGATATAACTTTTAACCTCATTGCAGATGATTTCAGCGGTACAGGGATTCTTACCAAGAGGACAGAACACCAGACGGTGCAACACGATGTAGCTGGACTTTACGCACAGCGACTAGACTATACAGTCAAGGTAGAAAACAAGCTATCAAAACCACTTAAAGAAATTGTGCTGACTGAAGATGCTAGCAAGTTTGACTCAAGACTTTATTTGACTAGTGTTAGTTCTTTCTTTGAAAGGGGTCCAACAGGGGATGTTCCTATCAATAATGACAAGATAGAAATCCGTGCCTATAAGAGTGATGGTAATTATGATACTTTTACGCCAGGACAGCAGATTAATGAAGAAGCACAAAATGAGCTAAATGCTGCGGCTGAAAAGATCCGAAACGGAGAATTAACAGAAGCGGACGCACCGGCTGTTACTCCAAAGTATACAAAAATAACTATTCACTTTATTAACGGATATGAATTACCAGTTGGAAAGTACATTGATGGTTATGTCTATATGGCCTTCAAAGACCCATATCATGTTCCTTATTCTGCTGCAAAGGATATAAAAAATGTGGTCGGTCTTGAAGCGAAAGTGAAAAACTCTCAAAATCAGGATGTTCCAATTAATATATCCGATGAATGGAGCAAACAGTTTGTACCATTTGTTGAAAAGATTGGTCTATCAAAGTCTACAGGTGGACAAACTTCAGGTATTGAGGGAGAATCACTTTTCTTCCTCTTAGGGTTACAACTTGAACAACTTTCCAAAGCCCGCTACCTAAAGAATCCAACTCTTGTTGATCTTCTTCCTAAAGGGGTTAGTATTGCACCAGGTGTAGACAAAACAAAAGCGGAAGATATGCTCGAAGCAATTGGGCTAGCAAATCTGGACATGATTGATAAATTTTCAGTCATTGAAAACTACAATGGTAGTGGTCGGACAGCGATCAAAATCAAATTAAAATCAGGTCTGGTAAAAGACTTAAATAACGGGACAGGTTATGCTTTCAAACTAAAGGGATTAAAAATCAATAGTGACATTATCCCAAGTAAAGCAGAGACCCCAACTTTCAATAACACGAATGAACTTTATTTCTACCAAGACAATGGCCAACCGTTCCCGGATGCCATTCATTCCGATTCAAATCAGATTGTGGATGACGAAAGAGATATCAATATAAACGGCGACACTACGGACAAGGTCGTAAAGGCTACTTCAAAGGTTATAGGGAATGTAACAGAGAGTCTGCAGAGTGTCAAGACGATCCGTAGCACGGAGCCGCTGGTGGAAGGTGGACCTCAATATTATGGTCGAGACTTCAGTAAAGACGGTATTGAAACAGAGTACGGTGGGTTAACTTCCACTTCGGGACATTTCCAATATGACCTGCAAGTGCGAAATTACTACGATAGTGATCTGACAAGAGTAGAAATCTACGATGTTCTTCCTCATGTTGGAGACAGCGGTCGAACGACAGCGGGTGGTGCTGAATCTGCCTTTTCAAACACCTTGACAGGCCCAATCACTGTGAAAGTCGGTGATGAAGATAAGACAGCGGATTTTGATATTTACTATCGAACGGATAAATATCCGACCATGAATGCTGACACAGAGGTAAATAGTTCAAATTGGACAAAGAACCCAAGCGACTACAAAGATGTAACAGCGATCAAGATTGTTTCTAAACCAACAACGGTCATTCATAAATACACCATTTTGCATGCAATCATGAATATGAAAGCTCCGGCTTATGACAAGGATAATAATATTGGTGGCAAGACGGCTGTTAATACTTTCCAAGTAAAATATAATACCGATCCAAAATTCGGTGAATCTAATGTAGTTACCAATAAAGTCAACAAGCGGATTACCATTCCGGTTGAGAAGAAGTGGCGTGACTCTGAAACAACACATTCTAAAATAACGGCACAGCTCTACGCGACTTGGAAGGAAGACGGTGTTGCAAAAGAAGAGCTTAAAGAAGAAAAAGAGCTCTCTGACAGCAATAACTGGAAAGACACCTTTAGTCCGATACCAGATGAGGAATCTGCTGCGAAACTATTACAAAAAGCCGCAGCGGAGAAGAAAATCACCGACTTTAAGTACGTGGTCAGAGAAAAGGAGATTCCACCTGAATACGATGCCGATTATAGCGGTGACGCTCAAAGTGGATTTGTCATCACCAACACGAGGTATCCGTCAATTAAGATCCAGAAACTCTGGTATGACAAGGACGGCAATCCGATTGCGAATGACCAGCTACCGAAGAAACTAGAGGTTAAGTTGTATCGGACAACGGACGGACAAACTCAAAATGGAGAGCTTGTTGAGACAATTCAGTTGGAACGAACTGCGACAGCTCCATATCTATGGGAAGCTACAAAACGCTACCCACCTAAGGATAAGACCACCGATAAGTACTACACCTACTACATCGAGGAGGTTGTTCCAAAGTATTATTTGGAAATCAGTAAGGCCTCTGAAAAGAAAGTAACCTTTACGGATGCAAATATCGGAGAAACAGCAACCTTGACGGTGAAAAATAAGGTGAACCCGACTTATCCAAACACAGGTGGCTCAGGTATCCTACCATATATTTTGATGGGAACTTTAACATTAACATTGGCAGTAATTTTACATTATATGCAAAAAAATAGAAAGGCTTTTTAGGAGGCAAAACAATGAAAAACGTAAAACGATATTTCCTCTCGTTCTTAGCAGCTCTTAGTATCGTGCTTTTAGCATTTGGAGCAGTTAAAGCTTTTGCGCAAGACAACGCACCTGGCGAAAACGATACCTACGATGTTGTTTTGACAAAGGTTAAACTGTCAGACTTGACAGGTTGGCCAAAACAAACTGGTGTAAACAATGAAGATTACACTGGTCAAAAATTGAATGTGACAGACTATTTTGGTTCTGGAGCTAAAACATTGGCAAATGTTTGGTTTGATGTCTACAAAGACACTCCAACAGGTACTCCTGTAGCTGGAGCAGCAACAGGAGCTGATGGTACTGTTACATTTACTGGTCTCAAAGCTGGTAAATACTATATCGTTGAAAACAAAGCAAAATCAACACTTACTTCAGATGAACAATTGGCTAACTCAGCTGCTGTTCCTGTGGAAATCAATCTTCCAGTCTTTAAGGCTACAGGTGGATGGTACACAACTGGTTCTGACGCTGTTCATGTTTATCCCAAAAATACCGTTGACAAACCAAGTATTGACAAAGTAGTTAGCGAAGACGCTAAACACGATACTGCTCTTGTTGGTGAAACAAAGACCTTCAAGGTCACTTCTACAATGCCAGAAGGTATTAAAGACTATAAAGTTTTAAAATTCACCGATAAGTTCTCAGCAGGTCTGACTTACACAGGCAACCTTGTTGTTAAAAATGGTGGCACTGTTGTAAATCCTTCTAACTATTCAACTACTGGTACAGCTGCAGTTGGTACAAAAGGAGCAGCAATTAGCATTGCTTTCAATGAAGATTACATCAAAACATTAAATCCAAAAGATGTTATCACTATTACTTATGACGCAGTCATCAATGAAGAAGCGGTTATGGGTGCAGCCAACCCCAATGATGTTAAGTTGACTTATGGTACTAACCCAGATTCAACAAAAGAAGTTAAACCTAATGAAACTCCAGAACTCCACACTGGTGGTGCTAAGTTTGAAAAAATTGACAAAGCGACATCAGCTAAACTTGCAGGGGCTAAGTTTGTTGTTACAAATGAAGCTGGTGACAAGTATTTGAAACAAACAGCTGCATCAGGAACAACTCCTGCTAAAAATGAGTGGGTTGCTAATAAAGCAGATGCAACTGTCTTCACTTCAGCAGCTGATGGTATTTTTGAAGTTAAGGGGCTTCCTTATGGTGTAAAAGGAAATGACAACGCCACTGGTGAAACTAAGTACAAATTGGTCGAAGTTGAAGCACCAACAGGTTACGCTTTGTTGCAACAACCAGTTGAGTTCACTATCTCATCAACAACTTACACAGGTGGAATTAACCAAGTTAACAACAACAAGGTAACAATTCCACAAACGGGTGGTATCGGTTCTGCTCTCGTGATTGCAGCGGGTGTCTTGGTTGTCGGTTTAGGTTTCATTGCGAAACGTCGTTCAGCTAAGTAATAAAATGAAGAAGTAAGGACAATCCTTACCTCTTCACTAGGGTATTTAAAAGAGTTGAATATCCTAGTGAAGAGTGCAAGTGCTATGTTTTAGGAGGATACTATGACAAGAAAAAGAATATTGAGCAGTCTGCTATCCATACTTACGGCCATTGTTATTTTGGTAGCTTTGCGGCCATTTACAACCGTCTCATCTCAGGAAAATCAAGCCTCGTCAGATGCAACCTACGATATTGTGTTAACCTTGGTTAAGTTAAAAGATTTGAATGGTTGGCCCAAAGGTGGAGGAAAAGATAGTTATTCTGGACAACCTTTAGACATTGAGAATTATTTTGGTAGTGAGGCCTCAACCATTGATGGCGTTGCCTTTGATATTCATAAGGATAAGGCGGATGGAGAGCTTGTTCAAACAAAGATAACTGAAAATGGTGGTCGTCTCATCTTTAGCGCTTTGAAGGCAGGTAAGTACTATATTGTTGTCAATAAAGAAAAATCAAAGTTATCAGGAAATCAGATGTTGGGTGATGCGACACCAGTTCCATTAGAAGTGGAACTGCCTGTGACAAAACCCGATGGCAGCTATTTCACGGTAGGAAATGACGCCGTTCATGTCTATCCCAAGCAAGTTTTAAAACAGAGAGAAGACAAGACCAGCTTTAAAGTTCGGAAGGAATGGAAAGGTAAAAAGTTAAACAGTATCACTGTTCATCTTAAACAAAATGGTAAAGTCATTGATGAAATTGAGCTGAATGACAGCAACAACTGGGAACATACCTTTATGAATTTAGAAAAAACAGATGCGGCAGGGAAAGATTACACCTACACAGCTGAAGAAGATGTTCCTAATGGCTATACAGCAACTTATCAAAACATGGCAGATAAAACTGGCACTGTGATTACCAATACATTGGTGCCACCGACTACGCCAAGAACACCGATTATCAAAACGGGAACCTTAGCCATTTATTGGTTTTTAGGAATTGCCGTCGTTTTAATCGGGCTAGGATATAAGCTTTATAAAAGCGAGAAAAAACACTGATGAATCAGTGTTTTTTTATGATATTCCATAGCCGCTTGCTGAAAAAGAGAAAGATTGCTGTTCCGACAATCACAATCAAATAAGGGGCTAGCCTTTGTAACTTGAAACCAAGTTTAATATGTTGATTGCTAACAAAGGGAATCAAGGGATTAGTAGATACATTTTGCTTTTTTTCACTATCTGAAACAACTCTTTTTGCATTGACAAGGAGCCGTTTGTCATAGCTTGGTCCGTTCATACAGGTCATGAGCGTAACCATATCTTCGTTTTCGATTGGTTTAAGTTTTTCGCCTTCGTATTCATCAATGATTTCGCTATCGGTCACTTCGTATTCTAGATTTTTTCCAAGAATATCGAAATAAATTTTATCTCCTTTTTTGAGGGAGGGGAGAAAGTAGAAAGATATGTCATTATAATTAATTCTATGTCCTGCGATAATCGGTCGCTGTCCTTTTATACCCAAGGGAGCAGATGTTCCGACGAGAGTAGCTACGCCCTTTAGGAGCTTATCATAGTCAGCGTCAAGATAGAGGTCGAAATGCTGCCCTAAAGCAGGAATGGTCATACGTCCAGCGACTTGATTGGTATCTAGCAGATCTGAGTAGGGCGTTTTTTGCTTAGTGTCAGTCTCTTTTTTTGTTAGGAAAATATCTTGGATAGCTCCGGTGACAGTGGTTTGTTCTAAGGCTGTTCGTAGTTTTTGGAATGTTTCCTCGCTGGTCTGCTGATAGGTGCGCTGAGCATTGGATTGCCAAATGTCCTCTTTAATCATAGATAAAAAAGGAAAGAGGAAGAGCGCAATTCCAATTAACAGGAGGCTCAGCCCAAGTAATTGTTTTTTCTTTTTCATGAAAGTGATGTTTCTTTTCCTTTCTTTCTTAACATTTTAAAGAGTAGATAGCCTAAGAGTAGGAGGATGAGTCCGGTAGCAAGAAGGATAAACCATTTGTATTGGGCAAAAAAGTCAATCTTTGTTTTTTCCTTCTTTTCAGCTTCGTGGAAAGGTATGCGTTTGCCTTGAACGAGTAGGCGATGAGAATTAATCATATAAGGCGTGCAAGTCAAAAGAGTGGCACGATCTTCGCCTTCTTTAACCAGTATTGGTTTGAAATCGGTAGGCTCAACGGTTAAAATCTCATCTACCTGATAAGCCAAGGTTTCCTTGATATTAGTGATGTAAAAGACATCTCCAACCTTCACCTTATCCAGGTCAGTGAAAAGTCTAGCTGTGGGCAGTCCCCTGTGGGCGGTGATGACCGTATGGGTGCTAACTCCACCGACAGGGAGGCTAGTTCCTTCTAAGTGGCCTGCTCCATTTTGCAAGACATTCTCAGATGAACCTGCTCGGATGGGAATTTTTTGATTGATAGAAGGGATAGTGACATAGCCGATCTTTTCTTGCAGTTGCAACATGCGAGCATATTCGGCTACACCTTCCTCTTTTTTTCTGCTTGAGAAAGGATCTCCTATTTTTTCCGGGGACAAGGTGCTGTTATAGGCTTTAGCGAGTTCAATGCGTTTTTCAACATCTTGATCAACTAATTTACCTTTCTCGTCGTCAAATTGCTTTGTTTCCTGCATAGTCACATATTGGTAATAAATCTGACTGACAAAGGGATAACAGATTATCAAGCAACCCAGAATGGTAAGTATCTTATGGCTTAGTTGTAACCATTTTTTGTTTTTCTTTTTTCTTGACATGATAGCTCTTTCTATGCTTTTTTCGATTTCCACTTATTCCAAGCCAAAATAATGAAAATGAGGAATAGAATTGCGAAAACGACTAGATAAAGCGGTGGAATAGAGATATGACTAATCGGACTTTTCACTTTTTCTTCACTTGGTTTGTAAGGGATCCGGTGGCCTCGCACAAGTAAACGGTGTGAATTGATCATATAAGGAGTACAGGTCAGCAAAGTCACATAATCTTTGTCAGGTACGATATTTAAGGAATCAAATTGAGTCGGTTCAATCACCGTTATGGAATCAACCTCGTAGGCAAGTGTTTCAGCGATATTTTGAATGAAAAATTTATCGCCTACCTTCATTTTATCCAAGTCGGTAAAAAGGCGATTATTGGGCAAGCCCGTGTGGGCAGTTAGAACAGTGTGGGTGTTCTGACCACCAATCGGCAAACTGGTTCCTTCAAGGTGCCCCACCCCTTTTTGTAAGACTTCTTCACTTGAACCGGCATAAATAGGCAGGTCAACATCAATTTTAGGAATGGAGATTCTACCTATTTTTTCATGAACAGTCAGCATTCGAGCATATTCTGCTTGCCCTTTAGCGTTTTCTTCTTTGGTATAGGGATCTGTTATTGTCAAATTTTGTAAAGAGCGGTTGTAAGCAGTAGCTAGTTTTATCCGTTCCGTCACGTCTTCAGAAGTTAATTTTTGTGCAGACGAATCAAAGTCTTTAACCTCTTGTTTGGTCTGGTAATTGTAATAAATTTGGCTAATAACAGGGTAACTGATGATGAGGATACCGGCTATAATCGTTAAGTTTGTCAATAAATTAAAAAATTTTTTCATTATATTCCTTTGATGTTAGCAGTTATTTTTGTCGCTGGTAAGATTATTATATTTTTATCTACTTAACCATTATATCATAAATAGCGGTTCTATTTGCTGATTCGTTACTAAAAAAATCCCAGCTCCAATCTTTACCTCCTTTTTCAAAAAATGCTATACTGGTCATAAGGAAATAAGTGAGGCGTTTTATGTACGAATTTCAAAATCCTAGTGATTACATGATTCAGACCTATTTGGAGACGAGTAAAGTGATTGCAGTAGT
>CAKQDJ010000035.1:0-6860 GCA_934229205.1 uncultured Streptococcus sp.
ACAAAGTTAGCAACTTGAGTTGTTTGGTTTTTCTTGATGAAGTTAGTGAATGGTTTGATTTGGATGTCTTTGTTAGCTACACGAGAGAGCAAGCTGTTACCGTAGTCAGCTGGTCCTACTGTTTCTTCACGAACGAACCAAGTGTCTTGTTGAAGGTCAAATGAAGTGTCGCTTGTTGCTACGTCTTTTGGAATGTATCCTGCTTCGTAGAATTTGTGAAGAGTCTTCAAGTGTTCTTTGAAACGAGGAACGTCGTAACGGTTTACGATCTTAGTAGTATCCCCTTCAAGGTCGATAACGAATGGAAGTCCGTTTGCTACTGGGTAGTCAAAGTTTTCAGAAGGGATGAAGTTCTTAGTAACTGCAAATGGTACTACATCTGGAGCTTTTTCTTTGATTTGTTTCAAGACTGGTTCAAGTGTTTCGTATGAGTTTACACCTGAAATGTCGATACCGTATTTAGCAAGAAGAGTTCCGTTGAAGGCAAAGTTTTGTGAAGATGCAACGTTAGCCGCAACTGGAACAGCGTAGATCTTACCGTTTACAGTGTTCCCTTTGATGTAAGCTGGGTCAAGTGCTTTATAAAGCTCTGCCCCTTCTTTCTTGTACAATTCTGTCAAGTCAGCATAAGCACCTTTTTGCGCATTTACGATGTAGTTATCTGCAAAAGCGATATCGTAGTTTTCACCTGATGATGTGATAACGGACATTTTCTTACCGTAGTCACCCCATCCAAGGTATTGGATATCCAATTTAGCACCAACTTTTTCTTCGATGATTTTGTTTGCATTTTCTAGCAATTCATCCAAGTTATCTGGCTTGTCACCGATTTGGTACATTTTAATAACAGGTTTTTCTCCTGATCCTGAGTCAGCAGCTTTTTTGTTGTTACCTGAAAGGTTTCCACAAGCAGCAAGACTTGCAGCCAAAGCTACTACGCTAGCAGATGCAAAAGCATATTTTTTCCAGTTTTTCATGATAAAAACTCCTTTTTTTATTTTTAAACTTATAAACGATTTAATGATTTTAACTTCAGCCACTAAGATGAAGTTGGGAAGGGAAAAACGATGTTTCTCAGTAAGTCCTATTCTTTCACACCACCGATGGTCAAACCTTTTACAAAGTAGCGTTGGAAGAATGGATACAGAATGGCAATCGGAAGGGTTGCAACGACAACCATGGCCATACGACCCGTTTCCTTTGGAAGAGCGACTCCCAGTTGACCAGAAAGACCGACTGCTTTGGCGATGTAGTCCATATTTTGTTGGATTTGCATGAGCAAATACTGTAATGGATACAAGTTGTCACTCTTGATGTAAAGAAGGGCGTTGAACCAGTCGTTCCAGAAACCAAGAGCTGTCAAAAGCGTGATGGTTGCGATACCTGGTAATGACAATGGTAAACAGATTTGGAAGAAGATCCGGGCTTCACTAGCACCATCGATACGAGCAGACTCCAAAATGGCTTCTGGAATGGTCTTCTTGAAGAAGGAACGCATCAAGATGATGTTAAATGGTGAGAGAAGCATTGGAACAATCAAGGCCCAAACTGTGTCACCTAGTTGAAGCAAACGAGTTACCACGATATAGCCTGGAACCAAACCGGCGTTGAACAACATACTAAGTAGGACGAAAACTGTAAAGAATCTGCGGTACTTAAAGGTTGTCCGTGAAATGGCGTAGGCATAAGTTGTTGTGATAAAGACGTTTGTCAAGGTTCCGACTACTGTTACAAACACTGAGATAAAGAGCGCTTGTAATATCTTATCTTTAAACTGAGCCAAAAACTCGAAGCCATCTAATCCAAACTGTGATGGGAAAAAGCTATATCCATGTTGAAGGATGCTCTTTTCATCTGTGATGGAAATCATGATGACAAAGATAAAGGGCAAGATACAAGAGAGAGCAATCAATCCAGAAATAATACTGAAGAAGATATCTGCCTTCTTACTAAAGGAGTGAATGCCGACATTATCAATTTTTGCTTTTTTAATTTTTTCTGCCATGCTTTCCTCCTTTCTAGAATAGTGCTGAATTTGGATCTACTCGTCTTGCAAGTATATTTGATAAGATAACGAGAATTAAACCGACAACTGACTGATAAAGACCAGCTGCTGATGCCATACCAATATCCGCTGTCTGAGTCAAACCATTATAGACATAGACGTCTAGTACGTTGGTTACATTATAGAGCTGACCAGCATTGTGTGGGATTTGATAGAAAAGACCGAAGTCTGCACGGAAGATGTTTCCGACTGCAAGGATGGTCAAAACAGTTATCAGCGGTGTCAACTGTGGAATGGTTACATTGCGAATCCGTTGCCACTTGCTAGCCCCGTCCACTGTTGCTGCTTCATAGTAGGTAGGGTCAATTCCCATGATAGTCGCATAGTACATGACACTGCTATATCCGAATCCTTTCCAGATACCTAGGAAAAGGAGAAGATATGGCCAAATACCTAAGTCAGCGTAGAAGTTAATTTCCTTCAATCCGATGGAAGAAAGGAAGTGGTTGATCACACCCTTGTCAATGTTGAGGAATGCATCTGTAAAGAAACTGATGATAACCCATGACAAGAAGTATGGAAACAACATAGACGTTTGGAAAATTTTAACCATTCTCTTAGAACGAAGCTCACTGAGGATGATAGCAATTCCAACCGACACAATCAAACCAATAAAGATGAATCCAAGGTTGTAAAGGACGGTATTTCGAGTAATGATAAAGGCATCTTTAGAACTAAACAAGAACTTAAAGTTATCGAGGCCGACCCACTTACTATTCATAATACTATGGATAAATCCTTCACCACTCATATGGTAATCTTTAAAGGCGACCACATTTCCAAATACTGGGATATAGAAGAATAGAATCAACCAAAGTGCCCCTGGTAAAACCATCAAGAGAAAAATCCAGTTATCTCTCAAGGTCTTTGAAAACTTTTTCATAATTTCCTCCCATTTTATTCCTAAAAACCGATTTCATCGAATTTTTAGGTTTGATAACGATTACATAATTAGTATACTCTTATTTTAAGAATAGTTTAAACTACTAATTATAGAAAAAACTCCACAAATTATTTTATGTGGAGAAGTTTTTTTATAAGAAATAGGTTTCACGAGAAACACTTTGCATACGATAAATGTATTTCCTCTTTATTAATTGAAAACTTGTTCTAATATTGGGTGATGAAACTCGACAAAATGAACCTGGGCATTTATGATAGCCCCTGATTCATTTTTATCAATCTCTGGTCTTCCTTCGGTGTGTAAAAGAGCAGGATTGCCATCCTTGTAACCAAAGAGAATCACCTCTGTCCCTGCTTCATTCACATAGCAAGCTAGGATATCGAACCGCCCAGAACCTGAACCTGCAATATACCCATACCATTTAAAAGTATAATTCACCCCATCTACTTGTCCAAATTGCATTATCTGGTCTGGCACTGCTAGTCCATAGTAGTGACCATATGTTGCTAAGTTAGTTGACTTAAATCTTTCACCTTTACTATCCGAATAGGATTCCATGGCTGTTTTTATCTTGTCTATTAAAGAACTATTATCTGTATCTGGCTCGCTCTCTGTAGTTACACTTGTTTTTAATAGAAATTCCTTAAAACGTTGCGCTAAATCTGTGTTCTCAGTCTCTTCAAAATTCGCAGTAGGGATAGTTTCTAGCGTCTTATCGGTATGTAAGACCTGTGCTTGCCCATCTTTCAGTGCAAACAAGTAGAAATGTTTGTTCTGCTTATCATAGTACGCATCCAAAATCAAGTAGTCATAAGCATTGTCACTGGATACTCCAAAAACATTCCATTTGACACTTTTCTGAGAAACAGTTGTTGTTTCTATTTTTTTGATGAGTTCATTTTTTTCATCAAAGTTTCTATGCTCTAGTCTATGATAGAACTGCCGCATAGAAGAGGCCCAGCTTGCAAACTCTTCCTCCCACTTTTCGGTATTGTATTGGATTAGTTTCTGAAAGTCCGAGTAGTTTTTCATAATCAAGGCTTGGTCAGTCGGATTAGACAACTGAAGCTCTTCCATGGCTACAACCGTAGCAGCCATAGGTGATTGGACGGCTGTATCCTTAGATTCTTTTTCGTGTGAAAGAGCCTTTTGATAAGAGTCCGCTAGGTAGTGAAAATAGTTGGTTGTTTCCTTGGTTTGTTGCTCCCTTGGTATTGACGGACTAGTTGCTCCATCCTCTGTCATTTTATGGCAGGCAGATAAGACTAGCATGCTAGTAGCTAGGACTAGTAGTAGCTTTTTCATGGTCAGACCTCCAAACTGTCTCTGTAGCTTCATTATATCACTTCCAAGTCATTTTTTTCTATTGTACCCCCTGCTCTCAGAGATAACTCCGAAAAGAAAATGGGGGTAATAGTCAGTTCCAAATATCTTATATAGACGGTTTGGAGATCATTTCAAGAACAGCTACTCCAGCTCAGAAATATGAGGAAACCATCTTCCATCTCTCTTAAACCATAACCCATGGATTGACTTTTACTTCATTTAGTGTTATTTCCAATATGAAATGGGTATTCTGGAGACTGTAGGTAAAGAAACTGTGCTTATAAGCTCCAATACATCTATTCCTTTGATTCGTCTGACATAGTAACGTCTGAATATCAAAATGATGGAGGGAGTTGAAACAAATGAGAACCGTAATTGTTTCATTTATCATATTGCCAATCCTGACTGGAGGAATCCTATTACAGATTTTTCTCTCCAAAAAAGAAAGTAAGTGGCTGGGTTTCATACTGCCAGGCATAACTTATTGCTTTTCTTTATTGACAATCTTCTCTCTGGCCTTGACTAACAACATAACCTGGTGGGAGATTTTCTGTCTGATTTCCTTAACTTTTTTGCTTGTAAATATCCCTACCTTTATTCTTTTGGCAATTTACTTCGCTTGTCGAAAACATTATTGAAACAATGATTATACCGGATTTGGGACAGGAGGTTGAACACGAAACAATTGATTAAGACGCCTTTTATGCCCTCATGCTATTGTTGGAGATTAAGTAGGATTATAGGGGAAGAGATGGGCTACAGCCTGCTTTATTTTTACCTTTTGGCTCCTAGTGTCGAATTGTTATGTAGCTTTTCTGCTGGTAAAAGAAGGGTTTGTTATAAATGGTTCTTCCCATTTACAGGGATTTTTAACTGGCTCATTCCATTTGTCGTTTTTGGTGAACGGTTTATTACAGCAGAATGGGTTTCACTAACACTTATTGCGGTAGCACCAGCTATTCTCGGTCTTTTAGCAGGAACCTTTTACAGTAAGAAAAACCGAAAGATTATAAGCTCCGTGCAAGATTTAAAATAGAAACGAGGCGGAATCATTTAGTGATTTCGCCTCGCTTCTATTTCAGCGACCAAAAGTCTCTATTTGCACTTGCTCCTTTCTGAGTCTCATTCCTCAAAACAAGGGAAAAGCCCCACAAGTCAACTAACTGAGGTTGCCTGCGGGGCTCATTTTTCCACTAAATCATTCATCTTTAAACTATTTCTAGTATTTCTTCAATGAAAGAACTGACTTTTTACAACTTATAAAAAGTTATTCGTCCTCTTTTTTCTGACGTCCTGCCAAACCAAGAACTGATAGAAGCAAGCCTAGACCTGTCAGCGTCACAAGGCTTGAACCAACCTGAGATTCACCTGTTCGTGGGAGAGTATGTGCTGGGTGTTCTGGTGTGAACGGTGTCGTTGGTGCCCCTGGTTTAACTGGAGTATCAGGAGTATTAGGGACTTCTGGTGCTACTGGAACCGTAGTATAATGAACATCTTTAACAATGTTTTCTTGGGTAACAACTTCTGATGGAACAATCGCAACATCCACAGTGTAACCTGGAATCACTGGTGATGGAACTGCATCGTAGTTTGCCTTGTCGCTTCTCCAATCCGTCGTGCTCACAACAGAGCCAGTTACCTTGTCTGTCGTTACGGTACGTGTCCAAGTCGCTGTTTGTACCTTGTCTGCTGGGGTTTGACCACCTGCACCATGGTAGCGAACAGTCATGCTTACTTGTTTGGTTTCCTCAACTGAAACAGTTTTGTGTTTCAAGCGAATTACCACGTTTTGGTCTACGCTACTGTCGGTATCAAACTGAGCTGGCAATTCATCCTTGGAAACCACTTCGTAACCCTGTGCCAAATAACTTGCAATCACAGTGTCGTATTTCGTTTGAGCAGCAGCTGGAAGAGAAGTACCTGACTCACCGTTTGTCAATTCAACTTGATTTTCCAGAGTCTGACCGGTTGTCTCATCTACAACTGTGTAAGTAACCTTTTGGGTTTGAGCTGTATTCTGAGCAGTATAATGCACATTCTTGACAATGTTTTCTTGGGTAACCACTTCTGATGGAACAGTCGCAACATCCACAGTGTAACCTGGAATCACTGGCGATGGGACAGCGTCATAGTTGGCTTTGTCGCTTGTCCAATCTGTCGTGTTCACAACAGAGCCAGTCACCTTGTCTGTCGTTACGGTACGTGTCCAAGTCGCTGTTTGTACCTTATCTGCTGGAGTTTGACCACCGGCACCATGGTAGCGAACAGTCATAGTCACTGCTTTATTTTCTTGACTAGAGCTTGTACCATGTTTCACGTGAACCACTACATTTTGGTCATAACTACTATCGAGGTCAAACTTAGCTGGAAGCTGGTCTTTTGAAACCAATTCATAACCTTGAGCTAGATAGGCGTCCACGATTGAATCATACTTCGCTTCTGTACCATTTGGAAGAGGAGTATCAGAGTTCCCACTTGTAAGCTCTTTCTTATCTTCCAAAGTGGTATTAGTTGTATCATCAATGATGGTATAGGTTACTTTTTGCTTGTCGGCCTTGTATTTTA
>CAKQDJ010000036.1:0-6824 GCA_934229205.1 uncultured Streptococcus sp.
GAGACATTGGCAACATACAATGCTGACTTAACTAAACCTGTTGAGACTCTTCATCCAACGGTTGTTGGTCGAGTCTTGAACGATGGGGCAACTTATACTAATAACTTCACTCTGACAGTCAACGATGCTTACGGTGTCAAGTCAAACATTGTTCGTGTAACGACTCCAGGTAAACCAAATGATCCTGACAATCCAAATAACAACTACATCAAGCCTTTGAAAGTTAACAAGAACAAGCAAGGTTTGAATATTGATGGCAAAGAAGTTCTAGCTGGTTCAACGAACTACTATGAACTCACATGGGATTTGGACCAATACAAGGGAGATAAATCTTCTAAAGAAGCAATTCAAAATGGTTTCTACTATGTGGATGATTATCCAGAAGAAGCCTTAACCCTTCAACCAGAATTGGTTAAGATTCGTGATCTAGAGGGCAATCTTGTATCAGGTATCAGTGTTCAACAATTTGATAGTTTAGAAGCTGCGCCTAAGAAGGTTCAAGAGCTGTTGAAGAAAGCAAACATCACTGTTAAAGGTGCTTTCCAACTCTTCTCAGCTGATAATCCAGCCGAATTCTACAAGAACTATGTAGCAGCAGGGAAATCATTACTAATCACAGATCCGATGACAGTTAAACCTGAATTTGGTCAAACGGGTGGTAAGTATGAAAACAAAGCCTACCAAATTGATTTTGGAAATGGCTATGCTACAGAAGTAGTTGTCAACAACGTACCGAAAATCACACCGAAAAAAGATGTGACAATCAGTATGGATCCAAGCAGTGACAATATTGATGGCCAAACAATTCCGTTGAACCAGTACTTCAATTATCGTTTAATCGGAGGTTTGATTCCACAAAATCATTCTGAGGACTTGAATGACTATAGTTTTGTAGATGATTATGACCAAAAAGGTGATCAATACACTGGAAACTATAAAGTTCTTGCTAAGGTTGATATCCGATTGAAAGACGGTCGTGTTATTAAGGCAGGAACAGACTTAACAGCTGAAACACAGGTTGAACATGATCAAGATAAGGGAATGATTACAATTCGCTTCAAGGAAGAATTCCTTCAAGAGATTCAGTTGGATTCTCCATTCCAGGCTGAGACTTATATTCAAATGAAACGAATTGCTGTTGGAACCTTTGAAAATACCTATGTAAATACTGTGAATAAAGTTGCTTACGCTTCAAACACAGTTCGTACTACAACACCAGAACCTAAGAAACCAGAGGAGCCAACAACCCCTAATTCTAATCCAAATCCAAAAGGAAACCCTACTCTACCTCAAACAGGTACAAATGATTCAAGCTACATGCCGTATCTTGGTCTAGCAGCTTTAGTAGGAGTTTTAGGACTTGGTCAGTTGAAACGAAAAGAAGACGAAAGCAAGTAAGATCTGAAAGTTAAATAGAAAAGAGGGACTCTGTTTCCTCTTTTTTATAGCCTAAATTAAAAACGCTTCCTATTGATTTTTACTCATAAAATCAACTGATTTATGTTAAAATGGTAGTAGAAAGTTGAGATTATGAGTTATTTTAAAAAATATAAATTTGATAAGTCACAGTTCAAACTTGGTATGCGGACTTTTAAAACGGGAATTGCCGTTTTTCTAGTTCTTTTGATTTTTGGCTTTTTTGGCTGGAAAGGTCTTCAAATCGGTGCTTTGACAGCGGTTTTTAGTCTGAGGGAGAGTTTTGATAAGAGTGTCCATTTTGGGACTTCACGTATTCTAGGAAATAGTATCGGTGGTTTCTACGCCCTTATCTTTTTTCTCTTAAATACCTTATTTCACGGAGCCTTTTGGGTGACCTTGGTGGTTGTTCCAATCTGCACTATGTTAACCATTATGACAAATGTGGCCATGAATAATAAATCAGGGGTTATTGGTGGTGTAGCAGCTATGTTAATCATTACCCTATCAATACCGAGCGGTGAAACAATTTTGTACGTGTTTGCGCGTGTATCGGAAACTTTCATGGGAGTTTTTGTCGCAATTCTCGTAAATTATGATATTGATCGTATTCATCTCTTTTTAGAGAAAAAAGAAAAATAATGTTACATTTTATAACATTATCGATTGACGTTTGTTTTTTTTTAGACTATAATAGACAGAAGGAAGGGAATTGTAAATGAAGGAAAGAGAATTTCGCCGAAATATGGCTGTTTTTCCTATCGGCAGTGTTATGAAATTGACCGATCTCTCGGCGCGTCAGATTCGTTATTATGAAGATCAAGAGTTGATTAAACCTGATCGAAACGAAGGGAACCGTCGCATGTATTCGTTGAATGATATGGATCGTCTGCTTGAAATCAAAGATTATATCTCTGAAGGTCATAATATTGCTGCGATTAAGAAAAAATATGCTGAACGTGAGGCGAAGTCCAAGAAAGTGGTGAGTCAGACGGAGGTGCGTCGCGCACTTCACAATGAACTCCTCCAGCAGGGACGCTTTGCTTCAGCACATTCACCTTTTGGTCGCGGTTAGGCAATCGCAAGTAGTCATATATTAAGGAGAAAAACCATGCCAATCACAGCTGCAGATATTCGTCGTGAAGTCAAGGGGAAAAATGTTACCTTTATTCGTCTCATGTTCTCAGATATTTTGGGAACGATGAAAAACGTCGAAATTCCTGCTACAGATGAACAGTTAGATAAAGTCTTGTCAAACAAGGCTATGTTTGATGGATCTTCTATTGAAGGTTTTGTACGTATCAATGAGTCAGATATGTACTTGTACCCAGACTTGGATACATGGACAGTCTTCCCTTGGGGAGATGAAAACGGAAGTGTTGCAGGTTTGATCTGTGATGTCTATACAACAGAAGGTAAACCATTTGCAGGTGACCCTCGTGGCAATTTGAAACGTGCTCTTCGTCACATGGGAGAAGTAGGATTCAAATCCTTCAACCTTGGTCCAGAACCAGAATTCTTCCTATTTAAACTGGATGAAAATGGGGATCCGACTCTTGAGGTAAATGACAAGGGTGGCTACTTTGATTTGGCCCCTACTGACCTTGCAGACAATACACGTCGTGAAATCGTGAATGTCTTGACCAAAATGGGATTTGAAGTAGAAGCGAGTCACCACGAGGTTGCGGTTGGACAACATGAAATTGACTTCAAGTATGATGAAGTCCTCCGTGCCTGTGATAAGATTCAAATCTTTAAACTCGTTGTAAAAACCATTGCTCGCAAACACGGTCTTTACGCAACCTTTATGGCGAAACCAAAATTTGGTATTGCTGGATCAGGTATGCACTGTAATATGTCCTTGTTTGATGCAGAAGGAAACAATGCCTTCTTTGACCCAAATGATCCAAAAGGAATGCAGTTGTCTGAAACGGCCTACCATTTCCTTGGTGGTTTGATCAAGCATGCTTACAACTATACTGCTATCATGAACCCAACAGTTAACTCATACAAACGTTTGGTTCCAGGTTATGAAGCACCTGTTTACATTGCTTGGGCTGGTCGTAACCGTTCGCCACTTGTGCGCGTACCAGCTTCACGTGGTATGGGAACTCGTCTTGAGCTGCGTTCAGTGGACCCAATGGCAAACCCATACATCGCTATGGCTGTTCTTTTGGAAGTTGGTTTGCATGGTATTGAAAACAAAATCGAAGCACCAGCTCCTATTGAAGAAAATATCTACATCATGACAGCAGAAGAGCGTAAGGAAGCTGGAATCACAGACCTTCCATCAACGCTTCATAACGCTTTGAAAGCTTTGACTGAGGACGAAGTAGTCAAGGCTGCCCTAGGTGAGCACATCTATACGAGCTTCCTTGAAGCCAAACGTATCGAGTGGGCTAGCTATGCAACCTTTGTGTCGCAATGGGAAGTTGATAATTATCTAGATTTGTATTAAATAGTAGAAAAGAGGTTGTCCGAATGGGCAATCTTTTTTCGTTTGCAAAGTTATAAATGTATTTTGATACAGATTTTAGTATAGAAAATATAGGTAATTCATATTTTTTATCTAGCTTACAATTATGCATCAGAATGGGAATATTCTGACAAATATCAGAAAGCGATATCAAGTTTATGTTTAGATTTTCTTTATAACGATGGTATTTAATGGCGATTTTCTACTTTGTCTCACATCTATTGTAACACTACAAAAAAAGTAAATATTTTTTATATCTGCTTTTAATTGACCTTTTTTTGTTTAAGAAAAATTTAATGAAGTGCTTGTCCAAAATGCTTGATTAATGATATAATTGAGTGTGGGTTACTAGTCTCTCTGAGAGCTATAACTCTTGTCTTTAACTTTTACTTTGAGTGCTAAACTAAAAAGCATTTATTGACAAGCTCTTTTGATAAGAATTGGTAGGTTAGCTGGGAAAACTACTAATTTGGGTACTAATAACGGAGTTCTTACCATATGGAGAATGGCAATAAATTTCTTTTTATGTGTAATCATAAAAAGTAAAAAGAAATTTAATAAGGAGAAAAAGAATGATAAAGTCGAAAAACAGGCTTAAAAAGACAATCGTTGGAATGATAACCTTTGTTTTAGCGTTTTTCTTACTGCCGTTTCAAGGCCTTTTTGCGGCACCGCAAGAAATAAAGGATGACACAGATCTTTCTGCACTAAGTCTTTACCAGTTTCAGTTAACTACGGATAACATGAGTGTTGTATCTAAGTCATCTGCCGTGCAGCAATACCATATGGATGCTCCAGGTTATGGAGATCTACAACATAAATATCCTGGTTATCCAATGGAAAATTTCACCCTCAAGGTAGATAAAACCAAAAAGGAAGATCAAACCTTTGATAAACCTTTGTCTTTGAAATTTGCCAATGCTGGAACAGTCAATGGTAAGCAAGTAGATGCTTATTTAACGATTAATAAAGTTACTCTTCATTATATCAACAACTCAGAAGCTCCGGCTCAAATGGCTGATGTTAATAAGAAAACAGTTAACTTTTTCAACGTTTCTAATTTATGGGGAGCAAACCAATTTGAAATTGGGAATATCCCATATGTTGATGAGGCACATGACGATGTCATGAAAAATACCTTTACGGTTGATGCAGATATAACAGCAGAACTTAAGTATTCAGATGGTTCAGAACCTGACATGAAATTGGTGATGAAACCAACTGATATTGATGCAAATGGTCTATGGAATACCAAGGAAGCTTTCTATGTTACCAATTACAACACTAGCGTTGACAAGCGAGTGATGAACAACCGCAATAATTTGGAAGCGGTTCAAGAAGGTGATAAAACTGTTTGGAATGCAGGCCCAGGTGGTGGTACAAGTGGTGCGGAGGCCGAAAATAATATTTCCGGTTTAGCCCTACGCTCAGTTAACAACACCATGAACTTTGGTTACCGTTCAGCGAACTATGCCTCTGCAACTTTCTCTCTTTACATGGAACAAGTACAGTTTGCCCCAGAAAAGGAGGTAGATCCAGCTCAAATCCCAGCACAAGCAGGAGAGGCAGTTACTTATAAAACTCTTTTCAAGATTCCAAAACCAGGTAAAGAAATCATTGCAGCTTTATCAAGCCTTGATTTCGTTGATACCTTTGATGATCGTTTAGATTTCAAAGATCTTACAGTTGATGCAGATGGTGTTGTGTTGGCAAAGGATACAGACTATACTGTTGAGAAGTCAGGTCAAAAAGTAACTGTCAAGATGGCTGCTGCCTACTTGAACAAAGATAAGGCCGGAACACCTATTCGTATTACTTATAATACAGTAACAAATAATAAGGTTGGTGACAAAGCTTCAGGACCTATCGAAAACATTGTAGCTATGCAACCAGATAACCTTTATTTCGCATCAAACAAGGTAACAACGACCTTACTTTACAACAAGATTCATGAATTTGAGAGCGGTACACCTGGTAAGACCCTTCCACAAGAAGTTACAAACTTGTTACCAGCTAAAGTATCAGGTCTTGCAAATGGAACGACTGTAAATCCTACTCAACCAACAACTACTAAAGTATCTGTTCCAGAAGGAAACTGGGTATTCAAAGGTTACGATAAGGTTTCAGAAGTTGTTGAAAATGGAGATGTGAAGTTCATCGGTAAATGGGTACTTGAAGAATTTACTAAACCTGTGAAAGATGTTGTGGATGGTACAGGTACAAGTATTGACGGTCAAGAAACAAATGCCAATGATACATTGACTTATACTGTGACTTATACAAATACCACGGATTCAGCGAGAGACGTCACAATTTCAGATAATGTTCCAGAACATACAACATATGTGGAAAATTCTGCTGACAATGGTGGAACACTGACAGATAAGACACTCACTTGGACTAAAAATGTAGCTAGCGGGGAAACTTTCAAAGTTACTTTCCAAGTCAAAGTAGATGCCGATGTCAAAGGTCAACGTATTGATAACACTGCTCATGTTGATGATGGGCTAGTTGCTGCTGATACGAACACAACAAAAAATCCAACTCCAACACCAAAAACTGGTAATGTGGACGTGAAATACGTTGACGAAGATGGCAATGTATTGGAAGGTCCAACTCAAGTGAAGACCAATGCCCCAGTGGGCGAAGACTATACGACTGAGCAAAAGACCTTCGACGGTTATGAGTTTAAGGCTTTGTCATCAGACTCAGCTCCAGCCAATGGTAAGGTGACGGAAGGCGACAGCCATGTGGTTTATGTCTACAAGAAGAAAACGCCAGCTCCACAACCGAAGACTGGTAATGTGGACGTGAAATACATTGACGAAGACGGCAATGTATTGGAAGGTCCAACGCAAGTGAAGACCAATGCCCCAGTGGGCGAAGACTATACGACTGAGCAAAAGACCTTCGACGGTTATGAGTTTAAGGC
>CAKQDJ010000037.1:0-5995 GCA_934229205.1 uncultured Streptococcus sp.
AATCTTCTCGTCTGGTACAAATTGGCGCATGAGCATTCGATGAGCGACAACTAGCACTGTCTGGTAGTCTCGGTACTTTATCATAGTTTCCAAAAAACGCACCTTCATCTCTTCAGCTGTCTCATACTGAATAGGACTATCAGGAAGCAACTCCCCCTTGTTTTCTAAAAAAAGAGTACGTGCTTTTTCAAAATTCTCTATACCACTTTCGTAAACCTGCCATTCATGCAATAAAGGCTCTACTCTTAAAGGAAGGCCCGTAGCACAAGTAAGATAAGAAGCCGTTTCTAATGCTCGCGTCACTGCAGAAGACACCAGTATATCAGCTGAGCCAAGCAAAGGATTTTGGCAAAGTTCCTGAGCTTGTCGCCTTCCTTTCTCAGACAAAGGAGCCAAATCTAATCCAAAGCCAGTGTAGGAACACTCCTCTAACTCACGGTAGTCTGGCTCCCCATGACGTACAAAGATTATCTTCATCTTAATACCCTGTCGATCCAAATCCACCAGTTCGCACGCCATCTGCCTCATCTCCGTCTGCAATTAAGAAAGGAGCAAAGACAGCCTGAACCACACGCTCTCCAACTTCGAGAACCACTTCCTGATCAATAATATTTTTCATCTGAGCAAAGATATGGCCTTCATTCCCAGGATTTCCATAATAATCCCCATCAATGACCCCAACTGAGTTAATCAAAACCAAACCCTTCTTGCGAGGGTTTGATGAACGGTCATAGAGATAGAGCACTTCTGTCGGCTGCATATAGGCCTTAACACCTGTCGGAACCAAGACAATCTCTCCTGGCGCAATAACCGTACGCACAGCAACCTTTAAGTCGTAACCAGCTGCATGAGCCGTCTCACGCTTAGGTAGCAAACTTTCATCTGTAAAACTCGAAACCAATTCAAAACCACGAATTTTCATATTTTTCTCTTTTCTATTATCATTTATTCTAGGCTATTTTATCTTATTTATTCGAAAAAAGCACGAAAAAAGAGCACACAATTCACACTCGCTTAGGGCTGCTGGATTCCTCCCCTGACCCGCTTCACGCAGAACTGTTGCTCCACTGTTTATTATACCACATTCCCCTCTGTTTTTAAAGAGAAATTATTTTTTCCGTCGATTTCGGAAAAAGTCCTGCATAATCGCTGCACACTCACTCTCCAAAACTCCCGTTTCGACCTCTACACGATGATTGAGACGCTCATCTGTCAAGATATCGTACAAACTTCCAGCTGCACCAAATTTCTGATTTTTAGCCCCGTAAACCACGTTTGGAATGCGGGCAAGTCCAATCGCCCCACTACACATAACACAAGGCTCAATGGTCACAAAAAGCATACAATCTAGCAGACGCCAACTCTCTTCACTCGCATTCGCATTCTCTATGGCCATGATTTCTGCATGCATAACCGCCCGTTGCAACTCCTCGCGCGCATTATGCCCACGACCAATAATCTCTCCATCCTTGACAATCACACAACCAATTGGAATTTCATCGTTTTCCAGAGCAATTTCTGCCTCTCTCAAAGCTTCTCTCATAAAAGCTTCTTTTTCTTCAACTGTATAATCCATAGTTTCTCTCTTTTCCTGCTTATCAATTCTATCATTATAGCATGTTTTCCTAGACAAAAAAAGAGCTCTATAATATTTACACTGACTAACTTTAGATATTATCAAATCGCTGGATTGTAGAAATAATGTTTTAAAAAGAGTATAATATTAGCAAAATTGATAGAAAATCAGAAATCATGAACTTAAAATAATGGAGATAACTGACATAGAAAGTTCAAGAGATGAATATACTGAAATTTATACAATAAACAATATGAAAGAGTAAATGATGAAATTAGAGTTATTACTGGATAAACCAAAATTTACCTTAATGTTTCCATATAAAAATCAATTTAATAGAGCAGGGGGACCATTCATGATATCTTTATCTGTTATGATTCTCTGGATTCTAAAGCATCTGATATCTTATAATACCGATTTTACAGACAAGATTATTATAGCAATCGTACTGATTTATGCTCCACTTCTTCTATGGTTTATGGGGTATTATCTCTTCATAAATGGAGTAAAATTAGAAGTTCATAAAAACAATACTGTTCAATATTATACCTATAGTAGCAGAGGCCTCAGCGTATTACATTATCAATTTAAACTTCAAGATATCGAACAAATAACCATGAAAAAGCGTCCCTTTAATTGTGCAAAGTTAACCATGAAAATTAGAAATCCTATTTTTTTAGAAGGATATGAGAAAAATCTAAATAAGCTAATAAGTGTCAGTATCATCACAGATAAACTGAAAGCAGATGTTTTTATGCACGAAATAAACCAAATTCAAAATGACAAATCAGGAAACCAAGTTATCAAATAAGCTAATTTACAAAAAATTTAGTTTTATCTAACTTATAAATTCTAAAGAAAATAGTTCACTGAAGAGGTTGGGACCAAAAATCCCAACCTCATTTTTGCTTAGTTGTACACCTATAATTTATTAGTAGATTAAACTGTTTGTTGGTATTTTAAAATTCAAAAGCTCCTTTGAACAAAACTTCCTTTCTCTATCCACAACCTTAACCAATCTACCAAATTGTTGAAACCATGAAGTTCTAGTTCTATCAAATTAAGACTTGGTCTACAGATTTCTGTCCCACTGTTTTTTTCTTTATCTTAAAAAGTCAAGTAGAAGCCTGTATAGGACTTATGAACTAAAAAAGCCACCCAATGGGGTGACTTAATAGGGAGATTATTATGAAAAAGAAAAGTTTAGGATATTTGTTACAACAAGTTAGGAGGTCTTCTTGTAACTGTCTATAGTATACCCAACCTGTCTTAAACTAATCTTAAAAATCTCCTATGACCAAACACTTTCTAAAATATTAGTTTGTTCACGATCAGGACCTACTGAGAAAGTAGAAATACGAACCCCAACCAACTCGCTCACACGACGAACATAGTTACGCGCATTCTCAGGAAGATCTTCCAAATTACGGACTCCAGTGATATCTTCTGACCAGCCTGGTAACTCTTCGTAGATAGGTTTGCAACGTTTCAACTGTTCAAGACTAGCTGGATAGTAGTCAATACGTTGACCATCAAGATCATAGGCTACACAGATTTTAACTGTATCCAAACCACTCAAAACATCAATAGAGTTCAATGAAAGATTTGTAATCCCAGATACACGGCGGCTATGACGCATCACAACTGAGTCAAACCAACCCACACGACGTGGACGGCCAGTTGTTGTACCGTATTCATGACCTACTTCACGGATACGATCTCCCACTTCATCAAACAACTCAGTTGGGAAAGGTCCGTCACCTACACGACTCGTATAGGCTTTACATACACCTACAACCTTGTCAATCTTACTTGGACCAACACCAGACCCAATTGTCACACCACCAGCGACAGGGTTTGACGAAGTAACAAATGGATAAGTACCTTGGTCAATGTCCAACATGACACCTTGAGCCCCTTCAAACAGTACACGTTTGCCATTATCAAGTGCATCGTTCAAGATAACAGAAGTATCTGTCACGTATTGCTTGATTTGTTGACCATACTCATAATACTCTTCAAAAATATCATCAACTGAAATAGGTTCACTATCATACAATTTTTCAAACAGACGATTCTTTTCCGCAAGATTGCGTTCCAAACGCTCACGAAAAATCTCTTTATCCAAAAGATCCGCAATACGAATTCCAACACGAGCGGCCTTGTCCATATAGGCTGGACCGATTCCCTTTATTGTAGTACCAATCTTATTGTCACCCTTAGCCTCTTCTTGCAAACGATCCAACTTGATGTGGTAAGGCAAAATAACATGCGCACGATCAGAGATACGTAGATTATCTGTTGTAACACCTTCTTCATGCAGATAAGACAATTCTTTCACAAGAGATTTAGGGTTTACAACCATACCGTTTCCAATAACTGAAATTTTTTCAGGGAAGAAAATTCCAGATGGAATCAAGTGCAACTTAAACTTTTTACCATCAATAACAATGGTGTGACCTGCATTATCACCACCTTGGTAACGAGCAATCACTTCCGCATTGGCTGAAAGAAAATCTGTAATTTTTCCTTTACCTTCATCGCCCCATTGGGTACCTACAACAACAACTGAAGTCATAATAAAATTCGTCTGAGCTACTAGGAGCTCGTCCTTTCTCATATACATGGCAGGAATTTCACCCGCAATTATATCTTACAATTTATTATAAGAAAAAAACACTATTTTATCAAGAAGAAACAGTAGAAAAGATTTGGAATTTCTGTAAATAACAAAATTCAAAACCTTAAAAATTAAACAAAATCCTAAAAAATATAAAATCAACACAGATTATTGTTCGTGATATATGATTTATGAGTTTCTTATTGGATAAGAGTTGTACCACCTTGCAGTAATTTATCTAGATATAGGCGATAAGCTGTTTTAAAGTGATATAGTGAAAAGTCCCTATCACTTTTTATTTTAAATCGGATTAAATAATATAGTAAAAACCGAAGATGAAGTGATTCCCACTCAGCACAACTCTGGCCTAAAGAGGCATATTCTTGTTCAACTAGTTTCAAAAAAACAAATGCTCGATCATAAAATTTCTGAAGCATATAAAAATTCCCTTTCTTATTACTAACACTAGTCTAACAAAAAAAGGAACTAAAAAAGCTTCAAATCCTATAAAAGAAGAATTTAAAGCTAAACGAACTAAAAATAAAATAAAAAGGTAATTATAGACTTAAAAAATAAAATTTGAAATTTCAACAGTCCACTATATTTATAAATGATAAATTGCAAGAATAAGCGCAACATTTACTCTAACTCATCCACTAGAGCTTCATAAGCAGTTCTGTAAGCTAAACACTTTTGTGGTCGGTGATTGATATCATATAAGGCCTTGTTCAAATCCTCATCAGAGATAGTAGCTAAATCTGTTTTCTTTGGGAAATATTCTCTTAGTAAGCCATTTGCGTTTTCATTGCTTCCTCTCTGCCAGGATGAATAGGCGTCCGCAAAGAAAAAGGAAATTCCTAAATTCTCTACCAGAGGATAGCAGGCAAACTCTTTTCCCCTGTCTGAAGTGAAGGTTTTAAGAGCCTCTTTTGGAAATAGCTTACAAAGTTGTTCGATGGCTGAAAACATGGCTTTGGCTGTTCTATCTGGTATTTTGAAAGCTAAGTAAAAGCGTGTTTTTCGTTCTAGAAAAGTCGCTAAACACCCCTTGCTTTTGCCTCTGGAAGACACCACAGTATCGAGCTCCCAGTGACCGAAAGTTTTACGATTCCGAACCTCTTTAGGACGTTTGGCAATCGACGTGCCAATCCTAAACGTCCCACGTGTTTCTTTGAGTTGTCGAGTTCTTCCTTTACGACGAAGGACGCTTAAATCCAGATCAATCAAACCAGCATAGAGCCAGTTATAGATGGTTTTAAAAACTACCATTGGCTTTTGTTCAAGCTGATAGCGCCCATAAATCTGTTCGGGCGACCAGGAGGATTTTAAACCGTTCTCAATTTCCTTTTTCAACTTTGGTATTAAACAAGACTTCCGACCTTTTTGCTTAGCCCTATGGTCGTACTGTTCCTGTGCTAAGACGGCGGAGTAACCATTTTGGCATCGTCTTAACTCTCTTGAAATGGGAGACTTATGGACGCCAAGTTTACTTGCAATTTGGCAAGGTTTTAAACCTAATTCCAAGTAGGTTTCTATCTTTATTCGGTCCGTTATGGTAAGATGGGAGTAGCTCATAGTTTTTCCTCGGCTTCTGTGGCTTCTGTTTGTATGGTTACTTATAGTTTACACCAATGAAACGCTATGAGTTTTTTTGTTGCACTATATTTTACAATTTATCTATAGAAAAAAACGCTCAATTGAACGTTTCGATTTATACTCTTATACTCCGCCAGTAGGACTCGAACCTACGACATCATGATTAACAGTCATGCGCTACTACCAACTGAGCTATGGCGGAT
>CAKQDJ010000038.1:0-5831 GCA_934229205.1 uncultured Streptococcus sp.
CAGCAGTAGTTGCAGGACTTGCTTTGATGGCAGTGACTGGTGGATTGTACTTTGTAAGCCGTAAAAATAAATAATCTCTAGATGAGAGTTAATTTTCAGTTAGTTCTTAGGAAGTAATTGGAAAGGAAATAGTCCAGAACATTTGTTCTGGACTATTTTTTATCTTGAGGAATAAGGAAGGTTTTTCAATCGTTCTAGGAGGGGACGACCAATGAAACTAATGGCAATAATCTTACCAAGATCAGGAAGGATAAAGGGAAGGACACCAACAGCGAGTGCTTTGTCAAGGGGCATACCGGCAAGGAAGTGGAGGCTGAGAATGCCTCCGACAAAGACGAGGGAGTCACCCAAGAGGTTGGCTAGGAAAATGCGAATATGGCCACTATTTTGATGGATGAGATAAGATGTAAGTCCTGCATAGACAAGGTCGAACCAAAGATAGCCTGAACTTGGACCGACTAAAACGTGAAATCCAGCACCACCCCCTGCAAAGACAGGTAAACCAATGGCCCCCAGCAGGAGGTAGAGAGCAACAGATAGAACGGCTTCTCTGGGTCTAAAAACAGTAGCAATCAGACCGATTGCAAAGTTTTGCAGAGTGAAGGGGACAGGACCGATAGGGAGACTGATTTGTGCCAATACGGCAATGAGAGCAGCACCGATAGCAGGGATAGCATAGATATGAGCTTTCTTCAAAACTGTTAACCTCTTTTCAAAATTATAGTAACTATTATACTAATTCAGAAACAAAAGTCAACCTATTCTTCCAATCAAGGTAACATTTTTTGTAACAGCCGATTTTGCATGTAAAAAAAGACCTTAAGAGGTCTCTTCTAGTATTTAGCGCATAGTCACAAATTCTTCTGAGGCAGTTGGGTGGATAGCTACTGTAGCGTCAAAGTCTGCCTTGGTTGCTCCCATCTTGATGGCAACAGCGAATCCTTGAATCATCTCATCCACTCCGTAACCGAGTCCGTGAAGGCCAACAACTTTTTCGTTAGCACCCGCGGTGATGAGTTTGAAGCGAGATTCCTGACGATGGCTTGTAACGGCTGAGTACATAGATGCAAAGCTTGACTTGTAGACTTTGATGTTTTCTTGGCCGTATTCTTTAATAGCTTGATCTTCAGTCAACCCCACGGTTCCGATTGCTGGGTGGGAGAAGACAACAGTAGGGATAGTTGTGTAGTCCATCTTAGCACTTGTTTTCCCATTAAAGAGACGTTCAGATAGGGTACGTCCAGCCTTGATGGCTACTGGGGTAAGTTCTTTCTCACCAGTTACGTCTCCAAGGGCGTAGATGCCATCTACAACTGTATTTTGATACTCATCCACTTGGATAAATCCACGTTGGTTGAGTGTAACGCCGGCCTTTTCTAACTCCAATCCATCTACATTTGGACGGCGACCGGTAGCCCAGATAACTTGGTTTGCAGTGTGACTAGAACCGTCTTCGAAATGAATCGTAATACCTTGATCCGTTTCTTCGAGCTTGACGGGTACCTTGTGTGTGTGCAAAGGTAGACCTGTTTTTTCCATTTCATTGACAAGTCCTTCAACGATGTAGCTGTCAAAACCACGCAAGGGACGATCACGACGGACAAACAAATCAGTTTTTACTCCTAGTGCGTGGAGGACACCTGCTAATTCAACGGCGATATAGCCAGCTCCAAGAATCGTAACGGATTCAGGAAGTTGCTCCCAAGCAAAGACATCGTCTGAGCTACCACCAAGTTCAGCTCCAGGGATAGTTGGGATGCTTGGGCGAGCACCAGTCGCAATCACGATATGTTTGGCACGAATCAATTCACCATTAACGCTGACTGTGTGGGAATCAATGAAATGAGCACGACCTTCAATCAAATCAACACCGTTGCGCTTGAAACTTCCATCATAAGACGAGCGGGCACGATCGATGTAGGCTTCACGATTTTGACGAAGTTTTGCGAAATCAAATTGAACATCTGAACTCGTAAACCCATAGTCAGGGCCGTAGTGGTGGAAGCTTTCAGCGATTTGCGCTCCATACCACATGATTTTTTTAGGAACACAGCCGACATTGACGCAGGTTCCACCTAATTTTTTCTCCTCGATAACAGCTGCTTTGGCGCCGTGTTCACCAGCTCGGTTCATAGTGGCGATGCCGCCACTCCCTCCACCGATGGCGATGATATCATATTCTCTCATAGAAAACTCCTTATAGCTTTGATAGACATATTCTATCGTTTTTATTTTTTGAATGCAAAAATCTGCTACGATAAAAAAATTATAAAAACGCTTGCCAAATTCAAAAAGATATTGTATTATATATCTAGCACAATAATCCAAAAACGAATACCGAACGAAATAATGATCCTGAATTGTTATTGTTTCCATCTGAACTGTCATTGTTTGGGTTTGGTGTTTCTGATATAATGGTTTTTGTAAGTCAAAAGAATAAAGGAGCTTAAAAATGAAAAGAATTAAGAAGGCAAAAAAATGGCAATTATACACAGCGATTGGTGTTGCCAGTGCTATTGTTATCGGTGCTGCGGGGATTTTGATTTTTAGACAACCTTCCCAGTCAGCAGTCAAGGATGAAACCTCTCATATCGTTACTGCTAAGGAAGGTTCCGTTGCTTCATCGGTTCTCTTGTCAGGTACGGTTACAGCAAAAAATGAACAATACGTTTATTTTGATGCTAGTAAGGGAGATTTAGATGAAATTCTTGTTTCGGTTGGGGACAAGGTCGAAGAAGGGCAAGCTTTGGTCAAATACAGCAGTGCAGATGCTCAAGCTGCCTACAATGCAGCTGATCGTGCAGTTGCAAAGGCAGACCGTCATATCGAGGAGTTAAACAAAGCTCGTGAAAATGCATCAGCTGCACCAGCTTCCCCACAGGTTCCAACAGAAGCTGGACTCCCAGAACAAGCGCAAGCAGCGACTTCTTCAGTATCTTCTATTGATTCTCAAATCAGTGATGCCAAGGATAACCGTGCAGATGCTGTGGCCCAGCTCAACAAGGCTCAAACTCAGCTAGATGCTGCAACTGTCCTCAGTACACTAGAAGGGACTGTAGTTGAAATTAATCGTAATGTTTCCAAATCGCCAACAGGTAATAGCCAAGTGGTAGTACATGTCGTAAGTAATGAAAACTTGCAAGTCAAAGGGGAGTTGTCTGAATACAACCTTGCTAACCTTTCTGTTGGGCAAGAAGTTACCTTTACTTCGAAGGTTTATCAAGATAAGAGCTGGACAGGTAAAATCAGCTATATTTCTGATTATCCTAAAAACAACGGAGAAGCAGCAAATGCTGCCCTTGGAGGGAATACTGGATCTAAGTACCCTTATACTGTTGATGTGACTAGCGATATCGGTGAGTTGAAACAAGGCTTCTCAGTCAGTGTTGAAGTCAAAAACAAAAGTAAAGCCATCCTTGTTCCTTTGACAAGTGTTGTTACCGAAAATGACAAAAACTATGTCTGGCTCGTTGACGACCAGAAAAAAGCGAAGAAGGTAGAAGTTACTTTGGGGAATGCGGACGCAGACAACCAAGAAATTACTTCAGGTTTGACAGACGGTACCAAGGTCATCAGTAATCCAACATCTTCCTTGGAAGAAGGAAAAGAGGTGAAGGCTGATGAAGAAACTAATTAGTCTCAAAAATATCTGCAGGAGTTATCGAAATGGTGACCAAGAACTGCAGGTCCTAAAAAATATTAACTTAGAAGTTCAAAAAGGTGAGTTTGTCGCCATTATGGGACCGTCTGGTTCTGGTAAGTCCACTTTGATGAATACCATCGGAATGTTGGATACACCAACCAGTGGAGAGTACTACCTTGAAGGTCAAGAAGTGGCAGGTCTTGGAGAGAAACAGCTTGCCAAGGTCCGCAACCAGCAAATCGGCTTTGTCTTTCAGCAGTTCTTTCTCTTGTCCAAGCTCAATGCGCTTCAAAACGTTGAATTGCCCTTGATTTACGCTGGAGTTTCAGCTTCAAAACGTCGGAAATTGGCTGAGGAATTTCTAGAAAAGGTTGAGCTAACGGAGCGCAGTCATCATTTGCCTTCCGAGTTATCAGGTGGTCAAAAGCAACGTGTAGCGATTGCGCGTGCCTTGGTTAATAATCCTTCTATCATCCTGGCAGACGAACCCACAGGAGCCTTGGATACCAAGACAGGAAATCAAATCATGCAACTGTTGGTGGATTTAAACAAGGAAGGAAAGACCATTATCATGGTCACGCATGAGCCTGAAATCGCTGCCTATGCTAAACGCCAGATTGTCATTCGTGATGGGGTCATCTCATCAGACAGTGCTCAGGTAGTAAAGGAGGAAAACTAAGATGCAGAATCTGAAATTTGCCTTTTCATCCATCATGGCCCACAAGATGCGTTCCTTCCTCACCATGATTGGGATTATCATCGGAGTTTCTTCTGTCGTCGTCATCATGGCTCTGGGAGACTCCATGTCTCGTCAGGTCAATAAAAACATGACCAAATCACAAAAGGATATCCATGTCTTTTTCTCTCCTATCAAAAGCAAGGACGGCTCCTTCACGCAGAAACAATCCGCTTTGACAGTCAGTGGGAAAGAAGAGGATGTTCGTGTTGAACCACCAAAACCACTAGAATCCTGGGTCAAGGAGGCTGCTAAACTTAAGGGAGTAGACAGTTACTATGTCACCAACTCGACCAACGTTACCCTATCTTATAAGGATAAGAAGGTTGAACGAGCAACTCTGACAGGCGGAAATAGCACCTACATGAACGCAGTTGAAAATGAAATCGTTGCGGGTAGAAGTCTAAGACCGCAAGACTACAAGGAATTTGCCAGTGTGATTTTGTTGGATGAAGAACTAGCTAAGAGTTTGTTTGATAGTCCAGAAGCTGCGGTTAATCAAGTAATCTCTGTCAATGAATTTAGTTACCGTGTGATTGGCGTTTATACTAGCAATGAAGCTAAAACTGCTAAAGCCTTTGGGATTGGTGGTCTTCCAATTACGACCAATATCTCTCTCGCAGCTAATTTTAATACTGATGAAATCTCGAACATCGTCTTTCGTGTCAATGATACTAGTCTAACGCAGACTTTGGGTCCAGAGTTGGCTCGAAAATTGACTGAGATTGCTGGTATTCAGCAAGGGGAGTACCAAGTTGCGGATGCAACTGCCGCTTTCCAAGAGGTACAACAACTATTTGGTTTTATGACAACCATTATCAGTGCCATCGCAGGAATCTCTCTCTTTGTTGGGGGAACTGGTGTTATGAATATCATGCTGGTTTCGGTGACAGAACGCACGCGTGAGATTGGTCTGCGGAAAGCTCTCGGTGCTACACGGGCTAATATCTTGGTACAGTTTTTGATTGAATCCATGATCTTGACCTTGTTGGGTGGTGTCATCGGTCTTGGAATTGCTGCTGGAATGACCATGTTAGCCGGAGTGCTGCTCCAAAACATGATTGCAGGTATCGAAGTTGGGGTTTCCCTCCCAATTGCTCTCTTTAGCTTGGCTGTATCAGCCAGCGTTGGTATGATATTTGGTGTCTTACCAGCCAATAAAGCCTCTAAGCTTGATCCAATTGAAGCCCTTCGTTATGAATAAAATATAGAGCAGAAAAAACAAGATGGACATTTGTCTGTCTTGTTTTTGTATGGATTTTCCTATCGAAAATCACTAAAAATATGATATAATGAAGTGTTAGAAAAACAGGTTTCATTTGCCTGGAAAGGAAATATTATGTCTGAAAAGAATTTTTATATTACAACACCGATTTACTATCCATCTGGTAAACTTCATATCGGTTCTGCCTACACAACCATCGCTTGTGATGTCCTAGCTCGTTACAAACG
>CAKQDJ010000039.1:0-5203 GCA_934229205.1 uncultured Streptococcus sp.
GTAGAAGCTAATCATCGTCTCTTTACCAAGTCTAGCTTGATTCAGATTGGTGGTCGAGTCGGGCGTAGTATGGACAGACCAACTGGCGAATTGCTCTTCTTTCATGATGGATTAAATGTTTCCATTAAAAAAGCAATCAAGGAAATTAAGCAGATGAACAAGGAGGCAGGTTTATGAACTGTTTATTATGTGGACAGACTACCAAGTGTGAGCTGACTTTTAGTAGTCTCTTCCTTTTGAAGGACGACTGCAGTTATCTTTGCTTAGCTTGTGCTTCTAGTTTTGAGAAGATTGGTGAGAAATATTGTCCAAACTGTATGAAAACAGGGGTGTCAACTCAGTGTCAAGATTGTAAATTTTGGTGTAAAGAAGGAGTGCAGGTTGATCATAAGGCGATTTTTACCTATAATCAAGCTATGAAAGACTTTTTCAGTCAATATAAGTTTGATGGCGATTTTTTGCTTAGAAAAGTTTTTGCTTCCGTTCTTGCTGAGGAGCTGAAACAGTATAGAGGTTATCAATTTGTTGTAATTCCCCTAAGCCCTGTAAGATTGCTTGAGAGGGGATTTAACCAGGTTGAAGGTTTGGTTGAGGCAGCAGGATTTTCTTTTCAAGATTTACTAGGGAAAAGAGAAGAGACGGCTAGTTCTTCTAAGAATCGCTCGGAACGATTAGCTACCGAAATTCCATTTTTTATAAAAACTGAAGCCCCTCTTCCTAAGAAAATTTTGGTTATTGATGACATCTATACAACAGGGGCAACTGTCAATCGTGTGAAGCGTCTTTTGGAAGAAGCAGGAGCTTTGGATGTTAAAACTTTTTCCCTTGTAAGATGAGGAAAAAATTTGCAAAATGAAAATGAAAGCGCTATAATATAGTTAGAAAAACAAAAATGTTTAGAAAGAAGGTACTTATATGATTAAATATAGTATCCGTGGTGAAAACCTAGAAGTAACAGAAGCGATTCGTGATTATGTAGTTTCTAAACTCGAAAAGATCGAAAAGTATTTTCAACCTGTGCAAGAGTTGGATGCACGTGTGAATTTGAAAGTTTACCGTGAAAAAACAGCAAAAGTTGAAGTAACGATTCCACTTGGATCTATTACTCTCCGTGCAGAAGATATTTCTCAAGATATGTATGGCTCTATCGATCTTGTAACTGATAAAATTGAACGTCAAATTCGTAAAAATAAAACAAAAATCGAACGGAAGAATAAAAATAAAGTTGCGACAAGCCAACTCTTTACAGATGCCCTAGTTGAAGATGCAGATGTTGTGCAACCCAAAGTCGTTCGTTCAAAACAAATTGATTTAAAACCAATGGATTTAGAAGAAGCGCTTCTTCAAATGGATTTGTTGGGACATGATTTCTTTATCTATGTAGACGTAGAAGATCAAACAACAAATGTTTTGTATCGTCGTGAAGATGGTGAAGTTGGTTTGCTCGAAGTAAAAGAATCATAAAATTGAAATAACTAATAAGAGTGGTTTACTGATTTGTAAACCACTTTTTCTTGTGCCTATAAGTAAGTAGAAAAACGAGGAAATCCTTGATAAAACAGTCAGAATCGGCCCCTATAATCTGAACTTATAGGGGTGTTTATATTTATTAAGTAGACAAAATAATACCCTAAGGGATAGAATGGAGTTGTCAACAAATAGCGAATACAAAAATGTAAGCGCTCTTATAACAATTAAAGGAGTCATGACTATGGCAACAAAAGAAGAAATTTTACGCGAACTATATCCTGAGGACCTTTTTCACTATGCGGATGGTCTAACTTTGGGAGAAGCAGAGGTTTTACAAGAAACTCGCCGTTTGATTGAGAAACATCTCCGTCCGGTTATTAATGAATACTGGGAAAAACCTGATTTTCCTTTTGAAGAATTCTATGCTGTGGCTAAGGGCGCTCAAATTATGAACAATCCAAAATTGTTTGAGGGACGTGAAGGTAGCTGGAAACCATCTGAACTTTATATTGCCTTCTTGTATCTTGAACTTGCTCGCTTCGATGCTTCTATGGCAACATTCTACACTGTTCATGGCGGACTTTGCTACAACACAATTCTCTTGGGTGGTGATGAGCGTCAACAAAAAGAATTTCTTCCAAAACTAGCTGCATTTGATTGGCAAGGTTGCTTCGCTTTAACTGAACCTCTTTCAGGTTCTGATATTGCTGGAGGACTTGCAACTACTGCAGAACGTGTTGGAGACAAGTGGATTCTAAATGGTGAAAAACGCTGGATTGGTGGTTCAGATACTGCGGATGTCGTTCCTGTATTTGCTCGTGATGTTGCGGATGGCAAGGTGAAATGCTTTATCGTTCGTAAGGGAGCTCCTGGATATCATGCAGAACCAATCCCACATAAGATTGCTCTTCGTTGTGTCCGCAATGGCCATATTACTATGAAGAATGTAGAGGTTCCAGATTCAGACCGTTTGGTAAATATCAATGGTTTTGGTGATGTAGCCCGCATCTTGACCTTCACTCGTGCGGACGTTGCTCACATTGCTATGGGAGTGACTTGTGGATCTTATGTAGCAGCTCTTAAATATGCTAAAGATCGTGAACAGTTCAAACGTCCAATTGCCAAATTCCAAATTGTTCAAGAAAAATTGGCTCGTATGCAGGCAAATGCTGTAGCAGTTATTGCTTATTCAACTCGTATTGCTGAGATGCAAGAGAAAGGTAATGAATTGATGCTTAACTCGGCTCTTGCTAAGATGCACAATTCCTTGGTGATGCGCGAAACAGTTGCCCTTGCTCGTGAAACTTGCGGAGGTAATGGTATTACACTTGAGACAGACGTTGCTCGTTTCTTTGCAGATGCTGAATCAATCTATACCTATGAAGGTTCACACGAAGTGAATGCCTTAATTGTTGGTCGTGAGATTACTGGACTAGGTGCCTTTGTTTAATGTCAGAAGGGCGATTGAAGGATTTTTGTTCAATCGTCCTTGCTTCATACACTGGATTTTTGTAAAATAAGAAGGAGAAAATAATGATATCTAAGGTGATGATTATTGGTTCTGGTCAAATGGGAAGCGGAATTGCTCAAGTATTTGCTCAGGCTGGTTTTACAGTTTACTTAAACGATATTAAAGAAGAATTTGTTCAAAGAGGTTTGAACAATATCACAAAACAATTGGAACGTTCAGTTGAAAAAGGACGGATGTCTGCGGATGAGAAGGATCAGGTATTGGCCAATTTGCTTCCATCTGTTTCATATGAAGATGCGAAACAAGTCCAATTGGTGATTGAAGCTGCAACTGAGAATCGTGAGATTAAGTTGAATATTTTCAAACAATTGGATGAATTGACTGATCCTAAAACTATCTTAGCATCAAACACATCCTCTTTGTCAATCACGGATATAGCTGCTGCTACTAAACATCAGGAGCGCGTGATTGGAATGCACTTCTTTAATCCTGCCCCAATCATGAAACTTGTAGAGGTTATTAAGGCCTTGCAGACTTCAGAAGAAGTGGTTCAGGCGGTTCGTGAACTGACAGTGAAAATTGGTAAAACACCAGTTGATGTTAAAGATTCTTATGGTTTTGTTGTGAACAGAATTTTGATTCCTATGATCAATGAAGCCATTTACATTCTAGGTGAAGGAGTGGCTAGTGCCGAGGAAATCGATGAAGCGATGAAACTTGGTGCAAATCATCCTATTGGACCTTTGGCTCTTGCTGACTTGATTGGATTGGATGTTTGTTTGGCTATTATGGGCGTCCTAAACCAAGGGTTTGGCGATCAAAAATACCGTCCTGCCCCTCTTCTTAAGAAAATGGTCGAAGCAGGAAAATTGGGACGGAAGACAAAAGAAGGCTTCTTTACTTACTAGACACTGATGGAGGTAGTCATGAAAGACGTAGTTATTGTTTCGGCAGTGCGAACACCTTTAGGTTCCTTTGGTGGGAGCTTGAAGAATGTTTCTGCTGTTGATTTGGGATCTTTGGTAATTAAGAGTGCTTTGGAAAAAGCGAATATTAAACCAGAGCAGGTAGATGAAGTGATTATGGGGAATGTCCTAGGCGCAGGTTTAGGCCAAAACGTGGCTCGCCAAATGAGTATTCGTGCCGGGCTTCCTGAATATATACCAGCCTTTACCATTAATAAGGTTTGTGGTTCCGGTTTGAAGGCAGTGCAGTTAGCTGCTCAAGCGATTAAGTGCGGAGATGCAGATATTGTCGTGGCTGGTGGTGCAGAAAACATGAGCCAGGCTCCATATGTTTTGCCAAGCTTCCGTTGGGGCGGCCGTATGGGAGATTCGAAAGTGGTAGATACCATGATTAAGGATGGTTTGTCTGATGCCTTTAACGAATACCATATGGGGATTACAGCTGAGAATGTGGCAGAAGAATATGGTATTAGCCGGGATGATCAAGATGCGCTTGCTTTGGAATCACAGAAACGAGCAGTGGCAGCTATAGAATCTGGACGTTTTAAGGAAGAAATTGTTCCGGTGGTTATTCCTCAACGTAAAGGCGATCCTATCGTCTTTGATACAGATGAATTTCCTAGAAAAGATGCTAGCTTGGAGAGTCTGTCTAAGCTACGTCCTGTTTTCAAGAAAGACGGTTCTGTTACAGCGGGGAATGCCTCAGGTATCAATGACGGGGCGGCGGCTGTCTTGGTCATGAGTGCTGAAAAAGCTGAAGAATTGGGACTTCCAGTCATTGCTCGCATTCGTTCGTATGCAAGTGCAGGTTTGGATCCTAAGATTATGGGATGTGGTCCGATTTATGCGACTCGCAAAGCTCTTGAAAAAGGCAATTTGACAGTTGATGATCTCGACTTGATTGAGTCAAATGAAGCCTTTGCTGCTCAGGCTTGTGCGGTTGGGAAAACACTTGGCTTTAACACAGATATTGTCAATGTTAATGGTGGCGCGATAGCTCTTGGTCACCCAATTGGAGCTTCAGGTTGCCGTATCCTAGTAACTCTGGTACATGAGATGATGAAACGTGATGCTAAAACTGGTTTAGCAACTCTCTGTATCGGAGGAGGGATGGGAACAGCCCTCATCGTTGAACGTTAGTTATTAGAAAACTGAACGTCATTTCCTCTTTTTCAATATTACGATTACAAAATGAGACTTTGATCCGATCTCATAATGAAATACCTTATCAAGTGTCTTTCTCTAAAAGGGCTTGATAAGGTATTTTTATTTTTCCTAAGACTTTAAGGATGGATTG
>CAKQDJ010000040.1:0-4464 GCA_934229205.1 uncultured Streptococcus sp.
GTAGATACTCCTTCTATTTAAGACATTACTAGTATACCAAAAAAAGACATAATAAATATTACGCCTTTGTTACATTTTTATTTCTTTCTTATAGATAATATTTTTCAAAAATATACTGGAAAATCACCATCCACAAAAAGTTTAAAATCATTGATGGGACAAGACTGTAGACAATGAAAACTGGCATTGATTCTACTGTCAGTCCCATAGCAAGGGCCAGGAGATAACTACCCATATCAAATAGGAAGCTCATCACAACTATTGTTAACATTCTCGTCCAACGGTTCAACAAAGTCACACTATTAAACTTGTGAAGTGAGGCACCTATCAAGATAAATAAAAGTGTCGCAATTCCTATCAAGCGGAAAAAATAGATATCGTACACCAAACCTGCTATACAGCAATAAGCTAGATAGAAGTATTCTGATACCTCAATTGTCTCAAACAAGAGAAATAAAAACAGGAAATGACTGGCTAAGTGAAAATGTGGATAAAAGGATTCTACTAATTGACCAATATGTGCATCAATTAGCACAAGAAAAGGAAGTAAAAAGAAAATACCAACTTGTTTTAACAGTCTCATTGCTAATTCCCCACTAACTCTACCACATGAAGATCTTTAGTATCAGCACTTAACTTTACTGTTACCTCTCGTGTTAGATAATCACTGCTATGAGTTGTAGCAACAACCTCTCCAACAGGAATATCTTTAACATTAAAGTTTCCAAGCCCCCCTGTAGTCACCCTATCTCCAGCACTAATGTCGCTGTTACTGTTTAATTGACTAATTTTAAGAAGTTCGGTTTCTTTGTCATAACCAACGATAATTCCGTAAATTTCAGTAGAACCATGCAAGATTTTAACGGAAATTTTATCCGAATTTTCGGTATTTGTCAATAGGTTGACAGTCGTTGAATGATCCTCCACTTTTGAAACACTGCCAATCAAGCCCCCATTTGCAATGGCCAACATATTTTCAGAAGCACCCTTTGAACTTCCTGCATCTATCGTTAACTCTTGCTTCCAAAATACCGGTGAACGCGTAATTACATCTGCTGCTATGTTTTTTGTAGCCTGCAATTTTGACTTCATATCCAGCAACTGACGTAGTTGTTCATTTTCATTTTTTAAACTTTCTGATTGATTAGATTCTACCTCTAGTTGATAGAGCTGTTTTTTTAGACTTTCGTTTTCATTGTAAGTCCGCGTCAAATGTCCCAAATCTGATTTGAAAGTATCAAACCACTGAAAAGGTTTTTGAACAATTCTATCTACTAAGGAAATCCCATCTCCTAGTTTCATCACAATAGCGCTTGAATAGGTTGTCACTAATAGTACAGAAACTGCCAGAACTGTGACAAAAACGATGATTAGATATTTTGATTTTTTAAAACGGTTCATATTCCTACCTTTATACTAAAAATCTGCTACTGTGAACTTCTTATCAATCCTACAAACCTGCTAAGATTTTAAGAAAAATAAGAAACATCCCAGTACCAAAATCATAAGAATTGCCAGTGTATCCTTTTGACTCCATCTCAACTGTCTATACTGACTTCTACCCTTTCCTCCCTGATAGCCACGTGCTTCCATGGCTATTGCCAATGAATCTGCACGCTTTAAGCTCGTCGCAAAAAGAGGAATTAAAATTGGAATCATAGCCTTTACTTTTTGAACGATGCTTCCCTCGCCAAAGTCAACTCCACGAGCTTTTTGAGCATTCATAATTCTCGTCGTGTCATCCATCAGAGTTGGAACAAAACGCAAACTCATTGATAACATGAGACCAATTTCATGAACGGGAACTTTCACGCGTTTCAGAGGTGCTAAAAGAGCTTCAACTGCAGCTGCCAGGCTCAAAGGCATGGTCGTTAAGGTTAGCAAGGTTGAAAAGAAAATAATCAACACAAAACGACAGAAAATGATTCCCGCTTGTTGCAAAGCATAATCCGTTATTCTTATAAAAGAAAACTCAAATAGGACATTTCCACTTGAAATGAAAAAGAGCTGAAATAGAGTCGTAAAAGCAATCAGGAAGAACATGGATTTTAATCCCTGAACGAAAAATGAGAGAGAAACGCCTGACAAAGCGATAAATATACCTGTCGCTATAAACAGAATGAGATTGGTGAGGGGATTATTGGCCCAAAATACAATCAAAATCAGCAGGATCATGGCAAGCAATTTACTACGGGGATCCAAGCGATGAATGATGGAATCTCCTGGTATATAACGTCCTAAAATCATACTATCCATTTAGCGACTCCTTAAACTCCTCTATCTTGATTGGCAGTTTTTTAAAAGCTACACCCCTATCTGCCAAACGTTTACAAAAGGCTGTGATTTTAGGCACACCTAACTGTACTTTTTCCATAGAGGCTACATCTTGGAAAACTTCGCACGGTTTGCCACTTTTGACCAAACGCCCCTTTTCCATAACATAGACCTGATCAGCATATGCAGCTACATCATCCATCAAATGCGTTACCAAGACGATTGTCATTCCAGAAAGGTGGAGTTCTTTAAACAAGGTCATCAATTCTTTTCTGCCCAAAGGATCTAGCCCTGCTGTCGGCTCATCCAAAACCAAGACAGTTGGCTCCATGGCCAGCATACCTGCTATAGCCACACGTCTCATTTGGCCACCCGAAAGTTCAAAAGGACTGCGCTCAAAGAGTGACTCATCGATACCTACCAAGGCTAACTTTTCACGCGCAATTTTCTTGGCTTCTTCCTCAGAAACTCCAAAATTTTGTGGTCCAAACGCAACATCTTTCAAAACAGTTTCTTCGAAAATCTGATTTTCAGCAAATTGAAAAACTAAACCGACTTGCTTTCGAATCTGGCGAATTTCTTTATTGGTTGATGTAGGGGTAATGACGGTATCGAAAACTCGAACAGAACCCTTGCTTGGAAGCAATAGGCCATTTAAAAGCTGTAAGATCGTTGATTTCCCACTACCTGTATGTCCTATCAAAGCAGTATAGGAGCCGTCCTCAATCGTCAAGGAAACATCAGCCAAGGCTGATGAAGATAGGGGAGTCCCCTCTTGATAGGTAAAGCTCACATTTTCTAGAGTAATTCCCATAACTTGTCCTCTAGCTCTCCTTCTGTCAAATAACCATCCGGCAACTGATAGCCTGTCTCTCTCAAAGATTCTCTCAATTGATTCGTAAAGGGATCATCTAAGCCTATCTGGTCAAGGTCATCCCGAGAAAAAAGTTCTCTTGGGCTACTGGTTGACTCCACTTGGCCTTTTTTCATGACCAAGACACGGTCACTCATCGCAACTTCTTCCAAGTCATGCGTAATAGAGACAACTGTCATCTGATAGTCTTTTCGAATTTCTTGAACTGTCTGAATCAGTTCTCTGCGCCCCTCGGGATCCAACATACTTGTAGCCTCATCCAGAACCAAAATAGCTGGCCTCAAGGCAACAACTCCCGCAATGGCCACCCGCTGTTTTTGTCCTCCAGATAAACGAGCTGGTTCTCTCTTCTTAAAGTCCAGCATACCTACCAACTCCAAAGATTCAGCCACTCTCTTCTTCATTTCTTCACGAGGAAGTCCCTGATTTTCTAGGCCAAAAGCAACATCATCTTCAACAGTTGCCCCCACAAATTGGTTATCTGGATTTTGAAAAACCATACCAATTTGACGGCGTAAGTCCCAAACATTCTCAGAGGACAGCAATTGCCCATCTATCCAGATTTCCCCAGACTCTGCCTCAAGCAATCCATCAATCAAACGGATAGTTGTCGATTTTCCACTCCCATTATGACCTACAATCGAAAGCCATTCTCCCCGTTTCACGTGAAACGAGACATTATTAACATCATAATGATCCTGATCTTCCTTGTAACGAAAAGACAGATCTTTTACTTCAATAATCGATTTCATTTCGAACCAAATGTCCCTTTGAATAGATAAGCGCTACCCTTGAAATAATCATAACCAGAGTAGATAGTGAAAAACAAAGCGATATAAAGCAACATTTGCCCAATTAAATTCCAATGTAAGAGCAAAAAGATAATGGCAAACATTTGACTAAAGGTCTTGATTTTCCCAGGCATCGCTGCTGCTAGAACTGTCCCTCCCGTCTCAACAAGCAACAAACGCAGGCCTGTCACCGCAAGTTCACGACAGATGATAATAGCAACAACCCAAGCTGGAGCCATACCCAACTCAATCAACATGATAAAAGCTGACATAACCAACAACTTATCCGCCATTGGATCTGCAAACTTTCCAAAGTTGCTAACCACATTCCATTTACGAGCAAGGTAGCCATCAAGATAATCCGTTATACTAGCAACTGCAAAGATGACTGCTGCTAGCAAATGACTGCCTTGTGAATGGCCCAAAGTCAAAATAAAAATAAAGAGAGGTATAAAGAGAATTCTACCAATTGTTAATACATTAGGGATTTGTTCTTTTTTCATTGGTTCTTCCTTAATCTGTAGT
>CAKQDJ010000041.1:0-3329 GCA_934229205.1 uncultured Streptococcus sp.
TCACGGATTTGGTCTGCTGTCGCAAAGTCACGATTGACACGCGCTTCTTGGCGTTTTTGAATCAAGGCTTCGATATCTGCATCCAAAACTTCCTCAACAAAGACAATTCCGAAGACTTCTAACATAGCCGCAAGAGCTTCCTTGACAGCTGCATCATAGTTACCCGAGTTAATCCACTTGGCCATTTCAAAGACAACTGTGATACCGTTAGCAGAGTTAAAGTCCTCATCCATAGCCGCCACAAACTTATCTTTAAATGCTTGCAATTCTTGAGCATCTACATTTCCAGTAAATGGTTGCTCATAAGTATTCTTCAGATACTTAAGGTTGGTCTCGGCATCCCGAACTGCTTTTTCCGTAAAGTTGATAGGCTTGCGGTAATGTTGAGTCGCAAAGAAGAAACGAAGGACTTGACCATCGATGGTTTTGAGGGCATCATGAACAGTGATAAAGTTCCCCAAAGACTTAGACATCTTGACATTGTCGATATTGACAAAGCCATTGTGCATCCAGTAGTTGGCAAAAGTCTTACCTGTTTTAGCTTCTGACTGGGCAATTTCATTGGTATGATGCGGAAACTCCAGATCGGCTCCACCACCGTGAATATCAATGGTATCACCCAAAATCTCTGTCGACATGACCGAGCACTCGATATGCCAGCCCGGACGACCATGTCCCCAAGGACTATCCCAAGAAATTTCGCCTGGTTTGGCAGTCTTCCAAAGGGCAAAGTCCACAGGATTTTCCTTACGAGCCGTTTCTTCATCGGTACGACCTGAAGCACCCAGCTCCAAATCTTCCAAGGTTTTATTGGCTAACTTGGCATAGTTGTGGGATTTTTCCACACGAAAGTAAACATCCCCTTGACTCTCATAGGCAAAGCCTTTTTCAATCAAGTCTTCCACAAAGCGGATAATGTCAGCCATAAACTCGACTACACGTGGATGACGAGTCGCAGGCTTAACACCCAAGGCCGTCACATCCTCACGAAAGGCCGCGATGTACTTGTCCGCAACCTCCTGAGGCGTGATGCCTTCTTCCCTGGCACGGTTAATAATCTTATCATCCACATCCGTGAAATTGGAAATATAGGCAACTTCGTAGCCACGGTATTCAAAGTAGCGACGAATGGTGTCAAAAGCCACTGTCGATCGGGCATTCCCCACGTGGATATAGTTGTATACCGTAGGCCCACAAACATACATCTTAATCTTACCATCCTCAATAGGGACGAAATCTCGCAATTCACGAGTCATGGTATCATAGATTTTAATCACTCACTGTCTCCTTTCTTACTTATTAGTAGAGAGTAGTTTTAATCCAACTCTCTAGCAATCATTAATGCTATCTCAAAAAAAGTCACAGCATCTGCTTTTCTTTCTTCATGTCTTGCATCCCACTCATGATTGTGATGGTCAACATAATCAGCCGTGTAGAAAAACTGATAAACCTTGGCTTGTCGAAATTGTGCCCAAGCCATAATTGCTGAGGCTTCCATATCCACAACAGTCGCACCTGCTGCTAGTCTACGTTTGACCTTATCGGCTGTTTCACGATAGAAAGCATCTGTAGTCCAAGCCTTTGTTCGAATGTGCTCAATACCAGATTTATTCAAAGCCTCTTCCATGGTTAAGAGCAGAGTTTCGTCATAAGCTACCTCATCACTAGCAGGAGCATAATGGTAACTTGTACCTTCATCACGTAGAGCTGAACTTGGTAGGATTATTTTATCTGCCTGAATAGACTGATCTAAAACTCCGCAAGAACCCAAAACAATAAAGTTCTTAAATCCTCTTGCCTTGAGTTCTTCTAAGAGTCCTACAACCATTGGGGCTCCAATAGTAGCCATAGCAACTGCTACCTTTCTCCCTTCTTTTTCATAGATATACCATGGGAATTTGCCATTTAGATTGGTTAGATAGCCAGCTTCATAAACACCTTCAAACTGTTTTACTCGTTCAACGATTTCTCCATTAAAAGATAAAATAATCGTATCACAAATTTCTCCACCACCACGAATACTTCGATCAGTTGGTTCGATAACAGCAGGTACATTTTCGAATTCTTCTAACAGCATTTACCTAACCTCCTACCTAAAGCATTACTACTCTCTACAACCCCGACGATCTGTGACTGGCTTCTTTAGCCTGCTCGAGTTTATTGACGTAGTACTCTCGTTTTTCTTCGACTTCGTGGATCATTGGTTCATCCTTCTGTCCATGAACGCGGACGATCTTAGCCGGAATACCGACAACTGTTACATCACTAGGTACGTCTGCCACGACAACTGCTGCTGCACCGACCTTGGCATTTTCACCTATTTCTACCGGTCCGATAACTTGGGCATGGGCTGATATGAGTGCTCCCTTTCGTACAGTCGGATGGCGTTTGCCACAGTCTTTCCCTGTCCCACCGAGAGTCACTCCATGATAGAGCAGAACGCCTTTTTCAACAATCGCCGTCTCTCCAATCACCAGACCTGAACCATGGTCGATAAAGACACCTGAATCAATCTGGGCACCTGGATGAATCTCGATTTGAGTCCAAAAGCGCCAAAACTGACTGTGCATACGAGCCAGGAGTTTAAAGCCATGCTTCCAGAGAAAATGCGAGAGACGGTGGGCAGCCAAGGCCTTGACACCTGGATAAGTCAGCAAAACTTCCAAACTGTTGCGTGCCGCTGGATCATTTTCTTTTACAATATCAATGGTTTCGCGCCACCATCCCATACATTTCTCCTTTTCTTATTCTGAATCTTTTGGTGTTTCTGTAACTTCTTTCTTCGGTTTGTGGTCCTTGTGATGACGTGGACGGTGAGGTCGCTCAGACTTTTCGCCTTTTTCATCATGCTCAGGTTTTGGCGGACGAGGAAGAAGTGCCTTCATAGAGGCATCGATACGGCCTTTTTCATCAATCTTGATAACCTTAACATCGACTTCATCACCGATAGATACCAAGTCCTCGACACGGTTGGTACGAGTCCAAGCCATTTCAGAAATGTGCACAAGTGCATCTGTCTTATCAAAGAGATTGACAAAGGCACCAAATTTCTCGATACGAACAACCTTAGCATGGTAAACTTCATCCACTTTGGCTTCACGAACCAAACCAGCAATGATTTCTTTAGTACGATTGATGGCATCTTGGTCGCTAGAGTAGATAGATACATTACCTTCTTCGTCGATATCAATCTTAACGCCTGTTTCAGCGATAATCTTGTCGATGGTTTCTCCACCTTTACCGATGACAATCTTAATCTTGTCCACATCAATCTTGATGGTATCAATTTTCGGAGCAGTTGGAGCCAATTCTGGACGAACTTCTGGAAT
>CAKQDJ010000042.1:0-3325 GCA_934229205.1 uncultured Streptococcus sp.
CAAATCTTTAGTCGCTACCAGATTAGTTAAGTCAGGCTTGCCATCTTTCGCACCGTACACCTTGATGGTTGCCTTATAACTTTGAGTTCCATTTTGTTTCAAGAGGTCAAGCAACTCTTTATCTGATTTTCCTTGGGTGCCTGCCAAGTCTACTTCGTAGAAGTAAAGACCTTTGCCCAATTTCTCTACTGGTGGGAGAGCTGGATTTTTAGCTGAGCCGTTGTCTGACCATGGGGCTTTATCTGAGGCTTTTAACAAGAGGCGAGTCAACATACCATCTCCACCAAAAGCTTCGTATGGAATGACTTGGTTGACACCAGCTGTAAATGGACCTGGGAAATTAGCTCTATCCAAGTAAGAAGCTGGGACATCTACTGTATCTTTGGTGTTGTCGGCCACACCTTTTTGCACTTCAGCTGGGGTGGTCGCTGGTTGCGCTTCACTGGCTTCACGGTCTTGTCCAGAAACTGTAGACGCAGGATTTTCCGCAGGTCTAACTGCATCTTCTGTTTGTTTCTTAGAGTCAGATTGTGCTTGCACTTCTTCTTTTGGTGCTACTGCCGGCTCTTTAGCAGTTGCGTCCGCTTTCTCTGAAGAGCTTGTAGTATCCAAGCTTGCTTTAGGTGCTGAGTCTGCCTGTTCTGAAGGAAGAGCTACATCGACTGCTTTTTTGAGAACCTCTGCTGGTAAGTCGCTCTTTTCACTCACCGAAGCAGCGTCTGGTACGACTTGGGCAGGAGTCGGATTGACGACATCAGCACGCGCAGAACTTGGTTGACCAACTAGGACAAAGAAGCCACTGGCCACAACAACTGAAGCAACACCGACACTGAGACGGCGAATAGACCAACGAGTATATCTCTGATTTGGATTGAATTTCATAGGATTCTCCTTAGAACTTTTTATTTGATGGCTCTAGTATAATCTCCTAAAATTAAAAAGGATTAAGAAAAAGTTAAAATTTTTCTTAAATTCCTCTTATAAAATACTTATATTGATTCATTAATCATTGAGGAAGAAAACAACCCTTCCTCTCCTACTCACTAAGCTCTGTTAGAGTATCCAAATGTTGGTTATTAATCACCGCCATGATATAGGCGCCTGACCGTAAAAGGTCATCGGGACCGAATTGAACATCTAGAGGAGAATTTTCATAGTCACGAAATCCAAGTACATTGAGATTGTATCGCCCACGTAAATCTAGCTGGCTAAGGCTTTTCCCCCCCCAAGATTGGGGGATTCTCATCTCGACAATTGAAACATTCTTGTCCAACTGAAAGACATCTACGCTGTTATGAAAGAGAATTCTCTGCGCTAACGAACGTCCCATTTCAAATTCCGGTGAGATGACCGAGTCCGCACCAATTTTCTCCAGTACCTTTTTGGCCATGTGACTTTTTACCTTGGCAATGACGGTCGGCACCCCTAGACTTTTACAGTGCATGACTGCAAGAACACTGGATTCTAGATTTTCCCCCGTTGCGACAACCACGGTATCGCAGGTGTCAATCCCCGCTGATAGAAGGAGTTCTTCATCCGTGATATCTCCAACTACCCCACGCGCCAGCACGGGTTCAAATTGATTAATGCGCTCCTCGTGGTCATCAATAGCAATGATATTCATATGATGCTTGGCAAGAGCAGCCAAAACACTGCTCCCAAAAATTCCCAAACCTAAAATTCCAATTGTCCGATCTGACATCGTTTTTCCTTTCTTATCCGATAGTGATATCTGCTTTCATATAGTGAATCATATCTTTCTTGTCTGGCTGGTATTCTGCTAAACTTACCAGTAGTGTCAAGGGGCCAATACGGCCGATAAACATCAACAACATCACGATGCTGAGAGCTAACTTGCCTAACTCTGGTGTTAAATTCGCCGTCACCCCAACTGTCGCAAGGGCTGAAATGGTCTCAAACATGAGGTAGATAAAGCGCGGATTTCCCTCTGCTGTTATCCCTAGCAGAATCAAGCCCAGCAAGAAAGTCAGCAAGAAGATAATAAAGACACTGAAAGATTTTTGCACTGTTCGAGGTTCAATAGTTCTCCGAGCCACATTGGCATGAGGCAAGCCCAATAGTTCACTACGAGCAAAGACCAACAAGACAAAGAAGGTCGTAATCTTGAGTCCCCCTGCTGTCCCTCCAGGCGCCCCGCCCAGAAACATCTGCAAGATGTAGATCAGCAAGGTGACCGGTCGAGCCTGGGTGTAATCAATAGAAGCAAAACCCGCCGTTCTCATGCTGACAGTCTGGAAAAAGCTAACCAGCAGTTTCTCTGGAGCGCTGAGATTTCCAATCGTTCCAGGATTATTCCACTCAATTAAGAGAGTCGATACTGTTCCAAAGAGTAAAATTCCCGCCGTTAAAAAGAGAACCAACTTGGTATGGAAACGCAGGCGACGTTTTTTCTTTTTCCCAAACTGGGTCGCTAGGTCAAACCAGACCATAAATCCTAGACCACCCGTTATAATCAATCCTGCAATCACTAGATTGATCAAAGGGTCCGTCTGAAAGACTGCCAAACTCGTACTACCAAAATTATCAAATCCAGCATTGCAGAAAGCTGAAATAGCCAAAAAGATAGAGCTTAACATCCCTCGCCCCCATCCAAATTCAGGAATGAAGCGGAAACTCAGGAGAAAGGCACCGAGCCCTTCTACCAAAAGAGTCGTCAAAAAGATCGAGCGGATAAAGTCCTTTAAGGACTGGGTTTCCCCATAACTAAAACTTTCTTGAATAGTCTCACGGCTACGAAGACTGAGCTTTTGTTTCCCTTGGATATAAAAGATTCCAATAAAGGTCATAAGCCCCAATCCACCGATCTGGATCAACAGCATGCAAATCAACTGGCCCCAGATATTGTAAGTAGAGGCCACCGGCTGGGTGAAGAGCCCTGTCACACAGACCATGGACACAGTCGTAAAGAGATGGTCAAAGTAGGTCGCTTGTGACGTTGCTGCTTGAACCAAGGGTAGGCTTAAAAGGAGAGAACCCAAGAAGATTACTAGGGCAAAACTTAAAAAGATGCGACGAGCTGGTGATAATCGAACCAGCGTCGTCTTGGTTTTTTCCAAAAAAGATTTGAATAACATAGCTATATTGTACCATAAAAACAGTAAGAGCGCTCACATGTGGTGCACAATGGCAAGACAGAGTTCGAGTGCCTTATCAAAAGCTTCAGAACCCCAGTCGCGACTGTCGTAGTTGTCCAGATCTGCCAAGGAATCTGCGGTAAAGAGCAGTTCTCCCCAGACAACCCCACGTAGTTGAGCTACTGCCGCAAGAGCAGAGCACTCCATCTCCACAACAGCACAGCCTTCTT
>CAKQDJ010000043.1:0-2972 GCA_934229205.1 uncultured Streptococcus sp.
ATGCGTGTCGGCATCATCCGTGATTGGGATGCCAAATGGTATGCTGAAAAAGAATACGCGGATTACCTTCATGAAGATCTTGCAATCCGTAAATTCGTTCAAAAAGAACTTGCTGACGCAGCAGTTTCAACAATCGAAATTGAGCGCGCAGTAAACAAAGTTAACGTTTCACTTCACACTGCTAAACCAGGTATGGTTATCGGTAAAGGTGGTGCTAACGTTGATGCACTCCGTGCAAAACTTAACAAATTGACTGGAAAACAAGTACACATCAACATCATCGAAATCAAACAACCTGATTTGGATGCTCACCTTGTAGGTGAAGGAATTGCTCGTCAATTGGAGCAACGTGTTGCTTTCCGTCGTGCACAAAAACAAGCAATCCAACGTGCAATGCGTGCTGGAGCTAAAGGAATCAAAACTCAAGTATCAGGTCGTTTGAACGGTGCAGATATTGCCCGTGCTGAAGGATACTCTGAAGGAACTGTTCCACTTCACACACTTCGTGCAGATATCGATTACGCTTGGGAAGAAGCAGATACTACATACGGTAAACTTGGTGTTAAAGTATGGATCTACCGTGGTGAAGTTCTTCCAGCTCGTAAAAACACTAAAGGAGGTAAATAACCAATGTTAGTACCTAAACGTGTTAAACACCGTCGTGAATTCCGTGGAAAAATGCGCGGTGAAGCAAAAGGTGGAAAAGAAGTAGCATTCGGTGAATACGGTCTTCAAGCTACAACTAGCCACTGGATCACTAACCGCCAAATCGAAGCTGCTCGTATCGCCATGACTCGTTACATGAAACGTGGTGGTAAAGTTTGGATTAAAATCTTCCCACACAAATCATACACTGCTAAAGCTATCGGTGTGCGTATGGGATCTGGTAAAGGGGCGCCTGAAGGTTGGGTAGCACCAGTTAAACGTGGTAAAGTGATGTTTGAAGTCGCTGGTGTATCTGAAGAGATCGCTCGCGAAGCGCTTCGTCTTGCAAGCCACAAATTGCCAGTTAAATGTAAATTCGTAAAACGTGAAGCAGAATAAGGAGAAGGCATGAAACTTAATGAAGTAAAAGAATTTGTTAAAGAACTTCGTGGTCTTTCTCAAGAAGAACTCGCGAAGCGCGAAAACGAATTGAAAAAAGAATTGTTTGAACTTCGTTTCCAAGCTGCTACTGGTCAATTGGAACAAACAGCTCGCTTGAAAGAAGTTAAAAAACAAATCGCTCGTATCAAAACAGTTCAATCTGAAGCGAAATAATAGACTAGGGAAGGAGAAATTTCAATGGAACGCAATAATCGTAAAGTTCTTGTTGGACGTGTTGTATCTGACAAAATGGACAAGACAATCACAGTTGTAGTTGAAACAAAACGTAACCACCCAGTCTATGGTAAACGTATTAACTACTCTAAAAAATACAAAGCACATGATGAAAACAATGTTGCCAAAGAAGGCGATATCGTACGTATCATGGAAACTCGCCCGCTTTCAGCTACAAAACGTTTCCGTCTTGTAGAAGTTGTTGAAGAAGCGGTCATCATCTAATCAAACCTGAAAGGAGAAAACTGAAATGATTCAAACAGAAACTCGTTTGAAAGTCGCAGACAACAGCGGTGCTCGCGAAATCTTGACTATCAAAGTTCTTGGTGGTTCAGGACGTAAATTTGCAAACATCGGTGATGTTATTGTGGCATCTGTAAAACAAGCTACTCCTGGTGGTGCGGTTAAAAAAGGTGACGTTGTAAAAGCTGTTATCGTTCGTACTAAATCAGGTGCTCGTCGTGCTGATGGTTCATACATCAAATTTGACGAAAACGCAGCAGTTATCATCCGTGAAGACAAAACTCCTCGCGGAACACGTATCTTTGGCCCAGTTGCACGTGAATTGCGTGAAGGTGGCTTCATGAAGATCGTGTCACTTGCTCCAGAAGTACTTTAATCAATAAAAACAAACACAGTCCCCTGGCCTAGCCAGGGTGCCCATTGGGCGTAAGAATAAAAGGAGAAAAAAATGTTTGTAAAAAAAGGCGACAAAGTTCGCGTAATCGCTGGTAAAGATAAGGGAACAGAAGCTGTTGTCCTTACTGCCCTTCCAAAAGTAAACAAAGTTATCGTTGAAGGTGTTAACATCGTTAAGAAACACCAACGTCCAACTAACGAGCTTCCTCAAGGTGGTATCATCGAGAAAGAAGCAGCTATCCACGTATCAAACGTTCAAGTATTGGACAAAAATGGTGTAGCTGGTCGTGTTGGTTACAAATTTGTAGACGGTAAAAAAGTTCGCTACAACAAAAAATCAGGCGAAGTGCTTGATTAATCACGAAGGAAAGGAGAAGTATAATGGCAAATCGTTTAAAAGAAAAATATCTTAATGAAGTAGTTCCTGCTTTGACAGAACAATTCAACTACTCATCAGTGATGGCTGTGCCTAAAGTAGATAAGATCGTTTTGAACATGGGTGTTGGTGAAGCTGTATCAAACGCTAAAAGCCTTGAAAAAGCTGCTGAAGAATTGGCACTTATCTCAGGTCAAAAACCACTTATCACTAAAGCTAAAAAATCAATCGCCGGCTTCCGTCTTCGTGAAGGTGTAGCGATCGGTGCAAAAGTAACCCTTCGTGGCGAACGCATGTATGAATTCTTGGATAAATTGGTTACTGTATCTCTTCCACGTGTACGTGACTTCCACGGTGTTCCAACAAAATCATTTGATGGACGCGGAAACTACACTCTTGGTGTGAAAGAACAATTGATCTTCCCAGAAATCAACTTTGATGACGTTGACAAAACTCGTGGTCTTGACATCGTTATCGTAACAACTGCTAACACTGACGAAGAGTCACGTGCATTGCTTACAGGCCTTGGAATGCCTTTTGCAAAATAATATAGGAGGTATAACTAATGGCTAAAAAATCTATGATTGCTAAGAACAAACGCCCAGCGAAGTTCTCTACTCAAGCATACACTCGCTGT
>CAKQDJ010000044.1:0-2767 GCA_934229205.1 uncultured Streptococcus sp.
AAGGCGGCGCGTGAAGGTCTGGGGACACAAGCCAAATTGATCGCTGTGACCCAGCTTACATCAACGTCGGAAAGCCAAATGCAGGATTTTCAAAATATCCAAACCAGTCTGCAAGAGTCTGTGATTCACTATGCTAAGAAGACAGCTGAAGCGGGCTTGGACGGTGTCGTTTGCTCGGCTCAGGAAGTGCAACTCATCAAAGAAGCCACCAATCCAGATTTTATCTGTCTGACACCGGGAATTCGTCCGGCGGGAGCTGCGGTTGGAGACCAAAAACGCGTCATGACGCCAGCGGATGCTTATCAAATCGGTAGTGACTATATCGTAGTAGGACGTCCCATTACCCAAGCTGAGGATCCTGTTGCAGCTTATCATGCTATCAAGGATGAATGGAACCAAGACTGAAATTAAAGAAATAGATTATAAAAACAAAAGGAGAATACTATGACACTTGCTAAAGATATCGCTAGCCACCTCTTGAAAATTCAGGCAGTTTACCTTAAACCAGAAGAGCCTTTCACTTGGGCATCTGGTATCAAATCGCCGATTTATACTGATAACCGTGTGACGCTAGCCTATCCAGAGACTCGTACCCTAATTGAAAATGGTTTTGTGGAAGCTATTAAAGCAGAATTTCCAGAAGTAGAAGTGGTTGCAGGAACTGCGACAGCAGGAATTCCACACGGAGCTATCATCGCTGACAAGATGAACTTGCCTTTTGCCTACATCCGTAGCAAACCAAAAGACCACGGAGCTGGTAACCAAATCGAAGGCCGTGTAGCTCAGGGGCAAAAGATGGTTGTTGTTGAAGACCTCATTTCAACGGGTGGTTCAGTTCTTGAAGCCGTAGCAGCCGCTAAACGAGAAGGAGCAGATGTGCTTGGAGTTGTAGCGATTTTCAGCTACCAATTGCCAAAAGCAGATAAGAACTTCTCAGATGCAGGTGTCAAACTTGTGACGCTTTCTAACTACAGTGAGCTGATCCATCTAGCCCAAGAAGAAGGTTATATCACGCCAGAAGGACTCGCTCTCCTAAAACGCTTTAAGGAAGACCAAGAAAATTGGCAAAACGCTTAAAAGTAAAAAATCAGGTAGTCACTAGGATTATCTGATTTTTTATATGTGGGCAATAAAACAAAGCTCCCTAAAGGTAAAGAAGAATATAGGATAATGGTAGAATGAGAGTCCTCTCTTTTTTGGGGGCATATTCAGATAATTAGTTTGAAATTTCCAGACAAATTTTTTGAAAGGATTCTGAAAAAGAGTTAAGATATTTATGTAAGAAAAAAGTAAACGCTTACTTAATAAGGAGGACACTTTATGTCATATAAAACAAGCAATGCAGAAGGGCCTGTAGATTTCATCAATACATATGATTTGGAGCCAATGGCGCAACAAGTCATTCCTAAAGCTGCCTTTGGTTATATCGCTAGTGGAGCAGAGGATACTTTCACTTTACGCGAGAACATCCGTGCCTTTAACCACAAACTGATCGTTCCTCATACGCTTTGTGATGTTGAAAATCCAAGTACAGAGATTGAATTTGCAGGTGAAAAATTATCTTCACCAATTATTATGGCGCCTGTTGCGGCTCATAAATTGGCAAATGAGCAGGGGGAAGTAGCTACTGCGCGTGGTGTGCATGAATTTGGTTCTCTCTATACAACTAGTTCCTACTCTACCGTTGACCTTCCAGAAATTACGGAAGCTCTTCAAGGGACACCTCATTGGTTCCAATTTTACTTTAGTAAGGATGACGGGATCAACCGCCATATCATGGACCGTGTGAAGGCTGAAGGCTACAAAGCGATTGTCTTGACGGCGGATGCAACTGTAGGGGGCAATCGTGAGGTCGACAAGCGCAATGGTTTTGTCTTCCCCGTTGGTATGCCAATTGTTGAGGAATACCTGCCAGAAGGTGCTGGTAAATCAATGGACTTTGTTTACAAATCAGCCAAACAACGCTTGTCTCCACGCGATGTAGAATTTATTGCTGCATACTCAGGACTTCCTGTTTATGTCAAGGGGCCACAATGCCGTGAGGACGTTGAACGTTCGCTTGCCGCAGGTGCTTCTGGTATCTGGGTAACCAACCACGGTGGCCGCCAAATCGACGGTGGACCAGCATCCTTTGACTCGCTTCAAGAAGTGGCTGAAGCAGTTGATAAACGTGTACCAATTGTCTTTGACTCTGGTGTTCGTCGCGGTCAGCACGTCTTTAAAGCCTTGGCTTCAGGAGCAGACTTGGTAGCTATTGGTCGCCCTGTGATCTATGGTTTGGCTCTTGGAGGTAGTGTTGGTGTGCGTCAAGTCTTTGAGCACTTGAATGCAGAATTGAAGACAGTCATGCAGTTATCTGGAACTCAGACTATTGAGGATGTCAAACACTTCAAACTCCGTCATAACCCATACAACCCAACCTTCCCAGTCGACCCTCGTGACTTAAAATTGTATTGATAAAGTAGAAGGCCTCCACCTGATGTGGAGGTTTTTCTTTGTGTATAGAAAGAATAAATCGTTATTAGAAACTATATAAATATATTTTTCAGTCAAATATCTTGCTAGGGCTTTCAAATTCTGTTATACTGGTCCAGTAATTAAATAATAAAGACATTTGGGGTGCCTTAGGCTGAGATGATACCCATTGAACCTGATACAGTTAATACTGGCGAAGGGAAATGTGAAAAGGTTTTTTTCGTATGTCGAAAAGAACTGTCTAATCTTGTAAGGTAAACTCTAATTCTCGTTTGTAATTGGAGTTTTTTTG
>CAKQDJ010000045.1:0-2393 GCA_934229205.1 uncultured Streptococcus sp.
CGAATACCGAAGATCAATTCTTTTCCTTCGTAGCCTTTGTCACGAAGAACTTTCAAAGCACCTTCTGGCACTTTCAAACGGAAACCGTCAGAAACAATTTCGCTACCAACCAATTTTACATTGATGAAGTTCATAGCTGGGCTTCCGATAAATCCTGCTACAAATTTGTTAACTGGGTTTTTGTAAACTTCTTGAGGAGTACCGATTTGTTCAACACGTCCGATAGTACCTGTACCAGCAGGGTTCTTAGTTGCTGACATGATAACGATACGGTCTGCAAGTGTCATCGCTTCTGTTTGGTCGTGGGTTACGTAGATAGTTGTAGCACCGATACGACGGTGAATCTTCGCAATTTCAGCACGCATAGATACACGGAGTTTGGCATCCAAGTTTGACAAAGGTTCGTCCATCAAGAATACTTTTGCATCACGGACGATTGCACGCCCCATGGCAACACGTTGACGTTGACCACCTGAAAGGTCAGCTGGTTTACGATCCAAGAATTCTTTCAAACCAAGGATTGCTGCTGCTTCTTGCACACGTTTGTCGATGTCTTCTTTGCTGTACTTACGCAATTTCAAACCAAAAGCCATGTTGTCATACACAGTCATGTGTGGGTAAAGAGCGTAGTTTTGGAATACCATGGCGATGTCACGGTCTTTTGGAGCTACGTCGTTGACAACCACGCCATCGATAGATGCAGTACCTTCTGTAATGTCTTCAAGACCAGCAATCATACGAAGAGTTGTTGATTTACCACATCCTGAAGGACCTACGAAAACGATAAATTCTTTGTCTTTGATGTCCAAGTTGAAGTCTTCAACTGAGTAGTGTTCGCTGTTTGGATATTTTTTGTAAATGTTTTTAAGATTTAATTCTACCATGGAAGGTGAACTCCTTTTATATTTTGATAGTTTTATTATAAATGAAAACGCTTTACATTTCTATGGCAAGGTGACCAAAAAAATAAAAAAGTTCTGTGCAACTTGCACAAAACTTTAGAGAATATCTGGTAAAATCAACTGATAACACAAGGTAAGGTCCGTTAACTCCTTCAACTGAAGCCCTGTCAATTCTTCCCATTTGTCAATCTTGTATTGAAGAGAATTGCGGTGCAGATAGAGTTGCTGGGCTGTTTTAGTTAGGACAGCACTATTTTCCCAGAGAGAAAGGATAATTTCCTGAATCTGATCCTGATCCAAAATCATCTGGTGTAGGTATTCTTTAATGACTCTCAGGTCCACAAGTCTTTCTCCCATACTCCAAAGATAGAGCTGGGAAAAAGTATGAACACCTTGATGTCCTTGACGCCACCAAGTCTTAAACAAGTCCCGCTCTGCTTGGATTAAATCTGACAGAGCCTGATATCCAGTCTGTGACCAGACCTGCCCCAACATGATAGATAGACGAAGACCAAAGTCGTACTCCACTGCCTCAATCGTATCGGACAAGATTGAGCGAACTGGGCTGTATTTATCTTGCTGGAGAACAAAAACATAGTCCTGAACTCCGACCTGCAACACTGTCTGGCAGTTAGGAAAGAGAGTCTGCATCATATCCAGCCAAGAGGCTAGATTTTCCTGTTGGTAATAGGATAGATGGCAATAAACCAGCTGAAGCTTTTTAAAAGTTTGAGGCGCCTGCCCCTTCCCCTCAATCAGATAGGAATACCAAGGATTGAGCGAACGAGCCTGCTCCTGCTGGGTCAAAAGGGAAATTAACTGCTTTTCACGCTCAGTGAGATTATTCTCTTCCAGTAAAAGCCACTGCTGTGAAGACAGAGGAAGAGTAAGATATCCTGGCTTCTCTATCGGCTGATCTGAAATCTGAGCCTCAGGAAACCAGTCTAGTAATTCTTTTGCAAGCATTTCTACTCCTCCACTTTTTGGATGCACCAAGAGATTAAGGTTTCTAAGCGCTCCACATTTTCTGTCAAATGGAGATAGCCCATGACTGCTTCAAATCCAGTAGACATACGATAAGTCACGACATCAGCATTTTTAGCCTTTGTGTGACTATTGGTATTGCGACCACGTTTATAGATTTCTTCTTCTTTTTCCGTCAGGACTTGCTCCTCCAACATCAGGGAAATCAGGCGAGCCTGAGCCTTGGCCGAGACATACTTGGTCGCCTCTTGGTGGAGTTTATTGGGCTTGGTCATGCCTTTGAGGATGAGGTGACGGCGAATATACATGGAATAAACCGCATCCCCTTCAAAAGCTAGCGCAATCCCGTTAATGAGATTGACATCAATCACGTGTCCACCTCACTCCATCCTTGGTATCAAGTAGCTTAATCCCTTGAGCAGCTAGTTGATCACGGATTTGGTCTGCTGTCGCAAAGTCACGATTGACACGCGCTTCTTGGCGTTTTTGAATCAAGGCTTCGATATC
>CAKQDJ010000046.1:0-1632 GCA_934229205.1 uncultured Streptococcus sp.
CCCCTTGACCAACGGACCTTGAGCTTTTCAACTCTTTCTATTATACCTACTTTTCCTCCTTTGTCAAGATCTTTTTTACCTCTTTACCGAAATTCTGAAAAAATCATAACCACCCGTCTAACGGGTGGTTTGCACCAGGGCTATAAGCCCAAATCACCAGCCAGCGCCTAAAGACGCTGGCTTTCACGTTGTTCAAGCCTTATTGCTCTTGACTCGTCACTTGCCTCTTAAAGAGACCTTGATACTACTTACCACTATCCCTAAAGGGATCCTCATATTCTTTTACACTTAATTTATCTAGTGCTATATCATATTTTTCCTGTTCTTGGATATATTTCCTAATTGCGGCTTTATTAAGTCCTACTGTACTCACGTAGTAACCTTCTGCCCCAAAATGTCGGTTACCAAACTTGTACTTGAGGTTGGCGTGTTTGTCAAACATCATGAGTGCACTTTTGCCTTTTAAATAACCCATGAAACTTGAAACACTTATCCTTGGTGGAATACTTACTAACTTATGTACATGATCAGGCATTAAGTGTCCTTCGATAATCTCAACACCTTTATAACTACATAATCGGTGGAATATTTCTCCCAAACTACTTCGATATTGATTATAAATGATTTTTCGTCTATACTTAGGGGCGAACACAATGTGATATTTACACATCCACTTTGTGCGTGATAAACTATGTGCCTTTTGTGCCATATTTTTCTCCTTTCGCTTTACAATTGGCTTGAACACCTTTATTGTTATCGCGTTTGGAGTTTTTTGATATAACCTTCGACGCGCACCCGCATAGCGGGTGGTTTATTGGTCTAGCACCTTACGGAGCGAGACGGACTAATAGTCACATAATAAGGGAAAAGAGCCAGTAAAACTGACTCCTTCTATTTATCTTGCCAATTAGTCGCACGTTCCTCTCCCCACCAGTATGGGATTAACTCGGCAACTTTGATTGTTTTTCTTGTTTTGTAGTCCATCATGAACTCTGCTTCTTTATTTTCAGCATTCAATTCTAAGAGAAATTCTCTGCATGCGCCACAGGGCATACCTGATCCTTCGCCGTAGGGAGGTTTATCTCGAAAGGCGAGGATTTTCTTAACTTTAGTTTGTCCTGAAAATTGATACATATTGAAGAGAGCCGCTCGTTCTGCACAAAGATGAAAAACGCCACAAGTGCCCTCCATACAGAATCCTGTGAAGATTTGACCATCTTCTGCTTCTATCGCAGCAACAACATGGTTAGCATAAACAAAGTCAGAAACTTCATGGGGATTGAATAAGGTTCGTGCTTCTTCATACATCTTTTCCCAAGTATCCATTGGAAGTCCTTTTTACTTAGAAATCTCTTTGAGCATGTTATCGATATGCTGGATAGATTTTTCACGACCTAATAGGTAAATCGTATCTGGAAGTTCTGGTCCATGCATTTCACCTGATACAGCAATACGAATCGGCATGAAGAGGTTTTTTCCTTTAATGCCTGTTTCTTTTTGGACTGCTTTGATTTGCGGGAAGATGTTTTCTGTCACAAATTCCTCATCTGTCATTGCTTCTAGTTTCGCTTTGAAGGCTTCTAGAACAACCGGAACGGTTTCTCCTGCCATGACCTCGCGCTCAGCGTCTGT
>CAKQDJ010000047.1:0-1594 GCA_934229205.1 uncultured Streptococcus sp.
TGGCTTTCCGACGTTGATGTAAGCTGGGTCACAGCGATCAATTTGGCTTGTGTCCCCAGACCTTCACGCGCCGCCTTCATCATCTCCACACCACCAGCAGCATGAACATTGGTCATGTCTACACCAAGCTGAGATAAGACCTTCATGGCAGATTTGACTGTATTTGGAATGTCATGTAGCTTGAGATCCAGAAAGACACTATGCCCCAATGACTTCAAATAACGGACAACTCCCGGACCTTCCGCATAATAAAGCTCCATCCCTACTTTTAGATAAAGACTTTCTTCTGCCTGGAAAAGAGATAAAAATTCCTTGACCGCCTCAAAACTAGGAAAATCAAGAGCAATAACTGGACGATGTTCACGCATACTTTTCTCCTTTTACCTTTGCGAGCAAGAGAGTATGGTCAAAAACAAACCACGAAAAAAGGAACCTGCCAACAGCAAGGTTCCACGAAAAATGGGTAGTCTCCACCCTTTCACCGTCTAACCTTAGCTGCCTCTCTGGACTGCTTTAAAGGTTTTTTTCTATTCTATTATTTATAGTAGGACTTGTCAAGCAAAAACTCGAAACTAGACTTCTATACCATTCAAAATCAAGAGGAAAAGTTAGTCTAACGACTCTGTGATTGCTGGCTCGTTTGACTTCCCTGTTCTTCTTGTTTTTTCTTTTCTTCTTCCTGTTTTTTCTTCTCAGCTTCCTTGGCCTCTTGTTTGGCTTTTTCCTCAGCCTCTTCTATCAATTTATCCGCTATGGTATAGCTGTATGCTCCAGCCTCCATATCGACTACACTCGGTTCTGTCAATTGGGGCTTGATTTTGCTGTAATAAGGCAATTTCTTGCTCAATTCTGACAAGGGAACCAAAATCTCATCTGTGTCCAGCATAGTAATTTTTAAAAGATCTGCTGTTGCCTTGCTCGGTGCTAATTCGATTTTCTGGATTTGACTCTTGATATCCTCACTGATAGTAGACAATCCCGTTATCAGTTCTTTAACCTGCTGCTCATCGTTAAAGGTAACTGTCAGATAAGTCTCAGGTAAGTTTAAGCGATCAACAGGAGTTGACTCTACTGTACCACTAGACAGAATAGGATAATACTCTTCACCAGACACATAATAACCGACAATATCAAATTCCTTAACCTCAATCGTAAAGTTAGTCGGAAATTGATAGTCAATCTTTGCCGATTCTATCCAATGATTCGACTTGATTCGCTCAGCGTATGTTTCCTTATCCAACAATAGAGCTAAAGTATAGTCACTATCTTGAATTCCAGAAGCCTGTTTGATGTCATCCGCCTGCGTGTTACTATTTCCCTTAACATCGATATTTTTGATGGTCGAAAGTGGAGTCAACAGATAGACTGAAAAAAGGAGGACCAGGACACTGGGTACCAAGATACTCACAGCTCGCCAAATATGAACAGGCGCAATTTTAGGCTTGGCTGGTTTCTCTGGTTTTTCTTTTTTCTTCTTCTTTTCTTCTTTGACTTTAGGATCATCCTTTTTAGATTTCTCTTCTTTTTCGGATGATTCTTCGTCTGGAACAGTTTCGTTCTGGTCGGAATCACTTGATGACTTCTTACTTTCCTC